>NZ_JBJXFW010000057.1:0-128642 GCF_046154385.1 Sphingorhabdus sp. | reverse complement strand
TACGTGAGCTGGGTTCAGAACGTCGCGAGACAGTTTGGTCCCTATCTGCCGTGGGCGTCGAAATTTGAGAGGAGTTGACCCTAGTACGAGAGGACCGGGTTGAACATACCTCTGGTGTACCTGTCGTGGCGCCAGCCGCGCAGCAGGGTAGCTATGTATGGACGGGATAACCGCTGAAAGCATCTAAGCGGGAAGCCTCCCTCGAGATTAGATTTCATCGAGTCGTAGTAGACCACTACGTTGATAGGTTGGGTGTGGAAGCGCAGTAATGCGTGAAGCTAACCAATCCTAATTACTCTTTTCGCGCTTGAAGTCCCACCATCAATGACAGTGCTGAAAGCTTCAGCCACGTCAAAACATTGTGGATGATTAAAGTCACACCAGATAATTTCCCTGCACGGGCATCGATTATAACCCAAATTCACTTTACTAGTGAGCGCCTGCTTCATTGCTTGGTGACCATAGCGTTTGTGACCCACCCGATCCCATCCCGAACTCGGCCGTGAAACCAAACTGCGCCGATGGTACTACCGCTTAAGCGTTGGAAGAGTAGGGCGTCGCCAGGCATTGCAGCCGGCGCTTGCTAAGTATGTGCATTGGATAAGCCCATTCATAATTCAAAAGGCGGACGGCTGTCGAAATTCGATAGTGTCCGCCTTTTTTCGTTTTTGGTCAGATGCTTTGGCGTCGATCATGTTGGTAGCGCGGGATGGAGCAGCCCGGTAGCTCGTCAGGCTCATAACCTGAAGGTCGTAGGTTCAAATCCTACTCCCGCAACCAACTTTCCCCAATAAAACAGAGTTTCACAAGCCTCGCTGTTACCAGCGGGGCTTTTGTTGTTTTAGGTTAGACATTTAGTGGCCTAGCGTTTGAGTCGTTTGTAATCCTTTACCCCTCAACGCTGCTCCCCCGCCTCCTGCTTTTCCTGCTTTGCCCGCGCCGCATCGATCTTTGCCTCTGCCGCCTTCACCTTTTTCTCGGTCTCGGCATATTGGCTGTCGAAATCCTGTTGGCAGGCGCCGAGCAGCAGGAGAATGCAGAGCGCGCGCATCAATAATCCTTTTTGTAGCGGACGTTGACGTTGGATGTACCGGTGGTGCCGATCTGGCTCAACACCGAAAGCGCAGGCGTTAGGCTGATCTCCAGCTGTGTCGCGGTATAGCCCCGCGCATCGGTGACGATTTCGACATAGACATCATTGGTGATATATTGGCCGAACGCCACGGCCATTTCGCGGCCTGTCGCCTGATCCGCGCCCAATATGCGCAGGCGGTTGAGGCCGGTGGCCGATTGCAGCACGCTGAGCGGATTGAGCCCGCCCGATCCGCCGCGCAAATTGTTGAGCGATGCGGCAAGCTGCACCGCCTGTATCGCGCTCAATTCGCCGATCGAATTGCCGAACAGGATGCGCGCCATGATCTCGTCCTGCGGCAAGGCGGGGGTAGAGCTGAAGCTGATATCGGGGTTCTGGCCGGTGCCACGGATATTGACGCGCACCGTCGTGCCGTCGACCTCGCTGGCCGCCGCGATGCGGATGGACGGGTTGGTGGCAGGGCCACCGTTGAAGCTGATCCGGCCATTTTCCAGCTCGAACGAGCGTCCGGCAAAACCGAGCGTGCCGCGCACCAGTTCCATCTCGCCCGACATGCGCGGCGCGTTGCTGGTGCCGGTGACGCGCAGGTTGGCGCCCCATTCGGACTCCAGCCCCATGCCGCTGACATAAAGTTCATCCGGTGCGGTCAGTTTGATGTCGAGTTTCCAATTGCTCGACAGCGTGCTGATCGGGTCGGCATCGCCCGATACACGCGGACGGCCCGACGCCGCCTTGCGCCGTACGCCGGTCAGGGTGGCGACCGAGGCGGCACCCTGTCGGATGATCTTGAAACGGGTTTCGGGCAGGCGCAACGTCCCGCTGATCAGCGCGTCGCCGTCGGGGGTGTTGGTGACGCTGATCTGCCCCGTCGCGGTGGTGGTTATCAGCTCGCTGCGCGCGACGCGGGCCTGGTTGAGGTCGAGGTCGAGTTGCAGGGGGAAGCCCTTTTCGGAGCTCAGATTGACAAAGCCCTTACCGGTAACGGTCCCCTTGCCCGCCATGGCGGACAGTTCGGTCACCTCCAGCTGGTCGTTGGTGAACAGCCCGCGTACCCGCAGCTTGGTAAGGCGCGTGCCGTAGACGTCATTTTCGTAAATCAGGTCGTTGGCGCGCACGACGCCGGTCAGGCGCGGGGTCTGCACGCGGCCGGAGAAATCCGCTGCGACGCCGATATTGCCATCAAGGCTCTGGTCCGCCAGCGCGGCGAGGGAGAAGAGCGTGTCGGCAGGGCCATTATAGCGGATGCCGCCCGACAACGGCGCGGCGAGCAGGCGCTCGGTCCAACTGGCATTGCCCGGCGGCAAGGGGGTGAGGTCGATCTGCATGCGGCCCACTGCGGCGCCCAGACGGCGGATGATCGCGCGGGCGTTGCCGCCATCGGGCAGCAGGCGGCCGACGAGGCTGATGTCCACCGGCTGCGACCGCGACCCCAGATTGCTGCGGACAAAGCGCCGGATTTCCAGCCGCGCATCGGCGCGGGGTAAGGCGGCGAAGGAGGCTTGCGACCAGTCGATGCTACCCGTCGCGCGGCCCCGGATGCCGAGCCCCGGCAGGAAGGGATTGATGACCGCGATGTTCACATTGTCGAGCCGCGATTGCAGCTCCAGCCCATCGCCATAGCTGCCGGCCAGCTTCACCGTGCCGTTGGCGACGCGGATGGTGGACAGCTTGATTTCATATTCATCGCGCCTAGGCACGATGCGTAAGGGGCCTTCGGTCGAAAAATCGATGCTGTTGGCCCGGCCCTTCGCCGCGATGCGCCATAGTTCGGGCGTTAGGTCGGCGTTGGCGGCGATGCGGAAGGGCACCTGGCTGCGTCCTTCGGCGAGGATCTTGGCGGTGCCGGTGCCGCCGCGATAGTCGACCTTCGCCCGCGCCGCGGCCAGTTCGATATCGTTGAGCAGCGCATTTTGGACCTGCACGTCGGCGACGATCTGCGGGCTGTCGTAAAGTATGATGTCGGCCTTGATGGCCCCGCGCCCGATGGCGAGCGTCTGCTCCCCGCCGGTAAGTTCGGCGTTGGTTGCGACCGCATCGACTAAGGCGCGCTGGTACTGGCCCTCAGCCGACAGCGCGATGGTGCCGTCAAAGCCTGCGCCCGCGCCGTTCAGCGTTCCCAGGAACGGACCCGACGCCGCCTGCTGCACCCGGCCGGTCAGGCCAATGCCTGCAAAATCGCCGCGCAATATGTCGATGGTGAGCGGTCCGTTGCCTGACAGCACGTCGATATCCCCGCTGATCGGCCCATAGTCCGTCGCGCCGGTCAGCGTGATCGCATAGCCTTTCGCGCTGCGGGTCACCAGCCCGACCACATTGGACAGGCCGACGCCAAAGCCCGGCCGCGACGCGGTGACACGGGCCACGGGGCGCTCGAATGTGCCGGTCAGTTGCACCGCCACAGGACCATATTGGTTGGAATAGCCCGCGCCGTTGAACACAACGCGGCCACCCTCGGTCACATAGGTTCCGTTGCCGCTGTTCAACCGGAATTGCGGCGCGACCACGCTTGCCCGTGTGATGCGCAGCACGCCGTCGGTGCCGTAGCGGATGCCCGCATTGACGAACATCAGCCCGCCGAGGAATTTCTGCACACCGGGGCTGAACAATTTGGTCGACCGCGCCTTGACCGTGCCGACCAGCGCATAGCCGCGCCCCAAGGTGGTTTCGAGATCGACATCGGCGACCATGTTGAACAGCCCGACCGAGCTCACTTCAAACCCGTCCACCTTGCCGTTCAGCGCGCCGGTGTAGAAACCCTTGCCAATGTCCCCAACGATCAGCGCGGTCGCATTGATCCGGTCGGACCGGATTTTCATATTGTCGGACAGCAGGCGTCCATTAGCGATGGCGATGTCGCCATTCATTTTGACATTGGTCAGCAGCCCGCCCGCAATCTGGTTGATGCCCGTCACGCGCCGCGCAACGGCATTGACCGGAATGAGGAAGCGGTCTTTCCTGCCCTGCGCCTCGCCGGTGACGCGCACATCTTCGAACGTCGTCCGGTCAAAAGCGAGCCGTGTCGCCGTCGCCGAATAGGCCACCGTCGGCGCGGCAAAGGCGCCGTTCAACAGGGCTTTCCCCCGCACATTCGTGCCGCTGACATTGCTGCCGATAATCGCGGGACGCAGAAGCTGGATATCCAGCGCCAGATCGTCAAACGCCCCCTGCCCCAGATCCACCAGACCGCTGGCACCCAGCACGGCGGAGGCCGAACGCACGCTGCCTTTGATATTCGCAACACGCTGGTCGAAGGAGGCCGACAGATCGACCAGGGCAACGGGCGACAACCCGCGCACGATCAGGCTATCCGCCATCACCTTGGCGGGGGCCGTTTCGCCCTTGGCCGTGAAGGTCCCGTCCCGCGCGGTCAATGCAACATCCGCCACCTGTTCCGCGCCCATGCTGGCGGTCAGGCGGCCATCCCATTTCTGCCAGCTTCCGCGCCCTTGCAGCGCGGCCTGAACCGGCACATCACGTCCCATCAATCCGGCAACCAGACCCTTGGCAGGGGCATCAATTTTCAGGTCGACATCAAAGCGGTTATCGTCCGGCACGGCATCGAGCTTGAGCGCCAGCCTGTCGCCTTGCGCCGATCCTGCGGTCGCCTCGACCACCGCACGCCGGTCGGCAATCCGCGCCTTGCCGTAAAAACTTGCAACCTGTTCTTCGCCAGTAATCGCTTTGGCAAAGACGATGCGGTCCACCCGTAACCGGTCGATCCGGATATCGAGATCGGGCAGCAACGGATCGCCCCGGTCGGGAACGACATTGAACGCCGGCATCCGCGCCACATTCAGTTCGCGCGCGGTCAGCGCATCGACATCAACGACACCCGTCAGATAGGCGAAGGGATGCAAGTCGAGCCGGATTTCGGGGGACCACGCAAAGGCACCCTTCGGGTCGCGAAATTGCACATCGCGCAGCACCGCGCCGCCATAAATCGATCCGTCAATCTTCCCGATCCGGATATTCAGCCCGTTTTCAAGCGCAACTGCGGCCACCTGCCGCGCGACGAAAGCACGGCCCGATTGCGTATCCAGCCAGACATAAGCGCCAAACAGCACGGCCAGCAGCACGCCCAACAGGGCTGCGCCACCAATTGCGAGGCGACTGCCGAGCGTCAAAACGCCTGCCCTATCGAGACATAGACGCTGATCTTGGATTCGCCCTGTTTCCGGTTCAGCGGTGTCGCCAGATCCAGCCGGACCGGTCCGAAATTGGTGTAGAAGCGCCCGCCAATGCCAAGGCCGAAGCGCCAGTCGTCAAATTTGGGAATGCTGCTTTCATAAACCTGCCCGGCGTCGACAAAGCCCGCGACACCGAAATTGCCGAAACGGTAGCGTGCCTCCAGCGCGGCTTCGTTCATGCTGCGCCCGCCAATGGGGTCGCCGTTCAAGTCCTTCGGTCCCAGTTGCTGATAGCCGAAGCCACGCACCGACCCGCCGCCACCGCCATAGAAACGCCGCGAGGGCGCCAGATCATCGCGTCCGGTTCCGCTGATCGTACCGACGCGCCCGCGCGCGGCCAATACAAGGCTGTCGGTCGGCGAATAATAATAGGACCCGTCGAGGATAGCGCGGGCGTAAATCCGCTTTCCGCCACCCAGCGATGCTTCGGGGGACAGCCGCAAATTCAGGCGATAGCCTTTGGTCGGGTTCAGCAAATCGTCCGACCGGTCAAAACCGACCTGCCCCGGCAGCGCCACGACATAATAGATGCGCCGGTTGCGAAGGCCGCGCGCCACGTCAAACTGGTCTTCCGATGTGGCCAATATTTCGAGACCCGCCGACCAAGTAAATTTCTTCTGCCAGATCGGTGTCGAGGCATAGCTGTAAAAGGCGGCGATCCGTCCGGTATAGGCTTCAAACGCGTCATAATTGCTGTGCAACGCCGACAAGGACATTTCAAAGGTGCGGTCGCGCTTTCCGGCATTGGCGCGGGAAAACGCAACGCTCGCGGCTTGTTCTTGTGTTCCCAACACCCCCGCCGCGGTCAGCGACCCTTCGGGTGGGAACAGATTCCGATGGGTCCAGCTTCCTTCGACCCGAGGGCCCTGGCCGGTGCCATAACCGGCACTGATCGCCAGGGTGCGCGCAGGCCCTGCCTCTTGCCGGACAAGCAAATCCGCATAGGGCGTGCCGTCGGGAGCCATCCCCTCGCCGGGCACAGGTTCGACCGACACGGTCGAGAGCAATCCGGTGGCAACCAGTGCAGCACGCAGATCATCGACCTTGCGGCTGTCGTACAGATCGCCTGTCTTGAAGCGCCGCAATATGGCGACATGTTCGGCGTCAAAGGCTTCGGTGCCCTCGCTCTTGATCTGCCCGAACACGCTGCGCGCACCGGGATCGATTGGAAGGGTATATTCCCCGAGCCCCTTTTCGCTATCGAGCAATATGTCGCGCTGTCCGACGGTTGCGAAGGGATAGCCACTTTCAGGCAGCTTGATCGAAATATTGGCTTCGGCGGCCAGAATCGTGTCGGCAACAATGGGATCGCCGCTTTTGGGCACGAAATTGCTGGTGATCAGGTCCGCAGGCTCGACCGCTTTCGTTTCGAAACGAATTTCGCCCAGATAATAACGCCGACCGGGAACAACATTCAGGGTGACATTCAGGGGCTCTGCCGCAGTGGGCCCATTGCCTTCCGCTGCCGCCGCGTTGGTCCGCTCGGTCGCCACGCGCACGGCGGCGTCGTAAAAGCCTTCGCTGGTCAGGATATCGAGCAGCAACTGCCGGTCGGCCCGCGCGCGTTGGCTGATCACGGCGCGGGTGTCGGCACGCCCGCCATTTCTGCCGAGCGCGGACAGATCGTAAAAGCGGCGCAGACTATTGCGATAGATATTTCCGTCCGCGTCGACCGCAATGTCGGCGCTTGCTTCCGGATCCAGTCCGTTGATCTTGACCACATAGCGCACCGACTGGTTGTTCTCATTTTCCGCCGCTTCGGTGGGTTGCGGCGGCGGTTCGGCGTCGAACACATCGATCGATGGCAGCGGTTCATCCAACAGAGGGTCGACGACCGGCGGATCGCTCAGAATTTCGACCGCGTCGCCGTCGCGCAAGGCCGGATTTGCGGCTTCCTCTGTGGTTTGCCGGGTTTGCTGCCGGACATCTTCGCTCGCGCCCGTTTCATCGCGGGCGTCCTGCTCGCGCTGCCATTCCTCCACCGATTCCAGCGGCTTGTCGTCAAGGCTGGGAATCGCGGCGTCAAATTCTTCGTCGCTGATGATCGGTTTGCCGGAGTCTTCGGGCACAGGCGCAGTTTCAGCCGCGCCGGCCGGATTCTGGGCAAGCACGGGGGCCGTCGCAAAAGCGAGATGCAGCACAGCCAAGGATTTGATCAAAAACGCATCTCCAGACACCCAAACGCACGAAATCAAAAAAGGCTCCCTGTGCTTCCGATAGCTTGGCAAAAAAGAGATGCAACCGCGAAGGGTGTCGGCGATGCGGATTGCGGTGGATGGAGGTTCACCTCTCTTCTCTCCGTCACCCTGGACTTGGTTCAGGGTGACGGTGACTTTACAGAAGTCGATGAACCCATAGATTGCCGCGATTCCACGCGCCGCCACGCTAACCGCTTGACGCCGGTGCGCATTTCCTTTCTTGCGCAAAACATGCGTTTTTTCTCTGACAATGCGGCCCCCGTTCACCCCAAGGTGATGCAGGCCATCGCCGATGCGAACCAGATTGATACCGCCTATGATGGCGACCGCTGGAGTGCGCAGTTGGATGCCCGTTTTTCCGAGACGTTTGGTTGCGACGTGGCCGTGCTGTGGGTCGCCACCGGCACCGCCGCCAACTGTCTTGCGCTCACCTCGCTGTGCCAACCGCATCAGGGCATTATTTGCCACCGCGAAGCGCATATCGAGGTCGATGAATGCGGCGCGCCCGGATTTTATACGGGCGGTGCAAAGCTGATGCTGGTCGACGGCGATGGCGCGAAGGTTACGCCGCAGGCCGTTGGCGATTTGCTGGGGACGATCCGCAACGATGTGCATCAGGTGCAGGCCGCGGCGCTGTCGGTGACCAACGCCACCGAATATGGGCTGACCTACCGCCCTGCCGAAGTGGCGGCGTTGGGCGAACTGTGCCGGACACGCCATATCGGTTTCCATATGGACGGCGCGCGTTTTGGGAACGCAGTGGCGTCGCTTGGCTGCCATCCCGCCGACGTCACCGTCCGTGCAGGCGTCGATGTGCTTAGTTTCGGCTTTGCCAAAAATGGCGGCATGGGTGCGGAAGCACTGGTCTATTTCGACCCCGCCCATGCGGACGCCGCGCGCTATCGCCGCAAGCGCGCCGGGCATCTACAGTCCAAGGGCCGCTTTCTGGCGGTGCAGTTGCTGGCGATGCTGGACGATGATTTGTGGCTGGCCAACGCCCGTGCGGCCAATGCGGCAGCGGCGATTATTGCCGATGCGGCGCAAGGCCGTCTGCTCTATCCGGTGGAAGCCAACGAGATTTTCGTTCGCCTGACCGCCGCCGAAGCCGCCAGCTTGCGCGCGCAGGGTTTTGACTTTTACGACTGGGGAGAAGGTGCAGCGCGTCTGGTTACGAGTTGGCACCACATAGAGGACGATGTCGCACCGCTCGCCCGCGCGATTGCCGCCCTGTGAGCCGATCCGACCCTGAACCCATTGCCGAACCCGGGCTGCTGACGCCGCGCGTCCTGATCCCCTTTGTGTTTGTGTCGCTGATCTGGGGATCAACCTGGTTCGTGATCCGCGACCAATTGAGCGTCGTCCCGTCAAGCTGGTCGGTGACCTACCGCTTTACCGTGGCGTCCATCGGTATGTTCCTTCTGGCGCTGGTCATGCGCCAGCCCTTACGTATTGACCGGGAGTTTCTGGGCTGGGCCGCTTTTCTGGGGCTGGTGCAGTTTTCGCTGAATTTCAACTTCGTCTATCTGGCGGAGCATCACATTACCTCGGGTCTGGTCGCCGTGATTTTCGCGTTGCTGATCATTCCCAATGCATTGCTCGGCAAATGGTGGCTGGGGCGTCCGATCGGACGGCCGTTCATCATCGGGTCGGCGATTGCCACCACCGGTGTCGGCTTGCTGATGCTGCGCGAATATCGCGTCGCACCGGTCGGCGGAACGGAGGTGCTTATCGGGCTGTCCTTCACCATCGCGGCCGTGGGCTTCGCCTCCATTTCCAATGTGCTGCAGGTAACGCCCCGCATCGCCCGCTTTCCGACCGTTACGATTTTGGCCTGGTCAATGCTCTGCGGCGCAATCATCAACGCCATCATCGCGTTCGTCGTCGCCGGCCCGCCGGTCATTGACCCCCGCCCGGCCTATCTGGGTGGCGTGCTCTACCTTGGCATTGTCGGCACCGTGCTCACCTTCCCGGCCTATTTCCGCCTGATCCGCGACATTGGCCCCGGCAAGGCGGCCTATACCGGCGTGCTGATTCCGGTGATCGCCATGCTGATCTCGACCGCTCTTGAAGGTTATCAATGGTCGTTGCTCGCCATTTCAGGCGCGGCGCTGGCGATGATCGGGCTCGTCGTCGCCATGCAGACCCCCAAAGCTTAGGACTCGCCTTCGCAATAGAATCGCGATAGCTTCCCTGCAAAATAAGGCAGGAGAGGGCTATGGAGCAACTAAGCGGGCAAGACGCGAGTTTCGTCTATCTGGATACGCCGAACACGCCGATGCATATCGGGTCGGTCGCGATTTATGACCCGTCCACGGCGCCGGGCGGGTTCGTCCGCTTCAAGGATATCTTGCGGCATATCGAAGGGCGCTTGGACAAGGCACGCAGTTTCCGCCAGAAACTGGTGCGGGTGCCGTTCGACCTCGACCATCCTTATTGGGTCGAGGATGCGAATTTCGATCTCGAATATCATGTCCGTCACATCGCCCTGCCGCAACCGGGGGACTGGCGGCAATTGTGCATCCAGGTCGCGCGTCTGCATGCGCGGGGGATGGACCTGACCAAGCCGCTATGGGAGTTCAACATTGTCGAGGGGCTCGACAATATCCCCGGCATTCCCAAAGGCAGCTTTGCCCTCGTATCCAAGGTTCACCACGCCGCAATTGACGGCATGTCGGGCGTGGAGCTGAGCGCGGCGGTGCATGATCTGGAACCCAAGGAAGTGCCGGAACCAGCGCCATCAAGCTGGAAGCCGGAGAGCGATCCGAAGCTTGCCGAAATGTTGATGCGGACATGGTTCAATTCGGTGACCCAGCCGGTGAAATTCGCCAAGACGGTCGCCAACACCGTGCCCGGCATTGCGCGGCTGACCAAGGAAATTGCGGGCGGTGACGTCTCGCTGAAATCCACGCGCATGGCGCCGCAGACCATCTTCAACGGCAAGGTCGGCCCGCACCGGGTGTTCGACGGCGTGGTCTATTCGCTCGCCGATATCCGCGCGATCAAGGACCGGATCGAGGGCGCGACCGTCAACGACGTGATCCTCGCCATCATCGGAGGGGCCTTGCGCGAATATCTGATGGGCCACGACGCCCTGCCCAAGCCCAGCCTGACCGCGATGGCCCCCATTTCGGTGCGGGCAGACGGCGAGAAGGAATCGCTGGGCAACCTCGTCTCCGCGATGATGGTGCAGCTCGGCACGCATATCGCCGACCCGGCGGAAAGGCTGCGCTATATCCATAAGGAAGTGAAGAACAGCAAGGCGATGACCAACGCCGTCGGCGCGCGGACGCTGACCGATTACAGCCAGTTCATGCCCGCCGCGCTCGCCGGACTGGGCGCGCGGCTGTATACAAGGCTCGGCATATCGAACCTGCACTCGCCCGCGTTCAACTGCGTCGCGACCAACGTCCCCGGCCCGCGAGTCCCGCTCTATTTTGCAGGCGCAAAGCTGGTGCGGATGATGGGTCTGGGGCCGGTGTTCGACGGCATGGGCCTGATCAACACGATCTACAGCTATGGCCCGGAAATCGCCATTTCCTTCACCAGCGACCGCGCGATTATGCCCGACCCGTCGGCCTACGCCGCCGCGCTGCAACGCTCATTCGAAGCCTTACGCGACGCGGATTTCAGCGAGGTGAAGGTGGAGAAGGCGGCGAAGCCTGCGAAGAAGGCGAAGGCTAAAGTAAAATAGTTCTTGCAAAGCCGCCCGGTAAAAGGCGTGCGCAAATCAATGCGTATGACGGGCCATCGATATAGGATGATCCATCTTTGGTATCGGACTCGCAAAATCGAGCAGCCACTCTTGTAAGTCGGTATATCGCAGGGGATGCCGGAATTTGATTCCGGCCCGGTTGCCATCCACCCACGCGATGGTGGCGTGATGCGCCGAAATTCCGTCGGCTATAATCTTCAATATGTGACCGGAACGCAATTTTGCACGAGCCGGGATATCCACCAACCCGGCGCCTGACAGTCCGATGTCGGCCATGTTACAGGAAAAACAGCCGCCATCGGTCACGATGACGATATTCGCGAAACACTGGTAACGCGGTGCCCGAGCCTTGATCCGGTCGATTTTGCTTTCGGAGCGCGACAGGAATTTGGCAACATCAATGGCGGTATCAAATTGAACGCCAGCGTTGCCATCCTTTACCCACATTATGCGACCCGACATTTGCAAATCCGATCTGAGTTCGAGTGCCATGCGCTGGCCGATCTGCAGGGCCACATTGGTTTCGACACGCGCGCCCATCGACGAAATATTTCGAATCCGGCAGATCGATTGTACCGCCCCTGACGAAAATTTAGCGATAAGCATAACGGCGACGTGACGCTCGCTGGATCGTCTTTCGACCAGTTCGGCAACGGTATTTTCTGTCACAGCGATTTGCATCATATCACTCCGTCAAACATAAAGTGCCTGAACGTCATTGAATTGAAGACGGGTTCCAGACATATATGGTTAACGGCATGACATGCGATTTGTTTAACTGCGGCCGATAATGGGCCATTTCTGGATCATTTGATCGCCGAGTTCGCGTCAGATCCGCTCCTTTTGGCTCCCGCTGGTTGATTGCATTTCGTCTCCAGTCTATGGCGTCGCGCATGAACCAACCCGAAGCCAAACCGTGGATCAATGCAATTCACGCCTACACCCCTGGTAAAGCCAAGTCAGAAGATGGCCGTCCGCTCATTAAATTGTCTGCCAATGAAAATCCGTTGGGATGCAGTCCTGATGCCATCGCGGCGTTAGTTGATGCACGCACAAGTCTGGCCCGTTACCCCGACCCTGCCAGCACGGCATTGCGCGAGGCCCTTGGAAAACATTATGGCCTGGAAAGCGACCAGATTGTCTGCGGGACCGGCTCTGATGAATTGCTGAATCTGGCGGCGATGGGATATGCAGGGGCAGGCGATGAGATAATCTATGTCCGTTACGGCTTTTCTGTTTATGATATTGCCGCGCGCAAATGCGCCGCGACCGTCATTGTCGCCCCGGACAAGGATTATGGGACGGACGTGGACGCCCTTTTGGCGTTGGTGAATGATAAAACCCGGGTGGTATTTGTTGCCAATCCCAACAATCCGACAGGAACATATGCGAGCGATGACGACATCGCCCGCCTGCACGCCGGATTGCCGGCGCACTGTTTGTTGGTGCTTGATCAGGCATATGGGGAATATCTGGACAGTGACGGTCCGGCATCGTTCGATCTCGCGCGTCAGCATGGCAATGTCCTGATTACCCGTACTTTTTCGAAAATTTACGGGCTGGCGGCCGAGCGGATTGGGTGGGCATATGGTCAACCGCATGTGATCGAAACGATGAATCGCATCCGTGCTCCGTTCAATGTAACCGCAGCCGGGCAAGCAGCAGCGATTGCCGCGCTCGCAGACACTGAATTTGTTGCCAAAAGCCGCGACTATAACCTCAAAGGACGCGAATGGATGGCGGGCGAAATTGCCGCTTTATCGAACCACGGCCTGAAAGCGGTGCCGTCCTGGGCTAACTTCCTGATGGTGATGTTCGAAGGAAGTGTCAGCGCGGAAACGGTGTATAAAGGGCTGATGGATGCCGGCTATATTGTCCGTTGGTTGCCGGGGCAGGGACTGGGCAATGGCTTGCGGATTACCATTGGCACCGAGGCTGAAAATCGCGGCGTGGTCGATGCATTGCGGGCGATTTTGGAATCGCATAGCTGATGCTACCTTTTGCCCGTCTGACGATCATTGGTCTTGGCCTTATCGGTTCGTCCGTCGCAAGGGCGGTACGTGCGAATATGCCAGATGTGCGGATTACAGGTTATGATGCCGACGTAAATGTGCGTGCCCGGGCCGTTGCGTTGGGCATTTGCGATGATGTGACGGATACAGCAGGCACCGCAGTTATCGACGCCGATCTGGTCATTTTATGCGTTCCTGTAGGTGCCATGGGCGCTGTAGCCGAAGAATTCGCCGCCGATCTCCCGACCGGAGCAGTCGTCAGTGATGTCGGTTCATGCAAGCAGAGCGTTGCCGAAGCGTTAGGGGCCGTTTTGCCGGGCGCAACAATCATTCCGGCGCATCCGGTTGCCGGGACCGAAAAAAGCGGGCCGGACGCAGGTTTTGCTACCCTTTTCAAAGGACGCTGGTGCATTTTGACGCCACCCGACGGTGCCCCTGAAGCCTCTGTGGAGGCGCTGCGGACATTTTGGCATAGGCTTGGCGCAGAAATCGAGACCATGGATGCGCGGCATCATGATATGGTTCTTGCCATCACAAGCCACCTTCCGCACTTGATTGCTTATACTATTGTCGGCACGGCGGACGATCTTCAGGGTGTGACGCAAAGCGAAGTCATTAAATATTCCGCCGGTGGTTTCCGCGACTTTACCCGCATCGCCGCAAGCGACCCTGTCATGTGGCGCGACGTGTTTCTGTCAAACAAGGACGCGGTTCTGGAAATGCTTCAAAGATTTTCCGAAGACCTGTCCGCACTGCAACGGGCCATCCGGTATGACAAGGGCGACGAGCTGGAGGCGCTGTTTACGCGTACCCGCGACATCCGGCGTTCAATTGTCGAGCAGGGGCAGGATGATGATGCGCCTGATTTCGGACGCAAGCACTGAATCGACGCAGCTAATTCTCAAATCAGTTGTTGAGGGCGTTCATTGCGGCATGAACCCGGGCCTCGACCTCATTGCGGGGCAGACCTGCCGGTATTTCTGCACCAACCTTGTAAGTTATGATGCCGGGGCGTCGTAGCCAGTGATTTCGTGGCATGAGCCTGCCGCTATCCACAGCTACAGGGACCACGGGGACGTTCATCATTTTGTACAGTCCGGCAAAACCCGATTGCAATGCTGGACATTCGCCGTGCAATACTCGCGTTCCTTCCGGAAAAATAATGATGGGCCGACCGTCGGCCAATAATGCTTTCGACCGCGCAAGCATATCGCGCAACGCCGACGCACCGCCATCGCGATCAACGGGGATCATGCCATAGGCAAGGGCCGCCTTACCCCAGAAAGGAATATCGAATAATTGCCGTTTGGCCACGACAGACGGTCGACGAAAGACGCGCGGCATATCGATGGTTTCGTACATGCTTTCATGCTTTATGGCGTATAGGACAGGCCTGTCCGTCATATTACCAATGATCCTTACATCGATGCCCAATATCCATTTGGCACAGAAATACTGGTATCTTGCCCAACCGCCAACGGCCCAGTGCATTAACGCGGGCGACGTAAAACTGCCAATGAACGCAATCACGGCATGAAAGATGGAGCCGCCAAAGAAGATGACGGTGAACAAAGCTGTCCGGACTGCGCAAATCACTTTAAATGCCCAAAAGAGAAGCGACCGCACGCAACCAATATTTGTTATATTCCTTGAACAGTGCGTTCAGCGACGGTTGTGATGCCACGGCATCATTTGTCACGATAATGTCGTCCGCCAAAGCCCGGTCCAGTTCAAATCTTGCACGGCGCATATGCCAGTCATGTGTCACGAGTCGTAATGATTTGACCTTGTTCCGCTTTGCCCATCGGGCTGTTTCCAGGGCGTTGGAGCGGGTGTCGACAGATTGGAATCCCAAATCAATACAGCATGTGAAATAGCGCGATGATCCGGCATATTGCGCCGCGAGTTCACGCGGCTTCACATCGCGATCAACCCCTGAAATCAGCATCTTGTCCGATTTCCCCGCTTTCAGGATTTCAATACCCCTGTCGATCCTGTTCGGCCCGCCGGTCAGGACCACGATAGCATCCGTTTTTGAAATAACCGCCGGCTGCGGAAGCAACATTGCAAACCAGGCAAAGCCCAATACCCATGCGAGCAACACAAAGGATAACAACCGTCTAATCATAACATCTTCTTGAGTGCAGACACCACTGTCCACCGGGCCATAAGCATAGCGAGACCGGTGACGACAAGGGGAATAATCGCCAAGGCTGCCCATCCATAGACGGGCAAAGATGCTCCTGCAAGCAAACCTGGTTCCACGGCTGCAATCCGTCCGCCAAGAGTTAGAACAACCGCCGCCGCTGCGCCAAATCCGACCACGCCGCCGAGCAACGCATCAAGAGCAACACGGCGTTGAAACAGGCGGGCCGCTTGCAAGTCTGTTCCGCCCATCATGTGCATGATCTCGATTGTCGCGCGATGCGTATTGAGCGTGCTGCGAACGGTCAGTATGACGACAGCCGACGTTGCAATTAGCAACAATAGGAAAATGGCGA
Source organism: Sphingorhabdus sp. (assembly GCF_046154385.1). Classification (GTDB taxonomy): domain Bacteria; phylum Pseudomonadota; class Alphaproteobacteria; order Sphingomonadales; family Sphingomonadaceae; genus Sphingorhabdus_B. The sequence continues at coordinate 112,939 of NZ_JBJXFW010000057.1, read as the reverse complement.
TTGCCAAATAGATCAGCGATGCCATCAACTGGAAGAATGGCGCCATCCAGCTGCTATGTGAATCCAGCCGGATCTTTGGCGCTTTTGTTTGTACCCGCTGCTTCAATGTTTTCAGGGTCGACGCGTCAGGCGCTGTCTTGAAACGGATATCAATTAAAGCCGGTACAGGGATATCGGTGTCTATCACATCATTTCCAAGCCACGGCTTCAAAAGGTTGCGGACTTCGCCATCCGGAACCGGATTAACCTCTGCAATGCCCGCAACTTCCCGTAACATCCTGCTGACTTCTACCTTCTGTGTGGCGCGAACCACCGGGTCGGGTTCAATGATTTGCAAGGTGGCCTGCTGTGCAAGGTCTTCGCCGCCTTTTTGAACTGCATCGAACAAACTAAGTCCGATTGCCGCGACGAGCAAAGTGAGGAAAAGCATGATTGCAATAACCCAGGGCGTTTGCCCCGAAAGGCGGCCTTCCGGTATCAGTTTGCGGTCATGTGCGGGCAGGGCGAAATCAAGCAGCATGACGTTGCCTAGTTTTTCAAAACCAGCGGACGCGGGGGGTGTCGCAGAGAGCCGGTCGGATCAGACAGGCGACCCTTGTCGAGCCGCATCATTTGCGCGCCTTCGATTTCTTGTAACAAATGGATGTCATGTGTTGCCACGATCACCGTCGTTCCCAGCCTGTTTAGCGCCTCAAACAGCTGTAATAACCGGCGCGCCATTTCGGGATCGACATTGCCTGTCGGTTCGTCGGCAACCAGCATTTCCGGCCGGCCAATAACGGCGCGCGCGATTGCAACGCGCTGTTGCTCGCCGCCTGACAAAGTAGCTGGACGCGCATCAGCGCGCTCAGTCAGCCCTATCCAGTCTAGCATTTCGGTAACGGGGTTTTGCAGATCCTTCTCCTGAATGCCGGCGATCCGCAGCGGAAGCGCAATATTGTCGAATGTCGACAAATGTTGGACGAGGCGGAAATCCTGAAAAACTACTCCGATTCTGCGGCGAAAGCCCGGCAAGCGGTCCCGCGGCAATGTAATTGCATCGTGCCCGAACATCCGTATCGCGCCCCGGCTCGGCCTATGGGCCAGATATAATAATTTCAGCAGCGAAGTTTTCCCCGCGCCCGATGCTCCGGTTAGAAAGTAAAAACTGCCTGGATATAAAGTAAAGCTTAAATCGGTCAGCGTTTCCGCGCCAGTCCCATATCTCAGTCCGACATTATCAAATTCGACGACGCTTTGCATCAGATCGCATTCACGTCAGCGAGGCAGCCGAAAGTCCACGAGCGATCATCGGTCATATGCATTTGGTTCAAAGCCATAAAACTGTCCTACGGATTTGATCGATTTTGTCCATTGCTTCGTTGACAAGATTAACCCGACAGTGGTCCGATAACTTCGCCATTTTGACGCTTCGACGACGATATTGATGGGTTCACGGCCTGATAATTCAACAACATCGTCCACAGTATTTTATGACAGCAGGGTTGCAAGTAGCGGGCGGCTCATGTTTATGGGGCGGCAATGCTGCTTGTTTGTCCTTCCTGTCGCACCCGATATGTCGTTCCGGACACTGCCATTGGCATGGATGGCCGTCAGGTTCGTTGCGCAAATTGCAAGCATAGTTGGTTTCAGGATGGCGTCATGCCGCCAATCCCGCCTGCGCCGCAGGCGATCACCCCAGCAATTGCTCCCACCTCTTCCAACGCGCCTGAACCCTTAGTTGACCCAATTCCGTCTCCTAAACCGTTCGAATCTATTATTAGCTCTGCCGAACCGTCATCATTTCCCGGCTTCTCCAAAGGTGATGGGGATGTGCCAGTCGCTTCGGAATCTGCTGCGGCCGTATCCGAAGACCTTGCTTCGGCCGAAACTTCTTATTTTGAATCTTCGGTACAGCCGAGCCTTTTTGCCCATGAACCGCCGTTTCGGCCGCGGCGCAATCCGGCGAAGCTTTGGACAATGGCGGCGATTGCCTTCGCGCTGGTTGTTACCGCTATTGGCGGCGGTGTCTGGTATTATGGCGTTCCGAATATCGGGATGGATATGGGCTTGGCGGGCGTGGAACCCGATTTGAAGATTATTCTAAATGAAAATTTGGAAAAGAACGAGCGCGAGGACGGCACACTGTTTTTTATTGCGAGCGGTAGCATCGTCAATCCGACCAGTCGCGCGCAACGCGTGCCCGAAATGCTTGTGACATTGAAAGATGCAGGCGGACGCCCGGTGTATAGTTGGAAAATGAAGGCACGTGTCCGCGAATTGGCACCAGGCGCGAAAGTCGATTTCAGCGAGGCTCGTCTGGATGTCCCGCAGGCCGCTGCACAAATTACCGTTGGTTGGGTGCTTTAGCCGGGCTGCAATGCCTGCCAAGCGTAGAAAATATCGCCTATCGCATCGCGGACTTCGGATAATTTCTGCTCGTCTTTGTTTTTGGTGGCTTCATTAAGCCCCTTTCGACATGCGCCGTAGACCCGCGCCAAAGTTGCGGCAAGTTCGCCGCCTGCATCAAAATCAATGCTTCCTTCAAGGGCAACAAGGATCGAGCTGGCTTTTGCAACATGGCTGTTGCCCGATAGATCGTGTCCCTTCCGCGCCGAGAAAAGAGCCAGATCCAGTGACCGGATTAACTCTTCGTACAACAAGCCCACCAATCCATGCGGGCTCGCGCTTTCGACGCGGCTTTTCAGTTCGAGCATACGGTAATGCTGGCTTGCGATGGCCGGGTGGGTGCGAGGTTGCATCATCATTAGCTATCGCTGTTATTCCAGAGCGTGATCTGCTGTTCCAGATAGCTTTGTGTCGCCCTTAATGCCGCAATACGGGCGTCCATGCCCGCATATTGCCGTTCCAGCCGTGTCCTATAGGCGTCTTCGCGCGTTTCCATTCTCTCGCGATTTTTGGCGATGTTTTCGGTTTCCCGCTGCAACGCGGCGCGAACCTGTTCGAGGGGGCCTGTCGTCGCAACTGCGGCGTCACGCAACGCGTCAAGGGCAAATGTTATGCCGGGGTCAGTGACTTCGGTTCGGACACCGTCGCGTGTAGGGTTGAAAATCGCTTCGACAGCATCGGGAAAGTCGCGCAAGGCCGTCTCCAGTTTCGCGCTATTTATCGAGATTGTTCCGTCCCTGTTGGTCGAAATGCCGACGTCTGACAGCGACTGGATGTTGGCGTCGGTCGTCAGTGGCTGGGAAATAAATGCGCTCAATTGCCGTTCGAATGCGCGCAAAGCCGGGTTACCGTTATTTGCCAAACGAGCCGCCGCCGTGTCTCGTTTCAGGGTGTTAAACACCGACACGAAATCATTTAATGTCTGTTTCAAAACATCGGTTGGTCGTGTTGCACCGATCGTAATAGTTGCCAGAGGATCTGCCTTTTTCAAGGTTATAGTTAGCCCGGGAACGACATCGTTGAAGTTGTTGGTTGCCCGACTATAAGCCACGCCATCGACCGTAAAGCTGGCATCACTTGCCGATTGGCCTTCGGTCATCGCAGTTGTGGCAAATTGCGCAAGGCCCGGGGCGGCACCGGCATCTGCAGCCAAGGTAAATGCCTTGGCTGCGCCGCTTTCGCCCTTTAGGACCAGACGAAAGCTGCCTGCATCATTGATGACACTGGCGCGGACGCCGCTTCCTGTAGCGTTGATGGCATTGGCCAGCCCGTTCAGGCTGTCATTTGTTGCGTCCACGGTTACGGCAAAGGTGGTTGTGCCAACCGTCAAGGTCATCCCGCCCTGACCGACAGGATCTGTCGCGGACGTTATGTAACCTGTGTAATTCGTCTGCGCCCGCGCAAGGCTGCTGACGACCATCTCACCGGCGTAAGCGCCCAATAAAGTGCCGGCATTCGCTGTCACGGCGATTGCGGTGTCGTCGGAGGTGACCGGCTGGCTACGCAACGTGCCGCCAGCAGAGAGCTCGGCAAGTGAATCGGCGAAACTGTCGAGATCACTTCGCGCCTGTGCCAAGGCACTGACTTTGGCCTGCGCGGCGCGTGACAGCGCATCGAACCGCTGCACCTTGGGTGTGCGGGACGCTGCAGCCAGGTCACTGACCAATGCTGCTGTGTCAATGCCGGATCCAAAGCCGAGGTTGTTTGCGATGTTATTCAACATGAGCGATATCCTTCGCAGTCCAATACGGCTGGTCGTCAATCAAATTTAGGCCATTGGTCGTCCATCGGCATCAAAACGTTTCGATGGCGGCACTTCGACCACGGGTCGGACCAGATCATTGGCCAACGAACTTTCCAGACGGAATACAAACGCCAAAATGGCAGCTACGGCGACAAACAGGTCTTCAGAAACCACTTTGCCCGTGCGCGTCGTGAAGTAAATTGCGCGGGTCAGTTGCGGATATTCCAATGTCGGCACCCGATTTTCCTTTGCCAGGGCCTTGATCGCCTGTGCAACTTCGCCGCGACCGCGGGCGACAACGATTGGCGCAATATCAAGTCCGGGGCGATAACGTAGAGCGACTGCAAAATGCGTCGGGTTTGTGAGGACAACGCTGGCTTCGGCCATGCCCTTGCGCGCCGAGGACATCGCCATTTCCTGCTGACGGGCACGTTGGGCTTGTTTGAGTTCCGGCGCGCCGTCGCTTTGGCGCATTTCTTCTTTCAGCTGTTGTTTTGACATGCGCAGCTTTTGGTTGCGCCGCAGCCATTGGACAGGAACGTCGATTCCGGCAATCAGGGCTAGTCCCACGGTCAATACAATAATCGTAAGGACCAGCTTATCGCCCAGCATTTCAACGGCAGCGGCCGGATGGGTTGCAGCAAGGCCCGGCATATTGGCTATGTCGCTGGCCATCACCCAATAGCCTGCATAACCGAGGGCGGCGACTTTCGCTGTGGCTTTGAAGAGTTCGATGATCCCTTGCATCCCGAAAATGCGTTTCAATCCAGCTAACGGGTTGATCCGGCTTCCCTTGAAAGCGAGCGCTTTGCCCCGCATTCCGAGCGATCCTAGCATTGCGGGCGCCGCCAGTGCGGCTACGATGCTGAGCAACAGAAGCCCCAGAAAAGGGATCGCAATGTTACCAAGCGGCCCGGCCAGTGCATCGAGAGGTTCAAAGCGATCCGGGTCGGTCAAATCGAGAGAGAGACCGCTTTTCAAAAGGTCTTTACTGGCCGAGAAAAACCATCCGCCAAGCCCGACCAGCCAAGCAGCGCCCGCCGCCATCATAACAGCCGTCGCGAGCTCTTTGGACGCGAGAACATCACCTTCTTTTACCGCATCGTCTTTGCGTTTTTGGGTGGGCGCCTCGGTCTGTTGGTCCTTTTCTGGTGTATCAGCCACCGCCGCCTCCCAGCAATTGGGCCTGATCGAGCGCCATTCGGATCGTATAACTAATGGTGTCCGCCATGACCGGGGTTGCCATTCCAAGCAGGATAACCCCAGCAAGCAGCGCGGCAGGCATACCGACGGCAAACAAATTGAGTGTAGGCGCCGACCGGGCAATCATCGCCATTATTATCTGGACGAGTATCAGTGCAAACCCGACGGGCAGGGCGATGCTTAAACCGGCCGAAAATGCGAGTCCGCCAAATTTGGCTATCCCGCCGATCGCAGAATAAGAGATCCAAGATTGACCGGGGGGCAAGGCCTGATAACTCTCGGCAATAATCGCAACAAGTGCGAGATGGCCATCAGCCGCCAGAAACAGAAACATCGCAAGCATAGACAAAAACTGACCTACCGCAGGGCTTGCCTGACCGCTGGCAGGATCCGCCATAGATGCGAAACCCAAGCCCATCGCATTGCTTATGGCTTCACCTGCAACCAGCGCGGCGGCAAAGGCAATCTGTATAACAAAGCCAAGCGCCAGACCGGTAATCACTTCTGAAACGATCATTAAAAATCCGGGAATCGAGACGATTCCGGCGGCAGGTAGCGCCATATTCACCGCTGAAGCAGATGGAATTCCGACGGCCAGTGCTAGTACGAGCCGCAGCTGAACCGGCACCGCCCCCGCCCCGAACATGGGCGCCGCCAGAAACGCTGCCCCCGGACGTATCATCGCCAGCATCCATATCAGAAGCTGTTGTTCAACATTTTCGAGACCCGCCGGGATCATCGGACCAGCAAGGGAATCTGGGCAAAAATATCTCTGGTGAAATCGGCTAGCAATATCATGATACTCGAGCCGAATATCGCCAGGGCAATGGAAACCACGATCAATTTGGGAACAAAGCTCAATGTCTGTTCATTGATAGATGTAGCTGCCTGCACCATTCCCAACACGACGCCCGCGATCAACGCCGGAATCAGAATCGGAGCCGAACCGAGAGCCAGTATCCAGAGCGCCTGTTGCGCGACACCGATGAAATAGTCCTGATCCATCACATTAGCTCACAAAGGAACTTGCAAGTGACCCCATCGTCAGCGCCCATCCATCGACCAGCACGAAGAGCAAAAGCTTGAACGGCATTGAGATGATAGTGGGCGAGAGCATCACCATACCCAGTGACATCAATGCGGACGCCACAATCAAGTCGATGATCAAAAAGGGCAGGAATATCATGAAGCCTATCTGGAACGCCGTTTTCAATTCGCTTGTGACAAAAGCGGGTAACAGGATCGAAAACGGAACATCGGCCGGCTTTGCGAATTTTCCCGCTTTGGCAATGCCACTGAACAGAGCAAGATCCGATTTGCGCGTCTGTTTGATCATAAACCCGTGCATGGCCGAGGCCGAAGTCGAAAGCGCTTGTTCAAATGTCACTTCATCGCGGCCATAAGGTTCCAGCGCTTGGGTATTGATCGTCGTAAAGACGGGCTGCATGACAAAAATACTGAGGAAAAGCGCAAGGCCGACCAATACCTGATTGGGCGGCGTCTGTTGTAATCCCAACGCCTGTCGCAAAATTGACAGGACAATGATGATCCGGGTGAAACTCGTCATCATCAGGATCAGCGACGGCAAAACCGTCAACAGTCCCATGAAAAGCAATATTTGCAGCGATAAAGACAACGGCCGACCGTCCCCCGAGACGGTTTGCAGCGCTTTTTCGATGCCTGCTCCTGTCGAAGTGGCGTATGCGGGATCGTTCGCGAAGAGTGCGAAGCCGATGATGATGAAAGTTATGTATCTAAGCATGCATCTCGTTATGCAAGTTCGATGCCAATCGGCTAATCCCGTTGCGTGAGACACCGAGCAAAAGCGTGTCGCCATTAAATTCGACAACGAGCAACTTGCCGTTGGTACCCAAGGTTACGGCATCAATAACCCGGACGGGGCGGTTGCTTTCCGGTTTCACTGGCAAGCCAAGTTGAAGCCGTTTCCATAACCAAAGGGAACCCCATGCAAGACCACCGATCAGGGGAACAACAAGAAAAAGGCGGAGGAGATATTCGACGATCATGTCCGGCGCTCCAATCCTGCAAGCCGGCGATCGGCGGCAACCACATCGACAACGCGTATGCCATAGCGACCATCCACATCGACAATTTCACCGCGGGCGATCAACGTCCCGTTTGCGAAAATATCGAGAAAGTCGTTCGCTTGACGGTCAAGTTCGACCACGCTTCCTTCGCCCAGGCGAAGCAGTTCCGAAAGGGTAAGCGATGCCGACCCTACCTCTACCGAAATCCGTAACGATATGCCTGCCAGCAAATCCATATTGTCGCCCATGGGCGATCCGCCTGCGATGGAACGCATATCGGGGGATTCTGTCATATCACTCATTGGTCCATTTCCTTTTCAATTTTCTCAATCATAAGTGCAGCACGGCCGTTGGCTTCGCCAAGCGATCCGCGCGCGAAAACACGTCCCGAAACGATCATCGGTATCTGTGCGGGTAACAGCAGTGGTAAAATGTCACCGGGGGCCAGTGTCAGCATCTTGGCGAACGACACGTTGCAGTGGGTAAGTACAATGCGGGATGGGAATTTAACGCGCATAGTGGCGGAGCGGACACGTTCGCTCCATGCCGCATCGGTCGGGGCCTCTTGATTTTCCTCAACACTCCGGCGGTTATCTAGAAAGCGCACAGTTTCGGTTGTCAGGATAAGGCTGACCGCAGAAGGCTTGATGGCTTCGCCTTCTGCAAAAAAGGATTGCACGATAATCGCCTCGCGCGATTTTGGCCACGTCATTTGTAACAAGTCTGTTTCGGTACGGACATATTCAATTGGCGAGTCTTCATCGGGGTCGATGTGGGATTTGAGCAAAGGCGCCAACTGAGATCCAAAACCCGACAGGAAACGTATTTCGGCTGCCGAAAACTCGCTTCTGGCCTGCACCGTTCCACTACCGCCATAATAGAGATCGACGATCTGGCAAACGAGCGATCCGGGCAAATGGACAAGCAATTCCTCGCCACGCTTGGGCATGGTATATCGAAAGACCGCGCTAAACGGGTTCTGGGCGATCCGCCATTCGGGGTAGCGCGCGCCGTTTGCTGTTCCGGTCGTTATCTGGAACGCGCCCTTGGTAAAGCTGCCGAGCAAATTCTGGATTGACTGGGATATGCGCTGCGCCAGCGGCTCGAGCTGGTTAAGCTCGGACGCATCGTTCGCATTCCTGGTCAGTTGCACCATTTGGGGTGATGCTGCCGTCACTGGATCACCAGGTTTGTGAAATACACATTATCAATGCCGCCAAAGCCTTCTTTCTGGCGAAGGACGTCATTTATGGCGTGTGTCAAATCGCGCTGCAGCATCTGCTTGCCCTGTGGCGTCGACAAAACCGCAGCGTCTTGTTGCGAGAGCACCATCAGCACGGCGGACCGAATGGGTACTGCCTGACGTTCGACATTGGCGACGACTTTGCCGTCATAATAGGTGGCAAGGCTGATACCCAATTGGACAAAGCCAGCGCCATCGGCAAGGTTCGCTGTAAAGCTCTGCTCCAACGCGACATAGGTCACTTCAAATTTTTTCGGATCGACTTTGACCTTGTCATTTTTGACGGAAACGGTGCCTTCCTTGTGCACGACTTTTCCCTCTTCGCCCTCAGCCGGGGGTTCCGCCGGTTCTTCGCTGCGTTCCACCAATTTTGGCCGGTGTGGATCTTCTTTGGCTTCTTTGCCGGTAACGCCGCCCGACAGATACATTCCGCCTGCGGCTCCGCCTGCGGTCAAAAGGGTCGCGCCTACGCCGATCAAAAGCATCTTTTTGCTTTTGCCGCCTTTGCCTTCAGTTTTTTCTTTGATCTTGCTCATGTGTCAGGTTCTTTCTTAAGCAAAACGTCCGCTATGCGACGTGTGTTGGTTGGAAGAGTGAGTGTTGCGAAGGGGTTGACCGGCTTGGGTTTGCCATCCGGGGTTTTGGTTTCGGGATTGGTCGCGCTGACCTTGCATGTGGTGGCCAGCCATCAAGTCGCTATTGGCAACCCGAACGCCTGATTGGCGCAATTCTTCCAGCAATTTGGGCTGTTCGAACGCTATAATTTTTGCAGCATTTTCGGTGCTTGCCTGAAACTGGATATTTACGCCGTCCTGTTGGGTTTCGACCATCACCTCCAATTGGCCCAGTCCATCGGGCGCCAACCCAAAGCGCAACTTGCCATCCTGTCCGGCGACCGACACAATTTCACGCGCCAGCTGTTCAATCCACTGCGTGTCTCGGGCAAGATCAAGCTGTTGGGAGGAGAAGACATCAGGTGTCGCAAAAATCGGCGCAGGCAATGTTGAGGGGGCCGCAATCATTGGTGCTGGCACCGGCATAGAAAACGGCGTTACCGGCTGTTCAACGGTTTGCGATTTTGCAGGTATCTCAGCGGTGGCAAATATGATTTTTTCATGGCCAATGTCGGCCCTTGGCAATGTGGCTTTTATGTCCCTTGGCAGGTCGCTTTGTGATTGCGCGAAATCGGTTGCAGGAGCTTGCGCGTTTCCGGAAGTTACCGGTTGGACTATTGGTTGAGCCGCAGGTGTTCCGCTTGCCTGGATAAAGGACGTAGTGAGTTCGCCCGACGGTGTTTCGGCGGGATCCTGTGGTTCATCTTCAAAATGTCCGGCATCGATGATGTTTGCCAATTCAAGCGGCGGTCGGACAAGTTGGTCCGGTACCATTTTGGCAAGCTGCAAATCTGGCTTCACGGGTATTGTCGCAGCTTCACCATCTTGCTTGACCTTTACCGGTTCTGCCTCAGCGGAGCGCTTGCCAATGTCAGCGGCGAATCGCTGTCCCAAATCCTGTTCTGTCACAGGCGCGTTGCCCGATGGCGCAGTTGGCGAAGATGTGGGATCGGCCTTTGCAATGGACGGCGTTACGGTTGTGGAGTTGATTTTTTGATCAGCACCATTTGCACGCAGATCGAATTTGCGGAATGGGTCTTTTGGGATCGGCATGGCTTTCGTTTCCGATGTGGCTTTTGGCGCTACTGCGACTGGCGCAGCCACTAAAACGGGTGCTGAAGTGGCAACTTTAGCGTCGGCGGCTGCAGGCGTGGGGAGCAGTTCGGGCGCGTCGGGTGCCGGGGATTTGGCGCCGCCATTTTGTGGTGCGTTTTCGATCAACGCCACAAAGTCCATTGCGGCTTCAGTGCCGCTGGTGTGCGGCATCGCTTTGCTCTGCGGGGCGATGATGCTTTGGATAATGTTCACGTTCATTGTTCGTCGCCGTTCGTTTCTTGTTGGGGGTGGCAGCGCGAATTTGCGGCTTTCAGTTCGCCTTGACGGGCGCTTTCACGCTCGGCTTTTTCAAGCAAGCGACGAGCGCCTTGTTCCCGCATTTCGGAATAGATGCTGTATGTTTGCTGGCGGTTGACGCGTTGGATTGCATGCTCAAGTGGTGCCGCCGTAGCCTTCAGTGCGGTATCCAGGCGCGCTCTTGTTTCTGAAATGGCAGCAAGCGACATTCCGTCGGTCGCGCCCGATGTTGCAATATTTTCATTGTTCAGGGCAACAATCCGGTCAACGATAGACCGTATCTGGTTCGCGCTACCCTTTGCCTGTGCGAGCTCCATCTGGGCGATCCGGCTTTCGGCGGTGCGGATACGGACAATTCTGGCGCGGCGTTCGACATTGCGGGTCATGCGCCGAACCCTTGTAATAGAGCATCACGCGATGCGTTGAACGGGATACAGCTCTGCATCGGTTGGCTTACATAATTCAGCATGTCGCCATGCATTGCGATGGCATCATCAAGCACGGCATCATTCCCCGCAGTATAGGCACCCATGAGAAGCAAATCGCGATTCTGTTCATGGGTTGACCAAAGCTGACGAAAACGGGCCGCTGCCGCCATATGTTCGGCATCGACAATATCAGGCATGATGCGCGACAAGGAACGCGCGACATCAATGGCCGGAAAAGTCCCGTTTTCGGCCAATGTACGTGACAGGACGATATGACCGTCAACAATCGCACGGGCCGCGTCGACAATGGGGTCTTCCAGGTCACCACCATCGGCAAGGACGGTATAAATAGCGGTGATTGACCCGCCCGTGCGGCTGTCAATGCCCGCGCGCTCCACCAATTGCGGAATAAGCGCCAGCGAAGAAGGGGTATATCCTTTCATCGTTGGCGGCTCACCCAGGGCCAAGCCGATTTCACGTTGGGCATGGGCGACACGTGTAAGGCTATCGATAAGCAACAGAACCTTTTTACCTTGCGCGCGGAAATATTCAGCGATGGCGGTCGCCCGCATTGCGGCCCGTAAACGCAACAATGGCGAATGGTCGGCAGCAACGGCGACAACCACCGATTTGGAAGCAATGCGTGGCGTTAGTTTCGTCTCGATAAAGTCGCTGACTTCACGTGCACGCTCGCCGATCAGGCCGGTGACGATAACATCGGCATCGATGCCTTCCAGTATCTGTCCCATAAGGACGGATTTACCGACACCCGAACCGGCAATGACTGCAACGCGCTGGCCTTCGCCGATCGTCAACAGGCCATTGATCGCGCGCACGCCGCAATCAATGGGGCGGGTGATGCGGCCACGCACAAGCGGGCTAGACGCCACGCCGGTGATAGGCCAGCTTTCGTGGCAGCCGGTTAAAGGCCGACCATCCAGCGGCGCACCTTGCGCGTCGATAATGCGGCCAAGCAGTCCATCGCCACACGCAATATGGTCATGGCGGCCACATGGAAAAACCCGCGCACCGGTTGCGACCGACAGCCGCTGCGAAAAGGGTTGGATAATGCTTTTGTTACCGCGAAACCCGACGACTTCGCCAGTTACAAAGCCGCCGCCATTTTGTGCGATACGCACCGCTGTGCCCACCGGATATGGAAAGGCTGCGGCTTCAAGGAATTGGCCTTTGCACGCCGTCAGCGATCCGACCCGACGGGGCGTCGCAGCCTCCAGATGGAGCGATTCGAAAATCGACCGCGCGGCTTGGGCGATGCGGGCGGTCATGCGGCCATCCCTTCGCAATGCAACAATTCGCGTAACCGATCCATGCCCAGTGCAACACCATGCTCGATCCAGCCGTGCGAACATTCGATACGGACCATTGCACGGGGCAGGCTGGGGTCGCTGCGGACAGACAGCTTTCCGATTGTGTCGCCGACCAGTGCGGCATCGTCGGGATGTAACAAGATGTGCCGCGCTTCATCCGCCTCGGTAATGATGTCGACCGCGCGCGCGATCTGCTTGTTCAAAAGGGCTTCATCGATTGTCACGCCATCAGTAATCTGACCAACCAACCGGACAACGGTTTCACGCAGAAGCAGCGAAAGTTCCGGGCCTGCATCGCACTGAAAAGCCTGTGCGTTGGCCAGCAGCCTCTGCATCGCGGTGCGTTCTGCTTCAAATGCTGCTTCTGCCATTTGTTGGCCGTCGGCAAGGCCCCGGGCATATTCGTCGGGAGCCCGCTTCACATTCGACACCGCGGTGGGCAAAGAACCGGCACGGAATGCGGACCCTTGCGACGTTGCCGCGAGTAACGAGATTCTTTTCGGGGCGTCAGACATAATCTTCGCTCTTTCCGCCCATCGAGATTTCGCCCGATGCCGCCATTTGCCGCGCGACGGCAATGACTGCCTTTTGAGCGGTCTCGACATCGGCGCGTTTGACCTGGCCCATGTCGGCAATATCGTCCCGAATTGTTTGTGCGGCGCGCGCCGAAAGCGTGCCGAGCATTTTTTCGCCCAGCAGATCGCTCGCGCCTTTTACGGCCAAGGCAATCTGGTCCGAATCCACGTTGCGAAGAATAGTGCCAAGTGCCTTGGCATCGAGCGCTGCCAGATCGTCAAATACAAACATCTCTTCTTCGATCGCATCAGCAAGCAGACGATCTTTTTTCCGGAGCGAGCGAAGCAATTTTTCGGCTGCGGCTCTTGGAAGGTTTTTAACGATCCGGGCTACCTCGTTGCGGCCGCCCAACGCGACATCAGGCGCATGCGCTTTGCCGCTGGTGTAGTTCATCAAAATCGCTTCCAGATCTTCGATAGCTTCGGCTGGAATCGAACGTAAATTTGCCGACCGGAACAGCAGGTCGGTCTGTGTTGCCTCATCAAGCGAAGCAATTGCGACCGCCGAAACTTCAGGGGTCAAGACCGACAGGATAACTGCGGCCACCTGAGGGTGCTCGGATGCAACCAGTTCGGATATCGATGCCGTATCCATCCACCGTAAAATGTCGAGCGAAGGGGCGCTGGATTGTGGTTCGATTTCGGACAAAATATTGCCCGCCCGCACATTGCCGAGGGCTTTGTGCATCATGTCGCGGATACGAACAGGCGCACCCACTGCTAAAGCCGAAAGATCACGGTTGCTGGCAACGAAGCTTTCCAATGCCTTTTCAACATCATTTTCGTTGGCGCTGGATGCTTCGAACATACCCTTACCAAGGGCCTTCACTTCGTCGGGTGCCAGATGCTGCAAAATTGTGGTGGCATCGCCGTCTTCCAGCAACATCATCAATATGGCCGCCGATAATTCGCCGCTGATGCCAGGAGCGGCAGTTGCAAATGCGGCGGTTTCATCGGGCGACAGATCTTCATCCATTCGCCCGCTCCTGAATCATCTGGCGCACGACAAGCGCCGCTCGCTCGGGGTCTTGGCGGATAAAGGAACGAACCAGATTGGCCCGCGCTTCATAGCTTGGGGCAGCTTCAATCATTTCAATCGTCACTTGATTTGAAACTTTGGACTGGCCGGTTGCCGCCATCAATTTTTGTTCGACTTCCGCTTGCTCTTTTGCGGCGGCCATTTTGCCCTTGGCGGCTTTCATCAACGGCCGTCCGATAAATATAAAGGCAAGAATGGCGACCAGAACGGCGCCAATCTGCTGTACAAGCGGAAAGAACCATGGTTCGTCCCAGAAATTGACGACGGCTTCGGCTTGTTCGGCAAAAGGCCGCGATGATATCGCCACCAAATCGCCGCGTTCGGTGCTAAAGCCAACTGCGCCTTTAACCAAAGCCTCCAGCGCGGCTACGTCGGCGGCACTCGGCTTTTTCTGACCCTTTACGTCACGCAAGGCGACGGCGACCGATAATCTCCGCAAAGTTCCCTGCGGTTGATGCGTGACTGCAATTTCCCGGCCCACATCAAAGTTACGCGTGTAAGTCTCTTCGCTTTGGCTTTCACCTTCATTGGGCTGGGCGGTCTGGCCCGGCGGTGTATTTGTTAATTGACTTGCGGGGGGAGGCTGGTTTGACAATGCGCCAGGAATGCCCACTGCACCCGGCGTTGAAGCACTTTGCGTGCTTTTATTACCTTCTTCACTTCGCAAGGCACGATCGTCTTTTGGAAAGGTTTCGCGGGTGGATTGCGTTTCGCTTGGATCCACATCGGCGTGGACTTCGACCGAGAAATTTTCAGCGCCGACAATTGGTGTCAGCAGCGTAACGACCGCTTGGCGATATCGCTCTTCCATCTGCATTTGCAATTGGAACATTGCCTGATCTGCGCTGCCGGTGGGTGACGATATAAGCGCGCCGCTCTGGTCGATTACTGAAACGGAGTCTGCGGCAAGTCCCGGAACCGAAGAGGCGACGAGGTGGCGGATCGCGCGAACCTGTGCTTCGGAAAGGCTGCGACCCTGCTGCAATGTTAACATTACGGACGCCGCCGGTTCGCGTGCTTCGCGAACGAAAACACTGGGTTCAGGCATGGCGAGATGGACCCGCGCCGTCTTTACCGCATCGATAGCCTCTATGGTGCGGGCGAGGTCCGCTTCGCGGGCACCGCGCAGCGTTTCACCTTCGACGGCGCGGCTCGACCCCATCGGCAAAGACGCGATCACTGCATCGCCCGACGGCAGTGCTTTGGGTAGGCCCTGGCCAGCAAGAAGCATCCTGGCTTCATGGATTTTACCGGCATCAACCGAAATCGCGCCCGTGCCCGGGTCAAGGCTGTAACTGATACCCGACGCTTGCAAAGCATCGGCGACCGCGGCTTTATCGCCTTCCGCCAAACCTTGAAACAAGGGTGCCTGTGCAGGCGTGGCCATTGCGAAATAGGAAATTGCCGCAATGCCAACGGCCGCTGTCAAGGCAAGCGCGGGAAGCGCCTTGCGGACTGCGGGCTGGCTCGTAATATCGCGCAACGCGCCAAAGCCACCCGAATTGGAAGGCGTTGCAAAGCGGGTCATTTGACCGCCCGCAGGTACAGCATCGGCAGAAAGTATCTGGTTATCGGCCATCGATTACACCGGCATATTCATGATGTCGCGATATGCGGACAGTAATTTGTTACGGACCTGCATGGTTGCTTCAAAGCCGATCGAAGCTTTTTGGCGTTCCACCATTACCGAGACGATATCGTGCGTTTCGCCACGTTCGTATGACGCGGACAATTCATTTGCTTTGCTCTGCTGCGAATTCACCATTTGCAGCGCGTCGGTCATGGTTTTGGCAAAAGGGGCTTGGGCGACGGTCTCGCCGGTATCTACCCCACGCCCGGCGGCACGTTGCAGCGCCCCGTTCTGGCTCAGGATTGTTGAACGCATTTGCAGCAACCGGCTCTGGTCAATGGTCGACATATGCTTTGGTCCGAAGGCGGAATTGCCTATGCGGGTTTATAAGCAATGGCCGTGCCAAATTGATATAAATCTATAATTAACAGTATGATATGCGAAAAAAAGATATCCCCTGCCAATATTCCGACGATGATGGATTAAAGCTGTACCGGGTTCCGCCGTTACTGCTTGGCGAGGCTGCTCATCCAATCGGGCTGCCCCAATTGAGAGACAGCAAAAGGATTTATCATGACCGTAATCAACACAAATATTAGCGCACTTCGCGCTCAAAATGCTTCGCGTATGGCGAATATGGATCTTGGACAAGCAATGGAGCGTTTGTCGAGCGGCAAGCGCATCAATGCTGCAAAAGACGACGCAGCAGGACTTGCAATTTCGACACGTATGGACGCAAAAGTCCGCGGTTTGAACCAAGCCGTTCGTAACGCCAATGACGGTATTTCTTTGGCGCAGACCGCTGAAGGCGCAATGGGCGAGATTTCAAACATCCTCGTTCGTATGCGTGAATTGGCCGTTCAGTCTGCCAACGGCACGGCCGCTGCATCTGACCGTACCGCCATCGACGCTGAAGCTGACGCTCTGGTTGCCCAAATCGGCGACATCACTTCGCGTACAGACTTTAACGGCACCGTCCTGATCGACGCTGCTAAAACCATCAGCATCCAAACTGGCGTTGAAAGCGGCGAAACCGTGGACATCGACCTGGTTGCCATGACTGCTGCCGGCCTTGGTATCGGTGCCGTTGACTTGTCGACTGCTACCGGTGCTGGGACAGCACTGAACCTGCTCGACACCGCCATCGACACCGTTGCAACACAACGTGCCGAAATCGGTGCCGTCCAGAACCGCCTCGACGCGACTGTCAACAATCTGACATCGACCGCCACCAATTTGACGGAATCGAAATCGCGTATTCAGGACGCTGACTTCTCGGCTGAATCGACCAAGCTTGCGTCGGCACAGATCCTGAGCCAGGCCTCGACTGCAATGTTGGCACAGGCCAACCAAAGCCAGCAGGGCGTATTGAACCTGCTGCGTTAATAACGCCTTCGGGACGTACCTAGCAAAAACCTACCCCGGTGGTTCGCCACCGGGGTTTTTTGTGTTGGCAAAGGACGCTTGAAATCATGGCAACAGATGTTTATGCGAACCGCCGTGGCCAAAAGCCATAGCCGCCTTAGCTCAGTTGGTAGAGCATCGCATTCGTAATGCGGGGGTCGTAGGTTCGAATCCTATAGGCGGCACCATAGCTTTCCCGGCCATATTCTGAATTTACGCGATTCGCATCAAGCGGCCCAACGTCCGCAATATGGTGCCCAGAAGAGGACTCGAACCTCCACGCCGTTACCAGCGCCAGCACCTGAAGCTGGTGCGTCTACCAATTCCGCCATCTGGGCACGGGGTAGGCGGCGCGCTTAGCGGCTTTCGATTGCCGATGTCAATCCAAAGCGGGGCGCATGACGCATTATTTAACGTAAAATTGCAACACCGGGGCCGGGGCGTTCGATGAGTATGAGCGCGGGGTTGCCATCGGGTGTTCGATATCCCTGTTCTACGGCAGCGCGCACATGATTAACCTGGTCAGTTTCCAGCATCGCGACGCATGCACCCCCAAAGCCTCCGCCGGTCATCCGGGCGCCACCTTTTGGCCCTATTGCTGTTTGCAATATTGCGACAAGCTGGTCGATAGCAGGGACAGTGATTTCAAAATCGTCGCGCATCGACGCATGGCTTTGGGCCATTAAAACGCCAAGTGTCACAAGGTCGCCGTTGGCGAGTGCCACGGTTGCATCAAGTGTTCGCTGGTTCTCGCCAATCACGTGACGGGCGCGTGCGCGGGTAACTGGGTCCAGCGGTGTCGCGTTCAGCAGATTTATGTCGGCATCACGCAAGGCTACTACTCCCATTGCCTTTGCAGCTGCTTCGCATTGACGGCGGCGCTCATTATAATGCCCCTCGACCAAGCCGCGGGTAACGCCGGAATGGACGATCATTATCGCCATATTGTCGGGAATGGGTGCATCCGTCAGGGCGAGTGATCGGCAGTCGATCAATACCGCATTCCCGGCCTTGCCCTGTGCCGATATCAGCTGGTCCATGATACCGCATTGGGTGCCGACAAAATCACACTCCGCTGCTTGGGCAATCTGGGCAAGACGGGTGCGGTCGACCGACGTACCGGTCAGCGCAAGCATGGCCTGCCCCACTGCGACCTCCAGCGACGCCGAGGATGACAGGCCAGCGCCTTTGGGCAAATTGCCGGCTATGGCAAGGTCGGCGCCGGACAGCGTAAAACCGGCCTTTTTCAGGGCGTCAACCATGCCGCGAACATAATTGGCCCAGCCTTGTTCAGCGGAGGCGATTTGATCCAGCGTAAAACTGTCGGTCGCATTGCCGAAATCAGCGGCAACGACATTCACAGTTGCGTCGGTGCGGGCGCTGGCGGCGACCATAGTCGACGGGCCAATGGCGCAGGGCAGGACGAAGCCGTCATTATAATCGGTATGCTCCCCGATCAGATTGACCCTGCCCGGAGCGCGCACAATATAAGCGGGTTGTGTGCTAAATTGCGTTTCGAAGGCAGAGGTTACGCGTTGGCGCAGGGCGGTGTCGGCGGGGGTCATGCTACGCTCCGGTAATGGACAAGGCTTTGGGCGCGCAGATGCGCTGCTGCCGTTTCGGGGGTCAGATCGCGTTGCGCTTCGGCGAGCATTTCATAGCCGACCATGAATTTGCGGACGCTGGCCGAGCGGAGAAGCGGCGGGTAGAAATGGGCGTGCAGTTGCCAATGGGCTGCATACCGTTCCGCCGACGGGGCACCATGCCAGCCCATGGAATAGGGGAAGCTGGTCTGGAACAGATTGTCATAGGCTGTGGTGATGGCTTTCAGGATGTCGGCAAGGGCATCGCGTTGTTCGTTGTTGACTCGGCTGAAGCTTGGAGCGGCAAAAAGGGGGAGGAGGAGGACCTCGTAGGGCCAGCTTGCCCAGTAGGGGACGACCGCCAGCCAATGGGCGTTGGCGGCGACGGTGCGGCTGCCGTCGGCGCGTTCGGCCTCGGCGTAGGCCAGCAGCATCGATGCCCCGTGCTGACTAAACCACTGTTTTTGCGTATTATTTTCCTGATTCGGCTCGGCAGGAACATAATTGGTCGCCCAGACCTGGCCATGGGGATGCGGGCTTGAGCAGCCCATCATCGCGCCCTTATTTTCGAAAATCTGCACATAGGCATGCGTTTTCGCCAGTTCCTCCTCTTGCGCGGCCCAGACGTCCACGACGCGGCGGATCGCGGTCACGTCCAGCTCCGGCAGGCTTTTGCCATGATCGGGCGAGAAGCAGATGACACGACAAGTCCCGTTGGCGGGCGCCGCCTGAAACAGCGAACTTCCGCCATCGACCGCCGCATCCTCACCCGGCATCAGCGCCGCAAAGTCATTGTCGAACACAAACACATCGGCATAGTCCGGATTGGCGACGCCGCCGACACGTTCATTGCCGGGGCACAGATAGCATCCGGCGTCATAGGCAGGGCGCACGCTATTGTCTGGCTCATCCTGCTGCCCTTGCCAGGGCCGTTTGGCGCGGTGCGGGGAGACGAGCACCCATTGCCCGTTCAGCGGGTTGAACCGCCGGTGCGGCTGGTCATCAAAGGACATCAGGCAGGCTCCAGTCTATGGGGGGGTGTCCGTGCTTTTCCAAAAAGGCATTGGTTTGCGAAAAATGGCGGCACCCCAGAAAGCCGTTATAGGCCGACAAAGGCGAAGGATGCGCGGCCTTTAGAACAAGATGCAGCGAACTGTCGACAAAGGCCGCTTTTTTCTGCGCATAGCTGCCCCACAGGAGGAACACGACCGGGTCGGGCTTGGCATTGACCAACCGGATGACCGCGTCGGTAAAACGCTCCCACCCCTTTTGGCTGTGCGATGCGGCCTTTGCCATTTCGACGGTCAGGACACTGTTCAGCAGCAACACACCCTGCTGCGCCCAATGTTCCAGAAAGCCGTGCTCTGGCCGGGGCAGGCCCAGATCGCTTTCCAGTTCCTTATAGATGTTCAACAGGCTGGGCGGCGTGCGGACACCGGGCTTCACACTGAAACACAGGCCATGCGCCTGATCCGGGCCATGATAGGGATCCTGCCCAAGGATGACCACCCGCACCTTGTCGAGCGGGGTGAGGTCCAGCGCGCGGAAACATTCGCTGCGTTCGGGGTAGATGGTCTTGCCCGCTGCCTTTTCGGCGACGAGAAACTGCCGGAGCGCCGCCATATAGTCCGAAGAAAATTCGGGCAAAAGCGGCGCTTTCCAGCTTTCATGGAGATGGATGTCAGGCATGGGATATAGCTCGGCTAAATCTTGTAAAAGAGACGGGAGAAGGGGAGGGCGTGATATGGGTCATCAATGCCGGTCGTTTCCGATACGCTGCATGCCGTCTTTGAACATTGCACAACTTTCATAGACGGATTCAATCAAACCCGGCCCGACATCCCTATGAATTTCCAAACCCAGGTTGAAGGTCAACTGAATCAACGCCTCAATGTTTGCAAGATCTGTCTTCACAAAACCGGCTCTCCCCTTCTCCCAACTCTTTTACATCATTCCGACGCTGACTTCAGAAGCAACTCAGCCCAGGCCTCGACCTCTTTCTTGCTCGCCGGACCCAAAAGTTCCATCGCGTGGCGCAGGCGTTCGCGGATGATGTCGCGGCCCAGATGGACGATGGCATCGAACAGCGGCACGCCCTGCGGTTGGCCGGTGAT
This sequence comes from Sphingorhabdus sp., assembly GCF_046154385.1. Lineage (GTDB taxonomy): Bacteria > Pseudomonadota > Alphaproteobacteria > Sphingomonadales > Sphingomonadaceae > Sphingorhabdus_B. The sequence goes on along the minus strand of NZ_JBJXFW010000057.1, from coordinate 92,305 downwards.
GGCGATATACATTGGCCGGATCACATCCTTCAGCTTGGTTTCCAGCACTTCGGCGGTGCGGCGCAAGGTGGCTTCGACGCCTTCCTTGTTCCATTCGATCAGGCCGTCAAACTGCTGCAGCGCCAGCGTATAGGCCGCGCGCTGCTGATCTTGGTCAATCTTCACGCCATCGCGCAAGGCGTCGGCGGTCAGGCCGTCGATACGGTTCATGAAGAACATGCCCGTCAGGCTTCCCAGATCCGATAATTTGGTGATCCGCGCCTGCGCCATTTCGGCAATCGGCGTCAGATAGGCGTCGTTCAGTGCCCACGCCTTCACCGCGTCGAGAAACTGGCCCACATCCAGTTCTTCGCGCAGATAGCGGCCATTGAGCCAGTCCAGCTTGGACGTGTCGAACACTGGCCCGCCAAGCGAGATATTGTGGACATCGAAACCGTCGATCAGTTCGTGCAGACTGGTTTTTTCGTCCTCTTCGCTCGCGCTCTTGATGAACAGGCCAAGAAAATTCTGCATCGCCTGCGGCAAATAACCGGCGCGCTGGTAAAACAGGATCGACGTCGGGTTCTTGCGCTTCGACAGTTTCGACTTGTCGGCATTGCGCAATAGGGGAAGGTGCGTCAGCACCGGCGGTTCCCAACCAAAATATTGAAAGAGCAGCAGATGCTTGGGCGCCGACGATATCCATTCTTCGCCGCGCATCACATGGGTGATGCCCATCAAATGGTCGTCGACGACATTGGCCAGATGGTAGGTCGGCAAGCCGTCCGATTTCATCAGGACCTGCATATCGACGACGGCATATTCAAATTCGATTTCGCCGCGCAGCGTATCCTGCACGACGCATTTCCCTTCCGTCGGGATTTTCATGCGGACAACATGGCTGACGCCTTCGGCATCCAGCTTGGCGCGGTCGGCATCGGTCAGCGACAGGCAGGTGCCGTCATATTTCGGCGGCTGCTTGGCCGCGATCTGGTGCCGCCGCATCGCGGTCAGCTTTTCCGATGTGCAATAGCATTTGAACGCATGGCCGTCGGCCAGCAGCCGGTCGCAATGTTCAGTGTAGATCGCGCTGCGTTCCGATTGGCGATAGGGTCCGTGCGGACCGCCGACATCGGGGCCTTCATCCCAGCTCAGGCCCAGCCAGCGCAGCGAATCCAGGATCATCTTTTCCGATTGCGGAGTTGAACGCGCCTGATCGGTATCCTCGATACGCAGCAGAAATTCCCCGCCATGCTTTTTGGCAAAGCAATAATTTATCAGTGCGATATAGGCTGTGCCGACATGGGGATCACCGGTGGGGGAGGGCGCAACGCGGGTACGAACGGTCATCGGGAAAAAAGCCTTTAGATTGATTTGCCTGCGCTCTATCAAGGTGAAACGGCATTGTCATCTTTCCGGTGCAGTCCGTCCAATAAGTCGAAGGAGTACCCCATGAACTTCACCCGCCGCCAATTGGGATTTGGTCTTGGCAGCATTGCTTTTGCCGGTCTTGCCGCCCGCTTGATCGCGCAGGCTCCGGTCGCCGGAATGAACGAGGTTACAGGCTATGGGCCATTGGTGCCTGATCCCGATAATCTGATCGATCTGCCCAAGGGGTTTGACTATCGGGTTATATCGCGGCTGGGCAATATCATGGATGACGGTTTTCTGGTGCCCAACGCCGCCGACGGCATGGGGGCCATTGATATGGGGAATGGCAAAGTCGCGCTGGTCCGCAACCATGAATTGAGCGTCGACGAATATGGCTCCGGTCCATTTACGGGTATGGTTCCGCCGGATCTTTTAACCTATGACAGAATGGCCGATGATAAATCCCGACCCCTGCCGGGTGGCACAACGACCTTGGTCTACGATATGAAAACCGGCCAGCGAGAGGCCGAGTGGCTCAGCCTGTCGGGCACGATCCGCAATTGTTCGGGCGGCATCACGCCATGGGGCAGTTGGCTGAGCTGCGAAGAAAATGTGACCCGTGCCGGAAAGGGCGTGGGCAAGGATCATGGCTATGTTTTTGAAGTGTCGCCCCGGACCAGGGGCCTCGTCGATCCCGTTCCACTCAAGGATATGGGCCGTTTCAACCATGAGGCCGCGTGCGTCGACCCCCGCACGGGCATCGCCTATCTGACCGAAGATCGCGGCGATGGGCTGTTGTACCGGTTTTTGCCCAACCAAAAGGGCGATTATGCGAAAGGCGGACGGCTGGAGGCGCTGGCCTTTGTCGAAGCCGAAATCACAGATTCGCGCAACTGGGCCGAGGTACAGGTTGGCAAGGGCAGGAAGTATAAAGTGCGGTGGGTGCCATTGTCCGATCCGGAAAGCCCGAATGATGATTTGCGCAAACAAGGTGCCGCCAAGGGCGCAGCCCTGTTTGCGCGTGGTGAAGGGATTTTCTGGGGCAAGGGGGAGCTGTTTTTTGCCTGCACCAATGGCGGGGCGGCTAAATATGGACAGATTTTCCGCTATGTTCCGTCGGTCAACGAAGGCACCGCCAATGAAAACGATGCGCCGGGTTTGATCGACCTTTATATGGAATCAACCGATCCGGCCTTTTACAATTATGGCGATAATTTGGCGGTGATGCCCAATGGACATCTGTTGGTGTGCGAAGACCAATATACCGACATTTCCGCCAATCATCTGCGCGGGGTGAATGGCAAGGGCCAAACCTATATGATTGCCAAAAGCCGCATCCAGACGGAATTCGCTGGCGGCTGCTTTTCTCCCGATGGAACGACGTTGTTCGTAAACCTGTATGAACCGGCAATGACGCTGGCGATCAAGGGGCCATGGGGGCGGGTGTCGGGTTAGGAAAACAAAAGGTAGAAATCCCCCTCCCGCAAGCGGGAGAGGTTAGGGGAGGGGGCGGGCCGTAAGGCACGCCTTCAACGTCGCCGTCTCACCCTCCCCCAGCCCCTTCCGCGTGCGGAAGGGGAGTAAGGCGCGCCAACTCACCCGCTCCATCAACACAAACCCGTCACCCACCGTCATTCCCCTCTCCAACTGCGCCTAGGCCTTGCGGCCAAGGCTCCGTATCCTCTCCCCTGAAGGGGAGAGGTCAGGCGCTATATCCCTCTCTCCTTTAGGGGAGAGGTACGCAGTCTTATGGCTTTAGCCATTAGACGCAGTGGAGAGGGGGAAGTCGCGCACTTCCCTCATTCATTTCCAAAAGTCCCAACCTTACAATCACATACATTGTAAGACTATGTTTATCTCTTTTGTTGCTATATGATTGCTGGCTCTTTGCCCCCGGCCTGTGTAACATTTGGAACTTATGATGTCTCTCCCCCCCCGTTTACGTGCCGTTGGCACGGCCTTGCCTGCACATCCGATTACCCAGAAACAAGTTCTGGAAATTCTTGCCCAAGCCAAAGGCAAGAATTTGCCGCCGCGTTTGGCCGATATTCTTGCTAATACCGGCATCATGCAACGGCATATTGCGATGCCGCCGGAATATTATTTTTCCGAAAGATCATGGCCGGACCGCGCCCGTGTCTATCAGGAAACGGCCTCGCAAATGTTTCAGACGGCCACGACACGGGCGCTTGAAAAGGCGGGTGTTACCGCTGCGGAGATCGGCCAGATTGTGTTTGTGTCGACCACCGGAACAATGACGCCCAGCCTGCCGAGCCGAATGATTGCGACGATGGGCTTTGCGCCTGATACGCGATGTGTGCCCCTATTTGGCTATGGCTGCGCGGGCGGCGTTATCGGACTTGGCGTGGCGGCCGACCTGTATCGCGCATCGCCTGATAAGCCGGTTTTGCTCGTCAGCCTGGAATTGTGCAGCATCGCCTATGACCATAGCCGGATGGACAAAAAGGACATGGTGGCGCTGGCTTTATTTGCGGATGGCTGTGCCGCTGTCGTGATTGGCGATGGAGCGGGGCCCGAAATATCGGCTTTTGCGAGTCATATCTGGCCGGATACGCTTGACATGATGGGGTGGGAAATTGGCGATACAGGCTTTGATCTGGTGCTTTCGCGCAATATTCCGCAATTTGTGAACAGCCATTTTGCACCTTCCTGCGATGCGTTTCTTGCCGGGCAGGGGTTGGACAAATCCGAAATGTCGGAATCGGCCTGTCATCCCGGCGGAGGCCGCGTCGTTGATGCATTGGCGGACTATGTCGGCGATGATCTGACCGAAACGCGCGTGATTCTGCGCGATCATGGCAATATGAGTTCGCCGACCGTCCTGTTCGTTCTCGAACGGATATTGGCGAAAGGGCCGATATCCAGACCGATGCTATTGACCGCGCTTGGCCCTGGATTTGTTGGCGCGATGGGGGTTTTGAGGCCATGACTTTGCTCGATTGGCCATTATGGGCGCAGATCGTGTTTGCCTATGTCGTCGTTCAACGGCTGGCGGAGCTTGTCTATGCCAATGCCAACACCCGCCGCCTGTTGTCCGAAGGGGGACAGGAACATGGAGAGCGGCATTATCCTCTGTTTATCGTGCTGCACAGCGGATGGTTGATATCGATCGCGCTCTTTGCAGTTCCGGAAACCCAGCCCAGCCTGTTCCTTCTCAACGCCTTTATCGCCAGCCAGACGTTTCGTTTCTGGACCTTGGCGAGTATCGGCCGGTGGTGGACCACCCGTATCATAAGCGCGCCGCATTTTCCGCGTGTAAAAAAGGGGCCTTACCGGTTTATCAAGCATCCGAATTATGCGCTGGTTGTTGTGGAAATCGCTCTGCTGCCCCTGTTGCTTGGCGCGCCGGCGATGGCGATTACATTTTCGGTTCTGAATGCGGCGCTGCTGTGGTGGCGGATACGGGTTGAAGAAGCGGTTCTGGGTGAGCGGGAAATTTGAGAATTGCGGGGTGCCTCCGTTATTATTTTGTTGAACCTTGACCCAAAATCAATCCGGCGCTAATGGCGCGCCTTCGCGGGCGGATTGGGGATGATTCCCGAATGCGTCGTGAAAAATCAATATAGCTCGCACATTATGTGTCAGGTCGGGTGGAATAAAGGCTGCGCCTCCACCGCAACAACGCCTTGACGTGTAAAGTAACCGCTTTTTTTAAGGTGAAGATATGCCAACGATTAACCAACTGGTCCGCAAGGGCCGGACACCGCAGAAGACCAAGTCCAAGGTCCCTGCGATGGACCAAAATCCACAGAAGCGCGGCGTTTGCACCCGCGTTTATACGACAACCCCTAAAAAGCCGAACTCGGCTTTGCGTAAAGTTGCGAAGATCCGTCTGACCAACCAGCGCGAGGTTATTTCCTATATCCCTGGCGAAGGCCACAACCTGCAAGAACATAGCGTTGTGCTGATCCGTGGCGGACGCGTTCGCGATCTTCCTGGCGTGCGTTACCACGTTCTTCGCGGCGTACTCGATACGCAGGGTGTCAAGGACCGCAAGCAATCGCGTTCCAAATATGGTGCAAAGCGTCCGAAGTAATTCGAACCGCTTCCCATTGGCGGACCGGTTTGGCGCGCTTTGGCGCAGCCATAAGGTTCAAACAGATAAAGGAAATTTAATATGTCACGTCGTCGTCGTCCCGAAAAGCGCATCATCCTTCCCGATCCCAAATTCGGTGATATCGTGCTTTCGAAATTCATGAACAACCTGATGCTGGACGGTAAGAAGTCCGCAGCAGAGCGTATCGTTTATGGTGCCCTGGAAACCGTTGAAGCCCGCGCGAAGAAAGATCCGCTGCAAACCTTCCATGAAGCGCTGGACAACGTAAAGCCCGGTATCGAAGTCCGCAGCCGCCGCGTTGGTGGTGCGACTTATCAGGTGCCTTGCGAAGTTCGTCCCGAACGCGCGCAGGCTTTGGCTATCCGCTGGTTGATTGGCGCGGCACGTAACCGCAGCGAAACGACCATGGCTGCCCGTCTTTCCGGTGAGTTGATGGATGCTGCGTCAAATCGTGGCAACGCTGTCAAAAAACGGGAAGATACGCACCGTATGGCCGAAGCCAACCGTGCATTCGCACATTACCGCTGGTAACCTAAACAGGACCGTATTGGCGGTCCACACTTCGGAGTAACGATCATGGCACGCAGCCATCCACTGAATATGTATCGTAATATCGGTATTATGGCGCACATCGACGCCGGTAAGACCACGACCACCGAGCGTATCCTTTTTTACACCGGCAAGTCGTACAAGATCGGTGAAGTCCATGATGGCGCGGCCACTATGGATTGGATGGAGCAAGAACAGGAACGTGGTATCACTATCACGTCGGCTGCAACGACTTGCTTTTGGAACGATCACCGGATCAACATCATCGACACCCCCGGCCACGTTGACTTCACGATTGAAGTTGAACGTTCGCTGCGCGTGCTCGATGGTGCGGTTGCATGCTTTGACGGCGTAGCCGGCGTTGAGCCGCAATCGGAAACCGTATGGCGTCAGGCCGACAAATACGGCGTTCCGCGCATGTGCTTCATCAACAAGCTCGACCGGACCGGCGCGAACTTCAAATATTGCGTGCAGTCGATCATTGACCGTCTGGGTGCGAAACCTGCGGTGCTGTATATTCCAATCGGTCTTGAGGCGGATTTGAAGGGTCTTGTCGATCTGGTCAACAACCGCGCTATCATCTGGAAAGATGAAAGCCTGGGCGCCGATTTCTTCTACGAAGATATTCCGGCTGATCTGGCTGCCGAAGCGGCAAAATACCGGAGCGACCTGATCGAGCTTGCTGTCGAACAAGACGATGACGCTATGGAAGCCTATCTTGAAGGGAATGAGCCTGACGTTGCAACGCTGAAGGCGTTGATCCGCAAGGGTACGCTGAACCAGTCTTTTGTGCCTGTATGCTGTGGCTCTGCGTTCAAGAACAAGGGTGTTCAGCCTTTGCTCGACGCGGTGGTGGATTATCTGCCTTCGCCACTCGACATCGAAGACGTGCAGGGTGTCCACATGGACACGCTGGAACCAGACAGCCGTCCGCCTGCTGACGATGCCCCGTTCTCGGCGCTTGCGTTCAAGGTTATGAATGACCCGTTTGTGGGCTCGCTTACCTTTATCCGCATCTATTCAGGTTCGCTGGTCAAGGGCACATATCTGAACTCGGTCAAGGACAAGAAAGAAAAAGTCGGACGTATGCTCGAAATGCACGCTAACGAACGTAAGGACGTTGACGAGGCATTTGCAGGCGACATTATCGCGCTTGCCGGCATGAAAGAAACAACGACTGGCGATACGCTGTGCGCGGAACGTTTCCCGATCATCCTTGAGCGGATGGAATTCCCGGATCCGGTTATCGAATTGTCGGTGGAACCAAAGACCAAGGCTGACCAGGAAAAGATGGGCATTGCGCTCAACCGTCTGTCGGCTGAAGATCCTTCTTTCCGCGTTTCGACCGACCATGAATCGGGCCAGACGATCATCAAGGGGATGGGCGAGCTTCACCTCGACATCATCGTTGACCGTATGCGCCGTGAATTCAAGGTTGAAGCCAATGTGGGTGCGCCGCAGGTGGCGTATCGCGAATATCTCGCCCGCGAAGTCGACATTGATTACACCCACAAGAAGCAGTCGGGTGGTTCAGGTCAGTTCGGCCGCATCAAGTTCACCGTAAAACCGGGCGAACGTGGGTCGGGCATTACTTTCAAGGACGACGTCAAGGGCGGTAATATTCCGAAAGAATATATCCCTTCGGTTGAAAAGGGCATGCGCGAGACCGCCGAATCAGGTTCGCTTATCGGCTTCCCGATCATCGATTTTGAAATCATCCTGTATGATGGCGCTTACCATGACGTCGACTCGTCGGCTTTGGCATTCGAAATTGCCGGTCGCGCCGGTATGCGTGAAGCGGCGCAAAAAGCAGGCATCAAATTACTTGAACCGATCATGAAGGTTGAAGTTGTCTCTCCGGAAGAATATCTGGGCGACGTGATTGGCGACATGAACTCGCGTCGGGGCCAAATCCAAGGCACGGACAGCCGCGGTAATGCTCAAGTTGTAGAGTCGATGGTGCCGCTGGCCAACATGTTTGGCTATGTAAACCAGCTCCGCTCGTTCACACAAGGGCGTGCCAATTATTCGATGTTCTTCGATCATTATGATGAAGTTCCATCGAACGTTGCAGCGGAAATCAAGGAGAAGCTTGCCTGATAGGCAAAAGCGGATTAAGGGCGGCGCCTGATTCAGCAGGCGTCGTCCCAACTGATCAATATATTACCTAATCGAAAGAAGGTTTGATAAAATGGCAAAGGCTAAATTTGAGCGGACGAAACCGCATTGCAACATCGGCACCATCGGTCACGTTGACCATGGCAAAACCACGCTGACTGCAGCTATCACCAAGATTATGGCTGAAACTTATGGCGGTACCGCTGTTGATTTCGCCAACATTGACAAGGCACCGGAAGAGCGCGAGCGCGGCATCACCATTTCGACAGCGCACGTCGAATATGAAACCGCTGGCCGCCACTATGCGCACGTCGACTGCCCAGGCCACGCTGACTATGTTAAGAACATGATCACCGGTGCGGCGCAGATGGACGGCGCGATCCTCGTTGTGAACGCTGCAGACGGCCCGATGCCACAGACTCGCGAGCACATCCTGCTTGCACGTCAGGTTGGCGTTCCCGCACTTGTCGTTTACATGAACAAGGTCGACCAGGTTGACGATGAAGAAATTCTCGAACTGGTTGAAATGGAAATCCGCGAGCTTCTCTCGAAATATGATTTCCCTGGCGACGATATTCCAATCGTTCGTGGTTCGGCGCTTGCTGCCCTCGAAGGCCGCGACGACAACATCGGTAAGGAATCGGTTCTTGCATTGATGGCCGCTGTTGATGAAGCCATTCCTCAGCCAGAGCGTCCAATCGACAAGCCATTCCTGATGCCAGTCGAAGACGTGTTCTCGATCTCTGGCCGTGGTACGGTTGTGACCGGTCGCGTTGAAACCGGCATCGTCAAGGTTGGCGAAGAAGTTGAAATCGTCGGCATCAAGGACACCAAGAAAACGACCGTTACCGGCGTTGAAATGTTCCGCAAGCTGCTCGACGAAGGTCGTGCGGGCGATAACATCGGTGCACTTGTTCGTGGCGTAGGCCGTGAAGAAGTTGAGCGTGGCCAAGTTCTCTGCAAACCCGGTTCGGTTACGCCGCACACGGAGTTCTCGGCAGAAATCTATGTTCTTTCGAAGGACGAAGGCGGCCGTCACACGCCATTCTTCGCAAACTATCGTCCACAGTTCTACTTCCGTACAACTGACGTAACCGGCGAAGTGATCCTTCCTGAAGGCACTGAAATGGTTATGCCAGGCGACAACGTGACGATCGCTGTGAAGTTGATTGCTCCAATCGCTATGGACCCGGGTCTCCGCTTCGCAATTCGCGAAGGTGGCCGCACCGTCGGTTCAGGGGTTGTCAGCACCATCACGAAGTAATATAGGCCGCGCATCCCGCCTGAGTCGTTGATTCGGCCAAAGACCGGGATGCGCGGTTTTTAGACATTCAAAACAGCTTATCCGGCTTCCAAAAGGCAAGTCGGACATGCTGTTTTTCGGCTCTTTGATATTGATAGAATTTGGAATTTGGTGAACCCATGGAAACGCAGAATATTCGCATCCGCCTGAAAGCATTTGACCATCGCGTCCTCGATCAGGCGACGGGCGATATCGCAGACACCGCACGCCGCACCGGCGCGCTGATCCGTGGACCAATTCCACTTCCTACCCGTATCGAAAAATTCACGGTGAACCGTGGGCCGCACGTCGATAAAAAGTCGCGTGAACAGTTTGAAGTTCGCACGTACAAAAGGTTGCTCGACATTGTGCAACCTACGCCGCAAACGGTTGATGCTTTGATGAAGCTTGATCTTGCCGCTGGCGTGAACGTTGAAATTAAGCTGGCGTAAAGCCAAGCGCAAAGAATTGGGGCTTCGGCCCTGAGGACATAGGAATACCGCCGGATGTTGTTCTTCGGAATAATGTTGTCCGGGCCGCGTTCCCCGTCTTACCGATTGGTTCTCATGTTGAACCATCGGTGCCTAGCCCGGACGGGGCATGCTTTTAAATTCAGGGCTGGATTTAGGCGTCACGCCCTCCTGGCAATCCTGCCAGCCGGGCCTCTGACTTAAGTTGGAGTATGGATCATGCGCACTGGCGTGATCGCGAAAAAGATGGGTATGATGCGCCTCTTCAATGAAGATGGCCGTCACGTACCTGTGACCGTTTTGGCGCTGGAAGGCTGCCAAGTGGTTGGAGCCCGCAGTCAGGAAAAGGATGGCTATTTTGCCGTTCGTCTTGGTGCCGGAGCCCGTAAAGCGAAAAATGTAAACAAACCGCAGCGTGGCGAATTTGCCAAGGCACAGGTCGAGCCAAAGGCTCGCGTTGCCGAATTCCGCGTTGAAAATGCCGATGGCCTTCTGCCTGTTGGCGCTGCTCTTTCAGCCGACCATTTTGTTGATGGCCAGTTGGTCGACATCACTGGCCATACGCAGGGTAAGGGCTTTGCCGGCGCCATGAAGCGTTGGGGTTTCGGTGGTATGCGTGCATCGCACGGCGTGTCGATCACTCACCGTGCTCATGGTTCGACTGGCCAACGTCAGGATCCAGGTAAGGTTTTCAAGAATAAAAAGATGGCCGGCCACATGGGCGACCGTCAACGTACCCAGCAAAATCTTGAGGTTGTCCGCACCGACGTGGCGCGCGGCCTTATTTTTGTGAAGGGTTCTGTTCCCGGCGCGAAAAATGGCTGGTTGATGGTACGTGACGCGGTGAAGCACCCGGTTCCTGCCGAAGCACCTTTTCCTGGCGCACTGAAGGGCGATAACGACGCTCCGGTCGTTGAAGAAGAAGTCATCGTCGCCACCGAAGAAGTTGTTGCCGACACTCCCGCTGTAGAAGCTGAAGCGCCTGCCGCTGAAGCTGCTCCCGCTGTCGAAGCTGCTGCTGATGAAGCACCTGCTGCCGATGCCGGCGAAGAAAAGAAGGAGGGCTAAGCCATGAAGCTCAAGGTTCAAACCCTAAATGACTCCGGCTCCGCCAAAGCCAAGGGCGACATTGATCTGAATGACGATGTGTTCGGTCTGGAACCGCGCGCCGACATTCTGCATCGCGTCGTTACATGGCAGCGTGAAAAGGCTCGCGGTACGGCCCGCCCAACGCGTGAGCGTTCGGACGTTGCCCGCACCGGCAAGAAATTCGGCAACCAGAAGGGTGGCGGTACTGCCCGTCACGGTGACCGCGCTGCGCCGATCTTCATCGGTGGTGGTAAGGCCCATGGTGCCCGTTTGCGTGACTTCAACCCGTCGCTGAACAAGAAGATCCGCAGCCTCGGCCTCAAAATGGCGCTTTCGAGCAAAGCCAAGGCCGGCACATTGATCGTTCTGGAAGATCTGGATCTAAAGGCAGCCAAGACCGCTGCGCTCAAGGGTCAGGTTGGCAAGCTCGGTTTCGGCAAGACAACGCTGGTCATCGATGGTGATACCGTCAATGACAATTTCCGCATGGCTTCGGCCAATCTGGTCGGCATCAACGTGATGCCTGCTGTTGGCGCGAATGTGTATGACATTTTGAAGCATGAGACGCTGGTTTTGACTCGCTCTGCGGTTGAAAAGCTCGAAGCGCGGTTCGCTCTTACGGGAGGTGCCAACTAATGGCCAAGTCTAAAGAAGCAATCGACGTGCGTCATTACGACGTGATCGTTGCCCCGCACATCACCGAAAAGGCGACATTGCTGTCTGAAAACAACGCGGTTGTTTTCAAGGTGAACGGCAATTCGACCAAGCCGCAGATCAAGGCAGCAGTCGAAGCCTTGTTCGACGTGAAGGTTCTGAACGTCAACACGCTGGTGCAAAAAGGCAAGACCAAGCGCTGGAAGGGCAAGCCCTACACGCGTTCGGATGTCAAAAAAGCGATCGTCACTTTGGCCGAAGGCCAGAGCATCGACGTGACCACCGGAATTTAAGGGCAGGATAATGGCACTCAAAAGCTACAAACCAACTAGCCCCGCCCGTCGCGGCCTTGTGCTCGTTGATCGTTCGAGCCTCTTTAAAGGTAAGCCCGTCAAGGCGCTTACCGAAGGCAAGAGCAAAACTGGCGGCCGGAACAATAAGGGCCATGTCACCTCGCGTGGTATCGGTGGCGGTCACAAACAGAAATATCGTTTGATCGACTTCAAGCGTCGCAAATGGGATATGCCTGCAACGGTCGAGCGTCTGGAATATGACCCCAACCGTTCCGCGTTTATCGCTTTGGTGAAGTATGAAGACGGCGAACTCGCCTACATCCTCGCGCCGCAGCGCCTCGCCGTTGGCGACAGCGTTGTTGCCGGTGAAAAGACCGACGTAAAGCCCGGCAACGCCATGTTGCTGAGCCAGATGCCGGTTGGCACCATCTGCCACAATATCGAAATGAAGCCCGGCAAGGGCGGTCAGATCGCCCGTTCGGCAGGCACCTATGTGCAGCTCGTCGGTCGTGATGGCGGACGCGTTATCGTCCGTTTGAATTCGGGTGAACAGCGGTACATCCTCGGAACCTGCATGGGCACCGTCGGCGCTGTTTCGAACCCTGACAATTCGAACACAACGCTCGCCAAGGCCGGCCGCAACCGCTGGCGCGGTATTCGCCCGCTGACCCGTGGTGTTGCAAAGAACCCTGTCGATCACCCGCATGGTGGTGGTGAAGGCCGTACCTCGGGTGGCCGTCATCCGGTTACGCCTTGGGGCAAGCCAACCAAGGGTGCTCGTACCCGCAGCAACAAGTCGACCGACCGGATGATCATCCGGTCACGGCATGCTAAGAAGAAGAGGTAACTCATGTCTCGTTCCGTCTGGAAAGGTCCGTTTGTTGACCTCTATCTGCTGAAAAAAGCAGAAACCGCTCAGGAAGCCTCGAAGGCTGCGCCCATCAAGACATGGTCGCGTCGTTCGACAATCCTGCCACAATTCGTTGGCCTGACGTTCAGCGTCTATAACGGCCACAAATTCATTCCCGTTTCGGTGAATGAAGACATGGTTGGCCACAAGCTGGGTGAGTTCGCTCCTACGCGTACCTATCACGGCCATGGCGCAGACAAGAAGGGCAAACGCTAATGGGCAAGGCATCCGCACCCCGTCGCGTCGCTGACAATGAAGCTTTGGCTGTTGGCACCACCATCCGTGGTTCGGCGCAGAAGCTGAATCTGGTTGCTGCGTTGATCCGTGGCAAAAAGGCTGAAGACGCGCTCAACATCCTGACTTTCTCGACCAAGGGCATGGCGCCTGACGTTCGTAAAGTCCTGGCATCCGCAATTGCCAACGCCGAAAATAACCACAATCTTGATGTCGACAGCCTTTTTGTTGCCGAAGCGAGTGTTGGCAAGGCGTTGACCATGAAGCGTTTCATGGCCCGCGGTCGTGGCAAATCGAGCCGGATTATCAAACCATTCAGCCGCTTGCGTATCGTTGTACGCGAAGCCCAAGAAGAGGCGTAAGTCATGGGTCAAAAATCAAATCCTATCGGGCTTCGCCTGCAAATCAACCGGACTTGGGACAGCCGCTGGTACGCCGAAGGTGCGGACTATGGCCGTATGCTTCTGGAAGATATCAAGATCCGCAAGTTCATCTTTGAAACCCTGCCCCAGGCTGCGATTTCAAAGGTTGTGATCGAGCGTCCGGCAAAAAATTGCCGCGTATCGATCTATGCTGCCCGTCCCGGTGTGATCATCGGCAAGAAGGGTGCGGACATTGAGAAGCTGAAAAAGCAGATCAACCAGTTCACCAGCGCCGATGTTTCGCTGAACATCGTTGAAATCCGCAAGCCGGAAGTCGACGCGAAGCTTGTTGCACAAGGTATCGCTGATCAGTTGATCCGCCGTATCGCTTTCCGTCGTGCCATGAAGCGCGCGATGCAGTCTGCAATGCGTTTGGGTGCAGAGGGTATCAAGATTACCTGCGGCGGTCGTTTGGGCGGTGCAGAAATTGCCCGCGTTGAATCGTACCGCGAAGGTCGCGTACCTGCACACACACTTCGTGCCAACATTGACTATGCCGAAGCCGAAGCACTGACTGCTTATGGCATCATCGGCATCAAGTGCTGGATCTTCAAAGGCGAAATCCTGGGTCATGACCCGATGGCAACCGACCGGCTGATGATGGAAGCGCAGACTTCCGGCGTCCGTCCGCAGTCCGATCGCCGCTGAGTTTAGGAACTAGACATGCTGCAACCAAAGAAAACCAAGTTCCGCAAACAGTTCAAGGGCCGCATCAAGGGCGAAGCCAAGGGCGGTTCGGACCTGAACTTCGGCTCATACGGCCTGAAGGCACTGGAACCCGAGCGGATTACCGCACGCCAGATCGAAGCGGCTCGCCGTGCGATTACGCGTCACATCAAGCGTCAGGGACGTTTGTGGATCCGCATCTTCCCGGACGTTCCGGTCACGAAGAAGCCTGCCGAAGTCCGTCAGGGTAAGGGCAAGGGTTCGGTCGAATATTGGGCCGCCAAGGTCAAGCCCGGCCGCATCATGTTTGAACTGGACGGCGTTCCTGGCCCGATCGCGGCTGTCGCTTTCCAGCGTGCTGCGATGAAACTGCCAATCAAGACCAAGGTCGTGGCTCGTCTCGGCGACACCTCGCATCTGGGAGCATCATAAGATGAGCAAGACTGAAGATCTGCGCGTCAAGACAGACGACCAGCTCGCCGTTCAACTCGGCGAACTGAAGCGCGAAGCGTTCAACCTGCGTTTCCAATCGGCCACCGGCCAGATGGAAAAGCCGGCCCGCGTCCGTGAAGTGCGTCGTGACATCGCCCGCATCAAAACTTTGCAAGGCGAGCGTCAAGCCGCTGCTGCAAAAGCAACGGCATAAGGAGCTAACCGATGCCAAAACGTATTCTCACAGGGACAGTGGTCTCCGGCAAGAATGACAAGACCATTGTCGTTCTCGTCGAACGCAAGGTGAAGCACCCGCTTTACGGCAAGATCATCCGTCGCACGAAGAAATATCATGCCCATGACGAAAACAATGTCGTCAAGGAAGGCCAAGTCGTCCGCATCGAAGAATGCGCGCCGATTTCCAAGAACAAGACCTGGCGCTTGGTAGCTGACGCTGCCGCTGCTCCGGTCGCTGCTGCAACGACGGAGGATTGATCCCATGATTCAGATGCAATCCAATCTCGATGTCGCAGACAACAGCGGTGCAAAGCGCGTCCAATGCATCAAGGTGCTGGGCGGTTCCAAGCGTCGCGTTGCCGGCGTTGGTGACATCATCGTGGTGTCGATCAAGGAAGCCGCGCCACGTGGCAAGGTGAAGAAGGGCGACGTGCACAAGGCCGTCATCGTTCGCACCCGCAAAGACATCCGCCGCGCCGATGGCTCGGTCATTCGTTTCGACTCCAACGCTGCTGTCTTGATCGGCAACAACAAGGAGCCGATTGGCACCCGTATTTTCGGACCGGTTGTTCGCGAATTGCGTGCCAAGAACCACATGAAAATCATCAGCTTGGCACCGGAGGTGCTATAACAATGGCTCTCGCAAAAATCAAAAAGGGTGACACGGTTGTCGTGCTCGCCGGTAAGGACAAGGGCAAGTCGGGCGAAGTAACCGCCGTGATGCCAAAGGACAGCAAGGTCGTCGTATCCGGCGTCAATGTTGCCGTGCGTCACCGCAAAGCTAGCCAAGCCAACCCTCAGGGCGGTCTCGACCGTTTTGAAGCTCCTTTGCACATTTCGAATGTTGCATTGGCCGACCCTAAAACAGGCAAAGCAACGCGCGTTCGCGTTGAAACCAAGGACGGCAAAAAGGTCCGCGTGGCCGTGAAGTCCGGGGAGACGATCAGTGGCTGATACAAAATACACTCCGCGCATGAAGCAGCGTTATGACGACACCGTCGTCAAGGGTCTGACCGAAAAATTCGGTTACACCAACCGCTTTGCTGTGCCTAAAATCGAAAAGATCACGCTCAACATGGGTGTGGGCGAAGGTTCGCAGGACAAGAAAAAGGTTACGACCGCTCTTGCCGAAATGGAATTGATTGCAGGTCAGAAGCCCGTCATCACCAAGGCGAAGAAGTCGATTGCCGGCTTCAAGCTGCGTGAAGGCATGCCAATCGGCGTGAAGGTTACGCTGCGTGGCGCCCAGATGTACGAATTCCTCGACCGTCTGGTGACCATCGCAATGCCGCGTATTCGCGACTTCCGCGGCCTGAACCCGAAGAGCTTTGACGGTCGTGGCAATTTTGCCATGGGCCTGAAAGAACAGATCATCTTCCCTGAAATCAGCTATGACGCCATTGATACGGTGCGCGGCATGGATGTTATCGTAACGACTTCGGCAAACACGGACGACGAAGCGCGCGAACTGCTTAAGCTGTTCGGCTTCCCTTTCCCTGTAGAAGAAGCTGAAGAAAAGGCGGCTGCATAATGGCTAAACTGAGCTCCATAAACAAGAATGAGCGTCGCAAGAAGCTGGCAAAGAAATATGCCGGTCGTTATGCGAAGCTGAAGGCGATGGCGAAGAATGAATCGCTCGACGAAAGCGAACGTTTGATTGCGCGTCTGAAGATGGCGGAAATTCCCCGTAACGGAAATCCACATCGTGTTCGTAACCGTTGTGAAACAACGGGTCGCCCCCGTGCTTATTACCGCAAATTCCGGCTGTGCCGTATTCAACTGCGTGATCTGGCCAATAAGGGCCTGATCCCGGGCGTCACAAAGTCAAGCTGGTAAGGATAGAAGAAGATGTCATTGACCGATCCTTTGGGTGATATGCTCACCCGTATCCGCAACGGCCAGCGGGCGAAGAAAGACTCTGTCGTTTCTCCCGCGTCCAAGCTGCGTGCCCGTGTTCTCGATGTTCTACAACGCGAAGGTTATATTCGCGGGTACAGCGAAGAGACCGTCGGCCAGCATCTGGGCCTGCGTATCGAACTGAAATATTTCGAAGGTGCGCCTGCGATCCAGCATGTTGCCCGCGTTTCGAAACCCGGCCGCCGCGTTTATTCAGGAAGCCAGGAGCTTCCGGTTATCCGCAACGGATTGGGTATCACCATCGTATCGACGCCAAAAGGCGTTCTGTCCGACGCCGAAGCGCGCGCCCAGAACGTTGGCGGCGAAATCCTGGCGGAGGTATTCTGATGAGCCGCATTGGTAAGAAACCTGTACCGATTCCTGCTGGCGTTACTGCAAGCATGGATGCCGGTACGCTGTCGATGAAGGGCCCCAAGGGCGAACTCAAAATGCCAATGAGCGATCTCATTTCCTATGAAATGAAGGACGAAGGCCTGTCGGTTATGCCTGCCAATGGCAGCAAGGCAGCGCGCGCGTTTTGGGGAATGCAACGGACATTGGTGCAAAATCTGGTTACCGGTGTAACCGAAGGATTTACCAAGGTGCTCGAAATCACCGGCGTTGGCTATCGTGCGAATGCACAGGGCAAAATGCTGAAACTGCAACTTGGCTACAGCCATGATGTGGATTTCGCGATCCCTGAAGGTATCGAAATCAAAACGCCCGACAACACCACGGTGGAAATCTCGGGCATGGACAAGCAGAAGGTCGGTCAGGTTGCTGCCGAAATTCGTCGCTGGAGAAAGCCAGAGCCTTATAAGGGCAAGGGCATCAAATACCGCGGCGAATATATCTTCCGCAAAGAAGGAAAGAAGAAGTAAGCCATGGCGAACCTATCTCTTTTTGCAAAGCGGCGCCTGCGCGTTCGTTCAAAGTTACGGGCCCAGGTTGCTGGCCGTCCCCGTCTTTCGGTGCATCGTACCGGTCGCCATATCTATGCCCAGATCATTGATGACAGCAAGGGTGTGACCGTTGCTTCGGCATCGACCCTGGACAAGGATGTCAAGGCGAAGAACGGTTCGACCGCAGAAGCGGCTGCCGATGTTGGCAAGCGCGTTGCGGCCGCTGCCAAGAAAGCTGGCGTTTCCAGCGTAGTTTTTGACCGTGGTGGTTTCCTCTTCCACGGTCGCGTCAAGGCGCTAGCCGATGCGGCGCGCGAAGGCGGATTGGAGTTCTGATGATGGCTGACGAAAATACCCAGACAGATGCACCAGTCGTTGACGGCGGCGCACCCGTAGACGCAGCCGGTGAAGGCCAGCGTCGTGGACGTGGCGGTCGTGGCGGCGGCGGCGGCGAAGGCCGCGGTCGTGGTCGTGGTGGTCGTGATGATCGTCGCCCTGCACAAGAAGAAGATGATGGCACGATTGAAAAGCTCGTCCACATCAACCGCGTTTCGAAGACCGTTAAGGGCGGTAAGCGCTTTGGTTTTGCGGCGCTGGTCGTCGTTGGCGACGGACAGGGTCGCGTTGGTTTTGGACATGGCAAGGCGCGCGAAGTGCCGGAAGCCATCAACAAGGCAACTGCGGCTGCAAAAAAATCGATGATCCGCGTTCCTTTGAAAGATGGCCGCACTTTGCATCATGATGGCCGCGGCCATTTTGGCGCCGGTAACGTAACCGTTCGTTCGGCACCTGCCGGTACGGGTATCATCGCCGGTGGTCCAATGCGTGCCGTGTTCGAGTCATTGGGCGTTGCAGACGTTGTGACCAAATCGGTTGGAACGTCGAACCCTTACAACATGGTCCGCGCAACCTTTGCGGCCTTGTCCGACCAGACAAGCCCGAAATCGGTAGCGCAACGTCGTGGCAAGAAAATCGCCGATCTATTGGGTCGCGGTGGCAGCAAGTCTGCTGAAGCCGACGCCGAAGCTATTGCGGAGTAATTGACATGGCGAAGATTAAAATCAAGCAGACCGGTTCGCCGATCCGCCGCCCGGCATCACAGCGCGCAACGTTGAAGGGCCTTGGCCTCGACAAGATGAACCGCGTTGTTGAACTGGAAGATACCCCGGAAATTCGTGGTATGATCCAGACCGTTCGGCACATGGTTGAAGTGCAGAAATGAATTTTCTCTCTCCCGCGTGCGGGATAGAGGCGCGAATTAAAGCGAAAGCGAGTGCATGATATGAAATTGAATGACATCCAGGATAATGAAGGCGCCCGCCATCGCCGTATGCGCGTGGGCCGTGGTATCGGTTCGGGCAAGGGCAAGACTTCGGGTCGCGGCCAAAAGGGCCAGACCAGCCGTTCAGGCGTTTCGATCAACGGATTTGAAGGTGGCCAGATGCCCCTCCACATGCGTATCCCCAAGCGTGGTTTCAACAATATCTTTGCCAAAGACCATGCTGAAGTAAATCTGGGCATGATCCAGAAGTTCATCGACGCCAAGAAGATCGACATCAAGGCTGTTGTCGACCACGCCGCCCTCAAGGCCGCTGGTCTTGCGCGCGGTGGTAAGGACGGCGTTCGCTTGTTGGCCAAGGGTGAATTGACTTCAAAAGTCAATTTCTCGGTTGCCGGCGCGTCCAAAGCGGCGGTTGAGGCTGTCGAAAAAGCCGGTGGTAAAGTTGATATCCTTGTAAAGGTTTCTGCTTCGGAAAAGGCGGCTGCGAAAAAGTCATCCGTTAAAAACGCCGCGAAGAACGCCGAAAACAAGAAATAAGACAGGCGGCGACGACTTCGCTCTTGTCATGCCAGCCCCGCTTCCCGATATGGGCTGGCGGGGTTTGACATTTCCGGTAGATATTCGTTGAATGTCGGACAAAATTTGGGATCTGGCGGGCAGCGCGAAGTATGCGATGTCTTCCTGATCCGGGAATAAGGAAAGTAACACATGGCATCTCGGGCCGACCAAATGGCTTCGAACCTCAATCTTTCGAAGTTCGGGCAAGCGACAGAATTGAAAAACCGCATCTGGTTTACAATCGGCGCGCTTATCATTTTCCGTTTGTTGAGCTTTGTTCCTTTGCCAGGCGTCGACCCTGTCGCACAAGCCGCGCTTTATGCAAATAATGCCGCTGGCGGTGTGCTCGATATCTTCAACACCTTTTCGGGCGGAAGCCTGGAGCGGATGAGTCTCATCGCGCTGGGTGTAATGCCTTATATTACGGCGTCTATTGTGGTGCAGCTTGCCGCGTCATTGTCGCCGACCCTTGCCGCCATCAAGAAAGAGGGCGAAAGCGGACGCAAGAAATTGAACCAATATACGCGGTACGGCACCGTATTTCTGACCGCCTTGCAAGGGTATTTCCTTGCGGCAGGACTTGAAAGCCTGGCGGCGGCCAATGGAATTGGCGCGGTGGTGGAACCGGGCCTGATGTTCCGGGTGGTTGCAACCATCAGCCTTGTTGGCGGCACCATGTTCCTGATGTGGCTGGGTGAACAAATCACGTCGCGCGGTATCGGTAACGGCATTTCGCTCATCATCATGGCTGGCATTGTCGCGCAATTACCGCGTCTGGTGGTCAATCTGCTGGAAGGTGGACGGACCGGTTCGATCAGCGGCTTTGTCATCGTTGGCTTTATTCTCATGTTTGTAGCGCTGACACTTTTGATCTGCTTCATGGAGCGCGGCCAGCGCCGCGTTCTCATCCAATATCCAAAGCGCGCAACGCAGCGTGGCATGATGCAAGCCGATCGCAGCCATCTGCCGCTCAAGATCAATACCGCCGGTGTTATCCCGCCAATCTTTGCATCGTCATTGCTCTTGTTGCCTATCACCATAACCCAGCTGGGCGGAAACAAGGTGGCGGGTGAAAGCGCGTTGGGCGATTTTGTGATCAGCCTGAACCAATATCTGGCACACGGCCAACCGGTATATTTGCTGCTCTACGGGCTTGGCATTGTATTCTTCTGCTTTTTCTACACCGCGGTTGTTTTCAATCCTGAAGAAACTTCGGAAAATCTGAAAAAGGCCGGCGGCTTCATTCCGGGTATTCGTCCCGGAAAGAACACCGAATCCTATCTGGATTATGTCCTGACCCGCATCACCGTGCTGGGCGCTGCTTATTTGACGTTGGTGTGTTTGTTGCCCGATTATGTGATGGCACAAACCGGCCAGCAGCAATTTTTCGCAATCGGCGGCACCAGCCTGCTTATTCTGGTGAATGTCACCATTGACACTATCTCCCAGATTCAAAGCCATTTGCTCGCGCATCAATATGGCGATTTGCTGAAAAAGGCGAAACTTAAAGGTGGCCGTACCCGGTAAACGGGGGCATCGGAACGATTGGGGGTAAGGCGTTTCATGAATATCATCCTATTAGGGCCACCAGGCGCGGGAAAAGGTACGCAAGCCAGCTATTTGGTTGATCAATATGGCATGGCCCAATTATCAACCGGCGACATGTTGCGCGCCGCGCGCAAGGCAGGAACCCCTTTAGGCGATCGGGTGGCTGCGGTGATGGATTCCGGTGGTCTTGTTTCCGATGATATTGTGGATGATCTTATCGGTGAAAAACTGGATTCGATGCCGCGCGATCAGGGCGCCATATTTGACGGCTATCCGCGAACCGCTGCACAAGCCCATTCGCTCGACCGGATATTGGCGGAGCGTGGCCGGACACTGGATTATGTGATCGAGCTGGAGGTTGACGAAGACGCTCTGGTGGATCGCATTACCGGCCGTTTCACCTGCGGTTCGTGCGGCGAAGGCTATCACGACCGTTACAAGCTGCCCGAAAAGGAAGGCGTGTGCGATAATTGCGGATCGACCGAATTCAAACGCCGCCCCGATGACAACGAAGAAACGGTGCGGACGCGCATGTCTGAATATCGCGCGAAGACAGCTCCCATTTTGCCGATATATGACGAACGTGGATTGGTCCGGCGGATCGATGGCATGGGCGCGATTGCAGATGTGACGCAGGCAATCGAAGAGATCATTGGCTGATTTCGGTTTTAGGGTATTGCTGTTGAGACTGCAAAACGCCAAAAACCGAATGATGAAAATCATCCTTCTAGCTGCAACAGCATCTGTTGCGATCACTTCTCCGGCATTTGCCGAAGTCAAAGCGTCGTCGGACACCGGCTTTAATAGTGTCCATCTCAATACGGTCGAGGCAAAGCCCGACGAAATCTGGAAACGCCTGATCGCGCCCAAGGATTGGTGGAACAAGGCGCATAGCTGGTCGGGATCGACCGACGGTTTTTACATCGATGCACAGGCCAATGGCTGCTTTTGTGAGCTGTTTCAGGAAAAGGGTGACGATGGTCGGTTGAAAACGGTCGGCAGCGTCGAACATATGCGGGTCATATTCGCGCAACCCCACAAGGTCTTACGCATGCAAGGCGCATTAGGTCCACTGCAATCCGAGGCTGTGACTGGAACACTCACCGTTGCAATGGAACCTTCGGATGATGGCGCAACAACAAAGATCAGTTTCTCTTATGTTGTGGGCGGCTACATGCGCTACAAAGTAGCCGAAATCGCCCCCGCCGTGGACAAGGTTTTGGGTGAGCAATTCCGGAATTTGATATCTCCATACAAGACTGCACAAGACAAGAGCATTGCGTCGCCCGACGGATTTTCCCTGGATGTCGAAAATCTGGAGGATGCAGAACCGGTTGCCACGCCGGCAAGCGTTGGCGATAATCCCGATAGCAGCGCATCGGACGTTCAACCCCAAATGCGTCGTCAATAGAATCCAATGTCCCTAGGCACCCAAAAGCGCTTGATAAAAAAAGTCGAGATTGGCTGGTGCGAAATGGTTGATATTCCGAGCCTTGGCCTGACCCAGGTCCACGCGAAAATGGATACCGGGGCCGCTACGTCGTCAATTCACGCGACCCGCGTAAAGCCCATCATCCGCGATGGCACGCCCAGCGTTGAATTCTGGTTCCGTTTGAACGCGGGTGAAAAGCCGAAGCGATATGAAGCTCCCATCATTGATCGCAGGGTGGTGCGAAGTTCCAATGGAGAAAAACAAGAACGCTATGTCATCGCGGCGCAATTTTGCTTCGGTAAGTTGTGTTGGAACGGCCAGATTACTTTGGCGAACCGGCGGTCGATGGCATTTCCGTTGCTTATCGGACGGCGGGCGTTAAAGCGCGGCTTCTTGGTCAATAGCGGACGCCGCTGGGTTCTGGGCAAACCGGCGAAATGAGGAATAAGGCTCACATGAAGATTGCAATGTTGGCGCGAAACGCCGACCTTTATTCCCACCGCCGATTGGTGGAGGCGGCTGCAGCGCGCGGGCATCAGATTGATGTGCTGAACACGTTGCGGGTGACGATGAATATTACCTCGCACCGCCCTGAGGCCTATTATCAAGGCGAAAAGCTGGGCAAATATGATGCAGTAATCCCGCGCATCGGTGCGTCGGTTACTTTTTACGGTCTCGCGGTGTTGCGCCAATTTGAAATGATGAACGTCTGGTCTTTGAATGAAAGTGTCGCCATCGGCCGGTCACGTGATAAATTGCGGTCGCTGCAGATACTGGCAAAAAAAGGCCTTGGCTTGCCGGTTACGGCATTCGCGCATGATCCAAAACAAACCGACGAAGTGATAAAAATGGTGGGCGGCGCGCCCGTCGTTATCAAGCTGTTGGAGGGGACGCAGGGTATTGGCGTTGTTTTGGGTGAAACCGACAAATCGGCGCGTTCCGTGATCGAGGCTTTTCGCGGCGCAAACGTGAACATACTGGTGCAGGAATTTATCAAGGAAGCAAATGCGACCGACATTCGCTGCTTTGTAATCGGCAACAAAGTGGTTGCCTCGATGCAACGTAAGGGTGCCGAAGGGGATTTTCGTTCCAATCTTCACAGAGGCGGTTCGGCGGAAGCTATTCGCATTACGCCAGAAGAACGGTCTACCGCCGTCAGGGCGGCGCGGGCAATGGGCCTGAACGTGGCCGGTGTGGATATGCTTCGATCAAACCACGGTCCTGTCATAATGGAGGTCAATAGCTCCCCGGGGCTTGAGGGAATAGAAAAAGCCAGTGGTAAAGACATAGCCGGTAAGATTATCGAGTTTATCGAAGAATATGCCGCTAGCGGCAAAACCAAGACAAAAGGCAAGGGATGATAGCCTCAGCCTATTGACAGAAATAGCGACTCACAGTAACGCGTTCCCAATTCCGATCATCTGGTGCCGCCAGCAGCGCTTTCTAGCGTCAGCTGGTTTTGTGCGTTTCGGAATGTCATCAGCGTTGAGATAGGGTTCGTCCTTCGGGGCACCTGTGGAGCAGGAGTAAGTAAATTGGCTCGTATTGCCGGGGTTAACATACCAACAAATAAGCGCGTGATCATTGCGCTTACCTATATTCACGGTATCGGTCGCACAAAAGCGCTCGAGATCGCGGACAAATTGGGAATTGATCACAGCCGCCGTGTGCAGGATCTTTCGGACGCCGAAGTTCTGCAAATCCGCGAAACCATTGATGCGGGCTACACCGTAGAGGGCGACCTTCGCCGCACCACATCGATGAACATCAAGCGTCTTATGGACCTCGCCTGCTACCGTGGCCTGCGCCACCGTAAGGGTCTTCCGGTCCGTGGCCAGCGCACGCACACCAATGCGCGCACCCGCAAGGGCAAGGCCAAGGCAATTGCTGGCAAGAAGAAGTAAGCACGGGTTCCGCCCGTCCACTTTTTCACGCATATTTCGAATAGGATACACATTTTATGGCACGCGAACCACAGCGCATTAAGAAGCGGGAACGCAAAAATATTTCGGCCGGTGTTGCCCATGTCAACGCCAGCTTCAACAACACGATGATCACGATCACCGATGCCCAGGGCAACGCGATCAGCTGGTCGTCCGCCGGCACCATGGGCTTCAAGGGCAGCCGCAAGTCGACCCCTTATGCCGCACAGGTTGCTGCAGAAGACGCCGGCAAGAAGGCCGCCGAACATGGCGTCCGCACGCTCGAAGTCGAAGTCAAGGGCCCCGGTTCGGGTCGTGAATCGGCTCTGCGCGCGCTGCAGGCTGTTGGCTTCACGATCACCTCGATCCGTGATGTCACCTCGATCCCGCACAACGGCGTTCGTCCTTCGAAACGCCGCCGCGTCTGATATTGTAGGGACTGTCCCCTGGGGGACTGTCCCGGCTCTCGTTTAGGGACAGTCCCCAAGGGGACAGTCCCAGTGAAGTTTCAATCGGACTGACCGGACGGTGCACCAAAAACCGGTTCAGTCCCAACCTAGCTAGGGGAAATCCATGTCCGTCAATATCAAGAACTGGCAGGAACTGAAAAAGCCCAATGCCCTCGAACTGAAGTCTGGCAGCGATGCGAAGCGTAAAGCAACCTTCGTCGCCGAACCTCTGGAGCGTGGCTTTGGCCTGACACTCGGCAACGCGCTGCGTCGCGTATTGCTCTCGTCGCTGCAAGGTGCAGCGATCACGTCGATCAAGATCGAGAACGTATTGCACGAATTCTCGTCGCTCGCCGGCGTGCGTGAAGATGTCACCGACATCGTTCTCAACATCAAGCAGGTTGCTCTGAAAATGGAAGGTGAAGGCCCCAAGCGGCTTCAGCTTTCGGCAACTGGCCCCGGTGCGGTAACGGCCGGTGATATCGCTGTGTCGGGTGACATTCAGGTTATGAACCCTGATCTTGTAATCTGCCATCTCGATGAAGGTGCAACCCTGAACATGGAAATCACGGCTGACAGCGGCAAGGGCTATGTCCCTGCGGTTGCCAACCGTCCGGCCGACGCGCCGATTGGTCTGATCCCCGTGGACAGCCTCTATTCGCCCGTCCGTCAGGTCGCCTACAAAGTCGACAATGCGCGTATCGGGCAAGAGCTTGACTATGACAAGCTGAACCTGACGATCGAAACCGACGGCACAGTTACCCCCGAAGACGCCGTGGCCTATGCCGCACGCATCCTTCAGGACCAGTTGCAGGTGTTCGTCCACTTCGAAGATTCAATGGCCGCAAGCTCGCCGATGATCGGCATGGCTGCACCATCGGCATCGTCGGAAGAATCGGACGCGAACCAGCTCAACCGCTACCTTCTCAAGAAGGTGGACGAACTGGAACTGTCGGTCCGCAGCGCAAACTGCCTCAAGAACGACAACATCATCTACATCGGCGACCTCGTTCAAAAGAGCGAAGCCGAAATGCTGCGTACCCCGAATTTCGGCCGCAAGTCGCTGAACGAAATCAAGGAAGTGCTGTCGTCCATGGGTCTGCGCCTCGGCATGGACATCCCTGGCTGGCCGCCCGAGAATATCGAGGAAATGGCCAAGAAGCTTGAGCAGGAACTGCTGGGCTAATTGCCGGAAAGGAGAGGGCGCTCCCCTCTCCGCTGCGACTAGGGTCTGCGGTGCAGCCCCAAGTCTCGCTCCTCTCCCCTGAAGGAGAGAGGGCACGTGATTTTCCCTCTCCCCTTCAGGGGAGAGGATATGAAGCCTTAGCCGTCAGGCTTAGGCGTAGTTGGAGAGGGGGAGGGGCCGTGCTGGCATCTCCGCCGATCAAAAAGGGCAATGGGCTCCCCCTCAAGCGGGCCTGCTACGGGGTACCTTACACGGCCCCATAACGAACGAAGGAAGTATTTATGCGTCATAAAGTTGGCCATCGTAAGCTACAACGTCCCACTGCGCACCGTAATGCGATGCTGCGTAACATGGCGGCATCGCTCATCAAGCATGAGCAGATCAAGACCACTTTGCCAAAGGCACGCGAATTGCGGCCTTATGTTGAAAAGCTGATTACGCTTGCGAAAAAAGGTGGCTTGTCCAACCGTCGCCTCGCGATGAGCCGTTTGATGGACGATGTTCAGCTGGTGAAATTATTCGACACGCTTGCGGCCCGTTATGCCGACCGCGCCGGTGGTTACAGCCGCGTTGTAAAGGCTGGTTTTCGTGGCAGCGATGCTGCTCCAATGGGAATCATTGAACTGGTCGACCGCGACGTTTCGGCAAAGGGCCAAGACAGCGGTCCCGTCGAAATGATGGATGACGACGCCGAATAAACGCGTTGTAATGTGACATTCAAAAGGGCGGCATCCGGCAAGGACGCCGCCCTTTTTGTCTATTCTAATTATACATTTTTCAAATTTTTAGAACCAACGCTCCATCGCCTTCATCAACGTGCACTGTTGCGCCATCGGGAGCTTCGCCGCGCAACAGTTTGTCGGCGAGCGGGTCCTGTAGATAACGCTGGATCGCACGTTTCAGCGGTCGCGCGCCATAGACAGGGTCATAGCCGACCCGGCCAAGCCACGCTTTGGCTTTGTCGGTCAGGTTCAATTCGATCTTTCGATCCTTGAGTAATTTTTGTACCCGCTGAACCTGAATTTCGACAATAGGAGCCATATGTTCGACGCCGAGGCGATGGAACAAGATGGTTTCATCAAGGCGGTTCAGAAATTCCGGCCGGAAATGGCTGCGAACAATTTCCATAACCTGAGGTTCGACATCTTTCACATCCTGCCCATCTTCCAGAGCTGCCAGATATTGGCTGCCCAAATTGGAGGTCAGAATGATAAGCGTATTTGAAAAATCAACGGTGCGGCCCTGGCCATCGGTCAGGCGTCCGTCATCGAGCACCTGCAACAAGATGTTAAAGACATCACTATGGGCTTTCTCAACCTCGTCGAACAGTACGACCTGATAAGGCCGACGTCTGACGGCCTCCGTTAGCACGCCGCCCTCTTCATAACCGACATAGCCCGGGGGGGCACCAACCAGCCGGGACACGCTATGTTTTTCCATGAATTCGGACATGTCGATGCGGACCATCGCATTGTCATCGTCGAACAAAAAGCTTGCCAAGGCCTTGGTAAGTTCGGTCTTGCCGACGCCAGTGGGGCCAAGAAACAGAAACGATCCGAGTGGTCGGTTGGGGTCTTGCAACCCTGCGCGGCTGCGGCGGACTGCCTTCGAAACCGCTTCGACCGCATCCTTCTGGCCAATGACGCGGCTTCCGATCAGCGCCTCCATATTGAGAAGCTTGTCACGTTCGCCTTCCAGCATTTTGTCAACGGGAATTCCGGTCCACCGGCTGACAACGCTTGCGATATCCTGCGCGGTGACCTCTTCACGCAGCATGGCGTTGCCCGCAATCGCCTCGGCCTCTTCCAACTGCCTTTCGAGGCCGGGAATGGTGCCATATTGCAATTCACCCGCCTTGGCGAGGTCACCCCCGCGTTGAGCTTGTTCCAACTCGATACGCGCAGCGTCCAGCAATTCCTTGATTTTGGCTTCGGCGGAAATTTTTTCCTTTTCCGCTTGCCAGCGCCGGGTCAATTCCGCTGATTGCTGCTCCAGATTGGCAAGATCGTTTTCCAGAGTCGCGAGCCGGTCCTTGGACGCGTTATCACTCTCCTTTTTCAGGGCTTCGCGCTCGATCTGCAATTGCATGATCCGGCGGTCGAGATTTTCAATTTCCTCGGGCTTGGATTCAACTTCCATCCGCAGTCGCGACGCTGCTTCGTCCATCAAATCGATGGCCTTGTCTGGCAGAAAACGGTCTGAAATATAACGGTGTGAGAGTGTCGCCGCGCTAACCAGCGCGCCGTCGGTAATCCGCACACCGTGGTGCAGCTCATATTTTTCCTTCAGGCCCCGCAGGATGGAAATTGTGTCTTCCACCGTTGGTTCGCCCACGAACACCGGTTGGAACCGGCGTTGCAGGGCGGGGTCTTTTTCGACATGTTTCTGATATTCATCTAATGTTGTGGCCCCGATGCAGTGCAGTTCGCCGCGCGCCAAAGCCGGCTTGATCAGATTGGCCGCGTCCATGGCGCCTTCGCCTTTGCCTGCGCCGACCAGCGTGTGCATCTCGTCAATGAACAAGATGATATCGCCCTCGGCCTGTTTGACCTCGTCCAGCACACCTTTCAGCCGTTCTTCAAATTCGCCGCGATATTTCGCGCCCGCAATCAGCGAGCCCATGTCGAGCGAGAGCAGCTTGCGATGCTTCAGACTGTCAGGCACGTCGCCATTGGCGATGCGGAGCGCGAGACCTTCTGCAATGGCAGTCTTGCCCACGCCGGGTTCCCCGATCAATACCGGATTATTCTTGGTACGGCGGGCCAAAATCTGGATGGTGCGGCGGATTTCTTCATCGCGGCCAATCACGGGATCCAATTTACCAGCGCGCGCCACTTCGGTTAGGTCGCGCGCAAATTTTTTGAGCGCGTCATAGCGGTCTTCGGCACCGGATGTATCTGCAGTCCGCCCACCACGCAGATCATTTATGGCGGCATTCAACCCATCGGCATTTATCCCTGCCGCCGCCAGTGCCTTACCCGCCGCAGTTGTTGTGGAAAGGGCCAAAGCCAGCAACAGCCGTTCGACGGTGACATAGCTGTCACCTGCCTTTTGCGCGACTTGCTCAGCGGAATCGAGGACACGGACGGCGTCGTTGTCGAGCCCGGGCGTTTGCTGGGCACCACCTCCCGATACAGCAGGCACTTTGGCTAAGGCCGCGTCGGTATCGCGAAGAGCAATGGCTGCATCGCCACCTGCGGCTTTGATAAGGCCGGATGCCATGCCCTGCTCATCTTCAAGCAAGGCTTTCAACAGATGCTCGGCACTGATCCGCTGATGGCTCATTCGGATGGCTACAGTTTGCGCGCTTTGCAGGAAGCCTTTGGCGCGGTCGGTAAATTTGTCGAGATTCATGTCCTCATTCCATCTTTCTCAAATGCTTCCCCACGCGTGATTTAGGAAGTGTTCATAGAAGATGTAATGTTGCATTTTTGCCACACAAGGGCGGCTGGCAATTTTATTACCACCGTTGTTCGGCTCGCTCCAATAAGTGGCGACATTGTGGTTACGACTTGCTAAAAAAAGAAAAAATAGTGTCAGGAGAGAGAAATGCGGCGTTGGCTGTTGGGTATATCGGGTGTTATCGCTGTCGTTGCATTTGCAGCTCTTGTCTGGGAACCATTGGTCGCGACCGAATATGCCGCACCCTCACCCCGCAAATATGATGTTGAAATCGCACGCGATTCATATGGAGTCCCGCATATAAACGGCAAAACCGACGCCGATACGGCTTACGGGTTGGCCTTTGCCCATGCCGAAGATGATTTCTCAACGATCGAAGATGTTGTTGCAATGACCCGCGGACGATACGGTGCATTGGCGGGATCGGACGGTGCCAAAGTTGATTATGTGCTCCATTTCCTTGGCGCGCGCGAGACGGCCGAGCGGCGCTATACAGAATTGTCACCGGCGGTTCGGGCTGTTGCGGAAGGCTATGCATCCGGTTTGAACCATTATGCAAAAACACACCCTGATGAAGTTCGCTTGTCAAAGCTGTTTCCGGTAACGGGTCAGGATATCGTCACCGGGTTCGTATTGCGGGCCCCATTCTTTTATGGCTTGGATAGCGTGATCGGTGCATTGGCCGAAGGAAAGCCGCAGCCTCGTGAAAGTGCGGCGCGAATGACGCCGATTGGCCGCGACCCTGAAATGAACGGTTCGAACGCGTTTGCAATTGCGCCCGAGCGGATGGCCGACGGCAAGACATGGCTGATTTCCAATTCGCACCAACCTTATGAAGGTCAAGTCGCGTGGTACGAGGCGGTGACCCATTCGGGTGAAGGTCTCGACATGGCAGGTGCATTATTTCCCGGATCACCTTTTGTGCTGTTGGGTCACAATCGTAATCTCGGGTGGACGAACACCGTGAACCGGCCGGATCTGGTCGATGTGTATAAGCTTGTGCTGAATGAAGCTGGCGATAAATACCGTTTCGACGGCAAATGGATAACTCTGCAAACAAAGCGCATATGGTTGCCCGTAAAGTTCGGGCCGTTCACTCTGCCTGTACCGCAAACCGTCTATCGTTCGATCCACGGACCGGTAATCAAAAATAAAAACGGCGCGTTTGCCGTTCGTTATGCGGGCATCGACAGCGTAAAGGCGGTCGAGCAATATTACAGAAACACGAAGGCAAAAGACTGGGCCGAATGGTCAAAGTCTATGGCCATTGGCGGCATTCCTGCGACAAATTTTGTCTATGCGGACAAAACGGGACGCGTTGCCTATATTTACAATGCTCTGTTCCCGGACCGTAAACCTGGTTTTGATTACACAGGTGAATTACCTGGCGACACCTCTGCCGCGCTCTGGAATGGTCCTGTCGGATTTGATCGCTACCCAAAGATTGTCGATCCGGCATCCGGCTTTGTCCAGAATGCCAACAATAATCCATTTCTGGCCGCAGGTCCGGGGTCGGAAATGAAGCCGTCGGACTATTCTCCTTATCTGGGTATTGAACGTGGCATGACCAATCGCGGATTGCGGGCAACAGAATTGCTCGCGGCAGATACATCCATTACGCCCGAGGAGCTTTTGGCGATCAAGATGGATACCGTTTATAGCAAACAAAGCTGGGTGGGCGCTTGGATGGCTGCGTTTGCGGCGCTGGATTTGAAGGACGATCCCGAGCTACAAAAGGCACAGAAATTGTTGGCTGGATGGGATTGGTCGAGCGATGGAAACGGCGCGGCGGATGCTTTTGCCGAACGTATCATCCGCTTGGGTGCGCGGGCGAACTGGCGCGGTGATCCGATGCCGGATGCGCGCAAGACGCTGAAAGAGGCCGTGGATGAATTCCAGCTTCGGTTCGGACGGATTGATCCGCCGCTTGCCGATATCCAAAGGCTAAGGCGTGGAGCGGTCGACATGGCCATGCTTGGCGGTACCGATGCGTTGCGTGCGACGACCATGTGGGATCCGGATCAGGCGGATAAAAAAGCGCGTGTACGTCATGGCGATAGCTTCATCATGTTGGTGCGGTGGGACAAGAACGGCACGCTGAAATCGGAATCAATCCAGCCTTATGGTGCCGCGACAACGCGCCCTGAATCGTCGCATTATACCGACCAGATGAAGCTGTTTGTTGCGGGCAAATATAAACCCGTCCATTTTGAATGGGCGGACGCTGTCAAGAATGCAAAGCGCCGTTATCGTCCGTAAATGCCGTTTGTCGAAATTGTGCGGTGGCCGCATTGTCTTTGCCCGCCGTTCCGTTATCTTTCGGTCCAATATTAAAGCTTTGGGAGCAAAAAATGGTTCGTAAATTTACTTTCGCGCTGCTGCTGTCCGGTACGGCGCTCATGTCCGCCGCGCCCGCTTTGGCACAGGATGCCGCACCGGTTTCGAAATTGGTTGAGGCCGTTAACATTCCTCACGAGAAATTCACGTTGCCCAATGGTTTGACGGTTCTGGTGCACGAAGACCGCAAGGCGCCAATTGTTGCGGTATCGATCTGGTATGGCGTAGGGTCGAAGAATGAGCCCAAGGGGAAGACAGGCTACGCCCATTTGTTTGAACATATCATGTTCAACGGCAGCGAAAATGCGCCGGGCGATTATTTTGAGTATACAAAAAAAATCGGCGCGACAGACCTGAACGGAACGACCTGGCTTGATCGCACCAATTACTTCCAGACAGTGCCTACAACTGCGCTTGAATCCGCACTGTTTTTGGAAAGTGACCGTATGGGCTTTTTGCTCAACGCGGTAACCAAGGAAAAGCTTGATAATCAGATCGGCGTGGTTTCCAATGAAAAGCGTCAGGGCGATAACCAGCCTTTTGGACTGGTGGATTATAAAAGGTCTGAAACCCTGTTCCCTGTCGGCCATCCCTATCATCATGACACGATCGGCAGCCTGGAAGATCTGGCTGCGGCCTCGCTGGACGATATGAAGACGTGGTTCACCGACCATTATGGCCCGAACAATGCTGTGCTGGTTTTAGCCGGCGATATCAATGCGGCGCAGGCCAAGCCACTGGTTGAAAAATGGTTCGGCAAAATTAAACGTGGCAAGGATGTCGCGCCGGTTAATGCGCCCGTTCCCACGTTGGAAAAGCCAATCAAGATTGTGATGAAGGACAAGATTCCGGCGACGCGGATCTATCGTAACTGGGTCGTGCCCGGTCTGGCCGATCCTGACACGAACGCTCTTTATGTGGCCATGAGCGCGCTGGGCGGACTTTCCAGCTCGCGTCTGGATAATATCTTGGTCCGGCAAGAACAAAGCGCCGTTTCGGCCGCGGCCTATATTTTGCCTTTCGTACATGGCAGCGCCGTTAATATTCAAGTCGATGTAAAGCCCGGCGGTGATGCCGATGCGGTCGCCAAAAGGCTGGATGAAATCCTTGCCGATTTCATCGCCAACGGCCCCACAGCAGAAGAAGTACAGCGCGTCGCGACCAGCACGATTGCACAGCAGATTGACGGTCTGGAACAGGTTGGCGGGTTCGGCGGAAAAGCTGTCGCGCTTGCCGAAGGTCAACTTTATGTAGGTGATTCAAACTTTTACAAAAAAGAACTTGAGCGGTTGGCCGCAACCAAGCCGGAAACCGTGAAGGCAGCGCTACAAAAATGGCTGACGCGGCCGGTGCTGGAAATCCGCGTCGAGCCGGGCGAGCGTGAAGCTTATCAGGAAGTTGCCGCCGGAACCGGATCGCGCACCGGCACCTTGTCGGCTCCTGCATTTTACAGCCCCCCGGGTAGCGAAGATATGTCGGGAACTGTGGGAACCACTTTTCAGGACCGCAGCAAATTCCCTGAGCCCAGCGGAACGCCCGCGCTGGATTTCCCGACGGTAGAAGAGACCACGCTTTCCAACGGGATCAAGCTGTTCTTTGCCCGCCGCGCCGCCGTGCCAACGGTTCGTGTCGCGATCAGTTTCAACGCCGGCTATTCCGCTGACCCTGTCGACAAGCGCGGTATCGCGTCG
This sequence comes from Sphingorhabdus sp., assembly GCF_046154385.1. GTDB lineage: Bacteria > Pseudomonadota > Alphaproteobacteria > Sphingomonadales > Sphingomonadaceae > Sphingorhabdus_B. The sequence goes on along the minus strand of NZ_JBJXFW010000057.1, from coordinate 58,916 downwards.
ATGATGTCGACAATGCTGTTGGAAGGCACCAAGACGCTAACCTCCACACAGATAGCGGAGACAGAGGAAAAACTTGGCGCTGATGTTAATGTGAACTCATCGCTTGATAGGACCGTGGCAAGTCTGCGGGCTGTAAAACCCAATCTGGCGCCTTCGCTTGACCTCTTGGCGGATGTGATCAAAAATCCGGCCTTTGCCGACAAGGAACTGGAACGCGTTCGCGTTCAGCAACAAACACGTATCACGTCGGAAAATAATCAGCCGCAGGGCATCGCCATACGGCAATTGCCGCCGATGCTGTACGGCAAAGGACATCCATATGGCGGACCGCAAACCGGAAGCGGATATCCCGAAACGGTCGCGACAATCAGCAAGGCGGACGTATCTGCGTTCCATGAAGGGTGGGTCCACCCGTCCAAGGCAGAGATTTTCGTGGTTGGTGATACCAGCCTGAAAGAAATCAAGCCACTGCTTGAGCAAAGATTCGGAAACTGGAAGCCCGCTGCTGCTGCTACACCAGCAAAAAATTTCGCCGTTGCGATACCGGCACCGCAATCCAAAATCCTGTTGATTGATCGCCCCAATTCGCCGCAGTCCTTGGTGATGGCGGGCAAGGTTCTGGATGCCAAAGGGTCGGACGACCTGTTGACATTGCGCGCCGCGAACGAGATTTTCGGTGGTGATTTCTTGTCGCGGATCAATATGGACCTACGCGAAACAAAAGGTTGGTCCTATGGTGTTCGTTCGCAAGTGAACGGTGCTGAGGATCGCGTGCCATTTTATATGTTTGCGCCGGTTCAAACCAACCAGACAGGTCCGTCAATCAAGGTTTTGATGGACCAGCTTAATGATTTCAACGGCATCAAGCCTGTAACCGCTGATGAGCTGGAAAAGACCATCAAGGGCAATGTTCTGGAACTGCCCGGCAGCTATGAGCAATCGGCGGCTGTTTTGGGCCAGATGCAGGCAGATCGACTGAACAAGCGTCCGTTCGATTATGCCGAGACCATCGCGGCAAAATACACCGCGTTGACCGCAAAGGCACTGAACGATGAAATGCGTGCAAAAATCGATCCGGCCAAAATAACCTGGCTGGTGGTCGGTGACGCCGCAAAAGTAAAACCGCAGTTGGAAGCGCTCGGTTTGCCGATTGAAATGGTCGGTGAAGCTGCTAACACCAGTGCAAGCAACAACGCTAAATAAGGAGCAGGATTATGGCATCAGTTGATGGCGATTGGGATGTAACGATCAAAAGCCCGATGGGCGACCAAAAGGCGGTTCTGACCGTCAACAGCGACGGCGCAAGCTTCTCTGGCAAGATGGCTGGCGGACTTGGTGCGATGGATATACCGAGCGGTTCGGTCGATGGGAACACGATCAGCTGGTCGATGGACATGACCGTGCCGATGCCAATGAAGCTAGATTGCACAGCCACCGTCGATGGCGATGCGATTTCCGGTGAAGTAAAGGCGGGTGCTTTTGGTTCGATGGGGCTTTCGGGCACACGTAAATAAATTTGATGCAGCAAAAGCTGCATTTTAATTGATTTGACAGGCCGCCTGTCCTTCGGGGTGGGCGGCCTTGTTCTATTTTTCCGGGATGCTAAGGAATTGGGGGAATGGCGTTCGCCCGAATCGCCGGAAAGGTCTGGAGACTCCCATGAACCAGCTTGCATCTGCTTCGCAGCTTCGCATGTCGCTTTTACGGTGGGCACTGTTTGTGATTCCCGTAATCATGTTCCTTGGTTTCCTGTCGGGTACAATTTCTGGCTCTGCTGCTGATAATATGTGGTATCAGACCCTTATAAAACCTGACATTCAGCCACCTGGCTGGGTGTTTGGCGTTGTCTGGCCGATTTTGTATTTTTTGATGGGCCTTGCCTTTGCGATGATATTACATGCGCGCGGTGCCCAAAACAGGGCATTGGCGATTGGACTGTTTTTGGTTCAGTTTCTTATCAACTTGTTATGGTCACCGATTTTCTTCGGGCAGCATAAGGTTTCGACAGCCTTCTACATTATCATCATCATGGTGTTGGTGGCCATCGCCACCACAATCGCTTTCGGTCAAGTCCGCAAGGCTGCGGCATGGTTGATGGTGCCTTATTTGATATGGATCAGCTTCGCTGCAATCCTTAACTTTCAGATTGACCAGCTCAATCCGGACGCCGAAAGTCTTTACGTACCGGCTGCGACTTCCCAAATAGGGTCGTGACCTGTGATCCAACCCCCTGGATCGGTTGATGCGGAGTGAATGAAATGCAAAGCGAAAAGCGTATTTTTGACGATCTTGCCAAAGTATTGAACGGTGTCGCTGGCACCGTTGCCGGAATGGGACGTGAAGCCGAAGCCAGCATGCGCGAGCGCGCCCGCGAATGGGCAGGAGGCCTTGACCTTGTCACGCGTGAAGAATTTGATGCAGTGAAAGCGCTTGCCGCGAACGCCCGTGCCGAAGCCGATGCGCTGGCCAAACGTGTTGCGGCTTTGGAGGCGTTTGTCGGGCTGAAAGCGGCTCCAGCGTCTAAGGTTGCACCAAAAGCAAAGCCTGCTCCCAAGAAGCCTGCGGCTAAAAAGTAAAAACTTTTCCACAGTCCGCCCACAGACTTGTTCGGACGCCCGGCGCATTACCCTTGCGCGGGAGTCCGCAGCAAGGCAGAATCGCGCAAGAATAATGGGCGCTTTACCGCATGCATGATGCAGACGAACAATATGAGCATTTTGAACGCGACGAATCCGCGCCCGTTGACATGCTCGCGGCCTTGTTCGAGGCCCGGGGCTGGGCCTATGAACTGGACGGTGATGATGAAATTACCGCCGAATATAAGGGCAGTTGGACCAGTTATCAGATCCGCGCAATCTGGCGAGAGGAAGATAACGCGCTTCAACTGATCCTATTACCCGACGTTACCGTACCCAGTGACAAGCGTGATAATATTTACAAGGCACTGGGTCTGATAAACGAACAATTGTGGCTGGGCCATTTTGATATGTGGTCAGCCAACGGAATATTGCTGTTTCGTCACGGCAGCTTGATGCCCTCTAACGGGTTGCTCGGCGTTGACCATGCCCAAACCATCATCGATGTCGCGATTGACGAATGCGAACGTTTTTATCCGGTGTTCCAGTTTATCATCTGGGGCGATAAATCGCCGGAAGAGGCAATTGCCAGCGCCTTAATCGAAACGCACGGCGAGGCGTGAAAAACCTACTTTCTTAACTTCCCTCGATTTTCGGGCGCCGGATCAGATAATGCATGGTGCCCATCGCAATCGGCTTCGCCCTGTCATCCTGCCATGCGCGGGCTTCGACATTGGCCATTGTCCGCCCCAGCCTTATGACTTCGCCGACTGCATAGGTCATTTGCCCTAATCCTCCGCGCATGAAATCGATCGTGACATTGACCTGCTTTATCGCGCTGTCATTGCCATTGGCGCGCAATGCATGATGGATTGCGGCGATCGCGGCTATTTCAAGCAAGCCTGAAATTGCACCGCCGTGCAGGAAGCCGGGGCGGCCTTGGACCTTATCTGCAAAGGGCATGGCGATCACGGGCGCACCATCGATTGCATCGACAATTTCCATGTCCAGAGCCATGGCATAAGGCGGCAAATTCCGGTTTTGTGCGGCCGACATTATACCCTGTCCCCAACGCGTATGAATGTTCCGCTGGCATGTGCAAGCGGTTCGTCTGGATTGCCATTATGGGCAAAGCCGCGCACAAAGCCGATGCTGTGGGTCAAATGGTAACAGATGCCCCGGCCATAAACCCGCGCACCGGCAGGTGAAGGACGTAAATAATCGAGGCGCAAGTCCATTGTGACTTGTGGCCGGAACTCGCCCAGCTTTGTCCAGATCGACATGCTGGTCGCGTTGTCCATCAGACTGATGACGACCGCTGATGCCAATATGCCTGAATCGGGATCGGCCACCAGATCCTCGCGCCAGTCTATCGCCAGTTCAACCCAATCTTCGCCATGTCCGACATAGTCCATATTGAGGAAGCCGCCATGACCGAACCGGCCCATAAGCTTGTTGACCAACGCCGGATCAAATGCGGCGTTTTTAGGGATCAAACCTCCCAAATCAGGTTTGTTGGCCGTCATGCCGTTTCCCCTTTCGCCAGTTGCACGCCCCGTTCGCGAGCCGCCTCCAATGTTGCTTTCACCAGATTTTGCAGCGAATCCCCTGCATCCAGCACGGCAAGACCGGCCGCCGTTGTGCCGCCTGGACTGGTCACGCGCTTGGCCAATGCAGCGGGGCTTTCGTCCGATTCCATCGCGAGCTGCGCTGCACCTGCAACCGTGGCCAATGCCAGCTGTGCCGCCGTTTCGGCAGGTAAGCCCGCTGCCACTCCGCCTTGGGCCATGGCGTCGATAAAACGATAAACAAAGGCGGGACCAGACCCGGCAAGCGCGGTCACTGCATCCATATGAGTTTCATCCGGGACCCAGACCGGTGTCCCCAATGGAGCCAAATATGTGTCGAGAGCGTCTCTTTCCGGTATCGAAAGCGCGGTCGAAAACAGCCCTAATGGTGACAGCCCTAGGGCAGCCGTCAGATTGGGCATCAACCGCACGATCCGCGTATCGGGAAACAATGCGGTAAGAGCAGGGGTCATGGCGCCTGCCAAGATCGAGAGAACCAGAGCGTTTGGCGCAATCCGTGCGCGGATTGCGGGGGCAAGACTGCCGAGCATCTGGGGCTTGATACCCAAAAGGACCGTGTGAAATATATCGTCCAGCGCCTCGGCTGACGCAACTTGGCGGACGCCTGTTGGCAGATCCTGCACGACTGGGTCGATCACGGTAAAATGTGACGGTGACCTTCCAGAGGCCAACCACCCGCGCAACATCGCACCGCCCATATTGCCGCAACCAACAATCAGCATCTGAGGCGAAATTTCGGGCACATCATCCATCCTGCAATTTACACAAGGGCCATGCCCTATCTGCACGCGGACGGCAACCTCAGGGTCGGTTCCAATTCTCCACAATTTGTGCGGACACCTTATGCGGTTGTTCGAAAAACAATCTCACACTCCGTCGCCCTGGGGCCGAGATTGTGCTCTGCACGCCTTCGGCTCCAGGGTGATGGGGTGTGTGAGGAATAGGTTGGACCTGGTCCTATCCCGGAATAGTTTCACGCAAAGGCGCGAAGATTTTCAAGAGGGCGGATGCCACTAAAATATGTCACGCACGATTTTGGTTGAGTGACTTTGATATTCTTGACGACCCTCTTAAAAACCTTCGCGTCTTTGCGTGAAATATTCTGTTTTTTCGGGGACACCAAGCCGAGTTTCAACACCCACCCTCCCCTAACCCCTCCCGCAAGCGGGAGGGGGATTGAGCCTTTTTGCCCCTTCTTTTTCGCCTAAATATCGCGGTCGCCGAACTGGACGAAGTCAACTTCGCCATTGGTCGCGCCGCAAGTGAAGCTCTCGTCATTGCCGCCTGAAAGGCCACCTTCGACCCGCCAGCCATCGCCGTCGCGGGTTACGCTGCGAATTTCATCCACCTGTGCGCCATCGCGCTGCGCTGCGGTGGAGCAAGCCTCGACCGCACTTGCGACATCGTTCGAACGGTTGGTTTCCGTGCCCGCTTCACGCGCATAATCCGGTGCATTTTCATAAGAGCGGTCCGGGGTTGGATAGCGATTGTCATCCTTTCCGTTTTTGCTGCTTTTGCTGGCGGCGTCAGCAACGATGGCGATACCGGCCAAAATGGCGATACCGGCCAAAATGTCACCGCCATCGACACGGTCGCGGTGCCGATAGCGGTTATGTCGACCCCAGCCATTATATTCGCCGGCCGATTTCAGAACGGAATGCCCCCGGTCCAGCGAAGCCGCGGCGACGGCTGGAGTGACGGATGTTGCCAATATCGCGGCTGTGCCAATGGCGAGCGCGCTTTTGTGAAAATGTCCCATTTTTGTGCCTCCTGTTGAGTCTGTTTTATAGGTTGCGGCAGCCACCTTCGGAACCGAATGCGGCCGCCGCCCAAAAATTACCGCCAGCGATCAAGACCGCTATAGTCGATATCAACAACCCGTCCGCGTTCGACATAGCAGGTAAACCGGCCCTTGTCGTATCCACGGTTATAGCCGCCTTCATATCCATTATGGTATCCGTTGCCATAGCGGCCGTCGCGATCATAACGGTTGTAGCCATCATAGCCCCGGTTATTGCCGCGCCAGCCATCCTTCACCACGACATTGCCCTTGACGCGGTAGCCGTAACGGGTGCGTTCGATGTCACGGATCTGGGTCACATCCGAACGGCTATACCGGTTCGCCCAGCGTTCCACACCATTCACGCACTGGTTGACAGCAGACCGGCCGCCGCCATAACGGCTGTCATATCCAAATCCGGCGCGGTTATAGTCGTAATTGTTGCCACGGTCATATCCACGGTCATAGCGGCGGTCATTATCCGATGCGGCGATAACAGCGGCCAAACCGCCCAAAACAACTGCCCCTGCGATCACTTCGCCGGCACTGATATTGTCACGGTCATGCCGGTCACGCGCCTGTGCAGGGGCGGATACACTTACCAAAGCTGCAGCAGCAGCTCCGGCGCTTAGCAAGCTTTTGGTCAGGATATTCATCTTCATTCTCCTTTGCCACGACGGGGGACTTCCCGTGCTGACAAGAATGGAATAGGTGATTCGTCGTTGCACAATCCTGAATTGACTTGTCAGCTCCCGTTCAGGAAAGTCCGATGTTTTATGAACAAAAATAGCTGATAGTGGTAAACCCGGCTTGCATTGATGCCTTTATATGGCCAGTCTGCTTTCGGACACAAAAGTGGGTGGGGCAATGTCTTTACGTATAAGTGCGGCAATCGAACGCTGGCCAGTGGCCGGACAATTCATCATTGCGCGCGGCGCAAAGACGTATGTGGATGTATTGGTTGTCGCCGTAAGCGACGGCAGCCATGTCGGATTGGGCGAAGGTACCGCCATTTATTATCGCGGGGAAACCGCAGAAAATTGCCTCGCGCAGGTCGAAACAATATTACCGGTGCTGGAGCCACTTGATACGGACGAGGCCCGAAAGCAAGTTCAGTTTCTCCTTCCCGCAGGTGCGGCGCGCAATGCTCTTGATTGTGCGCTTTGGGATTTGGCGGCCAAGGCGGCGGGACAGCCGGTGTGGCGCCTTGCCGGATTACTTGCGCAACCCCGGCCGCTCACCACTGCGTTTACGATATCCCTGGGCGATGCCGCTGTGATGGAGGCCGACGCGGCCAAGGCGGCGGCCCAGGGATTTTCGTTGCTGAAACTCAAGCTGACCGGTGAGGGTGATTACGCCCGTGTCGCCGCGGTCAAATCGGGCGCGCCCGAGGCTCGGCTGATTGTGGATGCCAATGAAAGCTGGGGGCATCTCGACATTGCCGCTGAGGCCGCATCGCTGGCGACGTTGGGCGTTGAAATGATTGAACAGCCGGTTCCGGCGGGGCAGGATTCATTGCTGGCTGGCGTCCGGTCGCCGTTGCCGGTCGTCGCGGACGAAAGCTGCCACAGCGCCGCCGATGTCGCGCGCCTTGCGCCTTATTATGATGGCATCAATATCAAGCTCGACAAGGCAGGCGGCCTGACCGAGGCTTTAAAACTGGCCGAAGCGGCCGAAGCGGCCGGGATGAAAATCATGGTCGGCTGTATGCTATCGACCAGCCTTGGCATCGCCCCTGCCTTTTGTGTCGCACAAGGGGCGGATTGGGTCGATCTCGATGGTCCAGCGCTATTGGCAGAAGATCGTCCGGATGGTTTTGTTTTTGCAGACGGCATGGTTTCGGCTGACAAATAGTCTCTGAACCAAGATGTGCTCCGCACGCCTCCGGCCCCAGAGTTAAGGGGGGATGTGTTGGACTTGGTCTTGTTCGGGAATAGTTTCACGCAAAGGCGCAAAGATTTTCAAGTGGGCGGCGGCCCTTTATATATGTCACGCGCGCTTTGGGTTGAGTGGCTTTGATATATTTTGACTGCCCCCTTAAAAACCTTCGCGTCTTTGCGTGAAATATTCTGTTTTTTGGGCAAACTGAGCGGAGTTTCAACAACCGTCCTCCAATTCTCCGTCACCCTGATTCTAACAACCTCAGGTAAAGCACCAAACCCTCAGGCACTGGAGCCTGCGGCGCACCTTCGTGGCGCACCGCATCCGCCCGGGCGCGGTTTAGAATGGCAGCGGGGACGTGGGCGTCGTGGAATATATGATCCGCCTCTCCAAGCAATCGCGCTGTTAACAAGGTCAGGTCATCGGCGTTGCCCGATAGCAGGGATATTTCCACCAGACGGGAAGGTTGATCTGCGTCACCTGTGTCCAACCATGTGTCGATGGCCGATGCGCTGTGGCTTTTGAATGGGTCCAGCGAGCCGCCTGCAGCAAAGGCCTGATCAAGCGCGCGGCGGCGGTCTGCGGCTTGGGGCCATTGGGCGCGAATTGCGTCGCGCGCATTGGACACGGACTTCGCAAGCATACCGAGATTTTCCGGCAGCAACGTCTCAATCCGTTGTCTGATGGCCTTGGCCATCCCCGCCGACGCACCGCCGGTACCGATGGCGACCAAAACGGGTGCACGATCGACTAACGCTGGCGTTGTAAAATCGCAATGTTCCGGCCTGTCTACAACATTGACCAGCAAGCCACGCGCTTTCAATTCAGCCGCACCGGCCAACGCTTCTATTTCGTCTTCAACAGCGACAAACGCCAGCACCGCCTCTTTGTCATCGGCGTCGACGCTTATACCGCCGGCACGTTCGATCAACCGCCTTTTGGCATCCGCTGCATCCCCTTCGCCAACCAGAATGACTTTCCGGCCCCGCACATTCACGAAAATCGGAAGTTGGTCCATATTCGGTTACTTCAACCAATCCGGAACATGTTCTGCGGCTAAAATGGTTTCAGGCGATATGCGTTCCGCGACGATGGCGAACTTGTCGCCATCGACCAGCACCTCGGGAACCAGGCCGCGGCTGTTATATGTACTGGCCATTGTCGCACCATAGGCTCCGGCGGTGCGGAAAATGGCCAGATCATTGGCGGCCACCACGTCAATCTCGCGCCCCATCGCAAAGGTGTCGCCGGTTTCGCAAACAGGGCCAACAATGTTCGCCGCCATTTTCTGGCCATTTGGTTCAACCGCTTCGAAATCATGCCAAGCGTCGTACAATGCCGGGCGCGCCAGATCGTTCATGGCGGCATCAACAATGGCAAAGGGTAAATTGCCAGATCCCGGCTTCACACGGATGACGCGCGTCAATAAAATACCTGCATTCCCAGCGATCACACGGCCCGGTTCGAACATCAGCCGCACGCCCCAATCACGGGTGACACGGGCGACCATCGCCCCGTAATCGGCTGGTTCCGGCGGATTGTCTTCCGCTTTATACTGGACACCCAGTCCACCGCCCAGGTCGACATGCGTGATATTGTGGCCACTCCCCCGCAATTCGCGCATAAGCATGCCTATTTTGCCGAACGCCGTCTCAAGAGGCTCCAAACTCGTCAACTGGCTACCGATATGCAAGGCTACGCCACGCATATTAAGGCTCGGCAAGGCGTCGAGTCGTGCATAAATTTCTGGTGCACGGTGAATGTTCACGCCAAATTTATTGTCGGCCTTGCCCGTTGAAATCTTGCCATGCGTGCCTGCATCGACATCGGGATTGATGCGAAGTACGGCGTTGGCGGGCAGATTCAGCGTGTCGGCAAGTGTTGCCAACTCGCGTCCTTCTTCTTCCGATTCAATATTGAACTGCCCAATGCCCACCTTCAGCGCGCGGACGATTTCCTCGGCGGTTTTACCGACGCCTGAAAACACAATGTCTTCGGCAGGGATACCGGCTGCGAGCGCGCGATCCATCTCGCCGCCGGAAACGACATCGGCACCATAGCCCTGCCGGGCGAGCACTTTGAGGACAGCAAGATTGGGATTGGCTTTGACCGCGAATGCCAGATGCGGATTGTCCAGTCCTGATAAGGCGTCGCGAAAAACTTGGGCATGGCGTTCCAGCGTGGCGCGCGAATAGACGTAGACAGGGGTTCCCACGCTGTCGGCAATTACGGGCAAGGGCACATCTTCGGCGTGCAACACGCCATTTACGAGGTCAAAATGGTTCATGGAAGATTGGACTTAATGTTATTTGGGTGTTGTTTGGGTAGCAGGATCTTCGGGATTGAACGGTTTAGGTTCTTCGCCAGGTGGCACATCAAAGGGGTCGTCGACACGCCGTTCAGATCGTTTCAAAAGTTCATCCGTTCGTCCGGGGCGTGCCTGCACATTTGGTGCGGAAAGCGCTTGCGCGGACTGTTCGGTGGTCTGGCCATAGGCTTTGACCGGCAATGTGGTGCCGGTTCTTGGTTCCAGATCGCCCACTTTGCCGCATCCCGCAAGGCAGATACCAAGCACCAAAACGACCAGTATTTGTCGCGATGTCATGCCTCAAGCTCCTTTTTCGCAACGGCGATTGCTTCCTTTACCCTAACCGGAGCGGTGCCGCCAGCGCTGGTTCGGCTTGCGACCGAACCTTCCACCGATAAATCAGGCAGATCACTTCCCTCAAGTTGAGGATAGATCGCGGCCAGATCGACCGATGTTATTGCGTCCAAAGTTATTCCGCGTTCTTCGCACGCTTTGACCACGTTGCCGGTAACATGGTGGGCATCGCGGAAAGCCAGCCCGTGTTCACGAACCAGCCAGTCGGCGAGGTCGGTCGCTGTCGAAAAGCCGGAAGCGGCGACTTCGCGCATACGTGCCGGCTGGAATGCGACATTTCCGACCATGCCGGTCATTGCGGCAATTGACAAGGTCAGCAGGTCATGGGCTTCAAACACGGGGGGTTTATCGTCCTGCATATCTTTGGAATATGCGAGCGGCAGGCCCTTCATTGTGACCATCAGGCTGGTCATGCAGCCGATAATGCGTCCGGCATGTCCGCGTACCAGTTCGGCGGCATCCGGGTTACGTTTTTGCGGCATGATCGAACTGCCTGTGGACCATGCATCAGGCAATTGGATGAAACCGAAAGGTTGCGATGCCCAAAGGATCATCTCTTCGGCAAGGCGCGACAGATGAAGCGCGGTCTGGGTCGCGCAGGTCAGAAATTCAATTGCGAAATCACGGTCGGAAACGGCATCGAGGCTGTTGCCCATGACGGCATCAAAGCCCATCGCCTGCGCCGTGGCTCGGCGGTTAATGGGGAACGACGTCCCGGCCAACGCCGCCGCACCAAGCGGCGACTGGTTTAAACGGTGGGCGCAATCGGCAAAACGGCTGCGGTCGCGCTTCGTCATTTCATAATAAGCCATCAAATGATGCCCCAAAGTGACCGGCTGTGCGACTTGCAAATGGGTGAAGCCCGGCATGATGCTGTCTGCATGTTCCTCGGCGCGAGCGACAAGTGCGGACTGGAACGCTTTCAACCCTGTGTCGATCCGGCCAATGGCTGCACGGACCCAGAGCCTGAAATCGGTTGCCACCTGATCGTTGCGCGACCGCGCGGTATGCAACCGGGCGGCAGGTTCACCGACCAAAGCGCGCAGGCGGGTTTCCGTTACCATGTGAATATCTTCAAGCGACCAGTCTTCGGGCACTCCATTCGCTTCATATTCGGCATAAATAGCGGTCAGGCCCCGCTGGATTGCCGCTTCGTCAGTGTCGCTAATGATACCTTGCGCGGCTAGCATTTGCGCATGAGCCTTACTTCCGGCGATGTCTTCTTGCCAAAGGCGCTTGTCGAATGGAATCGAGGCATTTATCTCGCGCATGACATCCCCGGGGCCTGCGCCAAATCGGCCGCCCCACATGCTATTGGAATCTGACATGCGTTTGGTAATTGCCCCAATCCTTCTCGCGCTAGCCCTTATCAGTCTGGCCGCGTGCGATACGGGAACTGCGCCAACGGGGCAAGGGTCCGCGAATTCTCAACGCGAAAATACCCCGGAGCAGGCCAAGAGCGATATCGGGCTTGAAAGCGCCAACGGGATGCGCGCGACATTAAGTTATAAATTTGCGGGGCAAAAGGCGCCAACGGCGGTTTTCACCAACCCGCAAGGAGGAGACACAACTTTATCGGATTTTGGCGGACGTCCGCTGTTGCTGAATATCTGGGCGACATGGTGCGCGCCGTGCAAGGCGGAAATGCCGACGCTGGATGCATTGGCCGAGCTTGAAAGGGGCCGTGTCACGGTGATTGCGGTGTCGCAAGACTTGAAAGGCCGCGCGCCTGTGGATGCCTTTTTTGCAAAAGCGGCAGTCCGAAATCTTGAAGCCTATATCGACAGCGACAACGCCCTGTTAGCCGCATTTAACAACCAACTCGCGTTGCCAACGACCATTTTGTATGATTCTGACGGAAACGAAGTATGGCGGGTGATTGGCGGGGTCGAATGGGATGATGCCGAAATGGCAAATTTGTTGCGCGAGGCGACCTGACTACATCAGCACGCGGCGTATCCGGGTCTTTTCCTTTTTGCGAATCGGCAACGATTCGGTCGAAGATCGAATTACAAAATGGCGATGTTTGGGGTCGGTGCAGATGGCGGTGTCATGTTGATCATTTTGGTCATTCTCACGCGCATAGGCCATCTCAGGCATCATTATCGTGGCACCCAAGATCAAAATCGCGGCTATCGTTAAAATATGACCCCTCATATGCGTAAAATATACGCTGAAAGCTTTCTGTACGATGAACGTCACGAGCTTTCTCCTTGTTTTTCAGATATGATCTGAAAAATGGTGGGCGCTAACGGGCTCGAACCGCTGACCCTCTCGGTGTAAACGAGATGCTCTACCAACTGAGCTAAGCGCCCCCGTGGGGAAGCGCGCCTTTGCCAAAGCGCTGCGGCTTTGGCAAGTATTTTCAGACAATCTGGATCAATCGATCGGCAATAGAGGCAAAATACTCATCCAGCTGGTTGCTTGCGCGGCTCGAAAGTTCAATAAACACACGCCTTGCGTCATCCGGGTCCTGCCGCCGCACCAACATGCCACTCTCGGTCATGACGGTAACCCAGCGTAGCGCGGTTGTTGACGGCACGGCTGCGGCGATACACAGGCTAGAGACCGATACATTCTGATTTTCGAGTTGCGCCGCTTTCAGGTCGAGCAATATGTCCCAGGCAGGGTCAGCAAACAATTCCGAATCAAAAAACCGTTCCCGTTGACGTCGTAACCTAATGATTTCACGTATTTGCGAAGCCGTCAGGGTACGATTAACGCTAACATGCGTGGTCGGGAATGGTTGAAATCCGCCGATAGGCGCGGGCCTGAAAGACACCGGTTTGTCTGAGAGATTTTTGGGGCGATCGGTTTCAGCAATTCGTGCAAGGGTGCGGGCGAATTCTGCCAATTCGTCGCTGATCCGGTGCAACGAACCGAATTCCACTGGGTTATCCCTGTCGTGCAATCGGTCCATCTTGCCTGTTCCCAATGCCCCCGCCAATATCGGTATCGCCTCGGCATCATTGGCATCGATCAGGAAATGGCATTGCCCTTGCGGCAACAGAGCAAAGGCGGTTTCAAGGCCATCCGGATTTATCCACACCACCGCTGTACTGCGATGTTGTTCGAGATATCGCACTATTGCCGGAAGTGAATCCGCGAGCGGCTCCGTTTCGGAGGAAAAATCGACCAGAATATAGTCTGCGCCAAAAGTCAGGTCCGTACCGAGTATCGCGCAACCCGATGCCCGTGCCAGCCATGCCAGCTGATCGGTTCTTTTGGCGCTTTCTGCAAAGATCATGGCTGTCTTGCGACCCACCGCTTCGCCAAAAATTGCTGGCAATCTACAAACTCCTGCTCCTGAATCTGGATGATTTAGGGACGTAAAAGTTCAATATTTCAAGACGTAAAGCGCAAAATATTTTCCTCCAGTTCGGATGCAATAGCGCAGGCCAAACGTCTATTTGCATGACCGACCGGCAGCCGCTACTCCTGAAGACATTCACAGGTGTAGCGACAATGCTACTATCTGGTTCCATGTCGTTAAGGAGTATTATGCGTGAACATTGGAAAATTGCTGGCAAACGTTGCGGCACTCTCGTTTTCCGGGGTCGCTATGACTGTGGTCGCTGAAGCAAAGGAAATGCAAGTCTCCGGCGCTGAAACGCCTGTATTGTTGCAGGAATGGACAGGCCCATATGGCGGCATCCCGCCGTGGGACCAGATAAAGGTTGCCCAATTCCCGGCTGCTTTCGAAGCGGCTATGGCTGCTTCAAAAGCCGAATTCGAAGCCATGCTTGAAACACCGGGCCCGATCAGTTTTGAAAATACCATTACCGCCAGCGAATTATCCGGAGAAAAAATGGGGCGGCTTTTCTCGATCTGGGGCGTTCACTCGTCGAACTTGTCCAATCCGGAAATAAGAAAAATTCAGGCGGAATGGGAACCTAAGGTAAGCGCCTTTTTCTCGGAACTCACGCTTGATGCACGCTATTTTCAGCGGGTAAAATATCTATATGATCAACGTAATACGCTCAATTTGGATGCCAAACAAACACGCTTGTTGGAACGGACCTATGATGGCCTCGTCCGCAACGGCGCGTTGCTTGACGCGGCGCAAAAGGCAAAGGTCATTGGCATTGAAACGGATCTTTCCAAAAAATTCTCGGCCTTTTCAGAAAAGGTTTTGGCCGATGAAGAAACCTTCATTGTTCTCGAAACTGAGTCTGACCTGGCCGGGCTTCCCGAAACATTTGTTGCAGCGCTAGCTGCTGCGGCCAAAGCGAAGGGCAAAGATGGTTGGGCCGTTGTCAACACCCGGTCTGCGGTACAGCCGTTTCTGGAAAACTCGACACGGCGTGACTTACGCGAAAAAGTGTGGCGGGCCTTTACCAAGCGCGGCGATAATGGAAATGCCAATGACACCAATGGGACCATCGCCGAAATTCTTAAACTGCGGCAGGATCGTGCTGAAATTTTGGGCTTTCCAACGCATGCCCATTACCGGATGGCCGACACCATGGCGAAAGATCCAATCAAGGCGATGGACTTGATGATGCAAGTTTGGCCGGCGGCCGTTGCGCGGGTCAAGGAAGAAGTCGCCGATATGCAGGCGATAGCCAACACTGACGGTATCACGATAGAGCCGTGGGACTATCGTTTTTATGCCGAAAAAGTTCGCAAAGCGAAATACGACCTCGATCAGGAGGCTATCAAGCCTTATTTCCAGCTCGACAATATGGTGGCCGCCATGTTCGATGCGGCCGGAAAGCTTTATGGCATGAGCTTTACCGAAAACACGGGTGCCGTACCGGTTTTCGAACCCAAAGTGCGGACATTTGAAGTGAAGCGCAACGGCACGCTGATCGGTTTGTTCTATCTCGACAATTTTGCCCGTGCCGGCAAACGGTCAGGCGCGTGGATGACGACCTATCGCAGCCAGCATAAGCTTGGTGGCAAAAATGATATCGTGCTGGCGTCGAACAACAATAATTTCGTTCCCGGGGCCGACGGCGTACCTACGCTTATCAGCATCGATGACGCGTCGACCCTGTTTCATGAATTCGGTCACGCGATCCACTATCTCAATTCCGACATTATGTGGCCCGGCCTTGGCGGCACGCCCCGCGATTTCGTGGAATATCCAAGCCAGGTAAACGAGAATTGGCTGCTGACCCCTTATGTCCTCAATAGCTATGCCAAGCATTACAAGACCGGCGAGCCCATTCCGGCGGCATTGGTAGACAAGATCACGGCCAGCGATACATTCAATCAGGGTTTTGCAACGGTGGAATATCTGTCGAGCGCCATTCTCGATATGAAGTTGCACAACCGGTCGACTCCGGTGGCCGATCCCGCCGCCTTTGAACGCGATACGTTGACGGAAATCGGGATGCCCAAGGAAATGGCCATGCGTCACCGCCTGCCGCAGTTTAACCATCTGTTCGCAGACGATGGTTATTCGGCGGGCTATTACAGCTATCTATGGTCCGAGACGATGGATGCCGACACATGGGCGGCCTTTACCGAAAAGGGCGATGTGTGGGACAAGCAGACGGCGGAACGTTTCCGTTCTATGTTGCTCGCCACCGGTAATGAGACCGACCGAATCGAAGCGTATCGTGCGTTTCGTGGACGTGACCCGGATGTTAAATATATCATGAAAAAACGCGGGTTTCCGACTGGAGAATGAATGGAATGTGCGGTGTTCCAGCTTCGGCTGAAATACCGCACGTCATTCAATTCCGTGAATCTCAAAGCTGTTGGAAAATATGCTCTCTTCATTGTGGGAAGAAGAGAGCTTAGATGCCTGTCGGTGGGGTCGCAATTCACCGTCAGGCATTATCAAACCGGAATGGCACTCCAAAGAAGAGCATGCCCCCACAACCGATTTTTCTTAGACTGGGTCATAACGCAATCGCGTTTTAAGTCAAGAAACATTGCAGGTGTAAACCGCGCAAATCACGCAAAAGCACATATAACATCAAAGCGTTGCAACAAAGGCACACATGATCTTGGGTTGCGGCGCGCCGAAACTTAATCTCTGGTTTTGGCCGCAAAATCAAAAGATACGGATACATTGTCCGCGATCTCGTCCGTGGCAGCCCATTCCCCGCTGCCCACCCCAAAGGCGGTTCGCTTCAGCCGGGATGTGCCCGAAACTTTTGCGTTGGTGCCGTCGATCTTGAGTCGAAAATCCAGAGTAAGTGGCTGCGCCTTGCCATGGAGCTTCAGAGTACCGCGCGCACGGTATTTGTCGCCGCCGACGTTGGAGATCGAAGATGATGTAAATACGGCCTTCGGGTGAACGGCAACATTGAAAAAACTATCGCCCAGTAACATTTCGTCGCGTTGCGCATCGGACGTGGACGCTGAGCCCAAATCGACATTAACGATGATTGCTGAGTGTGCCAGATCATCCGGACTAAATCGGATGTCACTTGTCCATCGTCCAAAGCTCCCGGCAATGGGCGTTCCGTTCCAATCAACCGAAAAACCCAGCTTTCCTCCGCGCGAAACTTGCCAATTCGCAAGCTTTTGCTTTGCGTCGCTTGCCGGAATTTCTTCTTCGGCGACGGGTAACACCGCGACCTTCTCTGCAACTTCTTTTGGCAGATTTTGAGAAGCTTCGGGATTGTCATTGATGGGGCTGTTCAACGCCGGTGTGTTAACAGGTCCTGTTTTTGCCGTCGTGATCGAACTGCCGGTCCAAAAAGCAATTCCCAAAGCTGCGGAAATGGAAATCAGAGTCAGGAAAAGAGGTCCCTTGCGTTCAACTGCCCAAGGAATCATGCGTCCCAGAATATTTTCCTGCTTGAAAAACTGGTGCCGCAAAGCCCCGGCGACATGGAGAATGAGCAAAGCTATTGCACCCCACGCCAACAGCTCGTGCAGTATTTCTGCCGGTTCATGAAAAGAACGACCAATCGGCAGATGGGGCAGGGGAATTGTGCCAAATAAAAGCGTCGGAACGTCAATCTTTGCGGTTGAAACCAGCATCCATCCGGTAAGTGGCCCACCGATCATTACTGCATAAAATGCGAGGTGAACCGATTTGGCCGCGCGTTCCGACCAGATGTTATCCGCAAACGCGGCTGGCCTGGGCCGCGCATAACGCAAGAACAAGCGCGTCAAAGACAGCACGAGAATCGCAATTCCGATGGATTTGTGTAACTGGTAAAGGCCAAAAAGATTGGTGCCACGTTCGAGGGTTTCAAACTGCCAACCCAAAGCGATCTGGAACGTCAAGGCAAGCGCGATCAACCAGTGAAGTATCATCGCGGTCATGGAATAACGGGCGTTTGTCATGAAAATGCTCTCGATAAAAATAGCGGTGGGATATGGAATGACATACCCAACATATACGATCGCAGGATCCTGATACCCAATAGGCGGCACCATAGCAAGCTTCGGTCACGATCCCGGATTTTCCCGCTTCGGATATATCGAGGCGCTTGTACAAATCGATATCCCGTTCTAGTCATTTTCTTGGTATAAAATTATTTTACGTCCGGGAAAGATTGGGTGTCCGCATGCTACGTGAGAATGGCGGCATTTCCGGATTGAACGCGCCGACCTGTATATTGGACATTGGCATTACCGGCCACCGAAGCCGCCACCCCGTATTTTCCAAAAATCGAACCGAAATTTCGAAAAGTCTGTCGAAGCTGATGGGGTTGATGGGCCAAATTGCGGATGACGAAGCTGGCACGTCTGGAACGGGAGCACCCCCGCTCATCCGGCTGCATTCTTTGCTGGCATACGGGGCCGATTTAATGGCTGTCGATGCGGCGCACGCCGAAGGCTGGCCGGTTGTCGCGCCTTTGCCTTTCGGGCGTGCGTTGAACCTTGCGATCAACGCTCAGCCCGCAAATCTTGCCGATATGCAGGCGTTACAGGACGGGAATTTCGCCACCGAAGCTGAAACGGCAAAGCGTGCCCAAGAAATTAGGACTGTCGCGGATAAAGTCAGGCTGTTCGAACTGGCCGAACAGGATATTGAAGTCGAGGCATTATACCGCGCGCATCTGACAGCGCCGGATGACAATGCCGCCGAACAAGCATTTGTTGGTATATGTTCGGATCGGGCGGCTATGGCTGCACGCGTCATGGTCGAACATTCCGATATATTGGTCGGAATCTGGGACGGCGTCACCCGGGGGAATGTGGGCGGGACGCGCCACACAATTGAATGTGCGCTGGAACAAGGCATCGCGGTTGTATGGATCGACGCCGCAAATCCCGAAAAATGGCATATCTTACGTGCGACCGAAGAATTGGCCGGATTGACCCATCGCACACGAACATCCGATGCAGAGACTGTATTACGGGCAATCGTGCGCGAAACATTGTGCCCGAATGGCGATAATTGGCAAAACGAACGCGCCAACCGGACATGGCGGAACAAAAGCAATGGCTTTTTTCAGGCCTATCGAAGGGTCGAGGCCATGTTTGGTGAAGGCGGCATGCGCGCATTTCGTAACCTTACGCAATATTATGAACATCCCGATAGGATCGCAGATGGCAGTGGAGCTCTTATGCTTCAAACCGCTAAAGAGTTGCCCGGTGGCGATCCGGTCATTGCGGATCATATCGCTACCGATATTTTGAAACCATTTGCCTGGGCGGACGGGGTATCGACCTGGCTATCGGATGCCTATCGCGGCGGGATGGTTGCCAGCTTTCTGCTCTCGGCTTTCGCAATCATTGGCGGTATCGCCTATCTTCCATTTGCATCCATAGAAGCAAAATGGGGGTTTGCGGCTTTTGAATTTCTGTTGTTGATGGCGATTGTCGTTATCTTTTTAACGGGCAAGAAACGGCACTGGCATGAACGCTGGTTCGAAACCCGCCGCGTCGCTGAATATTTTCGCCATGCTCCTATATTGCTGTTGCTGGGTGTCGCCCGATCAACAGGTCGGTGGCCGCGAGGTTCGAACGGAAATTGGCCTGAATGGCACGTCCGGCATGTGATGCGCGGGGTCGGATTGCCGCAAATGAACGTCGCACCCGAATTCTTGCGTGGGGTGCTGATGTTGATGCGCGACCATCATGTGTCACCGCAACTGCATTATCATCAGGGCAAGGCAGCCCGTCTGAAACGCACACAGCATAATTTGCACCGAACGTCCGAACTGCTGTTTTTGTTCGCGGTGCTTTCGGTGGCCTTTTATCTCGCCATCGAAGTTGGTGCAAAACTGGCTTGGCTGCCACATGATGTGCCGCACGATGTCGCCAAGTCTTTCACGTTTCTGGGCGTTTTGTTTCCGACTTTGGGGGGCGCCTTTGCCGGAATTCATTATTTCGGCGATTTTGAACGCTTTGCAGCGATTTCGGAGATTACGGCGGAAAAACTTGGCGATGTCCAAACGCGGATTGCATTGTTGCTCGATGCCCCAGCCAGTTCCATCACTTATGCCCATGTTTCGGGTCTTGCCCATGCGATTGACGATATCGTGGTCGACGAGATAGAAAATTGGCAAGCGGTTTTTGGCGGCAAGCATATTACGGTGCCGGTTTAAGATATTGTATCGGGGGTTACCCCCGAACAGTTGCTGTGATATCCGACGCATTCGGGTCGCTCCGGTTACTTCCATTGGGGGGAAGATGACGCAGCATATTCATGGAACCAAGCCGTCCGCTCCGAAATTCTGCTATGTTGTGGGATTAGGGCTTTTGTTCATAGCAGGGATATGCAGTTCGCAAACCGCATCTGCACAGCAACTCGATGCCTACCAAGACGGGCGGCCTTTGGACGATGAAGGCGAAAAACCGCCCGAGGATTCGGGATGTGAACCTGCAAATGCCGGGATGGGATTTGTTATCGGAGCGCGCGCACCGTCGAACGCATTGTGCGTGGACCAGCGGCCCGTTACCATCGGTTTTCGCCAGAATTTAGGTCGTGACTATCGACGGATGCAGGAAATCGTCGCCCGAAATTCAGTGTTGCAGGTGGGCTGGCCAGCCGAATTTGAAATGAGCCGTTCGGTCGATGATCCGTCACAATTGGTCTTGTTTGATATGCTCCACCCGCCGATGTCCGCGAGCGCAGACGACACTGACATATCTTTTGTTTCCAACAATTACGACATATCCGCTATTGAACAGAAAGTAAATTCGGTCATTCTACTGGGCAATCCTGATGATCCGCAATTTAGCGATAGATTCAATCGGGAGATTTCCAAGATTATCCGCGCCCGTGCGTTAGTCGCGAACGCGCAACCAACCGGCCAACATCAATATTCGTTATGCGCGGAAAAGGGGGATCAGCAGTGTCCCGAAACGGGTAATTCTGATTTACGCAAACTCGGTACCAATGACAAAGTGCGATTTGCCGTGCGTAACGAGAGCAAAAGCCCGCATTATATATATCTGTTTCTGATTAACCCGGAAAATGAACTGCGGCTTGTCCTGAGCAGTATGTCGGCTTTGGAACCAGACGCGGTACTGGAAGCCCAAGGAGATCCCATCGAACTTGTCCAGGGGCGATACCACATTTTCACTCTGAGATCCGATAGCCCGATTGACGGTGCGATACTCCAGTCCGATTTTTCAAAATTGGACCCGTCAAAATGTAACAGCCCCGTTGCCGAAGCTTTGTGCGCTTTTCTGTCCGGGCAGGACATTTCCATTCCCCGTTGGGAGAAATTAGCACCCCAAGGCTGGAGCATGAACGTCGATACAATCGCGTCTGTCGTAAAAAAGTCTTTCGCGGTAGGCGGTGGTGACATTGTTAAAGCCGGATTTGCGCCGTGGCAGGTGCAAATCTATTCCAATCAGGCCTATACCAAAGCACAAATTAAAAAAGATACATTGGCCGGTGCCAAAGGCAAGTCCCTGGCAACGCAATTGCCATTTCAACTATACCATCGGTGTGCAGGGTCGTTAATTGCGAAGAATATTGTTTTGACAGCGGCGCATTGCGTTGCACATCCGCCGGTCGACGGCAAGAAAGTGCTTGCCACGCGGGAAGTTCTGGTTGGCACGCAAACTTTGAGCCAAGGCGGCGCGCGGTACCGGATTGCTTCGGTTGTGGTGCACAAAGGGTATCAGCCCGGCAGCCAAAAGGATGATATTGCGGTCCTGCGGATTGAATCCATCGCCGCTCCTGCAACGCAATATGCAATCAAACTACCCGGTACTGTGGCGGGATTTGGCAAGATTGTCACCGGATCGGATATTAGAGTGCTTGGCTGGGGCTATACCGGAGTGGTCCGCCGGTCCGAACGGCATGAACGGACACAGGCTGGCCCCCAATTTGCCGAGGATAGACTGCGGATTGCCGCAATGGAGGCTTATGATACCACCGCCTGTAAACTTTTGCCCGGCTATCAGAATATCGACAAAAAGATTTGTGCTGTCACGCCCGAAGACCGCAAAAAACCGGGAAATACGTTCAGTTGCCGGGGGGATAGCGGTGGCCCGGTAATTCAGCAATCGAATGGACGCGTTATGCAGGTCGGCTTGGTGTCGGGCGGCGTTGGATGTGGTGCGATCGAAAAGGGAAAGCAGAACCCTTCATTGTTTGTGGATCTGGCACAATATAGCAATTGGATCAAACAGGCGGAGACGCGCGTGCGCGCAATCTCCAACACTGTTGAGCGTTTACCTTGAACGCTTATTGGTCAGTACTGCCCTGATCTGTCGAACCCTGATCTGTTGAGCCTTGGTCGGTAGATCCCTGGTCTGTAGTTTCTGGTTCCGTCGTCTTAGGATCAGTTGCAGAATCTTCAACTTCAGGCTCAGCAACCACGGTTTCGTCGGCGACGACTTCTTCAGATGTTTTTTCAGCTTCAGGCTTGTTGCAGGCCATGACGCTTAACGACAGAACTGCGGCGGTCGACAAAAGAATAAATTTACGCATTGGATATCCCCCTTCAGGAAACTTTGGTTTACACGAATTTAAGCTGACGTAGCAAGGAATTATAGCGCGGGTCCTGCCTTATCGGGTCAAGCAACGGATCATTGAGCAAATACACAAGTCCGGAATCGGAAACGGCATAGGCCTTGTCAAGCGCCGCAAATGCTTGCTCGAATTCTCCCCATTGCGCAAAAATTTGGGCCTGCTGGTATAACGCATTATCACCATGCTCCGCAATCAACGCCGAAAGTGCGGTTTGCGCTGTTTTTCGATCTCCTTGTTTTTGCGCGATGATTGCTTTCCCGGGCAGCGCCAGCAGGCTGTTGCTCTCCAGATCGAATTCGGCCTGTGCCTTGCTCCATTCACCCAGCATGAAATAGGCGTTTCCGATGTCGCCGTGCAATGTGCTGCGCTGCGGGTTGAGCGCTAATGCCTTGCGTGCGAAACCAATGGCATCATTATACGCTTTGGCTGCATATTTGATGTTACCAGCCGATTTGAACATTGACGGGTTAAGCGGATCAAGCACTGCCGCGCGGTTGATTGCGGTTTCGGCGGCAATGAAGCGTCCGGTGCGCGCGCAATAGACGGCATATCTGCTCAGAACGTCGACGTCATTTTTGGCCAGTTCATAAGCGCGTTCATAAGGCGCGCGCGCCGCCTTGGCATCAAGTCGTCCATAAAATAATGCATAACCCAGCGCTGCAAATGCGGGCGCAAATGTTGGCGCGTTCTTCGTTGCCGACACGGCTTCATTGACTGCTTCATCATAAAGCGCTTTACGATCATTGGCCGTTGCATATTGATTGGCAATCACCGCCAGATTGCGTGAGCGTAGCGCCCGGGCAGCCGCATAATCGGGATCGATGGCAATGGCTTGATCGAATTTGGCCAAAGCCGCCCGTTCTGAATCTTCGTCGATATGAGCTTCGAAGAGGTCGCGACCGCGCAGATATGCATCAAAGGCTGTCAAGCTTTTCGTCCCGCCAATTTGAAGAGCGGCTTTACCCGACGATGTGTCTTCCATCGCAGAAGACAGCGCAGCCGCAACGGCGGTTGCAATTTCGCTCTGAACGGCAAAAATGTCGGAGAGCTGCCGTTCGAATATGTTGCTCCATTTGGTTCGCCCGGTTTTGCCATTCGTCAACTCGACGGCAATTTTGACCGCGTCCCCAATCCGCTGCACATTGCCATCGAGAAGAAACGATACCTTAAGTTCGTTTGCGATCGATTTCGGGTCGCGGTTACGTTCCCGAAACTGGTTGGATGACGTTTGTCCGACAATTTCCAGCAAAGCATTGCGCGACAGATACGAACGTATTTCGGATGTCAGACCATCGGAAAAATATCGTTGTTCGGGATCGCCGCTTAAATTGTCAAAGGGCAAGACAGCAACGCTGTTGCGGGTGGCTGTACCTCCAAATATATCTGTGTTCCAAACGGCAAAGCCACCGGCCCCTGCGGCGGCGGCTGTCACCGTCAACCCGCCGCCAATTGCAAAACGACGGCTCATTTTTGGGCCCTGTTTCTTGGGAGCAACCGGCATATTCAGAACGGAACGATGTGACGCTGCAATTGCCCGCAACATGCGGAGAATTTCGGTATCGGAACTATCCATGCGCGACTGGGCGAGATTGATGACCTGAAATTGGCCAAAACCGAGCGGCGGTTCTGAGCCGTCGAGTGACAAGGGTATCAATATGCCGCGGTCACGTCCACGCGTGGCTTCGTCGCGAACCCAATGGGACTGGACCGAAGTTTTAGACCAGAGTACGACTACCGCCTTGGCCCGGTCGAGTGCATTTTCGGTCGATTTGGAAAACCGCTCTCCACCTTCGAGCAAGCCGTCCCACCATGTCGGAAAACCGGCATCCTGAATAAGTCCAATAATAGGAATTGCCCGCGCCTGATCTTCGCGTGAATAGCTGAAAAACACGGTGGATGGTGGCGGTTCGGTATCGCGTGGCGTCGGGTCACTGTCAGTCAAATCGGTGCGTGCCCCCCAGTTGCAGCAAAGCCTGACGCTTCAGGCCCGAATTGCCGCTATTTCTCACACTGTTTAACGGGGCTTGCAACCGTTTTGATGGAGCCTTAGGCAAATAAAATGAAGGGTGCCAATTCACAGAATTCAAAGATCCGCACTTGGCTTCGGGAGCCATTGCTGCATTTTGTGGTCGCCGGGATGTTTGTGTTTCTGGTGTCGCTTTGGCGCGGTGGCGGTGTGGAGGCGGAAAGCCGGACGATCCTGATAAATCAAGTCAAGGTTGAACGTCTCTCGGCGAGCTGGGAACAGATTTGGCGGCGTGCGCCAACGCAAAGCGAAATCGACGGCCTAATCCGTGATTATATCAAGGAAGAGATCTATTATCGCGAGGCAAAACGGCTTGGTCTTGATGAAGACGACATCGTCATTCGTCGGCGCTTGCGATCAAAAATGGAGTTTCTGGCAACGGCGCAGGCCGAAAATGCCAGTGTCGATGATCGTACCTTGCAACGCTGGCTTGATCGTTATCCGGAACGTTTTGCGACAGATTCAGAAATAAGCTTTGATCAGATTTACCTCGGCGAAAATGGCCAAGTCGAAGCAGCGCCAATTCTCGCAAAAATCGCGGCGGGCGGCGATTGGCGAAAACTGGGTAAAGCGATATCGTTACCGCAAACTCTGGAAAGGGCAACACGAACCGCAATTGTGCGCGAATTTGGCGACCCATTTGCTGCAGCATTGACGCTTGCCCCAAAAGGCGAATGGACCGGACCGGTTCCATCCGGCTTTGGTATTCACGTGATCCGCGTGCGATGGGTGCGCTCATCGGCCAAGCCGTCGCTGGACAATGTGCGTCAGGCCGTCGAAAATGACTGGCGTGTCCAAACGGCCAAAGAACGCGAGAGCATAGCGTACCAGGCGCTGTTGGACGGATATACGATCAAGATTGCCGCGCCGTGATCCGGTTTTGGTGGTTGATAATGCTGTTGGCGTACCCGGCATCTGTGCAAGCCGATGAATTGCGGCCAGGCTATGTGGAGTTTTCCCAAAATACAGCGACACAATGGACATTGGTCTGGAAATTCCCGGTTCAAGGCGGTTTTACACCTTCAACACGTCCGCAATTGCCAGCATTTTGCGAAATAGCGGGTCGACCTAGTCGGGAGCTTTCAGGCGCTGCGGTGACAACACGGATGTTAGTCCAATGCCGAAGGGATATGGCGGGCCAAAAGTTTGGACTGGAAAATTTCGGTACTGCTCAATCGGATGTTTTGGTTCGCGTTGCGCCTTTGAACCGGCCGGTGCAGGTAATGCGGCTCACGCCTGCAGAACCGATCTTCATTGTGTCGGCCAAAACAGATCGATGGCAAGTTGCGGGAACCTATTTTCTGACGGGCATCGACCATATCCTGTTCGGATATGACCATCTTCTTTTCGTGGTCGCGTTGGTTTTTTTATTATCTGGATTCTGGACCGTTGCCAAAGCCGTAACGGCTTTCACCGTCGCGCATTCGCTCACTTTGGCGGGCACGACCTTCGGGTGGATCGGTTTGCCGCAACAGCCGGTTGAAAGTGTCATTGCCCTTTCGATCCTGTTTCTGGCGGTGGAAATCATCAAACGCAGACCGGACGAAAAACGACTCTCGGAACGCGTGCCTTGGGTGGTCGCGTTCGGCTTTGGTCTTTTGCATGGCTTTGGCTTTGCCGGTGCGCTGAAAGAAATTGGGTTGCCTGAACATGATGTTCCCATTTCCCTTTTGACGTTCAACCTAGGGGTTGAAGCCGGTCAAATCGCTATCGTTGGCGTGACCATGTTGGCCATGCAAATCCTGAGAATGCGGTTTTCACCTTTGCTGGACCCGACCATAAAATGGGCAACCTATGGGATAGGAATCACCGCGGGTTACTGGTTTATCGAACGAACTCTTTTATAAGCTGACAAAACAAGGGAAAATTTACCATTCAGAAACGGCCCTTTGTTATATCCCGCGACGGATCAGGTGGATTTTTTGTAAAATGGCAGCAGGTAAATTCTCATGGAGCGCGAATCCTGATTCATCACCAGATGAGCCGCACGGGTTTTTCGGCAAATTCGCCAATCGCGCGATCCATCGGCCCGAAAGTACGCTAACCGCTAACGCCTCAAAAAATGCTACTCTGCTTTTGCAAAATTTCGAAGAAAGCGGGCGTGGATGGTTCTGGTCCACCGATTCAAAGGGGTTGATTACATATATCAGCGCATCGGTTGGCGAGTTACTTGGCACGACAACGGATGCTCTTATCGGCACTTCGTTTACACAGCTTTTCCAGCAGTCTGATGCGGCGGCGGGACATCAACGAACGCTACCGTTCATTTTGAAAAAGCAATCCAAATTCGACGATTTGCCTCTGCAAGCCGCGAAGCTGGGCGAAGAAGAGGTCTGGTGGGCGGTATCAGGCAGGCCATTTTTCCATTCGGCCGAAAAGTTCGGCGGATATAGGGGCAGCGGCGCGGATATCACCGTGCAACGCATGAACGCGAAAGATAACTCGCGGCTTGCGACCTACGATTCATTAACGGGCTTACTCAACCGGTTCAGGATGTCGAAATTGCTCGACACCACTTTGTCCGCCTTCAAAAATCAACGGCGGGCGTGCTCGATCATGTTGATTGATCTGGACCGGTTCAAGCTTGTAAATGATACGCTTGGCCATCCGGCCGGCGATGCCTTGCTGAAGCAAGTCGCGGAACGTCTTATAAAAGTTGTCGGAGATCGCGAAAAAATTGGCCGCTTGGGTGGCGATGAGTTTCAGATTATCCTGCAGGACGTCGATGATCGCGGTACGTTGGGGGATCTTGCGGATAAGATCATAAAAAGCCTTTCGCACCCATATTCGGTCGACGGAAGCCGCTGCATTATCGGTGCGTCGGTCGGCATTGCAGTTAGCCCATTTGATGGCCAAAGCAGTGAAGATTTGATCCGGAATGCGGACCTTGCATTATATGCGGCCAAAGGTGGAGGACGCGGGCGGTTCCGATTCTATTCGAGCGAGCTGTTGCAAGTCGCGGAGGACCGTCGTGTTCTCGAGGAAGACTTGCGCGATGCTCTCGCCAACGACCAGATTTGGCTCGCCTATCAACCCGTGGTAGATGCAAAGACCAATGCGGTTACAGGTTTTGAAGCCCTGATCCGCTGGAAGCATCCGGAACGGGGGCATATCTCACCCGCCGTCTTTATTCCGATTGCCGAGGAAACAAATCTGATAGGCGAGCTTGGTGAATGGGCTTTGCAAAAAGCGTGTGAACAAGCGGCGACTTGGCCCGGAAAATTGAAAGTGGCCGTCAATGTATCGCCGATTCAATTTGCCAATGACTTGCTGCCCAAAACGATTGAAAGCGCGCTTTCCGTTTCAGGGCTGCCTCCGGAACGACTTGAGCTAGAAATCACCGAAGGCGTTTTCTTGCAGGAATCTTCGGATACGGACTCAATGTTTCAGGCGCTCAAAAAAATCGGAGTGCGCTTGGCATTGGATGATTTTGGAACCGGCTATTCGTCGTTGGGCTATTTGCGGACTGCACCGTTTGACAAGATCAAGATCGACCAAAGCTTTGTTCGCACCGCGACCGAGCCGGGCAGCCGTGATGGCGCGATTATCGCTGCCATAGTCGCGCTGGCTAAAGCGTTGGATATGGATACGACCGCCGAAGGTATTGAATCGCTGGACCAGTTGGAAATGATCCGCGATCTTAATGTCAGCCATGTTCAAGGGTTTATCTATAGCCAGGCCGTTAGTAATGAAGAATTGCTCGAACGGTTAAAGGCTGGCGAATGGAAAATCACGCCGACAGGCCCTGCGGTAACGCGAGGTGACCGGCATTCGATGTACCGTAAAATCGGCGTGATACACGAGAATCACTGCTACAATGTTGTGTTGCGGAACTTGTCGGTTTCGGGTGCCTTGATTGAAGGCATCGTGAATGTACCCGAGGGCACAAATTTTGTCCTGGATTTTGGCGATGGGCAGCTTGCGGTATCCACCGTGGTACGATCGATGGGACATCAACAGGGTATCGAATTTGAAGAGCGCCTGGTCAATGATGGCAATGGCGGGCTGTGCACCAGCCGACGCATTTCCCCTTATATGTTGGCGGCGGCCGGAATGCCCATCACCAATCTGCCTCCGGGATATTATCAAAACACGGACGCAGAACCGCGGCCAAAAACACTGCCGGCTTTTGCAACTGCCAGCGATTGGAAAGCCGGTTGAAGCATTTCCATTCCTGACTTGCAGATATCTATTATTGCTTGTTAAAACCGCTCCCGAATGATCGAGAGGGAATAGCATGAAAATAATGAGGCATCTGGTTCTCGTCGGGGGTTTCGTCGCGTTGGCCTCCCCGGTTATCGGCAAAGATAAGGAATTGCCTGAAGTTCGCCCTGCGGTGTTCGAAGAACTTGTGGGCTGCCGGTCAATAGCAGATTCGGGCGCACGCTTGGCCTGCTATGATTCCAAAGTTGCCGCAATGGATGAGGCGGAAAAAAAGGACGAGCTGGTTCTGGCGGACTCGGCGTCGATGAAAGAAGCAAAGCGCGGCTTATTTGGCTTTTCGATCCCCAAACTCAAAATCTTTGGCACTGACAACGCAGAAAAAGACAAATTCGAACTGGTTGCAAAGATCGATTCTGCCTTTCAGACCGGCTATGGCCAATGGACGATCATTTTGGACGACGGTGCGCGTTGGGTGCAGGTCGACACGCAATCCGTCGTGCGGAGCCCCGCAGCGGGCATGGAAATTAAAATCCGGCAAGCTGCCATGGGCAGTTATTTCGCCAATATTGCAGGGCAAAGGGCGATACGTATGAAGCGGGTAAATTAGCTTGAAGTAAGCGCCTTCCCGCCGCGATTAAGCGGCCGGGATTAACAATCTGGGATCAATCCGCGCGCTGTTCCATTTCATGCCCCAGTGTAAATGCGGACCGCTGGCGCGGCCGGTCGCGCCGACTTTGCCAATTATCTGGCCTTGTTTCACCACGTCGCCTTCGCGCACCAAAAGTTCGGAGCAGTGCAGGAATGCGCTGTTAAGGCCCATGCCGTGGTCTATCATCAAAAGATGCCCCTCCAGAGTAAAGGTGTCTGTGGCGGCGAGGGTCACGATTCCGTCGGCGGGAGCGATAAACGGGGTGCCGGAGGGCGCAGCTATATCCATTCCGCTGTGGTAGCTGCCCGGCGTCCCGTTGTAGATTCGTTGCGCCCCGAAAAGGCCTGAAATTCGGCCGGCAACTGGCCGGATAAAATTCTGGCGCCATCCGTTGCTGTTGGAACGAAAGGTTCTGGCTTCGTTGATACGCGCGAGCTCCGCGCCACGTCGCGCCTGGAATTCTTCTGAAGTTTTAGCGCCCCCTGTGGGGTTGGCGGCGACATGTTCAATTCGCCAGTTGCCTGGCGCGACCGGAAGATAAAGATCCTTGCGTTTTCCGTCCGCAAAAAGGGCTACCAGGCTAAAACTGTTTTCGGCGTCACGATCAAAGCCAATCAAAAAAAAGCCTTCGGCTGATATCGGAACTTCGTTGCCATTCAGCAGAACAGTTCGGGTCCCGGAAGGCGCTTGGCCAGTAACTAGGCCGCCTTGAACGGCATCGCCCGAAAGCCAGAAATCGGACCGGACGCTCTCCACAGGCGCGGATGCAGCCGGTGTCATTACCACGGGGGGCTTTGTATGTTCAAGGGTTGCGGCGTGTGGCGGCGTTGCCGTGCAGGTGGCCAGCGCCGCGAACATTAGCAGCGCAGTCGAACTTTGCCCTTTCATATCGGCCTCAGCCTTTGCCCAATGCCGCTCGCGTCGAAATTTCAGCACTGGCGTAAGGCTCCTGCTTGATAACGCTCCAGTATCGCAGTTCCTCAAGCGGAATTACGTGGCCGGTAATCGCGCACAAGACATGGTCACCCGGGCTTAATAAGCGGAATCCATTGGCCATATAGTGCAGGCGGGCGACTTTGCTTTTGCTCGACATCAACATCGGCGCATTATGGCGCAAAGCACATGAATGGGCAATGACGGTCTAACCGTCAAAGAGATTACCCTGATTGGGTTGGGGTCGCGCTGCCTTGGCTGCAGCAGCTTTGGGTAATATTGCGCCGCCATGAACCGATGCGCCCACATCGCCATCGGCAAAGCGCAGGCCAACATTGCCTGCTTTGATCGCCTCGTCACGCGACAGGATCGTTTTTCCTTGTGCGTCGGTTACGCGTGCAAAGCCCCGCTTGAGCGGTGCCTCGGGATGCAGACTGCTAACCAGCCGAGTCAAGGCGTCCAAGCGTCTTTGATCCTTTTCTGCCTGACGCAAAAGCATGCGCGGGTTCAGCATTTGTGCTGGGCCGGAAAAGGCAAGCTCGGCCTTCCCGACACATGACCTGAGAGACTGGCGAAGGCGTTCGGACAGTTCGTCGGTGCGCTGCTGATGCGGGGCGGAAAGTTCGGTTAGCCGTGGCATCAACCTTCGTTGCGCCTCCAACCGTTCGGTCGCGCGGTCGACATGGCGCCGGACGGCACCGGACATACGCAGCGCGACCTGTCCAACGCGTTGCAGCAGTTCGCTTCGCACAGGAACTGCCATTTCGGCCGCGGCGGTAGGTGTTGGCGCGCGATGGTCTGCGGCAAAGTCACACAAGGTCGTATCGGTTTCATGGCCGACAGCCGAAATGACCGGAATAGTGCAATCGGCAACAGCACGAACCACGACTTCTTCGTTAAATGCCCATAAATCCTCAATCGATCCACCACCGCGTGCCACAATCACCAGATCGGGCCGGGCGACGGAGCCGTCGGCAGGCATGGCAGAAAATCCATTTACGGCCTTTGCAATTTGCGCTGCGGCACCATCACCTTGAACCAATACCGGCCAGACCAGGACGTGGCTGGGGAAACGATCATCAAGACGGTGGAGAATGTCCCGGATCACCGCCCCGGTTGGTGACGTCACAACACCTATTGTGCGTGGCAGTGAGGGCAGCTGTTTTTTGCGTTCGGGTGAAAACAGGCCTTCGGCGGCCAATCGAGCTTTCAGCTTTTCGAACAAGAGCATCATCGCGCCCTCGCCTGCAACTTCAAGGCTTTCGACGACGATCTGGTAATTTGAACGACCGGCGTAGGTGGTGAGTTTGCCGGTTGCGACAACATCAAGTCCGTCTTCGGGGACGAACGGTAAACGCGCGGCTCCTCCTTTCCACATCACGGCGTCCAGTCGGGCGTTTTCGTCTTTCAGACTGAAATAGATATGCCCGGAAGCTGCGCGTTTGTAACCCGATATCTCGCCGCGCACCCGCACATGACCGAACCGGTCCTCGACAGTACGTTTAAGAGCCGAAGACAATTCCGACACGCTCATTGCCTGGGCATTGTCGCCGGGGCGCTCCTCCGCTAACAGGCGCGCTGTTGTGGCGTTGGGATCGTTATCGGACATGAATATCTTGCTCATTGGTTCAGGCGGACGCGAACATGCGCTAGCATGGAAACTCGCGCAATCGCCCCACTGCGATACACTTTTCGCTACACCGGGCAATCCCGGCATTGCCGAAGAGGCGGAACTTGTTGAATTGAATATTCTGGATCATGTCGCAGTTATTACTTTTTGCGCGGGATATGATATCGGATTGGTGGTGATCGGCCCGGAAGCGCCGTTGGTCGATGGTCTTGCCGATTCCCTGCGCGATGCCGGCATTCCAGTGTTCGGGCCCAATCGCAAGGCGGCTCAGCTTGAGGGTTCCAAAGGGTTTACCAAGGATATGTGTGCGGCTGCCAATATCCCGACGGCCGGTTACAGGCGGCATGATAGCAAGATATCGGCACTTGCAGGCCTTGCCGAGTTTCAACCGCCTTTTGTTATCAAGGCCGACGGGCTTGCCGCAGGCAAGGGCGTGATTATTGCCGAAACGTCCCAAGATGCCCAAGCGGCGATTGAAGATATGTTCGGCGGCGGCTTTGGTGATGCGGGCGCTTCGGTCGTTCTTGAAGAATTTATGACCGGCGAAGAAGCAAGCTTTTTTGCGCTGACGGATGGTAAGGATGTCGTCGCATTCGGTTCAGCCCAGGATCATAAGCGGGTTGGGGATGGCGACACCGGGCCCAATACCGGTGGCATGGGGGCCTATTCGCCCGCAGCGGTTCTAACCGACGCGATGCAGGCCGATGTGATGGAGCGCATCATCAAACCGACCGTCGCTTATATGTCGGCGCAAGATATGCCTTATTCAGGGGTTTTATTTGCCGGCCTTATGTTGACGCACGAAGGCCCTAAATTGATCGAATATAATGCGCGCTTTGGTGACCCGGAATGCCAGGTGCTGATGTTACGCTATTCCGGTGATCTGGCGGCATTGATGCTTGCGGTCGCAAACGGACAACTCGCAGGTGCACCGGCACCCGCTTTTTTGCCAGAAGCGGCGTTAACGGTGGTTATGGCGGCAGATGGATATCCCGGGACACCCGAAAAGGGCGGAGCAATAGTCTTGAAGGATGGAATAAAGGCAAAAATATTTCATGCGGGTACGGCTGAAAAAGATGGCCAATTGATTGCCAATGGCGGCCGCGTCCTTAATGTAACGGCAACTGGCGCGACGGTTACAGAAGCGCAGTTAAATGCCTATACCGCAGTCGATGCTATTGATTTTCCGACCGGCTTTTGCCGTCGCGATATAGGTTGGCGCGAAGTAGAGCGCGAAGCCGAGGCATGATTAGCGCTTTTGCTTTTTCAGAAAATCAGCCTATCATCCGAAATTGAGTTGAGGGCTATTTTCGGGAGACCATCATGACTGCTAATTTGCCGATTATCTTGAGTGCGATTGTCATATTTGCGGCATTGATATGGTGGCTGCTTGCACGCGGCTCTGTTAAAAAGGACGAAGGGTCGAAAGACGTTTCGCCGCCCAAGGCTGTCCAAGCCCCACCGGTTGCGGCCACACCT
The DNA here is from genome assembly GCF_046154385.1 of Sphingorhabdus sp. Taxonomy (GTDB): domain Bacteria; phylum Pseudomonadota; class Alphaproteobacteria; order Sphingomonadales; family Sphingomonadaceae; genus Sphingorhabdus_B. Next base: position 25,696 of record NZ_JBJXFW010000057.1, on the reverse strand, counting down.
CCTCCCGCGACGCCTAAAATCACCGAACCCGCCAAATTGATGGATGATCCGGCGCCTGCATCAAAGACGGCCCCTGCAAAAGCGCAGGCACCTTTAAAGGCGGCGGCCACGAAAGCAGCACCCGCCAAGCCGGCGGCGAAAAAGGCAGTGGCACCTAAAACCGCTGTCTCGAAGGCAAAAGCGAATAAGGCTGCTACAACAAAAGCGCCTGCGCCAAAGGCTGCCGTGAAGGCACCTGCAAAAGCCCCGGTAAAGGCAAAAGCAAAGGCAGGGGCAGAAGCAGCGCCCGAAGCAAAGGTTGCGACCAAAAAAGCCGTTGCGGCTACAGCCAAGGTGCCAGCATCCAAAGCAAAAGCCACGCCAAAAACGAAAACTACCCCAAAGCCGAAAGCAGCGGCAAAACTGGTCATTCCTGACAATCTTGAATTGCTAAAGGGCGTTGGCCCCAAGTTGAATATTCTGCTTAAATCGCTCGGCGTGACCAGCTTTGCACAGGTCGCAAAGATGACGGCTGCCGACGTGGCGGAACTGGACGGAAAGCTCGGCAATTTCGCCGGTCGTATTACCCGCGATAACTGGATTGATCAGGCCTCGCTTCTGGTCGCGGGCGACGTTGCCGGTTTCGAAAAGAAATATGGTGCGCTCGGCAGCGAGATCACCAAAAGCTGATACGGGACCGTTCCCGTCCGCGGGAGGGTCAGGCCGTTTTTCTAACCCGGGTTGGTCGGGGTTGCAAAACCCCGCCGCAATTGGGGCAACGCCCGTTAAGCGGCCCGTCGACGCACGGCGCGCAGAAAGTGCATTCATAGCTGCAAATCCGGGCTTCACTGCTGTCCCAACCAAGCGGCGCGGTGCAGCGTTCGCATATTTCGCGCATTTCCAGCATTAAATTCTCCTATCGTCCAACGCGTTGTAAAGCTGTGCCATGCATTTTGAGCCAGCGATCTGCATCTTTTCGATTGCCTTCATACAGCGTGTCCAGCCATGCGTAGAATGCAGGGCTATGGTCCATATGCCGCATATGTGCGACCTCATGCGCGATGACGGATCGCCGGACATGAACCGGCGCCATGATGAGGCGCCAACTCAGCGATATCGTGCCTCGGCTGGAACAGCTCCCCCAACGGCTTCGGGGATCGCCCAGCGACAGCCGCGGCACCGGTTCGCCGGCTTTTTCACAATAATGCCGGATTTCCTTTTCATAAATCCGCCGCGCCTCCGCCTTCAGCCAACGTAGGACACGCGCTTCAACCGATGCTTCGGGGCCACCGAGCCGGATCATGCCTTCGCCGCACCGGATCGTGCGCGGCCACTCCTCGCGCCATTCAATGCGATGGCTTTCGCCCTCTACCGCGATTTCACCGCCTGGGCTTATGGGCGCTGCATCCGGCGCGCTTTGCAGCCGCGCGGCAATCCATTCGCGCTTCTTCGACACAAAATCGAGCGCGACATTGGTCGGTGTGTAATGGGGCATTGTAATCCGGATTTCGCGCTTCACCGCATCGGCGCGCATTGAAATCCGGCGGGCACGCGGGTTGCGCCGGATACGCACCGGAACGCTTTCGCCTTCGATATCCACCTCCGGGTCAGAGAGGCTGTTCGATAATATGGTTCTCAAGCGGTCCAGCATGCAATTCGGATATTGCCCGACCTTTCACCGACATGCCAGCTTCATGAATCGTTTCAACACTGCCGCTGATCAGATAGTGCCAATCGGGCAGTGGCTGTCCAGCCGCGCGCAGGACATAAGCGCAGGTGGACGGAAGCCAGACATAGTCGTCAATCTTGCGCGGTGTTAGACGCAGGCATTCGGGCACAATGGCCTTACGATTTCGGTAATCGGCGCAGCGGCACGTTTTAAGATCAAGCAATTTGCAGGCGACATTGGTGGGATAGATTCGCCCGGTGTCTTCATCCTCCACCTTGTTCAGGCAGCATTTTCCGCAACCGTCGCACAAAGATTCCCATTGTGCGCGATCAAGGGTCTCTATGGGCGCTTCCCAAAAGGGCGTTTCTGTCATTTGAGCGCCTATCGCACCCATTTATCCAGTTCGGCCTCTACCAAATCAGGCGCACCTTCATTCGCGTCGGTTTTGGGCTGATCGGCGGGCAAGATCGCAATTGGCTTGCCGTCAGGGTCCATCAAATAAGGGGTTTGGCTATGGCTAATCAGGTAATTTTCCGGGGTCGAACCTTCGACGCGGCTCGAATATACCGCAAATTTCCTGGCGGCATCGGCTATTTCGGCATCGGTACCGGTCAGGCCGATTGCACGTGAATGAAAAGCACTGACAAATTGTTTCAGCACGTCGGGGGTGTCCCGCATGGGGTCTACGGTAATGAAAATCGGCTGAATTTTGGTGGCCAATGCGGGTTGGGATTTTTCAAAAGCTTTCAATCCGGCCATTAGATTTTGCATATCCGGCGTGCAGATGTCGGGGCAATTGGTGTAGCCGAAATAGACGACACGATATTTGCCGTTAAACTCTTTCCAGGTCCGTTTTTTCCCATCTTGGTCGGTCAGAACAAAGTCGCCGCCGATTGCGGCTCCGGCCAGCGGCGCTTCCAATAGTGACGGCTTTTCAGGCGTCTGATTGCATGCGCCCAGCAGGAGAAGAGATGATAGTGCGACAGAAAGCGCGAAGCAGAGGTTTTTGTTCATAGCAGCGGCAGACATGGTCTGCTAATGCGCGGATATCAAGCATTTTGGTTTTAGAAATATGAGGCGCTTTTCCTTGAAGAAGAAATTGGTTTTGATTGCTGCCGCTGCGGCGTTGTTTTCAATATCTGCGGGAGTATTTGTACCGGCCGCACACGCGCAGTTTTCAGATAGCTATAATTTCTTGAAAGCTGTCAAAGAACGTAAAGGTGACGAGGCGGAAAAGTTTCTTTCCGAACCGGGAACAGTGATCGTTAATACTCGCGACAGCAGCACAGGTGAGACCGCCTTGCATATTGTAATACAGCGCCGGGATTCAACTTGGTTGAGCTATTTGCTGCAAAAGGGCGGCAACCCCGGTCTTGCCGACAAAAAGGGCACAACTCCTTTAATGCTGGCGACGCAGCTTGGCTATGTCGAAGGCATCGAGGCGCTGGTAGAAAAAAAGGCGCAGGTCGATCAAACCAATCGATCAGGTGAAACAGCTTTAATACTGGCTGTGCAATTGCGAAATATCGAGGCGGTCCGCGCTTTGTTAAAAGCGGGTGCAAATCCGGACAAGAAAGATAGCCGTGCCGGATATTCGGCACGGGAATATGCCCAGCAAGACGGGCGTGCATCAGCGATATTGTCCATCATCGAAAACCACCGCAAAGCCGACCCTGCAAAGAAACCGGCTGAGCTGGATTTTTCGGGGATCGGGGATAACAAGTAAAGCTTAGCCAAGCACAAACTTCATGGCGACGCCGTTCATGCAGTACCGCTTCCCGGTTGGCTTTGGTCCGTCATCGAACACATGACCCAGATGTCCACCACAACGGGCACAATGTACTTCGGTGCGGGGCAATCCGATTTTATAGTCGGTCTTTGTCCCGACACCACCGGCCAATGGTTGCCAGAAACTGGGCCAGCCGGTGCCGCTGTCATATTTTGTAGAAGATGAAAAAAGCCGCTGGCTGCAAGCTGCACAGACAAAGGTACCTTTGCGCTTTTCTTTGTTGAGCGGGCTGGTGTAAGGCGTCTCGGTATCTTCTTGCCGCAACACACGATAGGCTGCGGGCGGCAATCGCTTTTTCCATTCGGCATCACTGTAGGTTACGGCATAGCGTGTTTTGGCGGTCGCGTCGGTGCCGCAGCCGAAAACAAATGCGGCAACCCCGATACTGCCAAAAGAGAGAAACTGGCGTTTATTGATGTGCATGACGATATCCTAAATCTGATTACAGATGTAAATACGTGCCAGCACGGCAAAAGGTTTCAATAGGTCGACAATTCCACCATCATCTTGCGATATCCGTGAACAAAGCATCCCGCAACGCGCTCGGGTTCGGCGATCACATTCGGCCGCAAGCGTCGCTTTGCCATTTCTTCGAGCAAGATCCGGATTTGAAGTTCGGCAAGCCGTGCGCCTACGCAGCGGTGGATGCCATAACCAAAGGCCAAATGCCGCCGCGCGTTTTCGCGGTCCACAATCAACTTGTCCGGACTGTCGAAAACGGTCTCGTCTCGGTTGGCGGACAGGTACCACATGCCAATCTTGTCACCGGCTTTGATCGGTGCGCCGAACAGGTCATGGTCACGCAGTGCCGTGCGCCGCATATGGGCAAGCGGTGTCTGCCAACGGATGATTTCGCTAACCGCATTGGGAATGAATTGAGGGTTTTGCTCCAGCTTTTCGCGCTCATCCTGAAACGAATGCAGGCCATAGGCATAGCCGGACATTGAATTACGGGTGGTGTCGTTTCCGCCCACGATCAGAAGGATCAAATTGCCCATATATTCGAACTGGCTCATGTCCTTCATCGGTGAATGGATCATACGGCTGATAAGATCCGGGGCCTCACCCCGGTTTTTTCGTTCTTCCCAAAGACCCTGGAAATAGGCCCCCATTTCGAACAATTTTTCCAGCCTCGCCTTGCGCGTCTCTTCTGTGCGGAACAGTTCGACATCGCCGGCCCAGTCCGACCATTCGGTCAATTTGCGCCGGTCCTGCCAAGGAAAATCGAACAACAACGCCAACATCTGGGTCGTTAGCTCAATCGAAACCAGATCGACCCAGTCGAAGGATTTGCCAATGGGCAATGAATCAAGCAATTCGCCGGTGCGTTGGCGAATATCGAGAGACATCCGTTCCATTTCCCCCGGCGTGAATGCGGGCGCAATTACCCGCCGTTCTTCGGTATGTTTGGGGCGGTCCATCGCGATGAACATTGGCAAGACGATTTTCTGGTCTTCGGGGATGGGGTCACCCATCGACTCATCGTCTACCAATGTGATGCCGCCATGTTCAAAGGACGAAGAGTAAATGTCCGGCAAAGCTTCGACGTGCTGAATTGCTTTTAACGTTGTGACATTCCAGTAACTGCCAAAATCGCTGCCCTCGATTTTGTTAATCGGCGCTTTTTCCCGCATTTCCTTAAAAATCGGATGCCAGCGATCCTCGGTATAAATTTCGGGAAGGGAGACGTCCCAGCGATGCGGAGCCTTGTTGATTTCCCAAGGGAGCGAGTCATTTTCGAAGACGGGTGCAGTGGCCATGTTATAGATTCCTCTCGCCCATGAAACTGCCACTACTGACAGATATGTCAATCCCGTTTCGATATGCAACTTAGCTTAATATGGGCACCGTTCACCCGTTGACGGAAATCAGTCCAAACAATTTGCGCTTGCCTGCGTCTTTGATGCGGCCTGCATTGCCTGATTTCATCACGTTGCGTTTGAACATCCAAACACCAAGCCGCAGCAGTAATATCGCAAAAAACAACTGCCCGATAATGGCCACGGCATGATGCCACAAAGTAGGTTCGAGCGCGGCTCTGCCGATCATTGCAAAGGGCGAACTGAACGGAAAAATCGCGGCAAATTGTTCGACCGGTTGGCCCGTTTTGGTCAAGGCATAGGACGCAAAAAAGAAATTGATCAGTTGCGCCATGGTCACTGGCATCGAAATGGTCTGCACCTCGCGCACGGTTGCGGCCATTGCCCCGATCCCCAGAAACAGCGCGCCAAGCATGAGATACGCCATGATGAAATAGGTAAAGCACAATGTGATGAAAACAGGCCAACCCACCGCTGGCGTTGGGAAATTGGGCAGCCCTTGCGTAACTTGCATCCCGATTCCCCCAATCGTCGTCCACACCAGTATGCCCAAAAGCGCCATCCCGAGCATCGCGAATAATTTGCCCAAAAACACCGATTCCATAGGTATTGAGGCCGCCAATATCTCGATAATCTTGTTCGATTTCTCTTCAACCAGATTGGACAACACCATACCGGCCAGCAACATTGTCAGGAAAAATACCAGAATCTGGCCACCTTGCGCGGTTACCGTCCGCAGCTGCTTGTCACTATTGGCGGTTTCGGCGACGATGTCGGCTTCGGCCTCGGGCAGTTTAATGGCACCCGGGTTTAGCCCATATGCGGCCAGCAGTTCGATGCCGGCACTCTCGCGATTGACTGAACCTTTGGTGCCGGTGACAATTGGCTTAGCCAGCGTACCGGTTACAACGACGCTGAGATTGTCCTCTTTTTTCTTGAGATAATCCTGCGGGTTTTTGCCGTCATCCTGCGCTGCATCGCCGACAATCTTGATTTTTGTGAAATAATTTTCACCCATGTTAACCGACAGGGATTCCCGCGCCTCGATCATTTTCCGGGAATCGGACTGGGTCATGGCAAGACCAACCACAGGTTGCGCAGCTTCGCGGGCAATCTGGCCACCAAGGCTTCCGGCGGCGATACCGACGAGGACCGGAAAGAACGGCCCGAGAAGAAAGAAGATGAAGGCTTTGGAATAAATGATTGCGGTAAAGTCGCGACGGGCGATTACAAAAGCGGCGCGGAGTATCTCTTTCATAGCGTCTCTCCTGTCACAGGTTCATCCATTTCGGCGGCAACCGATTCGCCGGCGATAGCAACAAAGGCATCGTGCAGGCCGGGGCGCTCTATTGATAGCGACTTAATCCCCGCTTTGCCCTCCACAAGGGCCGTAAGCAAAGGTTCTACGCCGGTTTCAGGCAGCGTGAAATGCCACCAATGGCCCTCCGCGCGCGTTTCGGCGGGCAGCGCTTTGCGCCACACACCGTCCAGAGTTTCGGTTTCCAGATGTACTTGCGGACGCAAGCGGTCGCGTGCTTCGGATACCAGGCCGTCGAAACTGATCCTGCCTTTGGCAATAATCGCGATGCGTTCACACAACCGTTCGGCATGGGCGATGACATGGGTCGAAAAAATGATCGTCACACCCTTTTCGGCCTGTGCCCGGATCATCTTTTCAAGCTTGGCCTGGTTGAGTGCATCGAGGCCCGAAAAAGGTTCATCCAATACGATCAGCTTGGGATCATGCACAATGGTACCCATCAACTGGACGGTTTGCGCCATGCCTTTGGATAGCTGCCGTATCTGCCGGTCAGCAGCATAACCCAGTCCTGCCTCCTCCAGCAAAGCACGACCTTTTTCCTTGCCTTCCTTCAGCGATAGGCCACGCAGCGCGCCCATAAACGCAATGGTATCGACAGCGCGCATCGATTGGTACAGGCCACGTTCTTCCGGTAAATAGCCGACATTGCGGGATTGGGTAATGGGACGATCCGATCCGAGCAGGGTTCGGACGCCTTCATCCGGATCGATAATGCCCAATAGGGTTCGCAACATTGTTGTCTTGCCCGCGCCATTAGGGCCCAATATACCATAGATACTGCCGACGGGCACCTTGAGGTCGACGCCATCAACGGCGCGAAATCCGTCGAATTGCTTGACAAGTCCCTGTGCCTCGATTGCATACATATAGAAAACGCGCCCCGGATAAGATTGAGGTGCTGCATAGGGTTGGCGTGTGAAAAGACACAAGACAAATTTGGTTAACGCGTTGAAAGCCCAGGCCGCGCAAGAGGGTTTTGTCGCGATTGGCATCGCGCCTGGCCGTTTGGCGCCTTTGGCAGGCGCGCGCTTGCGTGAATGGCTTGCCGATGGATGTCACGGCGAAATGCTCTGGATGGAAAGTCGCGCCGATCAACGGGCCAGCCCGGAAAGGCTCTGGCCGGAGGTGAAGTCCGTCATCATGCTGGGCATGAGCTATGCTCCCTCCGCCGATCCTTTGGCGCTTGCCGAACAGAAAGATCGCGCGCGCATTTCTGTTTATGCCCAGGGTCGCGACTATCACGACGTTGTTAAAGGCGCGCTGAAGCGACTTGCTGGGTGGCTCGCGCATCGGACGGATGCCGATGTGAAAGTGTTTGTCGACACCGCACCGGTTATGGAAAAGACACTTGCCGAAGCTGCGGGACTTGGCTGGCAGGGAAAGCACAGCAATGTCGTCAGCCGCGTGCATGGCAGTTGGCTTTTTCTGGGGGCAATATACACTACCGCGGAAATCGAACCGGATGAAGCGGGCAAGGGCAATTGCGGTTCATGCCGTGCGTGTCAGGATATCTGCCCGACAGATGCTTTCCCTGAACCTTATAAAGTCGACGCACGGCGGTGTATTTCGTACCTGACGATCGAGCATAAAGGACCAATTGATCGGAAACTTCGACCGCTTATGGGCAACCATATTTATGGTTGTGACGATTGCTTGGCAGTGTGCCCGTGGAATAAATTTGCCAGTGCCGCCGCGGCGAATAAAGCGTTTCTTCCCCGGGCAGAACTGGCGGCCCCTAGACTGGCGGATTTGTTGACCCTCGATGACTCGGCGTTTCGGGCGTTGTTTACAGGGTCGCCTATCAAGCGAATTGGCCGCAACCGTTTTGTGCGTAACGTTCTGATTGCAGCGGGTAATAGCGGTGATAGGTCGCTGCTGCCGCCCGTTATAAAGTTGCTTGAAGATACGGACGAAGTTGTCAGAGGCAGTGCGATCTGGGCTTTGCAGCAGCTATCGCCGCCAGATTTTGAAGCGTTGAAGCTGCGTATGGCGCAACAGGAACACACCCATTCGGTCCGCGATGAATGGGCAGGAAAATAGGCTCGGTTTGCGGCGCTAACGCCGGATGAGCGCCTCGATGCAGGCCGAACGGTCAACCTCGGCTCCGTCGCTTCGCCGCGCATCAACATAAGTCACGATTTCGGTTCCGTTGGGACCATCCGGGTAAAAATAGGCATCAAGTACGCAGGCTTTGCCAATAAATTGTAATTTGCGCCCATAGACTTCGATGATATCGAGCCGGGGTTCGCCAAAAAGGCGCTTCATTGTCGCTACATCTATTCCCATGACCAAATCCAGTCCGCGTTTTTCTAGCGCAGGCCGGGTTAGGAAACTGGAGGCCGGACGTTCTGCACCTATCGGTGTAGATGCAAGACCCACCGCCGCAACATAAATTAAAATTCGAAGCATATAACTCACAGCTTTGCGACACCCGAATGTACCATATGCACGGCCATTGCGGTTATAAGGACCGGCACGAACAGATTTAGCACCGGCACTAACAAACCAATTGTGCCCAAAAGACCAAGCAGCAGGCGAGGTAGTTTGCGGATGGAGCCATGAGTCGGTCCATGCCGGGCGATCAACATATCTTCCAAATCGCGACCAAGAAGCAAGGCGTTGACCAACATGAAAACAAAAGCGGTACCCACGCCGGTGAAAAATAATATCACATAGAGAGGCAGAGCCAGCACATTATAGGCAATCACGCGAATGACCGAACGGACTGCCATTTGTACCCCTGTTGCAAGTCCGGGTCTTTTGCCAATATCTGCAAATTGCGGATAGTAATGGTCTTCGACCGCATCGATAATGTCGTCGGCAAAGACCCATGTAACGGCGATAGCCACAACTCGGAAAAGCAGGATCGCGACCAAAAACGATAGCGCAATGGATAAAAGTGCCGACCATGTTTCTCCATCGGTCAAATTGAGCCAGCCGAATATTGAGGCCATAGCGAACCAGAGGCCAATTCCCAGGACAACAAAAACTCCCAGTGTGAGCGCGATGACTTTTACCAACAGACGGGCGACGCGTGTGTCTGACAGGCTCTGGAAAGACAACATAAGTGCTTGGATCATGGCGACACTCTAAAGCGCTTGCCCGAAATGTCCAATCCCACTAGGGCGCGCCGGACTGTAGACAGGATATATGATGACTGAAATCCGTTTTGACGTACTCGCAATCGGCAATGCTATTGTGGATATTATTGCCGACACTGATGATAATTTTATCAACCAGCAAGGCCTGACCAAAGGCAGTATGCAATTGATTGACGAAGATCGCGCCAAATCGCTTTATGACCATATGGGGCCTGCGCGTGAAATCAGTGGCGGGTCAGCCGCTAACACTTTGGCCGGTCTGGCGCGACTCGGGCACAAGACGGCGTTTATCGGGCAAGTGGCCAATGACCAGTTGGGCGATGTTTTCGCACATGACATTCGTGCCGGTGGCATCCATTTCGATATACCTGCCCGTGATGGAGCTCCTGCAACGGCGTGCTGCTACATTCTGGTCACGCCCGACGCGCAGCGGACCATGAATACGTTTCTGGGTGCTTCGCAATATTTGCCTGCGCGGCTAATCGACAAAAGTTTGATCGAAAGCGCAGCGATCCTGTATCTTGAAGGCTATTTGTGGGATCCCGAAGAACCCCGCGCGGCGATGCGAACCGCGATTGATGTGGCACGTGCCGCCGGCCGAAAAGTGGCGCTGACCCTATCTGATGCCTTTGTCATTTCGCGTCATGGACCTGATTTTATTGCTGAAATGGACGCGGGGCGGATCGATATCCTGTTTGCGAACGAGGTTGAAATTTGCGCGCTCCACGGCAGCGATGATTTCGAAGCTTCTGTCGCGGCGATTGCGGCCAAGGTTCCGTTGCTGGTTTGCACACGCGGAGAACATGGTGCGATTGCCATTGAAAATGGCGTTCGCACGCAGGTGGCAGCTGAACCGGTTGCACATTTGGTCGACACCACAGGTGCAGGCGATTTGTTTGCCGCCGGTGTTTTTGCAGGTATTGCACAGGGGAAACCTATGTCAGAATGTCTGACTATGGGGGCTGTGTGTGCCGCGGAAATCATCTCCCATTATGGCGCACGACCCGAAGCGGATATTGCAGAGCTGGTAAGTAAACGATTGGGTTAATCGACCTGCTTGCGGAACAGTACCCTGTCTTCGGGGCCGAACCCCCATCGCCAGATGATCCAGCTATAAAGCCCTAATATGGCAGGTATTCCGATCGCAAGTTCCACCCATTCGAAACGGGCAGGGACACTGACGATGATGATACCTGTCGCGGCGGCACTGATGACGGCAAAGATCAAAGTGCTGCGCCAGATGCTGATGCCGTGCCCAAGCAAGCGACTTAGAAAACGGGATTTGATGATGGAACCGATGCCTAGGGAGATCATAAGTCCACAGGCCACCGCAGCCGCCTGATAAAGCCCGACATAAGAGGGCTTTATGGGTAGATAAGGAATCATGAGAATAAGCCCCAAGCTGACCAGTGCCTGGACCGACAGCATGGCTATGGAAATAAGCAGATTGCGGTGCCGGGCCATGTAGACGAGCGCCGATTCGCTGACGACTGCAGTGGCAGCGGCGACCTCTGCTGCCAACAGAAATGCCAACGCGCCTGTTCCGCCCACAAATTCCGGCCCAACCAGACCCATGACCGCTTCACCGGGAATACCGAGCGCAAGTGCGATACCGGCTTGCGCAGCGATGATCCAGAAGCCAACCTGACCAACTTGCCGGGCAATTTCGGCATAGTTTTTTGATTTCAGATTGCGGGTGATAACGGGGCTTAGAATGGGGTCGAAACTGGTCTTCAACTTTTGCGGCAAACTCGCAACTTGCTGCGCCACATAATATATCCCGACGACTGCTGGTGAGGCGAAAAGGCCCAATATTGCAAGATCAAGACGTCGGCTGCCCCATTCTGCGGCGTCTGCCGCTGCCAGCGGCATATTGCGGCGGGCAATTGCATAGGATCGCGACAGATTTGGCGTCCATCCCCAGGGCACTCCATAGCTGCGCCACAAAGGCCAGAGCGCGAAGAGAAAAGCGGCAACCAATGATACCACATAAGCAAGTATCAATCCGTCACGGGCCGAATAAAAGTATAATGCACCCGCTGCAATACTGATGGTCCACGGTTCGACTATGGCCCTTGCGCGAACGGTCGACAGGATATCGAAACGATAGGCCAATGCAGCCAGTGCAATATCGGTTGCGACGATCGCAAATATGACAAGCGGCAAAAATCTATCAAGACCGTTGATTATACTATTGGGAAACATAATTTGCGGAATAAAAATCAAAAATGCCGCGCCAAAAGCAGAAGCAACAATGGCGGCACATAATGCATCCGCAACAAGATTGGCGTGTGGCCGATCCCCTTGTGACAAAAGCTCGGCCAAGCCGCGCCGTAAACCCAGCGTCGCCAATTGGGCGACGAATTCGACGATTAAAATGGCATAGGCAAAGCGTCCCAGAGCCTCCGGCCCATAAAGGCGGCCAGCAATAAAAAGGAACGGAATTCTGGCGGCAAGCCGCAAAAGAAAGCCGACGACATTGGTCCGTCCGCCCTTCGCCAGCGCCTGAATATCATCCTCGTCGGTCCGGACTGCGTTCAATATTTCATCCCTGTTGACAACATGCTAGCGCAAACGCTCGCGCGTTACTAGCTTTCGGCCTTCAGGGGGCGCGTTAGGAGCGCGCGCGTGACTTCACCGACCGTCGCCGCACCTTCCAACAATGCACAAACTGCCGCGACAATAGGCATATCGACACCCAGCTCTTGGGCGGATTTAAGCAGAACTGGGGCAGTATACGCGCCTTCTGCAACGGTGCGGCGGTCGGCAAGCAGGTCGGTGGCTGATCGGCCCTGACCGAGCCCGCGACCCAGAGAGAAATTTCGTGAGTTTTCCGAGCTGCAGGTGAGCACCAAATCGCCCAATCCCGACAGGCCGGCCAGCGTATCGGGCCGTGCACCGCGCGCAAGACCGTAGCGTTGTATTTCGGCAAAGCCACGCGCAATGAGCGAAGCACGGGCGTTCAAGCCAAGACCGGCACCATCGACGACACCGCAGCCGATTGCGAGGACATTCTTCACTGCCCCGCCGATTTCGGCACCGGTAACATCATCGGACCAATATGGCCGGAAATGCGGTGTAGCAATTAAACGCATCAACACCGCCCCCATTGCCTGATTGGCGGTTGCAAGGGTGATAGCCGTCGGCTTTCCTGCGGCAACTTCATGGGCAAATGTAGGCCCGGACAACACCGCAACGGGGTTGCCCGGACGTATGTCGGCGGCAATATCCGACATCAGCATTTGCGAATCCGCCTCTATGCCCTTTGCACACAGCAAAAGGGGTGCTTCAGAAGGTGGCAGCGCCGCAAGCGTGGCACGGACATGTTGGGCCGGCGTTACAATTAACAGCGCGCCACATGCACCCATTGCCGCAAGATCGCCTGTCGCATGGATATTGGGTGCCAGCGTAAACCCGCTAAGAAACAGGCTGTTTTCCCGCGTTTCGTTGATCGTATTTACAACATCCTCTTCGCGAGCCCAGATCAGCACCTGCGGGTGAATTTGCGCCATTACAGACGCCAGCGCGGTACCCCAGGCACCACCTCCGATTATGCCTATCGGGTATTTTGGATCGTTCATGCCTTTACTCCTGCACCCCGTGCCGGGGCAGCATCGGGGTCGAGTGGCCAGCGCGGCCGTGCCACAAAATCCAATCCGTCGGTCAACCCGGCGGCAAATCTCTCCGCCCCGGCCCACGCAATCATCGCACCATTATCGGTACATAACCATAAAGGCGGCGCGACAAAGCGCATCGCTCTTGCCGCCGCAAACTCGGATAGCATGTCCCGGATTGCAATATTCGCAGCAACACCGCCGGCCACCACCAAAGCGGGCAGGGGATCGATACGGTCGACCGAATATTGCAACCTGTCTCTGAGACATTCGACGACCGCTTGTTGAAAAGATGCCGCAATATCTTCGGTTCGATAGTGTCCCGTTTCATATGCCCGCAGCACCGCGCTTTTTAACCCAGCAAAGGAGAAATGGGGCTCATCAGCACCTTTCAGCGGGCGCGGCAGCGGTACAACGGCGGCATTACCAATGGCGGCCGCGCGTTCGACGGCGGGGCCGCCTGGGAAACCAAGGCCCAAAATCTTGGCCGTCTTGTCAAACGCTTCACCGACTGCGTCATCAATGGTTGTGGCCAACCGGTTGTAATTGCCGACACCATTGACACGCAGCAACTGGCAATGCCCACCTGATACGAGCAAAAGCAGATACGGAAAATCAAGGTCGGGATCGACAAGGCGTGGAGAAAGTGCGTGACCTTCTAGATGGTTGACGGCGATGAGCGGCTTGCCGGAGGCCATCGCCAGAGCTTTTGCGGTTACCAAGCCCACCATGACGCCACCGATAAGGCCGGGGCCCGCCGTAGCGGCAATGGCGTCGACGTCGTCCAATGCCATGCCGGCATCTGACAATGCGGCCTGCACCAGCGGAGTCATCAATTCGGCATGGGCGCGCGCGGCGATTTCCGGAACAACGCCGCCAAAGGCGCGGTGGTGATCCTCTTGTCCGGCGAGTGCGTGGGCCAATATTGTACGATCTGATTGTACAATTGCAGCCGCGGTTTCATCGCAGCTCGATTCAAGACCCAGAATAATCGCCATTGCGCTTTCCCATAGGTGCCTACCTCGTTATGAACAAGCGGCATGACGGTTGCAAATTACACATCCCACAACCCGTTGCGTATAGGAACGCGCCGCTCGCCTCTCGCTTTGGCTCAAGCCGAAATGGCTGTGTCGGCGCTACAGAGAGCTTATGGCCTCGCGGAAAATGCGGTGGTGCTTGTCCCGATGCTTTCGACCGGGGACAAGATCCAGGATCGGCCGCTCGCAGAAATTGGGGGCAAAGCGCTGTGGACCAAAGAACTGGAGCGCGCGCTGATCGACGATGAGATTGACGTTGCTGTCCATTCAATGAAGGATGTCGAAACGGTCCGCTCGCCCTTGTTCCGGCTCTCGGCGATGCTGCCGCGGGCCGATGTGCACGACCGTTTGATTGGTGCTTCAACATTGGACGATCTTCCGCTCAATGCAAAAATAGGAACTTCAAGTCCCCGCCGGGCGGCACAATTAAAGGCTTTACGGCCTGATTTGGCGACATCGCCTATCCGTGGCAATGTCGCCAGGCGAATGGCGCAGGTCGATGCCGGAGAATTTGACGCAACGCTTTTGGCGGCGGCTGGACTTGATCGCCTAGGACAAAATACTGTTGGAACACGTCTCGCGCTTGAAACCATGCTTCCTGCTGCTGCCCAGGGCGCTATCGGAATCGATCACTTGGCCAGGCGCGAAGATTTGGCAATGTTTTTGCAGGCTGTGAATCACCGCGCGACCTTTGTTGCCGTTACGGCCGAACGTTCATTTCTGGCGGCGTTAAACGGTAATTGCCACTCGCCAGTGGCCGCTTATGCAGTTTGTGATTTCTACAACATCACCTTGCGTGGTGAAATATTGTTAGAAGACGGCAGCGAACGGCAATGCGGATCGATCGAATTTGCCTTGGATGATATACATGGCCCTGCAAAATTGGCGGCGCAGCTGCTGGAAAGATCCAGCGACAGCTTGCGTCAATTGTTCGCACCGTGAAATTGCTTATCGTTCGCCCTCAACCGGGCGCTGATATAACCGCCCATCGCGTTCGCGTGGCGGGACACGAGCCGTTACTCATGCCGCTATTTTCTACCGAGCCTATAGAATGGGAAATACCGGGCGACATGGGATTTGACGGCCTGCTGATTACGAGTGCAAATGCGATCCGCCACGCTGGTGTTAACTCTCGTGCATTGAAACATTTGCCTGTTTTTGCCGTCGGGCAAAATAGTGCGGATTTCGCCCGTTCATTCGGGTTTGAGATAAAATATACCGGTCCGGGCGGCGTCGAACAGCTTTTGGCGGAGATTAACGCGCGCAATTTGCTCTGGCTCGCGGGTGAAGATCGGGCGGTTTTTCAAAAGCCTGTTGATATGGAGATTTGCTGCCGCGTTGTTTACCGAAGCGCGGCCTTGCCAAGCCCTGACACTTTTTCCCAAATGCTCTTACAGACTGACCATGTGCTGCTCCATTCGGCGCGAGCGGCAATGCATTTCGCGCATTTGGTATCACAGCAAGATATTGACAAGAATTCCATTTCGATTGCGGCTCTCTCCGAAAACATTGCTTTGGCGGCGGGTTCGGGGTGGGCCAAAGTGCGTATCGCGTCAAAGCCTTCGGACAGGGAACTCTTGTCTGTGCTCTAAAGGCGCTTTACAAAAAGGCCGGTTAATCCCTAACTGATGGTTGGGACGAAGGGGATTGAATGACCGATACTGCGACGAACGCCGCAACCTCGCGTGGCGGGGTAAAGTTGAAACATATACTGGTCTTGCTGCTTTTTGCATTCGCAGGTGGAGCAGGTGTCAGTTGGTGGCTGGCCGATGAATATGGCTGGTTTGCGAAAGATGAAAAGCGTCCTGTCTTACCGGTAATTTTAGACAAGGCGCGACCAACCAACGTGGCACAAATGGCCGTCGCTCCTGTTATATCGTCGACCGACTCTGCTATTGCTGCGGGTAATATGGCGCGTGCAGAAGGACTTCTGGTCGCATTTGCCGCACGCAGGGCTATAGATAGCGGAGCGCCATTGGGCTATTTGACTGACCAGTTGCGTTTGCGTTTCGGTACGAGCCAACCCGATGCGGTTGTCACGATATTGCAGGCAGCACAGGCACCTGTCACCCTGCCATCCTTGCAAACCGAGCTCTCCGGAATTGAAAATCTCCTGGTGACCGGGATGCGCGATGAGACATTCTGGGTCACGATCCAGCGTGAATTTTCCGAATTGTTTATACTACGCAAGTCCGAATCGCTGTCGCCGGCGCCGACGCAAAGATCGTTGCGTGCCCATGCACTGGTGGAATCCGGGAATCTGAGCGGGGCGATTTTGGAAGTTTCAGCGATGCCTGGGGGCAATTCGGTCGAAGCCCAGGCTTGGCTGGCGCGGGCACGAACCTATGCCGAAACACGAAAAGCTCTGGATATACTCGAAAGAAGCGCTCTTGCAGCGCCTCCGATCCCAGTGCCCGCCTTTCCTGTGACTGCTCCTTCGGTAATGGATGTTCCGACACCAAACCCGGTACCGGAATAAATTTCGTCATAAATCTTTCATAAATCTCCTGCGGCCATATAAGGGGATATGGCTTCCCGATTCTCTGACATTACATTCAACCGCCAGATGGTTGTGGCGCGCACCGGCGGAGCGTCCGTCGCGCCTGCATTCCCATTGTTGGCGCGAGAAGCGCTGTCTTTTGCCTATACCCGGACCAGCGCGGCCTTCGCCTCGACGGTCGACCTGGACGTCGTGGGGAATGGGCGGCCTGTCATGATCGTGCCCGGTTTCATGGCTTCTGACCAGACAACTGCACGTTTGCGCCGGTCGCTGCAGGATGCCGGTTTTGCCGCGCATGGTTGGGGTTTGGGACGCAATAAGGGGATAAAGGCCGATATTTTTGAACGACTCGACAGACGCGTTGCAGAACTCGATATCGATGCGCCGCTGACTCTGGTAGGCTGGAGTCTGGGTGGACTAATCGCGCGCGAATACGCCAAAGTATCGCGCCACAATATTGCAAAAGTCGTGACATTAGGCAGCCCTTTTTCGGGCGATCCTCGGGCCAACAATGCTTGGCGCTTGTATGAATTTGTTGCCGGATACAAAGTGGATAACCCGCCGCTCGACGTAATATTATCGGAAAAGCCGCCCGTTCCAACCTGCGCGTTCTGGTCGCAAAACGACGGCGTCGTCGCCCCCGGTTCTGCCCGCGGGAAAAGTCACGAATCTGATCATCAGATCGAACTTGACTGCACCCATATGGCATTTGTCGCCAGACCGGACGCCATTCGGGCGATCGCCCGCGCTCTGGTATAGTCTTTTTGCCCGAAAGCGGCGCGCAATTCGCCGCAAACAATTCATAAATGGCACGATAATTGCTTCACAGTGAAAATACACATTTTCACAGGAGCCTTTCATGTTTCACCTTTTACTGCTTATGGCCGCGCCGTCAGCTTCGTTTGAAGATCTGAACAGGCTTGATGATCGCATCACGGCTGTATCACCCGACGCAGAACAGGTCGACAAACGGCTAAAGCTGGCCGCGTGCCCGGAAAGCCCGATTATCGCTCCACCTGCGGGAGGTTCGGTCATTGTGCGCTGTCCTGCGCTTGGCTGGCGTCTGCGGGTTCCGGTAAAACCAACTGCACAAAAAGCGGAAACGGCCGAGATTGTGATCCGGAAAGGTGAAATGGTCGAATGTGTTTCAGGCGGACGCGGATTTGCCGTTTCTACTACTATGATAGCGTTAGAGGATGCCGCAGTGGGACAGTCTGTGCGTGTCAAATCCTCGACACATACCGGGGCCGCTTCGATCATGACCGCTGTCGCCACGGCGCGGGGACAGGCTTCTTTCTGAATCGGATTAATCTATTGCTAAACTTTATGGCATGATCGCCGTTTCTGATTCCATACAGGCTGTCGGTTTCCTGACGGCTTATATGGATAAGGAACAGAAACATGGTGGATTCCGTATCATTCGGGCCTGCAAGACTGGCTCCAGGTCTTCGTGCATCGGGCGCTTTGGAAGCTGCACCGAAGCGTGAAAGTGCATTAAAGCCAGCCGCGCCGCATAGCTTGAGCCTCGCAACAGCTTTGGCCCAAAAAGGACCGCCTTTTGATGCCGAAAAAGCGGCATCCTTGAGAGCGGCAATAGCAAGCGGGACATATAAAGTGGATCTGGGCACGATCGCGGATGGTATCATCCGTTTCGGTGGCCAGGATCTGGGTTGAAAAGCATGATGGACGCCGTCATTCATTATCAGGCTGAATTGATAGCTGCTCTCGATTCACAAGACGCCGACGCGATCTTGTCCGCGAGTGGTTCGCTATCGTCTGCTCTTGAACAGCTGCGTCAACAACGACATGTACCTGCTCAAAGCGAGCTCTCGCACGGCCTGAAGCAGGCCGAAGCCGCGCGAATTCGGGTCAAATATCTGACGGCTTGGAACCGACAGAAAATTGACCGGTTGGCCGAATGCCGGGGTTTAGCATCGTCCGCCGTGTATGTAATGCCACAAAAACACACGTAAAAGCGTAAGTTTCGCAAAACTGGCACGGGCATTGCACTTCATCCGGCATGACCAACCGGACCAGTATATGACCAGGCCTATACACGACACAGCGTCACCCCAACGCGTGACAGCGGCGATTGCACAGGCATCCGCCCGCACCGGTGTTGACTTCGACTATTTGATGGATCAGGCGCGGATCGAAAGCGGTATGCGTCCGAATGCGCGTGCCAGCACCTCCAGTGCGACAGGACTTTATCAGTTCACCAAACAAACCTGGTTGGGGACGGTAAAAGAACATGGCGCGGCGCATGGCCTTGAATGGGCGGCCAACGCGATATCCAAAAATTCTGACGGGACATTTTCTGTAGCTGATGGCGATGCACGGTCGGCGATACTTGATTTGCGGAATAATCCTGAAGCGGCGGCGTCTATGGCTGCCGAATTTGCGGCTGATAATGGGCAATATTTGCAAGCCCGGACCGGTGCCAGCCCGGAACCTGTCGATCTTTATCTTGCACATTTTCTGGGCGCTGAGGGCGCTGCAAAATTTCTTGACGCGTATCAGGAAGACCCTGGGCAAAGCGCCGCGCCGCTTTTTGCCGACGCAGCCCGGGCCAACCAATCCATATTCTACCGAGGCGATGGTTCTGCGCGCAGCCTGTCCGAGATACGCCAGAATTTCGCATCAAAACTGGGCAATTCACCCAGCGGTTTTCCAGTGACGCGCGCAAATCACCAGAAAAATGCGATTTCGTCCATGCAGAGCCGGGTTCCGCTGGAAATGGCGACGATGGAACCGATGCCGAAGAAGCTCGACCTCAACTTTGCCCGTAACGCCTATCGCCGCCTGTCGGGTGCTTCGCTATGATGGGGCGGATCAACTTTTCGATCTGGCTTAACACGATAAAGGGCGGCGCGTTGCCGGTGGCGGTGTTGCTGCTGGTCATGTTGATGATCGTGCCCGTTCCGGCGCTGCTGCTGGATGTGGGTTTCATCCTCAACATCATGATTAGCTTGGCCGTTCTTATGGTTGCGATGAACGTTGCAAAGCCATTGGACTTTTCGGCATTCCCAACAGTTTTGCTTTTGGCCACGCTGTTTCGGTTGGCGCTGAATGTTGCTTCGACCCGCGTGGTTCTGGTCGACGGACATACCGGCACGGCCGCCGCGGGCCATGTCATTGAGGCCTTCGGCGCATTGCTGATCGGCGGCGATTACATTGTCGGGTTATTAGTCTTTGCCGTTCTGCTGATTATCAACATGGTCGTGATTACCAAGGGTGCTGGTCGCGTTTCCGAAGTGTCTGCGCGCTTCACCCTCGATGCCTTGCCGGGTAAGCAAATGGCCATCGACGCTGATTTGAACGCCGGGCTTGTTACGCCAGACGAAGCCAAAGCGCGGCGTCAGGAAGTCGCAACCGAAGCCGACTTTTACGGGTCGATGGACGGTGCTTCCAAATTTGTAAAAGGCGATGCGATTGCAGGTCTGTTGATCCTGTTCGTCAATATTTTTGGCGGGTTGCTGCTCGGCGTTGTCAGTCATGACCTAAGCTTTGGCGACGCGGCGGAAATTTATATCAAATTGGCTATTGGTGACGCGTTGGTGGCGCAGGTTCCGGCATTGCTGCTGTCTATCGCTGCTGCTGCGATCGTAACCCGGGTGTCTTCGCCGCTGGATTTGTCAGGACAGATTTCAACACAGTTCGGACATGCCCGGGCTTGGGGGCCGGTGGCGGGTACTTTGACCTTGCTGGGTATGGTCCCGGCCATGCCGCAACTTGTTGTCCTTCCGGCAGCCGCGCTGGCCGGAGGCATTTGGTGGCTGCTTCGTCGCGCAGAAAAATTGCCGCCCCGGCCGGCTGAAACAATTCCAGACGCGACGCCCGGCCACATTATCGAATGGCATGAGATCGCCGAAACCGCTCCGATCACGCTGGAATTGGGCTATTCGCTGGTCAGCCTGGTGGATGAACGCAAAGGCGCACCATTGATGGGCCGGGTAACCGCAATACGCCGCCAGCTTTCGCGTGAATTCGGCTTTGTCGTGCCGATGGTCAAGGTCTCAGATGACCTGTCATTGCCTGGCAATGCCTATCAAATCAAGATTTCAGGTGTGCTGGTTGGCGAAGACAGTGCATGGGCCAACGAACTGCTCGCCCTTGACTCCGGGGATTGTCTGGAAGGCGTTACCGGCCGTGCGGTCAAGGACCCGAGTTTTGGTCTTGATGCGCTGTGGATTGCCGAGCGTGATCGTATTGATGCTGTTGCCGCCGGATATACCGTTGTCGACCCCGCGACTGTAATTGCCACCCATTTGAACCAGCTGGCAACCGCGTCGGCGGCCGAATTGTTCGGTATGGATGACGCGCAGGCTTTGATCGACAATTTGAAGGAAAGTTACCCGCAACTTGCCGCCGGACTGACTCCTGCGCCTTATTCGTTGGCATCGATCACCGCATTATGCCGTGCCTTGCTGGTGGAGCGAGTTCCATTGCGCGACTTCCGCCGGGTTGCCGAAGCGATGGTTGATCTGGCCCCCCGTAATCTGGACGCCACCGATTTGGTCGAGGCGGTCCGTCAACGTTTGGGCGCGCTTATTGTGCAGACCATTGTTCCTGTAAAAATGCCGTTACCCGCCGTCACCTTTGAAGGGGAACTGGAAAGCCTGCTGGTCCAGTCGGTGCAAACCGCACCGTCGGCAAACTGGCCGTTTGAACCCGCACTTGCCCGTCGCATTATCACAGCGGTGGACGAAGCGGTTCAACCGATGCTTGTCGCCGCACGCAGCTTCGCCGTTATCACTTCACCCTTATGCCGTGCTGCGGTTGCCCGATTGCTGCGGGCGCAGTTCAGCGATGTTGCGGTGCTGTCCTTCCTCGAAATTCCCGAAACCAAAAAAGTTGATGTGATCGCCGTCGTCGGCGGAACACCCCGTTTGGCCGATGCCAATCACTATAAAGGAGACCATGATGCTGAATGAAGCACGCGCGGCTTATGCCCGCCCGGACACCACAAGCCCGGCGCGCCTGATCGAGACGCATAGTGCGCTTGTCCGCCGCGTCGCGTGGCATGTGCACAGCCGCATGTCGACCGCGATCGAAGTGGAAGACCTTATCCAGATCGGCTTCATCGCACTTGTGGAGGCCGCCCAGCATTTTGAAGATCGCGGCATCGCTTTTGCCCCTTATGCCTCAACTCGGATACGCGGTGCGATGGTCGACGCATTGCGCCGGGATGCACGCATGGGGCGCGCAGGCATGGCAAACAGGCGCTATCTTGCGGGAATACGGGCAAAGCTCGAACAGGAATATATGCGCCCGCCCAGCGACGCCGAAATGGCCGATGCTGCCGGTCTGGAACCGCAGGCATATTACGCTATGGCGGCTTCGACTCAGGCGGTGGGGCAGGAATCGATCGACGAAAGCTATTCCGACCATGATATGTGGTTTGCCGACTTGGCCGACAGCGCGGACACCGCGCTGGAAAAGGCGCAATTGCGCGAGGCTTTGGTAGCGAACCTTGCCAAGCTGAGCGAGCGTGAGGCGATGATCCTGCAGCTTTACTTTGTCGAAGAACTCAATCTCGACGAAATTGGTGAAACTTTGGGTGTTGGTGCCGCACGTGTTTGCCAGATTAAAAAGGCTGCGCTCGACAAAATGCGGAGTTTGATGATGGATTAGTTTCGATCCTAAACCGCCAACGAAACTTGAACATCATCCCCTGCAACAAGCCCTTCCGATTTCCGGACGGCCGCCTTTACCGGCAACAGCCACCCGCCACTGCCTTTGTCGGGAAAGATGGATGTGTCCCATGACGTATCGCCGATGCACGCCCGTACCTTCATTGCGCCCCAGCCGCGCCGTTGTCCGTTTTCCAGCCGACGCATAAGCGCCAACGCATGAATGGCTTCGGCCGCCTCGCCTTCAATTGTCAAAAAATGCCAGCTTGCGGGGGCCTTGTCACTGCTCCAAAGCCATAGCTTGGAGGTAACCGCATAGGTTTCGGTCACCCTCTATACTCCTTGGCTATTTCACAGGTTTCCGCCGAACGGGCACCGGAATGTTACAGATATCGGTACCGCCCGCCGGACGGATAAAAAACGGATCGCGCCGGTTCGCGCGCGCATTGGCATAAGCGGTAAAACTTGCGCTTTCGGTGGAAAGATATTCGAACGCCGGAACATCATTTGCCGCATTGCCCAGCCGAACCGAAATTATAGGCACCCGCTCTTCATCCTTTTCGTAAAAGCCCAACGCCCCCGTCCCGCGTGGCAGGCTGGAAAGATGCTCGATACCCTCAATCACGCGGCCCACAAGCGCGATATTGCGGTCCAGATGCCGCGGTGCGTGGCCAATGACGGTATAGAGCTCCGCGCCTATGCCGGTATCGGGCGACAGATTTCGGCCCACGCCGACCATTCCGTAGCAATGGACGGGCCAGATTTCGTGGGGAGTCACAGTGATCGATGTGTCGGTCACTACCCGGTTTTTAGAAAGTGCAAGCGGGATGCCGCTTACGAAGGAATAGCTTTGTGAAAAAGAGTCGTAGATATTTGGACCTTCGGGGTAAATGCTCCCGCCATATCGGGGCCCTACTGTAACGGCTTGCGTTACCACATTCCCTTCCCAACGACGCGCTATTGCTCCGGGTACATATTGGGTCGCATATGCACTCTCAGGCACCACCGCCAAACCCTCCGGCAACGCCTTCTTATCGGTCGCATCACCCCATTGCACAACATAATTGTCCTGCACGCGGTTGATGCTTGTGCCGTCCCACCATTTGGCGGTTGCAAGCTTGCGGATATTGCCGATCCAGCCCTGACTGAACGGGGCAGGCATCAACTGGATGACCACACGGCGCGGTTTGCTTTTGGCATCTGGCGCAAGATCCATAACCAACAGGTCGGATGGAGCTATGGCAATCCACTCCTCGGCCTTTGCCGCCGCGACAATTTCACCCGGCGCAGGATAGGTTTTGGCCTCTTGTGCGAATGAAGGAAGCGCCGCGAACAGGGCGGTGCCTGTTGCATAAGTCAGAATTCTTTTCATGGAACGGCTTATGGCAAAACAGTGTGCCTTGCGAAAGCGTAAAGGAGCCGCTAGGGGCGTCGCTTCCCCGAAAGGGATGCGGAGACGTGGCCGAGTGGTCGAAGGCGCTCGCCTGGAAAGTGAGTATACGTCAAAAGCGTATCGAGGGTTCGAATCCCTCCCGCTCCGCCAAGCACATGTTTTGTGCCATCCTGAATCATCCGATGGCACCGAAAAACCGTTGATTTAAGCTGAATTTGGCTCCTTTATCGTCCAGCGACGTCCAGTAGCAGCCGAACTATTATGGGGGCATGCTGGGGGCATCAGGCCGAAGAGAGAGGGGGCATCGGATGTTGACGGATAAAGAGGTGAAGCAGGCCAAGCCAAAGGACAAGCCCTACAAGCTCGGTGACCGCAACGGGCTCCATCTTTACGTTACAACCTCTGGGCATCGAAGCTGGCGATACAAATACCGGATCGCCGGCAAGGAACGTCGAATCGTGTTCGGCACCTACCCGGAAATGAGCCTGGTCGATGCTCGTGAACGGCTGGACGAAACACGAAAACAGATTCGCGACGGTGGCGATCCACAAGTGATTGCCGCCAGGGCAAAGTTGGTCGGTGGCACGTCCTCGTCGAAGAATTTCGAAGCCGTCGCGCGCCAGTGGCATCATCAGCAAATCGATCGCTGGAAACCAGTTCACGCTGACGACGTGATCACGAGCATGGAAAGGGACTTGTTCCCGGACCTTGGAAGCTGGCCGGTCGATCAGATCGACATACCCATGCTTTTAGCCGTCCTGAAAAAAGTCGAGGCTAGGGGTGCGATAGAAACTGCCCACCGCTTACGTCAGCGGGCGCAAGCGGTGTTCAGGTACGCACGCGGGATCGGGATCAACAATATCAACCCCGCTGCTGATATTGGCACCGCGCTAAAATTGGTGCCGAAAAAGCGCCGATGGCCTGCACTGAAGGAGCAATCTCAGATTTGCGCATTGATGGTTTGCGTCGATCAGGCTGGTGCTTCTCCCGTGACGCGTCTCGCTTCCAGGTTTCTCGCGCTCACGGCGCAGCGGCCAGGCATGGTTCGTCACGCTGAATGGCGCGAATTCGAAAACATCGACTGGTCTAACGAGCAGGCGGATATCAGCCGGGCCCTCTGGCACGTTCCCGCGTCCAAAATGAAGCAGGAACTCCACCTTCGCGACAATGAAGAATTCTCCCACAAAATTCCGCTGCCGCCGCAGGCGGTGGAAGTTCTTCGGCTCGTCCGGCAAATTGACCGGCCCCCGCTGAGTGGTCCGTGTTGATTGTTAGTGCATTGTTGCCTCCGTTGCCATTGCCGTCTGGAGGTGTAGCGAAGCGGAACCGGAGGGCGGCAATGGCGGCGAAGCTGTTTCCGGGGCCGGCGGTCGGTAGCCGAGGCTGCTATGGGGGCGGATCGTGTTGTAATGCCGCCGCCAAGCTTCGATCAGTATCTTGGCTTCGGCAAGGCTGTAGAAGATCTCGCCATTTAGCAGTTCGTCACGAAGCGACCCGTTGAAGCTCTCGTTGTAGCCATTCTCCCATGGCGAGCCGGGCGCAATGTAGAGCGTCGTCACGCCGATCTGGGCGAGCCAGACCTGCACGGCCGTGGCGATGAACTCGGCACCATTATCCGACCTGATATGCGCTGGCGGTCCCCGTGCAATGAACAGATCGGCGAGAGCCGCCAGCACGTCTTCATGCTTGAGCTGGCGTGCGACAACAAGCGCCATACATTCCCGGCTCGCCTCATCGATGATGGTGAGGATCCGGAACTTGCGGCCGTCGTGGGTCCGCCCCTCGACAAAGTCATACGCCCAGACATGCCCCGGATATTCCGGCCTGAGCCGGATGCAGG
>NZ_JBJXFW010000052.1:0-82659 GCF_046154385.1 Sphingorhabdus sp. | reverse complement strand
GGCATCGGAAAGCGACTGCATCATTTGGGCGCTGTCGGCCATGACGCCTTTGGTGGTGAATATGGGAGCCATTGCATCAAGCGCCTGATTGGCCGCCCACCAGTTAGTAGCAACCGAAGCAATCCAGTGGTCGGTTCGGACCACATTGATTAACCCACGAATTTTTGACGCGGCCTTGCTGTTGGCTGATTTCAAGCGGCTGTTGCCTATCGGTCCTGCCCTGACCGAAGCATAGAGCATATCTGGTAGTCGTATATCGCCTGCAAAGCTGGCGCTGCCATCCACCTTTGCGGACAGGTCGAGGCGTGGTGCATCGCGGCCTGACAGATGGTTGCGCGGGCTCGGGCGCAAAGGGATCGGATCGGGCGGTGTTAGTTCGGCAGCCTCAATCACAAGATCTGCAAACGCGAGCCGCTTCTTGCCAAAGACAACAAAACCCTTGTCGGTCTCGCACTGCTCCCAGTCGGTGTCCCAGCGCGCCGCGGCTGCTTGGCACAGTAAAACCCGCGCGATTGCCCCTGCTTCCCTGCACGGTTGTTCGAACTGGCGGATGGAGGATGAGCCGCCGGTAATCACGAAATTGCCACGCCGCGCCTGTTCGGTAACCATGCCCTCGGTTGCGATACCAATATTTTGCGGATTGAGCGATTCGGGCCAGAAAGCGGGCGCCCATTCGCGGGCGAGCAACTCATTTGCAAATAGTGGGCTAGCAGAAACGGGCTGTACCGCCACCGAGCGCCAGTCTGCACCCAATTCGCCCGCAACGATTTGCGCCAGCGCGGTGTAGACGCCTTGTCCAGATTCAGATTGCGAAATGGCGATAATGACTTTGCCGTCCTCGGCAATCTTTAGCCAGGGCCCGAACAGATGCTCGCCTTCCGCAACGCGCAAATTGGGTTGGTACCTGCGCGGCCAAAGGCTCCATGCCACGAGAAGACCTACGCCTAGCCCGCCACCTACCAGCAGTTTCCGACGCGAGATTTCGATTCTTTCCTTTGAATCCGCCCTCATGCAGCGGCTTTCTGGCGGTCGATCCAGTCCGAGACCTTGTCGGCAATAGCCGCATACGCCTTGGCAATGGGTCCGTCGCCCAGCGCAGGTGGCTCGCCCGCATCGCTCGCGGTACGGATTGCCATGTCGAGCGGGATTCGACCCAGAAAGTCGATCCCGAGCTCCTTCGCTGCCGCTTCTGCACCACCTAAACCGAAGGGCTCGCTCATTTCGCCGCAATGCGGGCAAAGATAGCCGGCCATATTCTCGACAAGACCTATAATGGGCACTTTCGCGGTATCAAAAAAGCTGATTGCGCGCGCAGCATCGATCAGCGCCAGATCCTGCGGCGTCGAGATGATGACCGCACCGATGGGCTTGTGTTTCTGGATCATCGACAACTGAATGTCGCCCGTCCCCGGCGGCAAATCGACGATGATGTCGCGCACGTTCCCCCAATGCGCATCTATCAACTGCGACAGCGCATTGCCCGCCATCGGGCCACGCCATGCCACTGCCTGACCCGGCTTCACTAGCTGGCCCATGGACAGGAACGGTACATTGCCAGCACCACGCACTGGAAACATTTTTTTGTCGGCGGCTTCGGGCTTGGAATCTTCCGCACCCAACAGGCGCGTTTGCGAGGGGCCGTAAATATCTGCGTCGACTAGCCCAACCGCCCGTCCGGCGCGTGCCATCGCTACCGCCATGTTGGTCGAGAGCGTGGATTTGCCAACACCCCCTTTACCGCTGGCTATTGCGATCAGGCGCGGCGCGATGCGCTCTGCGGTCATCATCACCCGCACGGACTGCGCACCCGCAGCAGCCAACGCCGCTTTCAGTTCGGCGTCTATTTCCTCACGCTCGGCGGCGGTCATACCCGCAACATCGAGCATAAGAGACACCGCGCTGTCGGCCGCTTTGACGCCGCTGGCGCGTGCGCCCGCGACACGTCCAATTATATCAAGATATGCGTCAAATTCGGTCATCTCCGCCCGAATAGAATCGTAATTGCGGGATTGACACTGTTTTTCTGAAAAACCGTTCCTATAAAGACAATATGAGCAAAAAAATCGACACACAGGGCAGCAGTATTTTGGCAGTTGATGGCAAGGGACCTTGGGATTCGCCCGCGTCGGGCGATACCGGTAAAGGTGGCAAGGCTGATGGTTCGGGATCGGGCGATAACGGCTCAAAACCGGAGCCTTCCAATCCCTGGGACCCGGTTCCTATTCGCGGCGGACAAACCGGTCGCCAACGTGGCCCTTCGCTTGAGGATTTGCTGCGCCGCGCCAGTAGCGGCAAAAATGGCGGATTTAGTGGATTGCCCCCGCGCAGCGACGGAAAAAGCTGGTGGCCGATAATCATTGGTGTGTTTGTCGCGTTGTGGCTGGTTTGGAGCAGTGTCCACCGGATTGGTCCGGAACAAGAAGGCGTGGTAACGCAATTGGGCCGATATGCGCGGACCGTGCCACCCGGCATCCAGTTCACCTTTCCTGCGCCGATTGAGACGATTCAAAAAGTCGATACCAAACAGATTCAGACAACCGCCGTCGGATCGCCAAAGGCAAGTAGTGAAAATCTGGTTCTGTCAAAAGACCAGAGCATTATAGACATGGCCTATGATGTGCGTTGGTCGATCAAAGAACCGGAACTTTACCTGTTCCAGCTTGAAAACGCGGATGCAACTGTCAAGGAAGTCGCGGAAAGCGCAATGCGTGCAGCGGTTGCCAATTATGACCTGACCCAAGCCATCGGGCCAGGCCGTGGTGCCATCGAGCTTGAGGTTCGCAGGCGGATGCAACAGGTGCTTGACGAATATCGCTCGGGCGTTTTGGTGCAGAGCATTTCGATCCGGCAATCGGACCCCCCGGCAGAAGTCAATGACGCGTTCCGAGAAGTGAACGCGGCGCAGCAAAGACGCGAAAGCTATATGAACGATGCGCGCGCTTATGCCAGCCGTGTGACCGAGTTGGCGATTGGTGAAACAACCGAATTCGATAAAATATATGTCCAATATCGTGAAGCGCCCGAAGTCACCAAAAGACGGCTTTATTACGAAACGATGGAGCAGGTATTGGGCAAGGTCGACAAGACCATAGTCGAAACCGGCGGGGTCACCCCATATCTGCCGCTGCCTGAGTTCCAAAAAAAGGCGGCGCCTAAAAATGAAACCGTGACCGTGACGGGGAAAAAGTAATGCGAAATCCTCTATATCTGGGCCTTGCTGCTCTGGCTGCGCTGATTTTACTTAGCATGTCGATCACAATCGTACCCGAAACCCAACAAGCCATCATCAGCAGCTACGGCAAGGTTGATCGCGTTGTGAACCCGTATCGCAAAGGTGAGGTTTTTGGCAAAACACGGGCCGGACTGACATTCCGGATACCGTTGGTTGAACAGATCCAATTGATCGACAAGCGGGTGCTCAGCGTTGAAATGGAGCAACAAGAAGTATTGTCGACCGACCAGCTCCGGCTGCAAGTCGATGCCTTCGCCCGTTTCCGCGTAACCAAACCAGACCAGATGTATCGTACTATCCGCACCGAAGACCGGCTGC
Organism: Sphingorhabdus sp.; assembly: GCF_046154385.1. Classification (GTDB taxonomy): domain Bacteria; phylum Pseudomonadota; class Alphaproteobacteria; order Sphingomonadales; family Sphingomonadaceae; genus Sphingorhabdus_B. Next base: position 79,109 of record NZ_JBJXFW010000052.1, on the reverse strand, counting down.
GTGACCAGTTGCGTACTATTTTGGGTTCCTCGTTACGCAACGAGCTTGGCAAGCGAACATTTGCAACTTTGCTGAGCGCTGAACGCGGTGAGGTCATGGAGAATATCCAGACCGCACTCAATCGTGAAGCCAGCAAATATGGCGCAGAAGTTATCGACGTGCGGATCAAACGTGCCGATTTGCCAGCGGCAACATTGCAATCGGCCTATAACCGGATGCGGTCGGCCCGAAACCAGGAAGCAATTGCCATCGACGCAGAAGGCCAGAAAGAAGCACAGATTATCCGTGCCGAGGCCGAAGCAGAGGCCGCGCGCATATACGCTATCAGCTATGGCAAGGACCCGGAATTCTACGATTTCTATCGTGCGATGCAAAGTTACCGCCAGACATTCCAGAATGGCGAAGGTTCGACCAATATCATTTTGTCTCCGCAAAATGCGTATTTGGAAAAGTTCCGCAACGGTCGTTAGTCGAACGGCAAACGACATTCGCCGGTTGGTCCGGCACCCATTCAATTGGCGTTAAGCTTAGCCACGCCAACGGATGGCAAGTTTTCGGGCATTGTGCCCCTGTTAGATAGACGAGAGGAATGAAACCCGTGCGTTACGCTTATGCAGCTACCACAGCTCTTTTACTCACTGGCAGTGCCTTTGCACTGGTCAACGGATCACCGGTCACGGCGCAAAACGCCTTGCCCGTTTCAGCGCAAGCCAATCTCGCTCCAGCCGGTGCTCCAGCCAGCTTTGCGGACCTGGTCGTGCAACTGCAACCGGCAGTCGTCAATATTTCGACCAAGCAAAAAGTTCAGGTCGCGACCAGCTTTAACCCATTCACCGGCGAACGGCGACCGGTAACCCAGGAACAGGCAAGCGGCGGGTCCGGTTTCCTGATTTCAGCCGATGGCTATATTGTTACGAACAACCATGTTGTTGCAGGCGGGCCGGCCGGTGATGCCGTTGACAAGGTCACGGTTACTTTGTTCGACGGCAAAGAATATACCGCCGACATCGTAGGCCGCGATCCGCAATCGGACATAGCCTTGCTCAAGATCAAAGCAAATAATCTTCCATTTGTGGCAATGGCAGATTCCACCAAAAGCCGAGTCGGGGACTGGGTTATTGCAATCGGTAACCCACTTGGACTCAGCAGCTCTGTAACCGCGGGTATCATTTCGGCATTGCAACGGAATATCGGTGCCGGCGGCGCATATGATCGCTTCATCCAGACCGACACCGCCATCAATCCCGGCAATTCCGGCGGACCTCTCTTCAATTTGAAGGGCGAAGTAATTGGTATCAACAATCGCCTCATTTCCCCAATCGGTGCCAATATCGGGGTTGGCTTTGCTATTCCCGCAGAAGAAGCCGCGCCTGTGATCGAATCATTGAAAAAGGGCGTTCGACCCGAGCGTGGCTATTTGGGAATCAGCATCACTCCTGTCGGAGAAGATCTGGCCGATGCGCTTGGTCTTGAAAAAAACCGTGGTGAATTTGTGGCGCGCGTCGTCGCGGGTGAAGGCGGTGAAAAAGCCGGACTGAAAGAAGGCGACATCGTCCTGAAAGTCGACGGTCGCGAAGTGTCGCCCGAAGCAACATTGTCCTACATTGTCGCCAACATCAAGCCAGGCACCCGCATCCCGCTGGACATCTTGCGCGAAGGCAAACCGATGCGACTGACCGCAACCGTCGGCACCCGTCCGCCGGAAGAGAAATTGGCGCAAAGCAATTTCAATCCGGAAGAAAACAAGGATTTTGACAAGGATACCGATAGCCCGGATGCCAAGGTAATCCGCGACGCCATCGGCCTGAGTGTCATTCCTCTCGATCCCGAAATTGCGCGACAATTGGGCATGGGTAGCGACACCAAAGGTGTCGTTATCGATATTGCAGGCCAAGGCAACGGTGCCCAGGCTGGTTTGCGTCGCGGCGACGTGATCGTGTCGGCAACCTATCAACCGGTTGCAACCCCGGCCGCTCTTGCCGCTGCCATTCGCACAGCAAAGGCCGCCGGGCGCAGCGCAATCCTTCTTGGTGTCAAGCGCCGGGGCGGAACGACGCAATATGCTACGGTCCGTATCGAGGAATAATCCTTACTTGTTCATCACCGCCAGCGGGTGTTAGTCAGCTTCCATGAACCTGACAGACACCCCTTGGCGTGATGATGCCGAAGCCATCCTTTCCGATCTCGTCGAACTGCGACGGGCTATTCATGCAGAGCCTGAACTTGGCCTGCAAAATCCCAAAACGCTCGCCAAAATAAAGGCTGCGCTCGCAGGCTTGCCGCTGGAACTGCGCGAAGGGCCGTCGACGACGGGCTTGATCGCGACGTTGAAAGGTCCGGCGAATGGCCGCACGGTTCTGCTGCGTGGCGATATGGATGCCTTGCCACTCCATGAAGATACCGGGCTGGAATATAGCTCTAAAACCGACGGTGCAATGCACGCCTGCGGGCATGACACCCATGTCGCCATGTTGGTAGGTGCGGCCAAGATGCTATGTGCGCGGCGCGATGAACTTGCGGGAACAGTGCAATTCATGTTCCAACCGGGCGAGGAAGGTCATCACGGCGCGCGCTTCATGCTGGATGACGGTCTGATCGATCCCATGCCCGACGCGGCCTTTGCCCTGCATATCATGCCCAACGCCCCGCGCGGCGTCTTTACCGGCAGGGCGGGGCCCTTGCTGGCGTCTTCCGACGTGTTGAGTATCACGGTCAAGGGCGCAGGTGGCCATGCCTCCATGCCGCACGATGCTACAGACCCGATACCTGTGGCCTGCGAAATAGTGTCCGCGATCCAGACGATGGTGACCCGCAATGTGTCCGTTTTCGACCCAGCCGTTGTGACCATTGCCAAGATCTCGGCGGGAACGACCAACAATATCATTCCCGAAACCGCGCATATGCTGGGCACGATCCGGACCCTGTCACCCCGTCAGCGGGCGCAAGTGGCCGAAAATTTACACCGGCTCGCCCCGAACATTGCAGCCGCCCACGGGTGCACGGCCGAAGTGCATATCGAGCCCGGATTTCCCGTTACCTTATGCGATGCGCGCGCGGTCCAGTTCGGCAAATCGGTCATTGAAGATATGTTCGGCGAAGAAAGCTGGATCACACTCGACACGCCCATTATGGGCGCCGAAGATTTCGCCTATGTCCTCGAAAAAGTCCCCGGGGCGATGTTCTTCCTGGGCGCCAGCCACGAAGGCGACGACTGGCGTTCGTGCTGCGGACTTCACTCCAACCGCATGGTCCTCGACGACAGCGTAATGGCCCGCGGCGCAGCGTTACATGCGGCGATCGCGGAGCGGTTTTTGACGAACGGGTTTGAATAGTTTTTATCACGCAAAGACGCATGAAGCGTTGCTTCGTGTCTTCGTGTGAGACTATTTTTCAGCCGCCGCCTCGACACCGCGCATCACCCGCAAGGTGTTGCCCTGTGCAATTTTCGCAAGATCGGCCTTCGAATAACCCCGCCGCACCAACTCGGCAAAAAGCGCCGGATAGGTGGATACATTTTCCAGTCCCATCGGAAGCTCGTCCACGCCGCCAAAGTCGCCGCCAATTCCGATATGATCGATACCCGCAACCTTGCGGATATGGTCAATATGGTCGGCAACCTGCGCCAGTGTCGCCTTGGGCTGGGGATGCGCGGCGATCCATGCATCTACCTTAGCTCTTTCTCCCGCCGGATTTCCGGTGAACTCCAATTTGGCACGGCCCGCAATTGCGGCGCGATCATATTCCCATTGGCGGCGTTCCGGCGATGTAAAGCCGGGAACAAAGGTAACCATCACCACCCCGCCATTACGCGGCAAACGTTTCAGCACGGAATCCGGTACGTTGCGTGGATGCGGGGTCACCGACCGGGCGTTACTATGTGTAAACAAAACGGGGGCTTTGCCCTTGTCGAGCACATCATGCATTGTGGCTTCCGACACATGGCTCAGGTCGACGATCATACCGAGACGGTTCATCTCGGCAATCACTGCAAAGCCGAAGGGCGAAAGGCCATCATGTTTGGGCATGTCCGTGGCGCTGTCGGCCCATTCGGTCGTCAGACTGTGCGTGACGGTCATATAACGTGCGCCGAGGGCATGCATCTGACGCAATATCTCTAGCGAATTTCCGATAGAATGCCCGCCTTCCATGCCAATCAGCGATGCAATTTTACCCTTTTTCATCGCCGCTTCGGCCGAAGCTGCGGTGTCTGCAAACGCAAAGGCATCGGGATAGCGTGCGATCATCTGGCGCACGACGTCTATTTGTTCCATAGTCCGCGTTACCGCCTCATGCTTGGGTAAAGCGGCGTCGACATAGACTGACCAGAATTGCCCGCCTAAAAATCCGGCCCGCGATGTGGGTATGTCCGTGTGTGTTTTGGCCAGCGTATCGGGTGCCAGACCTCTCAGGTCAAACTTAGAAAAGTCCCGGCCGAACACTTCCGCAATCTGGTGCGGGGTGTCGTTATGGCCATCGATGATCGGGGTTTTTGAAAGGACCTCCCGTGCTGTTTCTTCTGGTGTCGCCGCGATCACAGGTGCGGAACCCAGAAGGAGCGCCGGCAAAAGCAATCCCCGAAGAAAACTGAGACCACTCGCCGCATATACGCCTTTTTGACCGGACATCACATCGCTCCCTTTTTGCTCTGGTCGGCTGGCCCGAATCTTTGCCAGCTCAGGGCACCAATACAGTATCGACAGCTTCCATTGCCAATTCCGGATAGTCGAGTGTATAGTGCAAGCCCCGACTTTCGGTACGCGCCAATGCCGACCTTATTATAAGGTCGGCAACTTCGACCAAATTGCGTAATTCGATCAGATCGGGGGTAACCCGGAAATGGCTGTAATAATCGGCGACCTCGCGACGCAACAGATCGATCCGGTGCTGCGCGCGTTCTAGTCGCTTGGTGGTGCGGACAATGCCGACGAAGTTCCACATGAATTGGCGAATCTCCCGCCAGCATTGGGCAATCACGACCTCTTCATCGCTATCGGTAACGCGGCTTTCATCCCACGGACGTACCTTCGGAGGTTTCGGAAAGCGCGCCCAATTGGCGTCAATATGGGCCGCACATGCGTCACCAAAAACAAAACATTCAAGCAGGGAATTGGAAGCCAACCGGTTGGCACCGTGCAACCCCGACTGGGTAACCTCGCCTGCGGCATACAGACCCGGGGCATCTGTCCGGCCGTCGAGATCGACGAGCACGCCGCCGCATGTATAATGCTGGGCGGGAACAACCGGAATGGGATCGCGCGTGATGTCGATGCCCAAACCCATCAGCTTTTCATAGATATTCGGGAAATGCTCTTTCACAAATTCCGGTGGCCTGTGGCTTATATCCAGATGCACAAAGTCCAGACCATCGCGCTTGATCTCGGCGTCATTGGCGCGGGCGACGATATCGCGGGGGGCAAGTTCAGCGCGTTCGTCATAGTCGGGCATATAGCGATGCCCGGTCTTCGGATTTTTTAATATCCCGCCCTCTCCGCGCACAGCTTCGGTAATCAGGAAATTCTTGACCTCCAGATTATAGAGGCATGTGGGATGAAATTGCATGAATTCCATGTTGGAAATGCGGCAGCCCGCACGCCAGGCCATCGCAATGCCGTCGCCGGTCGCTCCCCGAGGTGCAGTGGAATATAGATATGTACGTCCTGCCCCCCCACAGGCCAATATTGTCGCGCGCGACGTAAAGGTTTCCACTTTCCCCGTCTTGCGGTTCAACGCATAGACACCGTGAATACGACCGGATGTGGAAAATCGTTGTTGATGCCGTCCCAAAATCAAATCAATTGCGACCCTGTCGGGCACCAGCGTTATGTTGGGATTGGATTTGGCAGCCGCCTCCAACGCCTGTTGCACCGCCCAACCTGTTGCGTCATCGACATGAACGATCCGGCGATGGCTATGCCCGCCTTCCCTGGTCAAATGCCGGTCATTGCCTTCCAGGTTGAACGGAACGCCGAGCTTTGCGAGCCTCTCGATCGCTTCTGGTGCATTTTCGACAACAAATTCGACTGTAGCACGGTTGTTCAGCCCGCCACCTGCAACCATCGTATCCTCGATATGGCTTTCAAACGTGTCGCCCGGTTCCAAAACCGCCGCAATGCCGCCTTGCGCCCACGCCGTTGCCCCATCGGATAGGGCGCCTTTGGCCAAAACGACAACCTTATACTTTTGGGCAAGCTGCAACGCCGCGGTCAAACCAGCCGCGCCCGATCCAATGATGAGTACATCGGCCTCCATCAACGTCGCCCCTTCATTCGAGAACTCATGAACCTGCGGTTTGAAAACATGGGTTGCTCCAATCGACTCACCCTCCCCTAACCCCTCCCGCAAGCGGGAGGGGGACTATTCGTTCAAGCCCAGCCAACTCTAACTCCCCTCCTGCTTGCGGGAGGGGTCGGGGGAGGGTGATGTGGTTAGGCGCAGGAACACATCTTCAAGGTCCGCCTCCTTCGTCGTCACATCAATTATGCCAAGGCCAAGGCCTTGCATGGCAGCGAGCACTTCGCCTGCGTTCATCCGGTCTTTGTTGTAGGTGATTTCAACCGTCCGGTCACCCAACAGCTCCGACTTTTCAAAGGCCGCATGCTTCGGGGGTTCAGTTACATCGCGGTCGAGAGTCAGAACAACTGCCTTTTCTCGCGCCATGCCGACCAGTTCTTTGGTTGGTTTATTGGCGATCAACTTGCCGTGATTGATAATCGCTATCCGGTCGCACAGCTGCTCTGCCTCTTCCAGATAATGTGTTGTCAAAACGACCGTTACGCCTTCGCGGTTCAGTTCGACGACATAATCCCATAACTGTTGGCGCAGTTCGATATCGACCCCTGCCGTCGGTTCATCAAGCACGATGACCGGCGGTGAGTGCACCATGGCTTTGGCAACCAATAAACGTCGCTTCATACCGCCGGACAATGTGCGCGCATATGCATCGGCTTTGTCCTCCAACCGAACAGCGCGAAGCAATTCCATGGTTTTACGCTTCGCCTTTGGCACGCCATATAATCCTGCCTGCAATTCCAGCGCTTCTTTTGGCGTAAAAAAGGGATCGAACATGATTTCCTGAGGCACGATCCCGATAGACGCCTTCGCATTGCGGGGATTGGCATCAATGTCAAAGCCCCAGATCGACGCCGTTCCCGACGATTTCATCACGAGCCCTGCCAATATGTTGATGAGCGAGGACTTTCCTGCTCCATTTGGGCCAAGCAACCCGAAAATAGATCCCTGCGCGACATCAAAACTGACATCATCCAACGCCTGTTTGCCACCTGCATATTTTTTGGAGAGGTTCTGGATAGTTATAGCTTTATCGGACATGCCCCTGCGATAGCGAAGCGACGTCCCGGGTGCAATGATGGGAAGCATGGTTTACCGTTCATTCACCCTTTTCGAACACCAAATGCGCATTCCTTCGGGATAATGAGGTCATGTGGACAGTGGGGCTTTTCATAAATCAAAGTGGGCATTCGCCTTTGGCTGCGCTTTATTTTACGCGCAGGGCGCTGTTGCCTTGCCGGGAGACACGCAGACACAAATCGTCAATCCCGGTCTGGTAACCAATACATCGCGCCTTGATTTCGGCTCGGTCATCACCGGATCCGTGCAAAGCCGGTTACGCATACCGCCAACCAGCGATACCATCATCGTATCTGCGGGCAATGCGATCCCCGTTGGCGGATCGGTATCCCGCGCCCAGTTTAATGTCGTGGCCGCACCGCTTACCTTGGTCCTTATAAACCTGCCCAGCAATATCCAGCTGGTCCGTGTTTCAGGCAGCGAACAGATGCTACTTGACCAGTTCCAGCAAAACGGAACGCCACTTCGGTTCATGGGTCCAACCGGGCAATTGTCGTTCTTTGTCGGTGGCCGGTTGCGTGTCGGACCATCGCAGGCGGCTGGTTTGTATCAGGGTGATTTCACGGTTACGGTCAATTTCCTATAAAAATGCGATTTTTAGAATATCTTTACAGTTCGCAGTCTATTCCACCGAACATGTGTGGGGCAGAAAATAAATTTCCAGTAAAGCTGGCCAAGTTGGTTGCTGCGGTTTTTGCAGTCAGCGGGATGACGCCGGCTTTTGCCGAAACCGAACCAGCCAACGCTGAAATTACGGTCGTCCGGCCTCTTTCTTTTGTCATCGATAACAATTTGGATTTTGGTTCGCTCATTCCAGGAACAGTTGCGGGCACCGTTGTCATGGCGCCAACAGGCGCGCGTACCACGAACAACGGTATTGTACTTGTCGGTGGCGGCCAAAGCACGGCCACATTTTCGGGGCAAGGCACCCTTAACCAGCGTGTCGATATTTCGCTGGGCGCAAACAGCATTCTGATTACCGGGCCTGGTGCACCAATGCGGGTGCGGACTTTTGTGATCGGCAGCACACCAACCGCAGTTCTAACCACGGCACCCCTGCGTTTTCGGATTGCCGCGGCCAACGGAATTTTTACATTTCCAGTCGGCGCGACGCTGGAAGTAGGTGCCAATCAAGCCGCCGGTAAATATACCGGCAACTGGTCAATCACCCTCAATTATTTCTGAACCGTTGCAGCCGTAACGCGCTTTTGCTAAGCGCCGCCGATGAGCAATTTTCAGCCCGAAACCATCCGCGTCCGTGAAGCCCGTATTGCATGCGATGGCAGCGGTGATATCCCCGCAGCATTAGGGCATCCCCGCGTCTGGTTACAGATAGACGACAAAGGCTATGCCGATTGCGGCTATTGCGATAGGCGATATGTGCTCGTTGGTGGACCTGCGGATAACGGAAAAGGTTAAACGAGTAATTCCGCGGCGGGTCCTTGCCCCAAAAAATTCGCAGGGCTCGCGCTCGCACCATAAGCGCCTGCACAGAAAATCGCGACCAGATCACCTGCATCTGCGCGCGGTAAATGGGCGCTGTCGGACAATTTATCCAACGGCGTGCACAGGCATCCGACAATCGTCGCAACTTCTTCGGGTTCTGCAGCGACACGTGTTGCGACAGCAACGGGATAATTGCGGCGGATAACGGTGCCAAAATTCCCGCTGGCGGCCAACTGGTGATGCAAACCGCCATCGGTGACCAGAAACAGTTCCCCGTGACTGATCTTGCGATCAACGATCCGGGTCAGATAAACTCCGGCTTCTCCGACCATATATCGGCCAAGTTCAATGCAGAAATGCGTATCGGCAAGGCTGCTTGGCAAACGGCTAAAGCGCGCTTCCAAAGCCATACCAACAGCGCCGATATCAACCGGTGTATCGCCGGGGAAATACGGAATGCCAAAACCGCCACCCAGATTGACTTTTGTTGGGGACATGCCGATCGCGTCAGTAAGCTCCACGACCAAATCCAGCGTTTGCGCCTGCATCGCGATAATCGCGTCCGCGGACAATGCCTGACTGCCGGCGTAGATATGAAAACCTTGCCATTGCGCGCCTGCATTTGTGATGTGCTTTACCAATGCGGGTACGCGTTCAGCGTCAACGCCAAAAGGCTTGGCACCGCCCCCCATTTTCATGCCCGATCCCTTCAGATCAAAGCTAGGGTTTACGCGAACGGCAAGCTTCGGCGTTGTGGCGAGCCTTGCGCCAATAGTTAACGCGCGCGCAACTTCGCCTTCACTTTCACAATTAAGGGTGACGCCCAAGGTGATCGCCCGTTCCAGATCGCGGTCGCGTTTGCCCGGGCCGGCGAAACTGATTTTGTCCGGGTTGGCACCGGCATCGAGCGCCATTTCAAGCTCCCCGCCCGACGCCACGTCGAAGCCGTCTACCAAAGCATGCATTAACGCCAGCAATGGCGGGAAAGGATTGGCTTTCATGGCATAATGCAATGCCAGTCGCCGAGGCATGGCCGCCCTCAGTTCTTCTACGCGTTGCCGCAAATGGGCCGACGAATAGACAAAAAGCGGGGTGTCACCGGCCTTTTCGACCAAAGCAGACGCGGAAACCCCGCCAATTGCGAGCTCGCCGTCTGCCATGCCGTAGCCAGCGGGAATAGGTCCGGTTGCCTTCATGCGCCGCATCTTAAGCCGCTCGGGTAAAGGTTTCGATAATCAAGCCACGGAATATCGGCGAAAATATAGCCGTGGAATTGTAACTTATACCCTTATAATCTGCACGGGAGAGACCGGGGCGAGTCTCGTGGATAGAATTGGAAATGGTCACAAAACTCGGGAAGATTATTCAAACGGGAGAAAATATATGGCAAAATTTGCGACTAAAATATGTGCGAATGCGACCGCTATCGCACTGATATTCAATGCCGTTCCAACTTATGCGAAAACACCATCTTCACTCTCGGACCTTGTCGGCGCGCGCGCTGCCGGTGGGGAAGAGCAGATGGAGTCGCGCGGCTACTACAACACCAGCACCACGACGCGCGATGACCGGAAATGGACTTATTGGTGGAACAGTTCAAAAAAGGAATGTGTCAGCGTAGCGACATATGACGGCCGGTACGAATCGGTAAACACCGCATCGGCATCGGATTGCGGCCAAAAATCTGGCAGCGGAGACAAAACGGCCGCGGTTGCTATCGGGGCGGCCGCTTTGATCGGCGTTTTGGCGCTTGCCCATAAATCCGACCACCATGACGACCGCAACCATTATGACGATTCAAATCGCGAGGCGCAATATGAGCGTGGCTATCGCGACGGACTATATAATCATTCCTACCACAATTATGATCGATCCGATGCCTATTCGAGCGGATTTGAACAGGGTGTGCGCCAACGTGGACACGAAACGCCTTATCGCCCCGGCTATGGCAATGGCGGCGGATATAGAGGCAATGTGTATGTCAACGACCTGGTAGGTCAGTCCAAGGGTTCGGCCAATTCTTCGCTGATCCAACGCGGCTTTGTGGTTAAGGGCAGCGACCAGACCGAATATGAAGGACGCTACACAACCTGGTGGCGCGCTGCTTCGGAGCAATGCATTACGGTGAACACACGAAATGGCTTCGTAGATGCGGTGCAAAGCACACGGCCTCGCAACTGTCGTTAAAAATGTGCTCTGCCGAATCCCTATCCGGATTCGGCAGGGAGCTTAGATGATTGCCATGCGTTGACCGACGGGGTGAAGACCTGCAGCCAAAATATTTCTGTCCAATTTGCCATTAGCATTTTTAGGAAACATATCCAGCCACACCACTTCGGCCGGTTGCATGAAATTCGGCAGCGTCGCTTTCAAATGTGCCTTTAGCCGGTCATCATCTCCATCGCCCCGCACGAAAAGAACAATCGCTGCGCCGAGCCGGTCGTCCTTGCGACCAAGCGCGCAAGCTTCGGCGACCAATCCGCTTTCGACCGCAGCTTCTTCAATTTCGGTCGGCGACACGCGGTTCCCACTTGTCTTGATCATCGCATCGTCGCGCCCGATAAAATAGAGCAAGCCGTCACCGTCCCGCCGGACAGTATCGCCTGACCAGACCGCCATGCCGCCATAATTCGAAAAAGCAGGTGCAGGCTTGAACCGTTCGGCAGTTCGCGCATCATCTTGCCAGTAACCCATGGCGACCAGCGGCCCGGCATGGACCAGTTCACCCGCTTGATCCGGCCCGGCTTCGGTGCCGTCCGGTGCCACAACCATGATTTCTGCATAAGGAATGGCGCGACCCATGCTGGTCGGACAATTATCGATCAAGGCAGGATCCAGATAGGTGGAGCGGAAGGCTTCGGTTAATCCGTACATCGCGAAAATGTCACATGTTCTGCCAAAAATGCTGCGCAGCATTTTTACAAGGCTGGGCGTCAATGCGCCGCCGGAATTCGTCAAGCGGCGCATATTTTGCGTGGCTTCGGCGGGCCAAACCTGCTCGAGCAATTGCACCCACAAGGGAGGTACCGCCGCGAGTGTTGTGATATTGTGCCTCGCGCACGCCTTTATAACATCGCGCGCGGTCAAATAATCGAGCGGCACGACGCAGCCGCCCGCGCGCCATGTTGAAAGCAACTGGTTCTGGCCGTAATCAAAGCTTAAGGGCAGGACCGCAAGCGTTGTGTCGTCAGACGAAAGCTTCAAATATTGAGCTACACTATCGGCGCCAAGTGCCAAATTGGCGTGTGAAAGCATGACACCTTTGGGATGGCCCGTTGAACCGCTTGTGTACAATATGGCCGCCAATGTGTCGGGATCGGTATCGACAGATAGCGGTGGCATTATCGGAGACGCGCCATCGTCAATTATGGCTTGGACCGCTTTTTCATCGACCAGATATGGCGAAACAGAAGACGCCCCTAAAGTTGCGGCGCGCGCGGAATTGGTCACCAGCAAACGCGCCCCACTGTTGGCCATGATGTGCAAGACTTGCGCTGCTTTCAAAAGCGGATTGACCGGAACATGAATTAACCCGGCGCGGACCGACGCAAGGGGCATCAGGCAGGCAATCTCACTTTTGCCAAGCCATGTTGCAACCCGATCCCCCGCCGATACATCCCGCGTGACCAGCCAGGCAGCCAGGCGACCGATACGGAGATTTAACTCCTTATAGCTATAGACCTTGTCACGGATGACGAGCGCAGGCGCATCGGCTTGCCCGAACAGGGGCAGATGGTCGAGCGGGAAAGTTGGCAAGTCGATCATCGCGGAGTCAAATTCGATTGGAGTTTAGTGGGCATGTCAGGGGTAACATATTTGCCGGTAAAAGGTGAATATCACGATAATTTTCTGACCGCACAGGCGGCTGCGGCGGGTGGCATGGATCGGGAGCGGCAGGCTTGCCTATTCGACCGGCTGGACTGGCTTGATCCGCTGCACCGTATTGCGCTGCGCGATAAAGCGCCGCTTTTGTTGAGGGCGCAATTTGGCGAAGCCGAAGCCTGGTTACCCTTGATGCGGCAGGCAAGCCGCCATCACGTTTCGCTTGCCAATTGGTATAATTTTACATGGCGCCCAATTTACAGCAGCATTCAAAGCGAAGAAAAGCGCCTGTCATTGTTGCGACAACTGGCCGATACCGCACGCCAGCGCACCCGCCGCCTGACCTTGGCTCCGGTCCCGGACGAAGATGGATCCGCCAGCGAGATTGCAGCAGCATTCAAAGACGCAGGCTGGGTCGTGGATGTAACCGCATGCGACGAGAACCACTATTTGCGTGTTCATGGCCGGACATTCGAACAATATTGGGATAGCCGACCCGGGCAATTGAAAAACACCGTAAAGCGCAAGGCCAAGAAAAATATCGTTTCGATCCAAATCGAAACCGAATTTTCGGAAACAGGCTGGCTCGCATATGAACAGATTTATGCGCGAAGCTGGAAACCGCATGAGGGCAGTCCTGAATTTCTAAAACAGTTGGCGCGAAACGAGAGTGGTTCCGGCACATTGCGCCTCGGGCTTGCCTATATTGACGGCAAACCGGTCGCTGCCCAATTCTGGACTGTGGAAAATGGTATCGCCTTGATCCATAAGCTTGCCCATGATGAGAGATATCTTGACGCTTCACCCGGCACACTGCTTTCGACTGCCTTGTTCCGACATGTCATCGACATCGATAAAGTGGACGAAATTGATTTTGGTACCGGCAGCGACGCTTATAAGCGCGACTGGATGGATGCTGTTCGCCCGCGCTTCAGGCTCGACATGTTCTGGCCCAAATATGTCGCCAATTGGCCATTGATTGCCCGCCTGCATTTGCGCCAAATGCGCCGCAAAGCCGCATAAAATGGAGAATAAGATGCCGCTCAATACGCAAGAGACACTCCGCGCAATTCTATCTGATGTACTTGGCCTATCGGCTGATCAGGTCGCCGTGATGGATGATGACACCGAATTATTTGGTGCGTTGCCCGAACTTGATTCTATGGCCGTTGCCGGATTGCTTACGGAAATGGAAGACCGGCTTGGCATCGTGATTGATGATGACGATGTCGATGGCGATATATTCGCAACATTGGGCAGCCTTGCCGCCTTTGCTGAAAACAAGGTTGCCGGGTGACGTCACCTGTCTATCTGACCTATAAGTTTGGCGATCAAAGCGAATATTGCCTGTGCTTTGGCGATCGCGGCAGTGCGCGAACGATACTTATCATCCCGCCGCTGTTTGACGAAATGAATCGCACGCGCCGGATGCTGGTTGAAGTCATGCGCGCACTGGCAGATCGGGGAACTTGCGCGCTGCTTCCAGATTTACCGGGCTGTAACGAGAGCCTGGCCTGCATTTCAGAACAGACGGTCAGTGTGTGGCGACAGGCCGTTGAAGATGCGGCGGTTCAGCTAAAGCCAACCCATATAGTATCTGTACGGGGCGGAACCTTGATCGATGATCGCGCGGACAAACCTATTATGCGACTTGCTCCGGTCAAAGGCGCTTCCGTGTTAAAGACCATGCTGCGAGGCCGTTTGGTGGCCGATAAAGAAGCCGGAACATCATCAACAATTGAAAGCCTGATGGCCCAAGCAGCGACGGGGTCTCTGGAGCTGTCCGGGTATATTTTAAGCAACGCGATGCTGCAGAGTTTGGAGGACTCCGTGCCGTCACCTTCATGCCAGTGTCAGGAAATCACCTTGCCCGAAATAAACGGATCACCTTTGTGGTTGCGGGCCGAACCGCAGGAAGATGCCGGGATGTCGGCGGCATTTGCCGAACGAATTGATGTGTGGAGTGCCACATGCGCTTGATGATCCCATTCCAATGTGGCGATGATCAACTTGCCGGTACCCTCGATACCGGCGACGCTGAAACAGGAATATTCGTAGTGAGCGGCGGCAATGAAATTCGCGCCGGTGCCTTTGGTGGTCAGGCGGCAATGGCCGCGCATTTTGCAACATTGGGTTATCCGGTGTTTCGCTTTGACCGGCGCGGAATAGGGGAAAGTGAAGGCGTTAACGCCGGCTTCGAAAATAGCGCGGACGACATTGCCGCCGCTCTCATCGCATTCCGGAACGCGGCCCCTCATGTAAAACGGATCATCGCCTTTGGAAACTGCGATGCGGCTAGCGCATTGGCGCTTTACCATCATTCCTTGCCGATTGACGCCCTTATTCTTGCAAACCCGTGGGTAATCGAGACAGCCGCCGGTGACCCAGAGCAACCGGCAGTCCCGAATGCCGACGCTATTCGCGCGCGATATTGGGCAAGGCTGAAAAATCCGCGCAGCCTGATTGATTTGCTCACCGGAAAGATCGATTTGCGCAAATTGGCAGGTGGCTTGGCGTCGGCCGCACGCAAGCAACCTGCTTCGGGCTTGGCCGTCCGATTGGCGAACGCCTTGGCGCGGTCTGAAATCCCGACCAGCTTGCTGATCGCCCGCCATGATACGACCGCGATGGCGTTTATGGGTGCTTGGCACAGCGACGCATTCAAGGGCGTTCAGACGCGGCAAAGTGTCAAACTGGAGCAATTTGACACCGCATCACACAGCTTCGCCGACGCCGCATCTAGGCGGTGGCTGTTCGGACAGATCGAATCCCGGTGCCAAATTATGTCCTTGCAGCCTACACGCTAGCGACCAAATCTTCGGCACCAGTGCGCGAATGAAATAATGCGATGGGCAATTCTGCCATAAAACTGCCTTGGAGCTTGATTTCCATTCAGGTTGATGTAGTCAGATGCACAATGATAACGTTCACAAGAATGATGGAATCCCAAGCAATGCCCCGACCGAAATCAATGACTGCCTTCACCCTTTTGTCACTGATTTCAGCGCCCGCCTTGATGGCCGCGGAATCCACCGCGAATCCTTCTCTTTGGCCGTCGGCAGCCAGCCCTACGCATATGCGTGATGCAAAAATCGAGGCGGAAATTGACGTCCTTATCGCTCGCATGACAGATGCACAAAAGGTTGGTCAATTGATTCAAGCCGACATCAGCGCAGTGAAACCATCGGATTTTTCGCGTTACCCGCTAGGTTCGGTTTTGGCAGGTGGTAACTCCGGGCCTTATGGTAATGAACGGGCGAGCGCCGCGAAATGGGCCAAGCTGGTTACGCAATTCCGGAACGCTTCGCGTAAATCGGGCGCGGCCATTCCGATTTTATTTGGGGTGGATGCCGTTCACGGCCATTCCAATTTACCCAACGCCACGATTTTTCCGCACAACATCGGACTTGGCGCAGCACGTGATGTAGACCTGTTGCAACGCATCGGTAAAGCGACCGCGGCCGAGATTTCGGGCAGCGGCATCGAATGGACATTCGCGCCCACGCTTGCCGTGCCGCAAGACCTGCGTTGGGGCCGCACATATGAAGGCTATTCGTCCGACCCTGCGCTCGTCGCGCAATATGCAAAAGCGATGACAATCGGGTTGCAAGGCAATTTGGTCGCCGGACAATCGCTGGATGCACAAAATGTTGCAGCAACCGCCAAGCATTTTCTGGCCGACGGCGGCACCGCCGATGGCCGCGATCAGGGGGATGCACAAATTGGTGAGGCAGAGCTGATTGCCAAGCATGCACAAGGCTATCCCGCCGCCATCAATGCTGGCGCGCTGACCGTGATGGCCAGTTTTTCGAGTTGGAATGGGGTAAAGCACCACGGCAACCGTTCGCTTTTGACCGATGTTTTGAAGGGCCGGATGGGGTTTTCAGGACTGGTCGTCGGCGACTGGAACGGCCATGGCCAGGTTGCAGGATGTTCGGCCACCGATTGTCCCGATGCCATCAACGCCGGACTTGACTTGTTCATGGCCCCCGACAGCTGGCGCGGACTGTATAAAAATACCCTGAAAGCCGCGCGCGACGGGCGCATTCCGATGTCGCGGATCGATGACGCTGTCCGGCGCATTTTGCGGGTGAAATACAAGCTTGGCTTGATGGGCGAAACATTGACCAAGCGCGGCGATACGTCGCTGGTTGGATCGACAGCCCATCTGGAACTGGCGCGCGAGGCGGTGTCAAAATCACTGGTCCTGCTCAAAAATGAAAATGGCATTCTTCCGGTCCGCAACGGCGCGCGCGTCCTGATCGCAGGGTCAGGGGCGGATAATATGGCGATGCAGGCAGGTGGCTGGACCATTAGCTGGCAAGGTACTGACACAAAGGCAGCGGATTTCACCAATGGCCAAACCATTGGCCGCGCATTGTCCGACGCGATCACAAAAGGTGGCGGAGCAGCGACCGTTTCTGCGACGGGTGCATTTGATACAAAACCCGCTGTTGCCTTCATCGTGCTGGGCGAAAAGCCCTATGCGGAATTTGAAGGCGATGTGCCGGATCTGGCCTATCGGACTTCTGCCGCCGAGCAAGCCCTGCTAACGCGTTTGAAGTCCCAGAATATTCCGGTCGTGGTTTTGTTTTTATCGGGCCGACCGATGTTTACCGGAAAGCTGCTCAATCAAGCCGATGCCTTTGTCGCGGCCTGGTTACCCGGAACGCAAGGTCGCGGCATTGCCGATGTCTTGATTGCCGGACCGGACGGAAAATCGCCGCGTGACTTTACCGGACGCCTGCCCTTCGCATGGCCCGACGATGCCCGCGCAACGCTTGAAAAGCCATTGTTCCCCGTCGGATATGGACTTGATTACAGCAACGCAGCGAAATTCGTGCCTGTTAACGAAGACCCTCGCGTCGACCTTTCGATGATGAGCCAAACGACGAATTACATCGTGCGCGGCAAGGTTCCTGCACCCTGGCATCTGGGCATTGACGGTTCGATCAGCACCCGTGCTATTGACCTGACCGCGCAAGAGGATGCGCGGCAGTTCACCTGGAATGCCAAAGGCGAATTTGCGGTCAATGGTCCAGCCATCAACCTTTCTTCGCAACTCGCCAAAGGCTGGGTGCTGTCAATGGACTGGCGTATTGATACATCGGTCAAGGGCCCGGTCACCCTAAGCGTTAGCGGGGGTTCGCTTAATTTACAGAGCGTGATTGCCACCGCCACCCCCGGAACGCGGCTTCAAACGCGCATCCCGTTGCGCTGCTTTGCCGATGCGGGCGCTAAATTCGCCGCTGTTGGCTCCCCCATACGTATGCAGGCGCCAAAAGGGCTTGTTGCCACGATACGTACCGTTCATATTGAAGAAACAAAAGAAAGCGTTACCTGCCCCGGCAAGGCGCGCTAAAACAGGGAGAGAGAAAAATGGCCTTGCAACCTGGCGCGGTCGCGTCCCCGGAGTCGACCGATTCCCATATCGACGCCCCGCAGCTTCAACTGTTCGTCATGGGCCTTTTTTTCATCTTCGGCGGGATCACCAGCCTGAATGATGTCATCATTCCAAAGCTGAAAGAACTGTTCACGTTGAATTATACGCAAGCGATGCTTGTACAGTTCTGCTTCTTCGCAGCCTATGCCGTAATCGGCATTCCGGGCGCACGGCTGGTCAAAAAAATTGGCTATATGCGCGGTGCTGTTGCCGGGCTGCTGACGATGATGGCTGGATGCCTGCTGTTCATTCCGGCGAGCCAGACGGCCACTTATGGCGTATTCCTGCTCGCCCTATTCGTCCTTGCAAGCGGCGTGGTCATTGTCCAGGTCGTGTCGAACCCGCTGATTTCGCTTTTGGGCAAGCCTGCGACCGCACATAGCCGCCTGACATTTGCTCAGGCGTTCAATTCGCTTGGCACTACTGTATTCCCCTTTTTCGGATCTATCCTAATTTTAGGTGGCTTAGCGGCCGTGACCGCCGATCAATTGTCAGGGGTAGAACTGGACGCCTATCGGACGGCGGAGAGCCAGGCGATTGTAAATGGCTATTTGGGCATTGCTGTTGCGCTGGCGTTGGTGGCCGGCGTCGTTTGGATGTTCCGCAACGCGCTCAAAGGCGAACAGCATGAAGCAAGCGAAGGTCTGGCGGGATTAGACCTGTTAAAGCGTCCCCGTTTTGGCTTTGGCGCGCTGTGTATCTTTTTATATGTTGGTGCCGAAGTTTCCATCGGGTCGTTGATCGTCAATTATCTCATGCAGGACCATGTCATGGGTTTGCAGGAACAGGCGGCAGGTAAGTTAATTGCATTCTATTGGGGCGGAGCCATGATCGGCCGCTTCATCGGATCGGGCCTGTTACGTATGGTTAGCCCCGGCAAGTTGCTTGCCGCCGTTGCGGTTGGAGCCATCCTGTTGATTACGATATCGACACAGACAAGCGGCAACATATCGGGTTACGCCCTTCTCGCCGTCGGCCTGACCAACGCGATCATGTTTCCGACCATTTTCACGCTGGCGTGCGAAAAACTTGGATCACGGGCAGCTGATGGGTCCGGCATCATCAATGTGGCCATCGTTGGCGGTGCAGTTATTCCGCTGCTGACAGGCATTATTGCAGATGTGACGTCCAGCCTCGCAATAGCGTTCATTCTTCCGATGGCCTGCTATGCCGTGATTGCCGCCTTCGGATTTTACGCCCGGCGGCCCGCCTGACGCCCGCGCGGCATTGTCAGCAACAGAAGGCAGGCAATCGTCGCCAACCCGGCGAGCAGAAGGAACAGCGCGTCAAAGCCATATTTTGGCACCAATAATAAGGTCAGCCACGGCATGATGAGCGACGGGACGGTGTTTGTCAGATTAAAAATGCCAAGGTCCCTGCCCCGCCGTTGTGGACGGGGCAGAACACGCAATGTCTGGCTGGAATGCAGCGCGAGAAATATGCTGCTTGCAATGCCAAAGACCAGATAACCTGCAATCGCGACAAACAGCCCGGGTGCTAACGCCATCAAAAGCAGCCCCCCTGCCGCGATACCCGCGCTCCAGACTAAAGGAATGATCGGGCGGGCAGCCCGGTCTGACCAATACCCAACCGCCAGAGACATAAATACCGCAAGTCCGAGCACCAAAGCAAAGATACTAGCCGCCCCATTTTCCCCAAATCGCGGATCAAGGCTTTTGAACCAGAGGAGCAGGAACGCAAAAAGCGATGCCTCGGCAATTTGCACCAAAAGTCGCGCCAGCCACATCCTGATCGCCGGATGGGCACGGGATTCAATCGGGCCTTCCACCGGTTCCATCAAATGCGGCATTTTGAAGGGGCGCGCGAATAGGAGCAGTGGCGCGACCATGATAACGATCAGACACGCCACCAACACTTCGCGGTGCGGAAATGCAGCGAGTAGATCCAACGTGACGATTGCCCCTGCCAACGCCCCCAGCGCAGGGGCAAGCGCGAGCAGCCCCCCCAACGCCCCCTTTTGCGTGTCGGGAATGCAATCGCCCGCCCAGGCAGCAAGCGGCGCCAGCATCATGTTCAGCCCGAATTGCCACACTATTATCATGGCGATCAAAGCGGTCGTATCCGAAACATAGGGCATCATAACCAGCAAAGACGATGACAAAAATAGGCCTGCCAATATCCATAATCGCCGCTGACGCGTTACGTCGCTGACCCAGCCGAAGAGAATATTGGACAGGCTTGCCGACAAGGCGCCGGCAAAAGAGGCGAATGCCAATGTGGGCAGCACCGTATCAGGGGCCAGTGACGTCACCTTGATGGGCAGCAATATCGTCAGAAATGGCATATATGCAACCGCGCCACCGGAAACGGCGAGCGCGTAAAGATACATAAAGGTCGTCGATTGCCGTTGCGGGGAATGCGATTCAGTTGGCAGCATCGCACTGCGGCGGGGCGGTGCTGCCGCGCTCTATTAAGCTGCCTTCGGTCACCACAGGCTGTTGAACATCGGTTGCATGGCCGTTGGTAATCAACAGCTCGACCGCCTTTGAAAAGGTTGCTGCAATCGGTTGGTCGACGGCGGTCAATTGCGGGTCGGTGAACCGAACCACCGGGGTATTGTCAAAACTGATCAGCGAGACATCTTCGGGTACTTTCAAGCCCCGTTTGACCAGCGTGTCGAGCGCGGCAAGAGTCATTTGGTCATTACTTGCAATGATGGCCGTCGGCGGGCTTTCAAGGTCAAGCAATAAGTTGGTCGCCGCAACGCCGCTGTCATAGCTGAAATCGCCACGCACGCAGAATCCTTCAGTCGCAAAGCCCGCCAAGAGCATGGCATTTCGCCAACCATCAATCCGCCAGTTCGACAAATTATATTCATCAGATCCCGCAATAAAACCTATGCGGCGATGCCCCGCCGCAATGAGATAATCTGTGGCCCGGCGCGCCGATCCTTCGTCATCCATCGTCATCGCTATGCCCGGCCCGGGCGTTATCGATCCGATGCGCGCAAAGGGTATTTTCCGCTTGGCCAAAAATCCGGTTATCACCGGATTTTCAGAGTGCGGCGGCGTCAAAATGACGCCATCGGGCTGAAGCGCCGCGATGGTCGCACCCAATTCGCGTTCGACATGGTCATTATGCGTGTCGACCAGCTCGAAGATCATCCGATAGCCATATTCGGCGCATTTCAACATACCGCCGAACAGCATCTGGTCGACCCAGTCGGTTCCCTGCCGCGTTTGCCAATCCGCTATGGTCCGGTCACGGTCGTTAATGGCCAAAATCAGATAGGAGCGCGAACCGCTCATCCGCTGTGCCGCAATGGAGGGGACATAGCCAAGCTTGTCGATCGATGCCTGCACCCGGTCTTTCATGACCGGCCTGACATTAGGCTCATTATTGATGACACGACTTACCGTTTGCAGGGACACCCCTGCATCGGCGGCTACATGCTTGATGGTGACGGCCTGACGGCGTCTCGCCATATGTTATTCGTCCCTCTTGGCCTTTTGCATGCAGGCTAATCCCTTTTGCGGATCTTCTGAACACTGGTAAATCCGGACCCAGTCAATCAAAAGCTCCGCCGGGGTAACCGCCGCTGCCACGCCCTTATCATTGTTGTTTTCCGAAAGCCTACCCCCAATGGCCAGATTGGCCATGATGTAAAAGGGTTGATCGAAAGGCGCAACGTCATTTGATTTTGCCAATGGGGACGCGCTGTCCCATTTATCGGCTGTCACTTCCCAATAAAAGCGGCCATCCAGAAAGAAACGCATGACCCCTTCGCCCCATTCCAGCGCCCAGATGTGGAAATCATCGGAAGGAAGCATTTTCGACGGAAGCGCGACGCGGGTGTCGACAAATTTATTGGCAGGGGCAAAATCGCCAAAATGCAGCGCGCTGATCATCCGGTTTTCGCCGACATTGCCCTCGCAAGTCGGGCAGGCTGCACCAAGGTTGACGCCTTCCAATATGTCGATTTCGCCCGAACGGGGCCAACCGCCATATATGTTTCCACTCGGCATCATCCAGACGGCAGGCCAAGTGCCTTGCCCTTTGGGCGGCTTTGCGCGAAATTCAATTTTGCCATATTTCCAGCTTGCAAGGCCCAAGGTGCGGATTTTACCCGACGTGAAACTTTGCGTCTTTCTGGGGTTTGGTGTTTCGGCAATTTCCGGTGGGCGTTCGGGGCCGGTAAAGCGCTCCTTGCGAGCCATCAAATGCAACACACCATCCGCGACCTTGATGTTTTTTGGACGGTCAGTGTAGCATTGCCGTTCGTCATTGCCGCCACCCCAGCAGGATATTTCCGGTTTCCATTTTGTCCGGTCCAGTTCCGTTCCATTGAATTCATCCGACCACACCAGATTCCATTCGGCAGATTTGGCAGGGGTGGGGGCGTCGGCTTTCGCACAGGCACCTTGCGATACTGCTGCGAGCGCGACGATGCTCAATAGTCTGGATTGCATAGGGATGCTCCTATCGTGAACGCGAATAATAACAAAGCTCTGTGGTCCAAAAGGAACGGGCCCCGGCCATAAGACCAGAGCCCGTTCCTTGCGACGTCTATGTAAACCCTAGAACTGGAAACGGGCCAGGAAGGTATAACGACGGTCGTTCCTGAATGCGGAACGTGGTACGCGCGTGCCGTCAAAATCGACGACCTGCGAAGTCTGTGTCACTTCATCGAGCAGGTTGACCCCTTGGATACCCACTTTGATCTGGTCGGTAATCGAATAGAATATCGATGCGTCCAGCTGTCCGGTTGATTCCTGCCAAATTGGCGAGAAGGGGAAAATGTCATCGCGCACCGTTATAAGGAAGGCGGAGCGCCAGTTATAAGCAGCCCGCAATGCGATGGGCCCCTTTTCGTAAAACACCGTGGCATTCACCGTATGCTTCGACAATCCCGCAAGCGGCTGAAGCCCGGTAAATGCACCGGAATTCAACCGGTTTACAGCTGACGTAACCGATGACTGTCCGGCTCCGGCAAGGTTAGGGTTGGAAAAGTCAGTTCCATCAACATAGGTATAGGTCAATTGCGACCCCAGACCATTCAGAAACCCTGGCAAGAAATCATAGGTCTGCTGATAAGCAAGTTCGAGACCTTTGAGTTTGCCTTTCTGGTCGTTGATCGGTCCGCTAACCTGTACATCGGTCGAAACGCCGCTTGGGCTTGTGTAATTGACGATCTCAAAACCGTCATTCACGATACCCTGAATGTCTTTCATGAATATCGACATCGTCAGCGAGCCGACTGTGTTGAAATACCATTCCGCCGACAGATCATAATTCCATGATGTCACTGGCCGCAAATTACGGTTGCCGGTTTGCAAGGCAAATAACGGTCCAGTCGCTAATGTTTGCGCCAATAACAGTGCGTTGGTATTGTCACCAATACCGCCACCTGCACGGAAAAGCTGCAAATCAGGCCGTGAAATGCCTTTCGACACCGCAGCACGGAACAGCAATCCACCGCCAACATCAAGCTTGGCATTGAAACTTGGCAGCCAGTTTTCGAACGTAATTTTCCGGTCATCAATAATTATCTCGCCGGTATGGGCGGCGGCAAATTCGGCTTGGCGAGCGGCCGATAGGCTGCAATATCCACGCGGGATGCCTGGAATCGCAGGCCCAGCACAGCTGGCCGCTATTTCGGACAGTTGGACGACGCCATCACCATTGCCAAAGTTATTGGCGACTGCGTCGAACCGGACAGGAGAAGGCAAGCCGACCCGGCCGCCACTGGTAACCGTGGTTTCGACATAACGCAGGCCAAAATTGCCCGAAAGCTTCATGCCGCCGTCGAACTCATGACCGAAATCAACACGGGCATAAGCCGCCTTGGTTTCTTCTGCGACCGTCGATACTTCGTCGGGGCAATATACGCCCTCGATATCGCAAGGCACGGCCAAGAGGGTCAACGGATCGGTACGGGAACGTCCGTTCACGCCATAGTTGAAACGCTCAGGCGATTGACCGAATGTCTGGATTTCTTCGAACTGCTGATCGGTAAGGCCGCTGAGATATTCACCCAGGAAATCATCCCCGCCGAAGAACCAGCCCGCGCCATTTTGGATAGGTGTCGGCGCGCTGCCGCGTTGGAACCCGTTCGCGAAGGGCGCACGATATTGCGAATAATTCGGAAACTCGTCGGTAAACGCGCCGCCAGCAATGGCGAATTCCTGACCTTGAAGGCCAGTATACCAACGTCCAGGAGTGAATCCAGATGTACCAAGGGTTCCGGGGGCACCAGGTTGGCAGCCAGGCCCTGCGCCCCAAGGCGCACAGCCTGCACGACCGGCCCAAGGTGCCGAAAGATTGCCCCAAGTGCTAAAGTTCGTATTACGCGTGGTGCGATCGCGGTCGCCCCAACGCGCACCAAAGCGTGCACGTTTAAAAAAGCCTTCATCGCTGATGTCATATTCGGCATCGAAGCTTAACGTTTTCAGGTCACCTTCATTTTTCTCGCGGCTATCAAGGCCGAACCAGTAATAAGTATTCAGGCCCGCGCTGAAATAATCTGCAGGCGCACCGGGAGGCGCAAGGAATTCGACTTTCGGTGTCTTGCCCGACAGGTCAAGCGCCACATTCGCAAATGTGCTAAGCGCACCAAAGACCGAGTCACGGCTGAGCGTCGAATTGATTTTTTGGGCCTCAAGGCTGAACCGCAAACGGTCGGTGGCTTCAAATTTCAAATCCAGCGAGATGTCTTCTGTCACCCCTTCGGTACCGCGCAAGAAACGCAGCGAGTCGATCGGAATGCCGCCCCGGCCAAATGGCGTGGCATATGCATCGCCCGGACGTTGGGTTAAAATGCCGCTTTCGAAAACACCGTTTTCGTCAAATGTCCATGTGCTACCGGCGGCAGGAACCGGGAACAAAGCTTCGTCGTCGACGCGGGAAATCAGGGCAAATTCTTCTGTGTCGAAACTTGTTTCTGACCGGAGCCATTCCACCGTAGCCTTGAACCGGCCATCCGAGCTTTCATACTGACCGACAGCGGAAAATGCTTCGCGTGTCCGGTCGAGGTCGGTTGTACGTACACCAGCACCCTTTGGCACAACCAGTGCACCGGCAGGCGGGAAGTTAGTCGCGTTAAAGTTGGGATCACCAACGAAACCGCCCGAACCAACCGATACCGCACGGATACAGGGTGCATCAAAAGTATTGGCGCGGTAGCATGGGTCGGCCACTTGCGATGCGTCCGTGCGGCTTTTCAATTCGGAATAGGCATAGCCGAATTGGAGCCCGAACGATCCTGCATCCGTATCCCAGCGGTTTGAAATCAGACCGGAAAATTCAGGCGACCATTCTTTCCGCAAATCGCCGTAATTGCCGCCGATCGTCGCGCCGATTTTCAATCCTTTTGAATCGAGTGGTTTGCGCGTGACGAGATTGACCGTACCGGCAATTGCGCCTTCAACCATATCCGCGGTTACGTTCTTGAACACTTCAACCCGACCGAGCAGTTCGGGTGATATGTCGTTAAAACTGAGTTCGCGCCCACCTGTTGCCGAGAAAATTTCGCGGCCGTTCAATTCCGACCGGACATAAGGAAGGCCGCGGATAATGACGCCGGTACCTTCGACCGAAAAGCGGTCAGGGTCGGTTGTCTTTTCGAAGCGTCCGATATTGACGCCGGGTACGCGCTGCAGCGCTTCTGCAACCGAACGGTCGGGCAATGCGCCGATGTCTTCAGCTGTAATGGCGTCGACAAATGTATCGGAATCACGCTTGACGTTCTGTGCGCTTTCGAGCGATTTTTTGAAGCCCGTAACAATGATAACGTCTTCGGATTCCGCCGTTTCAACGGCTTCTTCGGGAGTTCCGGTCGATTGGGCAAATGCCGGTTGGGTTGCAAACGCGCAAAGCGCAAGGCTTGAAGCCGTCGACAGTGCCAAAAAACGCTGTGAACGCAACGCGCCGATTTGAGATGTATGAGCCAATTGATCCTCCCTGATACGTGCTCTGCAGGTATTACTCCCGCAATTAATTTTCCGTTTAACGGCAATTGAGAGCGTTCACAAGGGGCAAAATGAACGTTCACAATTTCACCTCTTGCTCTATAGAGCAATGGGTTTCATGAAGGGTGAACTAATATGGCCATAGAACATATCATCATCGTGGGGGGCGGAACCGCTGGCTGGATGGCTGGCGCGGCGTTGTCGCGGCTTTGCACCGGTAGACAGGTCAAAATAACGCTGATTGAATCCGAAGAAATCGGCACCGTCGGCGTGGGCGAGGCGACTATCCCGCCCTTTGTCGAATTCAACCAATTGCTCGGTGTCAGCGAACAGGAAATGCTTGCCGCTGCACAAGGCAGTTTCAAACTGGGCATCCAGTTCGTCAATTGGGGCAAATTGGGTGACAGCTACATCCATCCGTTCGGTGCTTACGGGTATCAGATTGATGGCGTTTCATTCCATCAGGTCTGGCACAAAATGCGCCAGTCGGGGGACAAACGCCCCATACAGGCGTTCAACGTGGAGACCATGGCCGCCTATTTCGGCCGCTTTGCCCGAACAGCGGATTTCCAGCGCGAAGATTTGCCCCCTGTCAATTACGCCTATCACCTCGATGCGGGTCGCTATGCGCGTTTCTTGCGGAACTATGCCGAAACACGTGGCGTCGTGCGCCGCGAAGGCAAGGTTGCCGACGTCTCTTTAGATAGCGAAACCGGTTTTGTGTCATCATTGACCATGGACAATGGTGATTGTGTCAAAGGCGATTTGTTTATCGACTGCTCCGGTTTTCACGGGCTGTTGATCGAACAGGCATTGAAAACCGGATATGAAGACTGGTCCAATTATTTGCCCTGCAACCGGGCGGTGGCGTTGCCCTGTATCCGCGAAGATGGCAGCGGCCCCCTGCCCTACACCCGCGCCACGGCGCATAAAGCGGGCTGGCAATGGCAAGTCCCCTTGCAGCATCGCAACGGCAATGGCCATGTCTATTGCAGCGAATATATGTCCGATGACGAGGCGCATTCGATATTGGTCGGCAACATTGCTGGTAAGCCGGGCGCCGAACCCAATTTCTTGCGTTTTACCACAGGCCGACGCAAAAAATTCTGGAACAAGAATGTGGTGGCTTTGGGATTGGCCGCAGGATTCATGGAACCCCTGGAATCAACCTCGATCCACCTTGTGAACACCGGCATCAACAAGCTGATCGCCCTTTTGTCGCTGGACGGCATTACCCAGACACAGGAAGATGCGTTTAACCGCCTGACCACCAAAGAGTATCTGCGCATCCGTGACTTTCTGATTTTACATTATAACGCAACCAGCCGTGACGATACCGAATTCTGGAATTATTGCCGCAACATGGCCGTCCCCGACAGCCTGACGGAAAAGACCGAATTGTTCCGGATGAACGGGCAGATATTCCGCGAAGAGGATGAACTGTTTACCGAAACCAGTTGGGCGGCCGTGATGATGGGTCAGGGCATATCAATGACGGGCCACAACCCGATGGCCAATGTGATCGGCAAACCGGAAACGGTCAAGGAAATCAACGAAATGGAGCAATCCATCCGCTACCTCGTCCAACAAATGCCGACACACGACGCCTATTTGAAGCAATATTGTCCGGCACCTGCGTAAAGGAATGCCAATTTTTGGTAGCGAAGGAGGGACTTGAACCCCCGACCTATGGATTATGATTCCACCGCTCTAACCAGCTGAGCTACTTCGCCATACCAAGCGTGAATCCCTGCATCTGCGGGGAAGCAAGCGGCGCTATAAGCGGGGGGTTGAGGCGGGTCAAGGGCTGTCATCCGCGAAATGACCAACGACCGATAAGGTCCCAAGGACCGCCCCTGTAATAATGCGCGCCAAGTCCGGTAATCGCAAGTGGACGCGGTCTGAAATCTTGCACCAGCGCGGCATGAAGGCCCTTGGCAATAGCGGGTTCAACCTTGTTCTGGACGGTGATGTGCAAGCGGGGACGGGCCTGGTCCTGCGGGATGAGAAGCCCTTGAAATTCTGATGCCAGCTCGTCTCGGATGCCCAGCAATTCGGGGCTTTCCACCCGATAGGCAACACCGCGACCGAGCATCATGACATCGGTCAATGTTGCAACCGGCGCAGGGCATTCTTTTGCCAGAGCCGACAGTCGGGATTTGATTTCCGCCAAATGACCAGGCGGTAAATGGTGAAACAGGGTGATATGCGCGTCCAGAAAGTTGCGCTCCACCGGGAAGTGAGTCCGGCGCAAACCATTCGCCCATGCCTGGTCCGCTTTGCCCATTTCGGCAGTGATGATGATCGGCGCGGTCATGGCGTAGACTTAGCACATTGGCGCGCACGGCCAACTGGCCATGCTGAACTTGTTTCAGCATGACGAGACAAGAGGCAAAACAGACACAAAAAAGCCGCCCGACCTGTTGATCGAGCGGCTCATTTGTTTCGTGACGAAAAAATTATGCGTCGTCGGCATCCGCCGACAAACCGCCTTCAGCTTCGGCAGCGGCCTTGGCGGCTGCTTGTTCTTCGCGGCGCTTTGCATTTGCAGCAGCTTCGGCCGCGTCGGCAGCGTCGGCGGCCTCTTCAGCTTCAACCTGGGCTTCAATGGCTTCGGCAGCGATCTCGGCCTGCTCGGCTTCAAACATCTGGTCGAGAACGTTAACGCCATCTTTTTGCAGCTCGGCTTCGTCATCCGAACGGGCCACATTCACCTTGACCATCACCGAAACTTCGGGATGCAGAACGACGCGGACGTCGAACAGGCCAAGTGTTTTAATCGGGCGTTCAAGTACGATCATTGACTTGGCGACCTTGGCATCCTGAGCATTCAGGCCATCGACGATGTCCTTGACCGAAACCGAACCATAAAGCTGGCCGGTTTGCGATGCAGCGCGGATCAGAACGATCTGCTTGCCTTCGACATTGCCCGATGCTGCTTGCGCTTCACCACGACGGGTTGCGTTGTCGCTTTCGATTCGAGCGCGGTTGGCTTCGAAAACCTTGCGGTTTGCGTCGTTTGCGCGAAGGGCTTTCTTGTTTGGCAACAGGAAGTTACGGGCATAGCCGTCCTTCACAGTGACAACATCACCAATCGCACCCAGCTTTTCGACGCGTTCGAGAAGTATGATATCCATGTTTCGGCTCCTACTTCACGATGTACGGCAGAAGGCCGATGTGACGGGCGCGCTTGATAGCCTGGCCCAGCTCACGCTGCTTCTTTGCCGAAACGGCGGTGATGCGCGACGGGACAATCTTGCCACGCTCGGAAATGTAGCCTTGAAGAAGGCGTACATCTTTATAGTCGATTTGCGGCGCATCCTTGCCCTGAAACGGGCAGGACTTGCGACGACGGAAAAACGGACGTGCCATAATTTAAGCCTCCTGCTCTGCACGGGGTGCGCGGTCGGGACGGTCGCCACGGGGGGGGCCGCGATCTCCACGATCACCGCGATCACGATCACCACCAAAGCCACCGCGTTCGCTGCGTTCAGGACGGTCGCTCTTGCGCATCATGACCGATGGGCCTTTTTCATGTTCGTCAACGCGAACAGTCATGTACCGGATCACATCTTCGTTCATCCGGGTCTGACGCTCAAGCTCAGCGATGGTCGCGCCTGAAGCTTCGATGTCGAGCATGACAAAATGTGCCTTGCGGTTTTTCTGAATTTTGTAGGTCAGTGTACGAAGACCCCAGGTTTCGGTCTTTACAACCTTGCCTTCATTGTCTTCTACAATCTTGGTGGCATTTTCAGCCAGCGCATCAACTTGAGCCTGTGACAGGTCCTGACGCGCCAAAAATACATGCTCGTACAGCGGCATGGGCGTTTCCTTGTTCCTACCGATCGCTAACGCCGCACCATGCGAACGCCCCTCCGGCCTTCTTCGTTCTACCGAATCATATTCGGCAGAGCGTGCGCCCTAGGGGTATTTAGGAATAAGCGCAACCCTATGGCGCGATGCAGATGCGGTTGCGGCCCGTGTTTTTGGCTTCGTACAAAGCCTGATCGGCGCGGGTCAGCATGGATGCGCCGGTCTCGCCGATTTGCAAGGTGGCAACGCCGCACGAGATGGTAACTTCACCGATGGTCAAATTCGTGTCTTTGGCAACCAAGCGTTTGGCATCCAGGCGGGCGCGGGCGCTGTTCAACAAATCACAGGCAAGTGACGCGTTCATGTTTTCGAACAACAAGGCATATTCTTCACCGCCGTGCCGTGCCACATGGGCCTTTGCCCCAGCGCAGCTTTTCAAAACCTGCGCCACATGTTTGATAACGCGGTCGCCGATGGCGTGTCCATGGGTATCATTGACCTTTTTGAAATGGTCGATGTCACAAAATGCGACCGACAAAGGCTGTTTTGTTTCGTGGGCATTTTCGATTGCTTCGTCCAATTGCAGATCGAATGCCCTGCGATTGGGAAGGCCGGTCAAGGCATCGCTTAACGCCTGCTTCTGACTTTGTACCAACCGGCTTTTCAACTGCGACATGGCCTTGGAACGCTCTTTCAATTCCGCTTCTGCTTTGGCGGCACGTTCCATCATGTTTTTGGTCAGGTTTTGCAACTTTACGACCGCATCGCGTGCGGCGTCGGGATCAGACAGCGAATCTGCTGATACGCCTAATGCAGCGCCGAAATTGGCGACTTCCTGACCGGATCGATCCGCCGTCAATTGCGCTTCATTGATATCACTTTTGGCCTTTTCGACCATTTGGGCCAATTCGCGCTCGCTAATGGCATTCCGCATGACATCAAGCAGGCCGGTTGCGTGGACGGGCGCGATTCCGCCATGTTCGAGCATGTGCGCCTCGATCATATGCCGCTGTGTGCTCGAAGCCCCGGCCAAATAGAGCCAAGCTAACTCATAATGGTCGGGGATCGGGTCCAGTCCGGCGCGCGCCAGAAATTCACAAATATCTTCAACCATGGCCCCGTGTCGCATCATGAACCGGTCATCACGCGATAATTCTTCGCGGACATTCGGATCGCGGGCCTCGGGTTTACGTCCCCAAAGCCAT
Source organism: Sphingorhabdus sp. (assembly GCF_046154385.1). Classification (GTDB taxonomy): domain Bacteria; phylum Pseudomonadota; class Alphaproteobacteria; order Sphingomonadales; family Sphingomonadaceae; genus Sphingorhabdus_B. The sequence continues at coordinate 48,084 of NZ_JBJXFW010000052.1, read as the reverse complement.
TTTAGGAGGCCACCGGCAGTTTCGTTGCTGCCGCCAAAATCTAAAGACAAGTTGTTCATGAGCAGAGAAACGGATGACCGCGAAATTTCTTTACCATATTTTTTTGGGTGGTTCTATTTTTGCAATTTGTGCAATATTTCCAATGCAAAAACACTCAAAGTATCATCCCGCGCACCCATGATGACGATGCGATCTCCCGGCTTGGCAATCGCAAGGATCGCCTGTCCACAGTCGTCGCGCAACGCGATATGTTCAGCGCGCACGGTATCAGCCTTGTTAACCCGAACCACAACACTGTCGGCACCTATGCTCTTGTCCACGGTCCCGCCAAAATACACAGGATCACACAGAAATAGCCGGTCCCTGCTATCAAGCTTGGCAGCAAACACATCGGCCAGCTCGCTACCCATGACACGCAACGGCCCAAATCCATGCGGTTGGAAAAATGCAATCACCCGCCCGGGGAATGCTTTCAACGTATCAAGCGTTGCCGATATCTTATCCGGATTATGTCCAAAATCGTCTATAATAGTGACATCGTCCTCCGATCCGATAATTTCGAAGCGCCTGGCGAGACCTTTATACTGACCTATGGCTTTGGTCGACCGCTCCAAATCAATGCCCAACGCCGCGCAGGCCGCCAGCGCCGCCAGCGCATTCGCCGCATTATGACGACCCGGTACGGGCAGCGCCACCGGGTACACATTGCCATTGTGAATTACATTAAACCCAATGGAAAAGGGTGCCTCAACCAAATCCACGGCCTGATAATCAGCGGATGAAGCGAAACCAAAGGAAATCGCGCCGGATTTTCCAGCCATAAGCGCATCACATTCCGGATCATCAGCATTCCATATCGTGCATTTTGCCTGTCCGGCAAAATCGCCAAACAACTGTCGCAATTCTTCCAGGCTTTTATGGTCGAGCGTGATATTGTTGAGCACGGCTATTTCCGGACGAAACAGGGCGATAGAACCATCGCTTTCATCGACCTCGCTGACAAATAGATGCCCCTTGCCGACCCGACTGCTCGCAAAAGGCGCATCATCATTGGCAAAGTTACGCATCACTGCACCGTTCATGATGGTAGGATCCAAAAATACCTCGCTGGCAATCCACCCGATCATGCCGGTTACAGTCGATTTTCCGCTTGTCCCTCCTATCGCGACCGAACGCGGTGCGGCGTTAAAAAGTTCGGCCAATAATTCTGCCCGTGTCATACGCGCGCAGCCAAGGCTATGTGCCTTGGCGACATCGGGAACGCTGTCCTCAATTGCGGCAGAAGCGACCAAAATCTGCCCGCCATGTGTAAGGCCACTGCCATCTTGCGCGAACAGCTTTATACCCCGCGCCTGCAGATATTCAAATTTCGCGCCCAAACGCCCTTGATCCAGAGCACGGTCCGAACCCGCGACCGTTGCGCCTTGTTCCGCCAGAATTGTCGCGAGCGGCAGCATCCCGGAACCGCCGATGCCACAGAAGAAATAGGATTTGGTATTGCTCATCCAACCCCGCTATTGTGTGCAACGGGCTTTGGCAACATAGACCTCACCATAAGGTGGCTGGATCAGAGACGGGGATAGGAAAAGCGTTCATGAAGATTGGCATTTGCGCGCCATCCACGCCATTTACACGCGACGATGCCGACCGCGTTATCGCGCTGGCCAAAGTCAGCCATCCGGGTGCCGAGTTGGTTTTTAGTCCGCAATGCTTTACCGAAAGTGGGCATTTCGCAGGATCGGACGGCGAGCGCCTGTCTGCATTTGTTGATCTTGCAAATGACCCCGGTATCGATGCAATCTGGTTTGTGCGGGGTGGCTATGGGGCAGTCCGCATCGCCGAACAGGCGGTAGCACAACTGAAATCCGCAGCTCGTGGCAAGTTGTATATGGGGTATAGCGATCAGGGCAATCTGCTCGGTTGTCTCTATCGGCACGGCTTTCCTTTTCTTGCACATGGCCCGATGCCAGCCGATATCCGGCGTGACGGCGGCGATAAGGCGGTCGAGCGCGCGCTTGAATGGATCGTCCACCGCAATCCGGTGGCTTTGGAACCCGGCATTCAGGCAGGCCAACGTTTTGCCGCGTTTAACCTGATGACGTTGGCCATGATGGTCGGCACGCCGTTGATGCCCGACCTGAAAGGTCATGTTCTGATGATCGAAGAAGTGAGCGAATATCTTTACGCCTTTGACCGCACTTTTTTTCATGTAAGCAGCCATTTGAAAGAAGCAGGTCTTGCAGGATTGCGGCTCGGCCGGGTCAGCGACGTACCTGACAATGACCGCCCATTTGGTGAAGGCGCAACCGATATTGCCAAACGATGGTGCCGCATAAGCGGCATCGACTTTCTGGGTTCCGCAGATATCGGCCATGACGCGGACAACAAGATCGTGCCGTTCGGGCTTGCAACATCCAGCTCCACTTTCTAGGCGGCTGCAAACATAACTGAAAGGGAGCATTCATGCGCGCATTCATCTTTCCAGGCCAAGGCAGTCAGGCCGTTGGCATGGGCCAAGCGCTAGCGGCCGCCAGTCCCACCGCGAAGGCCGTGTTTCAGGAAGTCGATGATGCGCTGGGACAAAATCTGTTCAAGCTAATGTGCGAAGGACCGGAAGGTGATCTGACGCTGACCGAAAATGCCCAGCCTGCGATCATGGCCAACGCCGTTGCCACCTTGCGGGTTCTGGAAGTTGAAGGCGGCGTTTCTCTTGGTCGCAAATGCAACTTCGTCGCGGGACATTCGCTGGGTGAATATTCCGCATTATGTGCGGCGGGTACTTTTGACCTTGCGACGACGGCACAGCTGCTAAAATTACGTGGACGCGCGATGCAGGCAGCTGTTCCTGTAGGAATTGGCGCGATGGCGGCCTTGTTGGGCGCGGACATACAAAAGGCCGAAGCCCTGGCAAAAGCCGCTGCCGAAGGCGAAACCTGCACCGTTGCGAATGATAATGACCCGTCCCAAGTTGTAATATCCGGCCATAAAAGCGCGATTGATCGTGCAGTAGAATTGGTCAAAGACCACGGAATCAAACGCGGCATTTTATTACCGGTGTCGGCACCTTTTCACTGTCCTCTGATGCAGCCCGCCGCCGATGCCATGGCCGAAGCCTTGGGCAACACCGAACTGCAAACACCGGTCGTGCCTCTCTTCGCCAATGTGACGGCAAACGCGGTTGTCGATCCGGACACCATCCGCGCGCAGTTGGTCGAACAAGTGACCGGTCGAGTGCGCTGGCGGGAATCGGCCATCGCCATGGCAGGCGCCGGCGTGATGCATTTTGTCGAATTTGGGGGTAAGGTTCTAAGCCCCATGGTGAAGCGCAGCGCCGGCGAAGATGTATCGACCGCCAGCATTATTTCGATGGACGACATCGAAGCCCTTTTGAAGGAACTTTAAGATCATGCTTTTGCAAGAACGCGACGGCGCTGTCCTTACCGTAAAATTGAACCTGCCCGAAAAGCGCAATCCCATATCCGACAATGATGTCGTCGACGCCTTATGCGCTGCGATGGAGGCTGCGGATAAGGATATCAGCATCGGCTGCGTTATTCTGACGGGTGCAGGCAGCGCCTTTTCTTCGGGCGGAGATTTGAAGCAAATGGCGCCCGACGTCGGCAGCCTTCGCTCTGCCAAGCCTGTCCAGACGCGGCGCAACTATAAATATGGCATCCAACGCCTGCCCTTATTATTTCAGGCACTCGAAGTGCCCGTTGTGGCTGCCGTCAACGGTCACGCCATTGGCGCAGGCTGCGACCTTGCGTGTATGTGCGATATCCGTGTGGCATCCGACAACGCCAAATTTGCGGAGAGCTTCGTTAAACTCGGGATTATACCGGGCGATGGCGGAGCTTGGCTGCTGCCGCGCATTGTCGGATTTTCCAAGGCAACCGAACTGGCGCTGACCGGCGAAATGATCGACGCAGCAGAAGCGTTGCGCATCGGCCTCGTTTCCGAAGTAGTTGCACCAGAAGAACTGATAGCCACCGCGCGCCGGATCGCGGACAAAATTGCCGCGAACCCTCCGCATGCTGTGCGGATGACAAAGCGTCTCTTGCGCGAAGGGCAAACCGCAGAGTTGAAAAATATCCTCGAAATGTCGGCTGCGATGCAAGCCCTTGCCCACGCAACCGCCGACAATGACGAAGCCATCAACGCGTTTATGGAAAAACGCGCGCCGAAGTTTACCGGAGAATAAGCTTGGTTCACGCAGAGGTCGCAAAGTACGCGGAGAACAATAGAGATAAGCCTATCGACGAATTAACGCGCGAAGTCATTGGCTTAGCAATGAGAATTCATACCGCACTGGGTCCAGGATTGTTTGAAAAAGTTTATGAAACCGTTTTGGTCGGCAAGCTTGTCGAAGCGGGTTATCGTGTTGAACAGCAATTACCCGTGGACATCGAATTTGAAGGCTCTTCGTTTGCAAATGCCTTCAAAATTGATATTTTGGTGGATCAGCGCCTGATAATTGAAATAAAATCTTCTGAGAAACTCAGCCCCATTTATGCAAAGCAACTGCTCACATATTTAAGATTGAAAAAACTCCCGGTAGGGCTGGTCTTGAATTTTGGCTGTCTATCGATGATGGATGGAATAAAGCGCGTCGTCAATAATCACAAAGACTCTGCGAAATCTGCGCGCTCTGCGTGAACCAGTCAAAAGGAATGAATTGATGTTTGATCTTACCGGCATGACCGCCCTTGTGACAGGAGCTTCGGGCGGGATTGGGAGTGCGATCTGCCACGCGCTCACCGCGCAAGGAGCGCGGTTGGCGGTTTCAGGTTCCAATGTGGAGAAACTGGAAGCGTTTCGCGCCTCTCTGGGCGGCGACCATGTCGCCATACCGTGCAATCTGGGTGATGCGGAAAGCGTCGAGGCTCTTGTCCCGGCGGCGCTCGAGAAACTGGGTCAGATCGACATTCTGGTGAATAATGCAGGCGTTACGCGCGACAACCTTACCATGCGCATGAAAGACGACGAATGGGCCGAAGTGATCCAGATCAACCTTGAAAGCGCATTCCGGCTGATGCGCGCGGCCAGCCGTCCAATGATGAAGGCGCGCTTTGGCCGAATGATTTCTGTCACCAGCGTTGTCGGTGCGACGGGCAACCCCGGTCAGGCCAATTATGCGGCATCCAAGGCAGGGCTGGTCGGCATGTCCAAGTCGATGGCTCAGGAATTGGCGAGCCGCGGTATCACCGTAAATTGCGTAGCCCCCGGCTTTATCGCGACTCCGATGACCGATGTTCTGCCTGACGCGCAGAAAGATGCGCTCAACGCCCGAATCCCGATGGGCCGTATGGGGGATGGTGCCGACATCGGTGCGGCCGTTACCTATCTTGCGTCGAGAGAAGCTGGTTATATTACCGGCCAGACACTTCATGTTAATGGCGGGATGGCAATGCTTTAGCGCATATCCCGCGCTTGCCCCTTGCCAGCGGCGATTCTGGACATTAGGGCGAGTCCTGATATCAAACCTTCCCATAACATTAAGGGGCAAAAAAATGAGTGATACCGCGGAACGGGTCAAAAAGATCGTAGTCGAACATCTGGGCGTCGAAGCCGACAAGGTGAATGAAGCGGCGAGCTTCATCGATGATCTGGGCGCTGACAGCCTTGACATTGTTGAACTTGTTATGGCTTTTGAAGAAGAATTTAACGTCGAAATACCTGACGATGCGGCCGAAAAGATCGCAACCGTCAAGGATGCCATCGACTTTATCAACTCAAACGGTTGATCGGATGTTGCAACGCGGTTGCGTTGCAAACCCAAGGAATAGCGCGGCTTTCCGGTCTTAACCGGAAAGCCGTTTGCTTTTTGGCTCCACTTGTTTTTATTGGGCGATAATTATGCCCGTCAGGAGATAAAGCATGCGTCGTGTTGTGGTTACCGGACTTGGTCTGGTTACGCCGTTAGGGGCTGATGTCGAAACCGCCTGGGCGAACCTGATTGCGGGAAAATCCGGCGCTGGGCGCATTACGCATTTCGACACGAGCAATCAGAAATGCCACATTGCCTGTGAGGTAAAACCGAAAGATCACCCTTGGGGCTTTGATCCCGACAAGCGGGTCGATCACAAGGTGCAACGGCAAGTCGATCCGTTCATTATTTTTGGCATCGATGCCGCCGGACAAGCGCTGGAAGATGCAGGGCTTACCGAAATGAGCGAAGACCTGAAACTGCGCGCCGGATGTTCAATCGGGTCCGGTATCGGTGGATTACCCGGCATCGAGAGCGAAGCGTTGGTATTGGCTGAAAAAGGTCCGGGCCGGGTCAGCCCGCATTTTGTTCACGGACGTCTTATCAACCTGATATCTGGACAGGTGAGCATTAAATATGGCCTAAAAGGTCCAAATCACGCGGTCGTCACAGCGTGTTCAACCGGCGCACATTCCATCGGTGATGCCGCGCGCATGATCCGGGACGATGATGCCGACATCATGTTGGCAGGCGGTGCGGAAGGCACGATTAACCCGCTGGGTATCGCCGGATTTGCCCAGGCCCGGGCGCTCAACATGACCTATAATGACCGCCCCGAACAAGCCAGCCGTCCTTATGACAAGGATCGCGACGGCTTCGTGATGGGCGAAGGCGCGGGCATAATCGTTCTCGAAGAATATGAACATGCCAAGGCGCGTGGCGCGAAAATATATGCCGAGGTGGTCGGCTATGGCTTGTCGGGCGACGCTTATCACGTCACCGCCCCGCATCCCGAAGGTGATGGTGCGTTCCGTTCCATGCAAATGGCTCTGAAAAAGGCCGGAATGACCCCGTCCGATATCGATTATATCAACGCCCACGGCACCTCGACAATGGCCGACACGATAGAATTAGGAGCGGTCAAACGTCTGTTTGGCGATGCTATGTCAACCGTGTCGATGAGCTCGACCAAATCCGCAATCGGCCATTTGCTCGGCGGCGCCGGTGCAGTCGAAAGCATTTTTTGTATTCTTGCCTTGCGGGACCAGATCGTTCCCCCAACGCTAAACCTCGATAACCCGGACGAGGGAACCGAAGGCGTGGATCTCGTTCCTTTGGTCGCCAAAAAACGTTCTGTTAAGGCAGTCCTGAACAACAGCTTCGGCTTTGGTGGAACCAACGCCAGCTTGATTATGAAAGCCATATAACCAGTGCGCCGTATCGCCAAATGGGTGATAATTGCTGCCGTCCTTCTGCTTTCGCTTATCGCGGGCAACTTTGTTCATGGCTGGACCGCGCCGGGCCCGCTGGCTCGCGAAGCGTCGGTCGTTATCAAGGCAGGGTCCAGCATTACCTCCGCCGCCGTCCAGCTTGAAGCCGAAGGTGTTGTCAAATCCGCTGATGCGTTCGTCAACCGGGCGAGAGTTTTCGGCGCGACCAGCACCATAAAAGCAGGCGAATTCGTGATACCGGCAGGGGCCTCCAACTCCGAAGTGCTGGATATTTTGACCGGCGGTAAGACGGTCCAGCGTATGGTCACTATTCCCGAAGGCTGGCCATCCATCATGGTTTATGAACGCTTGATGGCAAATGACCGGTTGGAAGGCTCGATTGGCGTACCGGTCGAAGGCTCCGTCCTGCCCGACAGCTATGCATTTGAAAAAAATGAAAGCCGCGCAGATGTCCTGAAGCGGATGCAGGATGCAATGACTAGGACAATCGACGAATTATGGCCAAAGCGCAGCGCCAACACGGTGGTTAAAACACCCGAAGAGGCCCTGACACTTGCATCAATCGTTGAAAAAGAGACGTCCTTGAAATCCGAGCTCGGCATTGTGGCTGGCGTCTATTCCAACCGCATCCGGCAAGGCATGATGTTGCAGGCGGACCCAACCATCATCTATCCGATCACCAAAGGGAAACCGCTGGGCCGCCGCATCCGTCAATCAGAAATTGCCGATGTGAATGATTATAACACCTATGCCATGGTCGGCCTGCCCAAGGGCCCAATTGCCAACCCGTCGCGCGCCGCGATTGAGGCAGTGTTAAACCCCGAAGAAACCAAGGCTTTGTTCTTTGTCGCCGACGGTAAGGGCGGGCATGTATTTGCAAATACGCTGCAAGAACATAATGCCAATGTCGAAAAATGGTACGCAATCCGCCGTCAGCGCGGAGAGATGTAACGATAGCTTCCCATCTAGGGTCAGGACCTATTAACAACGCCATCATCACTCCGACTATGCGGCTTTTGATCCTAAGGTTCCGCAATGTTGAACGGGCCCGGCATCGGATCAAGCGCCGCTTGCAACGCGTCAATCTGGGTACGGTCGCCTTCTATTTTCAGCCCCGCCATTTCAAGTTGCGCCAACGGCATTTTCAAGAACAATAGCGCGAGGAAAAGCTGACGCGGTGCACTGACAGTCACTGCAGGGCGTTCATGACTGACGCCCATTTCGCTGAACATCACCGCATTGCCGACACTGACTTTTGCCTGCTCCTTGCGGTCCGTGAAATTGAAATTCAGGTTCAGCGATCTATCTCCGATCACTCCCGGATCAAGTCGTGTCGCCACCGAATCGAGCAAAAGTCCGGTCGGTACGGCCGAGATCATATCGATGCTCTGTGTCGTTATGCTGGCCTTTATGCCTTGCCGAAGATCGCGCGCCGCTGACAGAAACATATTGCGCCAGATAGCCGATTCCGCCTGATAACCCTGCTGTTCATAACTGTCGGCTAACAACGCACGACCTTCCGCATTTTGCGGCTCGGCAAAGACAAGGCTGTTCAGAAGGTCCGATGACCAACGATAGTCGCCATCGGCCATCGCCATTTTTGCAGCCGCCAGAACTTTCTTGGCCCCGCCCATGGCGGACACCAATTTGGTGGCGCGAATTTCGGGCGGATGCGGGTTCAGATTGGCCGGAACTGCATCATACCAACCCAGATAAAATTGATAAATTGCTTTGCTGTTATGGCTGTAAGTCCCGTAATATCCCTTATTGAACCATTGATTCCCAATCGCAGGCGGCGCCTTTAGCGTTTCGGCAATTTCCGCCTGTGTCATACCCTTGTTCATCATCCGGACCGTCTGGTCATGCAGATACCGGTAATTATCGCGCTGCCCGTTTAGCCACCCCTTGACTTCGGTTTTGCCAAAACGTGGCCAGCAATGGCTGGACGCAATCGTATCGCTGCGTTTCCCATATAGATTTGCCGCTTCATTCAGAAACCCGGCCCAGGCATGTGCATCGCGCACCTTTGCCCCGCGTGGGGTAAGAATATTGTGCAGGGAACATGTCGCAATTTCAGCAGCCAAAAAGGTCTTCGCAGACGGGACATAGACATTCATTTCTGCCGGTGCCTCGGTTTCCGGTACCATCTGGAATTCGAGCGACACCCCGTCGATAACCTGCACCTCCCCTGTTTTTCGTATATCGATCGTAGGCGCAATCAGGGTGATGTCGCCGCCCGCGATGCCTTTACCAATTCCGCTACCCATTTGCCCTTGCGGACCCGGGGTCAGATTGCTGCCGAACTGGTAAATCGCGCGCCGCCCCATCGCGGACCCGGCCATGACATTTTCGGATGCAGTTTCGGCCATAAAATGTTCGGGCGCAATAATCTGAACCTTACCTGCCTTAACGTCATTTTCGTCAATGACGCCGCGCACGCCGCCAAAATGGTCGCCGTGGCTATGGCTGTAGATCACAGCACTTACAGGCCGGGCGCCCAAAGTCTCGTTTACCAGTCGCAAAGCCGCCGCCGCGGTGTCGCGGGTGGTGAGCGGGTCGATTAAAATCCAGCCTGTCTGGCCTTTGATAATGGTCATATTCGACACGTCGAAGCCACGAATTTGCCACATGCCTTCGGACAAAGCGAACAAGCCATGTTTACGCAGCAGTCCCATGTGCCGCCAAAGGCTGGGATTGACCGTTTCCGGTGCGCGCCCATTCACCCATGCATATGCATCCAGGTTCCAGACCGTTTTACCGTCTTTGGACTTTATGATCGGGTCGGCAAGGGTCGCGATAAAGCCCCGATCAGAAAATTCGGCGTCCCTGCCATCTTCGGCAGGTAATGAACTGGCAATCTGCTGTTGCGCGGCGGAGGTCGAGGGTGAGGCCCCTTTCGGTTCCTGTACCTGCACCGCCGCAGATGCGCCTGTGATGCTGCCAACGCAACCGATGACGATTAAAGCCTGTTTTATCATGCCGCTCTCCTTCAATCAAAAGAGTGCGCCGATAGCTTTCAAATGTAAAGTCGATTGGACAATTGGAAATTGGTCAGCTTTGGCCTCAATAACCCATCAGGCTCATGACTTCTTTTCGGCTCGACTGGTCATCAAGAAAGCAGCCAATCAGCTTTGACGTTACCATTTCCACGCCATGCACCTTGACGCCGCGCCCGGTCATGCACCCGTGCTGGGCCTCAACCACAACGGCCACACCATGGGGTTTCAGATGATCCCAGATGCAGTTCGCAACTTCGGCGGTCAAACGTTCCTGCACCTGCAACCGTTGTGCGAAACCGTGAAGTACGCGGGCAAGTTTGGAAATGCCAACCACCCGATCGGTAGGCATATAGGCGATGGACGCCTTGCCGATTATCGGCGCCATATGATGTTCGCAATGCGACTGGAACGGGATGTCTTTCAGCAAGACCAATTCATGGTAGCCGCCCACTTCCTGAAATGTGCGGGACAAATGCGCCGCAGGATCTTCGGCATAACCGCTGCAATATTCCCGCCAGGCCCGCCCGACTCGCGCGGGGGTATCAAGAAGTCCTTCGCGCGAGGGGTCATCGCCGGACCATCGGATAAGCGTCCGGATAGCGTCTTGTACCTCTTCAGGAACAATGACTTTGCCATTATTGTCTATTTCGTCGTCATAATGAATGTGTGCGATGGGAAATACCATTTCGGGCTTGTTCATGTCAGGGCTCCCGCAAACCGCGTGTTTGCGTCATCCTTCATGTACGGTCACCCGCCTTTCAATCCTATACAGACAATAGCCCATAGGTATTTGCCTGCAATAGCGTCTGTTTATCGACCAATGTCGGAAACGTACAAGCGATGTAGCGCAAGACCTGATATCTATTGATTCGTAATACAGTTCCTCGTTTTACGGGGGCGTTGGGGGGGAACGGAATATTTGCGACCCGTTCCGTTCTCCCTCGACAATTACTTACCCGATTGCCTGACCTGTTTTTGCCCAATCGGCAAGAAAGCCTTCAATGCCCTTGTCGGTCAGGATATGCTTGAACAGTCCCTTTATAACCGACGGCGGCGCAGTCATCACGTCCGCGCCGATCTTTGCGGCCTCCAGAACATGGACGCCATGGCGCACACTTGCGACAAGAATTTCCGTACCAAAATCGTAATTGTCGTAAATCAGGCGGATATCGCTAATCAGGCTCATACCGTCAAAACCGTTGTCGTCGTGGCGACCGACAAAGGGGGACACAAAGGTTGCGCCCGCTTTGGCCGCAAGCAAGGCCTGGTTGGCCGAAAAGCACAAGGTCACATTGACCATCGTTCCGTCATTGGTAAGCGCCTTGCACGTTTTCAGGCCATCAATGGTGAGCGGTACCTTGATGCACACATTGTCCGCAATCTTGCGTAAAATCTCCGCCTCTTTCATCATCGTCGCATGGTCAAGCGCCAGAACTTCGGCTGAAACCGGCCCGTGGGTCAACGCGCAAATCTCGCGCGTTACCTCGATAAAGTCACGACCCGATTTCGCGATCAGAGAAGGGTTGGTGGTAACACCATCCAGCAGACCCGTCGCGGCCAGTTCCTTGATGTCAGCGATTTCAGCGGTGTCGGCAAAGAATTTCATTTTCTTGATTTCCTGATCTGAGGATTCGGTTTGAAGTCTATTGGCAAATGCCCGTCCCAATTGACAGCGATAAAAGGCCGAAAACCCAGGTTCCGCAAACCGGCGACAATAGCGGGAAGTTCACAGTGGATCGCATCTTTCCATGTTGGAAAGGCGGTCCCCGAAACCATCTTTCTCTTGACTTGGCTGAAGCTTCAAATGGGTAATTCATTATCGCTGATAATTTATCTCCTGCATCCAAAAGTGACAGGTAAATTCCTACATTTCAATGACTTGTTGCGACATTCGGCACATTTCGCTCTTCATAATATAGTGCCCGACGCGCCGCCTATTTCAAAAGTCCAAACACGCCCATTAGTAATGGATCGTTGGTCTTTTGCGGGTCCGCCCGGATGGCCGATTCCTCCAGACCGATTGCGGCCCAGATGCTATCGTCTGCCTTGCGGGAAATGTCCTGTGCCAGCGCAGCGATGTCGAAACCCGTAACCGAGCGCACTGCCTGACCGATCACCTGATCATCGAACAGCCGCAGACCGTCGGAAATTCCCGGAACCATGGATTCAAGAAGCGCGGGTCCCATCTTGCCACGCAGAAACGCAGTAGCAGCCTGCGGCCCGCCCCGCACAAGGGCGTCGGCATCTTCGATGCTGATATTACGCACGGCATCTGCGACCAACGGGGCCGCGCGTTCAGCGCCCTTTTCGGCGGCACGGTTCAGCTGGCGTTGCAGCCGGTCGCGAAACTGGCGACTTTGCAGGACGACGGACAAAATCCCTGCACCCCGTTCTCCGCCGAAGCGATCGGGCAAGGAAATGCGCGCCACCGAACTGTCATAGAATCCGCCCGGTTGCAGCAGCAGGGCAAAGGCATTCTGCGATGCCAGTGTCAGCAAACGCCGGATCGCTTCGGTCAGGCTGAATGTAGGCATGCTCTGGCAGCCGGGGAGTGCAAGGGCAAACAGGGCAGCGCCCGACAGCAGGATTTGGCGGCGGTTGGTGGTCATCTGGCTCTCCTTTTATACGCTTTGGTATCATGAAAATTCTACGTTATCCATCAATGCATTGCGCTTCGCTGTTCGATTCCGTTAGTTTTACATTCGGCGAAAAAGGCAGCAGAGGATGAAGTGGTGACGTTGCCCTTTTGTCTGCCTATATGCTTCCCATGAATCCCACTCCACCCCGTGTCCGCGTCGTTCTGCTGACGCAAGTGATCGGGCCACTCGACTATCGGCTGCCCGATGGCATGGTGGCAAAGCCGGGCACTGTCGTCATGGTTCCGCTGGGTCCACGCAAGCTGCCGGGTGTTGTCTGGGATGAAGATATTTTCGATGACGAGCCTGTAGAAGCAAAGAAACTGCGCGCCGTGCTGGAGATCGTCGAATGTCCGCCCATCGGTCCGGGTTTGCGGAAACTGGTTGATTGGGTAGCCGATTATTATCTGACGCAGCACGCCGCTGTGTTGCGTATGGTTTTGGCATCGTCTGCAGCCTTTACCACATCGGGTACGATAACGGAATATCGCCGAACCAATGTTGAGCCGGCGCGATTGACACCGCAACGCGCGGCTGCGCTCGATGCCCTTGAAGACGCGCAAGGTTTGGTGCGCGAATTGGCGGCAGAGGCCGGAGTCAGCGACAATATCATTCGCGGCCTGATAAAAGCCGGAGCCTTTGAACCCGTCACAATCAGCGTCGATACGCCCTTTCTCGAACCGCAGCCCGATTTTGCAAACCCCGTCCTGAACGAAGCCCAGCAAGCCGCTGCTGACACCATGACCTTAGCGGTGCGCGATGGCGGTTTTTCTACATTTGTCCTTGATGGGGTCACCGGTTCCGGAAAGACAGAAACCTATTTTGAAGCGGTCGCAGCGGCGTTGCGGCTGAATAAACAGGTCCTGGTTCTGTTACCCGAGATCGCGCTCACGCAACCCTTTCTGAAACGATTTGAAGAACGGTTTGGCGTCGAACCTGCGACATGGCATTCCAATATGCGTTCGACCCAAAGGCGCAGGGTGTGGCGCGCAATTGCCGACGGGACTGCAAAAGTGGTGGTTGGCGCACGCTCTGCATTGTTCCTGCCATTTGCGAATCCCGGCCTTATCATCGTTGATGAAGCCCATGAAACCAGCTTCAAGCAAGAAGATGGCGTGCGGTACCACGCCCGCGATGTCGCGGTAATGCGGGGGCGGTTTGAAGGATTTCCTGTCATTTTGGCATCGGCGACACCGGCGCTGGAAACCCGTCATATGGTCACCATCGGGCGGTATAGGGGTCTGGAAATTCCGTCGCGGTTCGGCGCGGCCAAAATGCCCGAAATCAAGGCAATCGACCTGACACTCGACGCCCCGGAACGGCAGCACTGGATCGCGCCGACCCTGCTAAAGGCGCTTGAAGAACGTCTTGAACGCGGCGAACAAAGCTTGCTTTTTCTGAACCGCCGCGGCTTTGCGCCGCTGACATTATGCCGGACCTGCGGACACCGGTTCCAATGCCCCAATTGCACCAGCTGGATGGTGGAACATCGGCTGGTGCGCCGTCTGGCGTGCCACCATTGCGGCCATGTCATGCCCCCGCCAGAAGAATGCCCCGAATGTGGCGAGTCCGATACATTGGTCGCGTGCGGGCCGGGTGTGGAACGCATATCGGACGAGGTTAACCGTTTGCTGCCGCAAGCACGGACCATCATTGCAACGTCGGACACGCTCTGGTCGCCTGAAAAAGCAGCGGAATTTGTCGCTCGTGTGGAAAACAAGTCTGTCGACATTATCATTGGCACCCAATTGGTGACCAAGGGCTATCATTTTCCCGAACTGACGCTGGTCGGCGTGATTGATGCCGATCTGGGCTTGGAAGGCGGCGATCTGCGTGCTGCCGAACGCACTTTTCAGCAGATAGCGCAGGCTGCCGGGCGGGCAGGCAGAGGCGAAAAGCCGGGCGAGGTCTTTATCCAGACCCGCAATCCGGGCCACCCTGTAATCGCCGCGCTTGTGGCCGGCGACCGCGATGCATTTTACGATGCCGAAACCGAACAGCGCAAATCGGCCGGTGCTCCACCGTTTGGCCGCTTTGCCGCGATCATTATTTCATCCGAGGACGAACGCGAGGCGATAGAAGCCGCGCGTGCCGTGGGCGGAGCAGCCCCGCAGACCGAGGGCATGTATGTCTATGGCCCTGCGCCAGCTCCGCTCGCCATGCTGCGCGGCCGGTACCGGCAAAGATTATTGGTCCACGCCCAAAGGTCAGTGGAAATGCAGGCGATTATCCGCCAATGGCTGGGTGGCCTACAATTTCCCCGTAGCGTCCGCGTCGGCGTGGATGTAGACCCCTATAGCTTTCTATGATGCGTTTTTTTGTACTCGCCTTTAGCGTCTTATATAGATAATACAGCCTATCGATGTTTTTCAAACGAGACAATTCTTCCGCTGCGGCGACCGATATCGACAGCCGCCTTGCGGCCTTCGATCAGGCATATGCAGGACTGTACCCCGACAACCCGAAACCTTGGGATGGCGAGGCGCCGCCGCCAAAACCCAAAAAACAATTTTTGGGCAAATCCCGCTGGTGGTGGTTTTCGCGTTTCGTAGCGGCATCTTTGGCGCTGTTCATCCTGCTTATCCTGTGGCTCGCGATCACGGCGCCTTTGTCAAAGTCGCTGCAGCCTATCGCGCCACCGCGCATTACTTTGTTGGCGTCGGACGGCACGCCCATCGCCCGCAACGGCGCCATTGTCGACAGGCCGGTCAATGTCAGCACCCTACCGCCACACGTCGTGCAGGCATTTCTATCGATTGAAGACCGGCGGTTCTATTCGCATTGGGGTATCGACCCCAGAGGTCTCGCGCGCGCCGCCTGGTCGAACGCAATCGGCAGCGGTATTACACAAGGCGGCAGCACGATTACACAACAGCTCGCCAAATTTACATTTCTGACTCCCGAACGCAGCCTGACCCGAAAGGCGCGCGAAATGCTTATCGCATTCTGGCTCGAAGGTCGGCTGACCAAAGACGAAATCCTCGAACGCTATCTTTCCAACGTTTATTTCGGCGACAATGTGTATGGATTGCGCGCCGCATCCCTGCATTATTTTTACCGCCAGCCCGAACGGCTGACATTGGCACAGGCATCAATGTTGGCAGGGCTGGTACAGGCCCCATCCCGCCTCGCTCCCACGAAAAATCCGGAACGCGCGGCCAAACGCTCGAAACTTGTGCTTCGCGCCATGGTGGCCAATGGCGCAATCACACAGGCAAAAGCCGATGCAACGCCGGTCGCAAGACTGGATGTCCGCGTTCGCGACAGCATTCCTACTGGTACCTATTTTGCGGATTGGGCCGTTCCGCAAGCGCGGCTTTTAACCGAAAGTGGCTATGCCGATGTCCGCATCAAAACGACATTGGACGCGCGCCTGCAACAGATTGCGCGCCGCGTAACTGGCACTAGCGGCCTCGGAAAGGCCCAGGTTGCGCTGGTCGCCATGCGCCCCAATGGCGAAGTTGTGGCTATGGTGGGTGGCCGCAGCTATAAGGATTCCGCCTTTAACCGTGTTACACAAGCCAAAAGGCAGCCCGGATCAACGTTCAAGCTGTTTGTCTATCTGGCGTCCTTGCGCGCAGGAATGACCCCGAATTCATTGATTGCCGACACGCCAATCAATGAAGGACTCTACCGGCCCAAAAATTCGGAGGATAATTATCGGGGCGACATAAGCCTGAAAGAAGCCTTTGCCCGGTCAAGCAATGTGGCTTCGGTTCGCCTGTACCAACAAGTGGGGGGTGAAGCTGTGGCAAAGGCAGCGGAAGATTTGGGTGTAACGAGCAAGCTCAATCTCGACCCCAGTCTTGCGCTTGGCAGTTCGGCAATTTCACTGCTGGAACTTACGTCGGCTTATGCCGGTGTCGCAGGAAACGCCTGGCCGGTTGAACCGCACGCCTTCCAGCAGGAAGAACAGGGCTGGATAGAATGGTTATTTTCCGGACCGCGCAGTTTTAGTGGTCGGACCCACCGGATGCTGCTCGAATTGCTGGGTGAAACCGTCACCGACGGCACGGGTCGCGCCGCCCGCTTGTCCATTCCCGCTTATGGTAAAACCGGTACCAGCCAAGATAATCGTGATGCCTTGTTTGTCGGGTTTGCCGGCGATCTGGTCGTCGGTGTTTGGATCGGCAACGACGATAACAGCCCCCTTCGCGGCGTAAACGGGGGTGGCCTTCCCGCACGGATCTGGCGGGATTTCATGAGTCAGGCAATTAAAGGTGCAGCGCCCAGAACCAAGCCGAAACCGGCTGTAAAGCCAGACCCCGAGGGGCCTGTGGCACCATTGGACCTGACCGAATTACCAGATGTTCCCATTGATATTGGCAAAAGCGATATCCGCTTTGATGAAAAAGAAGGTGTAACCGTCAACACCGAAGTCGGCGGTGTTCCGCTTGATATCAATTTGGGTCGTGATGGCGTCGCGATACAGCCCCGGCAGCAGGAAAATGAGCAGCGGCGCTGATGTCCTGTTGATTGGTGCGCGCTTTTATGGTCGATGGGCGTATGCGATATATACTGGCTCTTCTGCTCATACTTTCCCCGTTTGCAATGTCCCAGTCCCGCGGCGAAGCAACCGATATCGCTGCTGCCACGCGCAGCGTCGTCCGGATTGCCGTATTCAGTTCGGCCGACGGACAGCGTACATTGATCGGCCACGGATCAGGCGTTGCGGTCTCTGCTGACAAAGTCATTACCAACGCCCATGTTGTCGACCCGGCCCGTATCGATGAAAGCGTAACATTCACCGTCATCCCAACTGAAGGGAATGCAACCTACAAAGCTCGATTGGTCGCCGCTTCGCCCGGCAAGGATTTGGCGCTTTTGCAATTAACGCAATCCGGACGCCTCATTCCCGCCAGTTTCTTTTCCGGCATAATCGGGGACGGTATTGATGTCTTTGCGATCGGATATCCTGCGAATGTCGACATCGCATTGGAACAGGATGAAGATGATGTCCTGCGCCCATCTGCTCCTGTCAAAACACGCGGCAGCATTTCTTCGGGGCGCAGTTCCAAAACGGTTGAATCCCTTTTGCACACGGCACCAATAGCACCGGGCAACAGCGGCGGGCCTTTGGTTGATGCGTGCGGACGGGTAATCGGTATCAACAGTTTTGGCTCGACCGCCGATGACGGAGGCGCTGAATTCTATTTTGCGATTTCGGTTCGCGAGGTCGCTACATTCCTGCAGGATCTGAAAGTTGAACTGAACACCGTCATCAACGAATGCCGGTCTGTTGCAGAACTCAGTCGGGCGGAAGCGGAACGCGAAGCTGCTTCGCGTGCAAAAATCGAGGCGGAGGCCAGAGTTGCAAGCGAGCTTAGAAGCAGCCGCGAAGGAAAGGTCCGGCGGGATGCCGAACATGCCGTTATTGCCGAGCGTGAAAATCACATCGCGCTTGCCGGGCTGCTGCTCATTCTAGCCGCGGTGGCAGGTGGTGCAGCGTGGCAGTTTATCGAACGCGAACAGCGCGATCGATTCAAGATTGCGGCCGGAATTGCTGCCGTTGCTGCGGTTTCGGCTATAACATTATTTTTTTCCAAACCATCTTTTGAAGAAGTCGACGAACGTGTTCGCGCCGCAATGACCGAACAGATTTCCCAATCCGAAGATGAACCCAAAGAAGCTGTAGCGGGCGAGACAGGAAAACGGCGATGCGTAATCCAGCCGGAGCGCAGCCGGGTGACGATTTCGGATACCGCCGACGTCCGTTTTGATTGGACAGCAGAGGGATGCATAAACGGGCGAACCCAATATGTTGATAATGCCGGCAACTGGACCCGCTCTTTCGTTCCCAACAACGATGCAAACGTTTCTTTGGTCAGTTACACGCCCAAGAGCGAAACATATCGCATTGAACGCTATTTGTTGGGCATTGATGCAATGGGCGCGGCGCGCGCATCACGCAAAAGATACGACGTTACAAGCTGTAACTCCGATCCAGACGCGTTGGGCAAGATCGACAATATGAACAAGGCCGTTCGCGAAGTTTTGCCACCTGAGCCCAATGAAATTCTGGTATTTGCTTGCTCGGTCGAATAATGGATGGATTGTACCGCAAGCCGTTCCGTCTATGATAGAAATATGATGCGGTGTTTGCCCCTTATTCTGACTATTTTTCTCCTCGCCGGATGTTCCAAAGGGGTCGATAACAGCCGGGTTCGCGTCGATATCATCGAAGGAAGGCCGCGCCCTTTCAACATTTCGGCAATGCCGTTACCACTGGCTTCGGCCTATCTTCGCGGTGCCACGGCCCAAGGGCTCGTAACCTTTGACAATAAAGGACGTGTTGCCCCTGGACTTGCCAACCGGTGGATTGTGACGGATGACGGCTTAAGTTACATTTTCCGCCTGAATAAGACTCGCTGGAATGACGGGCGTGAGGTGACATCCAACGAAGTTGCCGACCTGCTGACAACACGCATTCAGGAATTGCGCAAGGGTCGGTTCAACTCCGAATTGGCGGTCATTGATCGGGTTGTGCCGATGACAGGCAAAGTCATCGAAATTCGGCTTAAGGCACCCATGCCCTATTTGCTCGAAATGATGGCACAGCCGGAATTCGGCCTTGCCCGGCGCGGATTCGGATCGGGTCCCATGCAGGCCAAACGGCTTGGCGATGCGATGCAGCTGCGGTTGAGAAATATTGACGAAAAGGGCGATAATATCCTGGAACCGGAGACCGTTACCGTCCGTGGCAGCTCCGCTTCGCTCGCCCTCGCACGCTATATGGAAGGGCAAAGCGATCTGGTTGAAGGCGGCCGTTTCGAAGATTTTCCTTTGCTCGATGCGGCGCAAATCAATGCGAATGAAATCCAATTTGATCCGGTGCCGGGTCTGTTCGGATTGCTGTTTGTCGAAGGCGGCCCTTTTCTTTCCTCCCGCGATAACCGCGATGCCATCGCTATGGCGATTGACCGGCCAAAGCTTCTTACGGCTTTTGATATTGTGGCGTGGCGCGAAACTTTGACTCTGGTTCCCGAAAGCCTGCCCAACCGGCTGCCAGCACCACGACCTGACTGGTCTTCGCAACAGATTGAAAGTCGCAAGACCAGAGCAAAAACGATTATCGGACAATGGGAAGGCAGTAATGGTGAGGTGCGGCCCTTGCGTATCGCTTTGCCGCGTGGATATGGCGGGCGCATATTCTTTGCCCGGCTGCGCGCCGATATGGCCTCGATCGGTCTGGAGGTTGAAAGGGTCACGATTGACCGGCCGCACGATCTGCGCTTGATAGATCGCACCGCCGATCAATCGAGCCCGGCCTGGTATCTGGATCAGCTTTCCTGCACCGTAAGCTCCATTTGTAACAAGGATGCCGATCGGCTTGTGTTCGAAGCGCGCATGGCCGCGACGATAGAACAACGGGCCCAGTTGCTGGCGCAAGCAGAGGCCGAATTACAGGAAATGCGGAATTTCATTCCTATCGCCAATCCCCTGCGCTGGTCGGTTGCACGGCCCGGATTACTGGGCCATGTCGCAAATGGTCGGGGTTGGCACCTGTTGCAATATCTGGGGCGCGATACAACATAAGGGTAAAGGAGTGCGCCCCATGCCACTTTCGCAAGAACAGTTTAGTCAAATCGCCAAAGATTTACCGGGCATGGGTAGCGACCCGCATTCGGTGCGCGTCCGGGTGGAGGCGATGGAAAAATTACTTGAGCGGGCGTTTCATATTCCGGGCACAAAAATTCCCTTTGGCTTGGATACGGTGGTTGGTCTGGTCCCGGTGCTGGGCGATGTAGTTACGGCAGCGATGGGCGCTTATATTGTGTGGGAAGCGCGCAACCTTGGGATGTCAAAATGGCAGCTGATCCGCATGGCCGCCAATGTGGGTGTCGATACCGCCATCGGCGCTGTACCCCTGGTCGGCGATGTGTTCGACCTTGTATGGCGTTCCAACAGCAAGAACCTGCGGATTATTAAAAAGCATCTCGACAAGCATCATCCCGGAACGCGCATTATCGAAGGCTAGGGTCAGGACCTAACGCCCTCGCCACACCTTGATCACCGCCCTATCCGCTGCACCCTTGGCGAAGCGCGGACACCGGCGTGGCTTCAGGTCTTTACCCAAACATATCCGCACCTCTTGCAACCAGCCTTTACCATTGGTTTTGATTTTGACCGCCTGTGCCGGCAGCCCGTCATTCAGGTCGGCAAACGCCTGTGCCAATCCGGCAACGGTCAGAGGCGTGCCCCTTTCGACCTCCCGCGACAACCTGTCCATATCCGGAAATTGGATTGCGTTGAAAAGAACTCTTGCTGCCCCGAAATAGGCCTCTGGTGTTTTGGCCATACAGGTTCCGTGCTTGGCCCATTCATGCTGCAAAAGCTGCGGTGTCGGGGTCATGCAGATGTTTTGACTGATTATGTCCCGCCGCAATACACCGACCTTTCGGCAATATTGCGGATAATTCGGGCCAGTTGTTTCAGGCCAAAGCCCATGCAGCACAAATCCGAAATCGCCAATCTCGCCGGAACATTGAAAGCGCATTGCCGGATCACGCTGTCGACCGCGACAATATTCCCGGCTCCAACTGAGCGCGAGTGTATAGCCGCTGATTGGCGTCTTGCGCATCTGCCCGGGTGCAGGCAATTCCAGCGCCGGTCGCGGCAAATATTTCGGCGCACGGCATTGCCATGCCTGCGCAAAAGAAGGGGTCGCTGAAAACAATGCGACCACTGCAATAAACGCAAAGACCATCTGCACGGGGTTAGGTCTGAGCAAAATCCAGCCCTATATCGGCCGCTGGCGCACTTTGCGTTAAACGGCCGACCGAAATATAGGTCACACCCGTTTCCGCTTTTGCGCGAATTGTTTCCAACGTCACACCGCCTGATGCCTCGGTCGGCACACGCCCGGCCACAAGCGATACTGCCTCGGCCAATTCATCAATGTCCATATTATCGAGCAACAAATGGGTCGCCCCAGCGGCCATGCCCGGTTCGATTTGGGATAGGCGATCAACTTCCAGTATAATTTCAGCAATTCCTGCTTCTTTTGCGCGGCGCACCGCCTCCTCAACACCGCCAGCGACCGCAACATGATTATCCTTAATCATGGCCCCATCCCATAACCCCATCCGGTGATTGATCGCACCGCCCATGCGCGTTGCATATTTTTCCAGGATGCGGAGACCGGGGATCGTCTTGCGGGTATCAAGCAACGTGCATCCGGTTCCGGCAATCGCGTCGACATATTTGCGCGTCATGGTCGCAATACCTGACAAATGCTGCACCGTATTAAGGGCCGAACGCTCGGCAGTGAGCATCGCGCGCGCGCGTCCTTTTAACCACATCAGATCAGTTCCAGATGCAACTTGCTGCCCTTCGGCGACCTGTATTTCAACCTTCATACCGGGATCGAGATGCTTGAAAAAAGCCTCTGCAATTGGAAGTCCGGCAACAACTATAGGGTCCCGGCTTCCCATTACGCCTGCAAATCTGACATCAGTCGGAATGACACTTTCGGACGTGATGTCCCGCCCGGTGGGCCCCAAATCCTCCGAAAGAGTTGCCGCCACAAATGTGCGTATGTGAAAATCTTTAATCATGAACTTCATTGTCGGACCTACGTTAGAGGCATGCTTAATTTTGCGAGGCATATTTGGGCAATTTGAGATTCGTAAAGAAACGTTATATCCCAGCTAATCCAAAGCACATGGACTAGGAAAGCAGAATCATCACGCAGACCATATTGACAAAAATAGCATTTTTGCTATTTAATATCTATGAACTGGGAAGTAGGCTATCTCGACAGTGTTGTTGAGCGTGAAATTGCTGAATTACCGATTGAGATAAAAGCAAAGTTGCGGCGTTTGGCCGATATGATTGAACAACTCGGCCTTACCGCGATGCGTGAACCATATATCAAGCATTTGCAGGGCAAACTTTGGGAAATGCGTTTCACGGGTCGGGATGGTATCGCTCGTGCAATCTATGTTACAGCGTCTGGACAACACGTAATCATTGTATGCGCACTTCTCAAAAAAACTCAAAGGACCCCACGTTCAGAAATTGAATTGGCCTTGAAACGGGCGGAGCAAATTAGATGACCCAAGCACTATCATTTTCAAAACTAAGCGACCAATGGTTCAAAGATCCGGAATTTGTTCGTGAATATGATGCGCTCGAAGAAGAATTCATTCTGGCCCGCGCCTTGATAGAGGCGCGATCAAAAGCGGGTTTGACACAAGCAGAAGTTGCTCAGCGTATGGGTACAACCCAAAGCGTGGTTGCGCGGCTTGAAGGTGGAAGATCCAGGCCTTCAACGTCCACTTTGACAAAGTTTGCCAAAGCCACCGGAACAAAACTCAAAGTTAGCTTTGAAGCAATCGGACAATAATTGGACCGTTCCAATCAAATTCAAGCCCGCCCCAAATCGCCCTTGCCGACCGAACCGCTTGCCATTTCAAGCATCCGGTCCAGACTCTTTTTGGCCGCGAGCCTTATGGTTTCATCCATCTCGATCTGCGGTTGCAGATCGCGCAGCGCCAAATACAGCTTCTCCATTGTATTCAGCGCCATATAGGGGCAGATATTGCACGCACAATTGCCATCGGCACCGGGCGCACCAATAAACGTCTTGGTCGGCTCCGACTTTTCCATTTGATGGATGATATGCGGTTCGGTCGCGACGATTAAAGTGTCGCCTTCCATCGCATTGGCAAATTGCAATATCCCGCTGGTGGAACCTACATAATCCGCGTGATCAATGATATGCGGCGGGCATTCGGGATGCGCTGCGACGGGTACGCCGGGATGTTGCGCCTTCAACTTGAGCAATTCGGTTTCGCTAAAAGCTTCATGCACAATGCACACACCGGGCCAAAGCAACATTTCGCGGTCAAACTTGCGCGAAAGATAGCCACCCAAATGACGGTCCGGGCCGAAGATAATTTTCTGTTCCGGCGGGATTTGTGCAAGAATGGTTTCGGCACTGCTGCTCGTCACGATGATGTCGGACAATGCCTTCACCTCGGCTGAACAATTGATATAGGTCAGCGCGATATGATCGGGATGCGCTTCCCGGAACGCCCTGAATTTCCCCGGCGGACAGGCATCTTCCAACGAGCAACCCGCCGCCATATCCGGCAAAATAACTGTTTTTTGAGGGCTGAGAATTTTGGCGGTTTCAGCCATGAACTTGACCCCGCAAAACGCAATCACATCGGCATCGGTTTCCGCGGCCCGTTTGCTCAGCTCAAGGCTGTCCCCCACAAAATCGGCCAAATCCTGAATTTCCGGTTTTTGATAATAATGCGCCAAGATGACGGCGTTACGTTCTGTCTTCAGCCGGCTAATTTCACCAAGCAAATCGACAGCTTGCAGATTCTCACGGATCGGGGCGTTCATAATCGGAATCCAGTTATTCAAGTTCGCTCAAGCAATAAGCGCCCGCTTCATGCGCGTCCACCGTGCAATTAGGGTCAAGACTTATTATTCGGTCAGCGGCGACGGCGGGAATTCAAGACCGGGCACTTTTTCACCGGGATGGCCCTGTGTCACCGCAGCGTAGATCATATCCCCCACCGGCGACCGTGCGATAATCTGCGAAGTTGGCACGATCAGGAAGATAGCTAAAGCGCCCCACGCCCAAGCACGATGAACCCGCCCGCTTTGACGCCAATCGTGGATCATGCCCGCAGCGGGAAACAGCAATGACACGAATATGACGATGTCAAAAGAATATGGCCCCATCAAAGGCAATGGCAGCAACCGCCCAAGCCCCGGCCCGATGATTGAAACTGTCGCACAAAGATGCAGCCGTTTGTGCCAGTCGGTGCTGCGCCGCAGACGGATCGCCGCAGTGGTAAGCGCGACAAAACACAGCATCGTCATCGGGTTGGCAATCAGGAAATATTGAGGCAGGAAGAAAAAGGGCGTGCCACCGCGCATGGCAACATCAATCGTAATCGCCAATCCCATAACAACCAGAAGACAGGCCCAACCTGCCGCAATCCAACCGAGGCGCCGGTGCAAGGCCAGCGATCCGCCAGTTGCCAACCGCACTTGGATCAGGAACAGCACAACCCATCCCATGAAAACCAGTCCATGAACATGAACAAGTGGCCGGGCGCCGAGCGAAGACCGCCCCATGGCGAAATGCAAAACAAAACCGGAAATGATTGTAAACGCAATGATAATTGCCATCCGCATGAAAAAACGGTCATTGCTTGTTGCTGCGGCAGGCGCAATAGTCGCCATATATCCCTCCCGATATACACGCTGACCCGGGCGGGGTTTAACACCCATTGGCGGATAGCTCAATGGATTGGTGCATTACCTGAAAGATGCCACAGATCACCGCGCATCACCGCCTCACCACGATTTTGCAGATCCACCAGATGCGCCAACACTGAACGTGCGGCCGCCCCTGTTAGCCGCGGGTCTAGGCCCTTATACATCATGGCAACCATATCGGGAATATGCCCTTCGCCTGTTTCCAAAAGCTTTACGATCTGGCGTTCGCGCTGCCGCCTGTGACCGATCATACCGCGCACCAGTTGACGGGGATTGTCGACAGCCGGACCGTGCGCCGGATAAAAAACGCGGTCGTCGCGATCATATAATTTTTGCAGGCTGGCCATATAGGCGCTCATGTCACCATCGGGAGGGCTGACAACGCTGGTCGACCATTTCATCACATGGTCGCCGGTAAACAGGGCGCCGCTTTCGATGAGCGCATAGCATAAGTGGTTGGAAGTATGCCCCGGCGTTGCGACCGCTTCAATTGTCCAGCCGTCCCCCGAAATCCGTTCGCCATCGGTCAAAATCCGGTCGGGGGCGTAATCGGGGTCAAATGCACTATCAGCCCGTGGGCCGTCATCCGTCAACACCAGTGGTGCACATCCGATAATCGGCGCACCGGTTGCAGCTTTCAGGGGGGATGCCGCGGGGGAATGATCGCGATGCGTGTGCGTGCACATTATCGCCGTCACCGTCTTGCCGCCGACCGCGCGCAAAATCGCCTCGACATGGCCTTCACCATGTATGTCGGCAGGGTCACCTACGCTTTGGCCGCTCCCGGTCGGGCCAGGGTCGATAATCGCAACATCGTTACCCGCACCCACGATCCATGTTTGTGTGCCGGTATAGGTGTAAGGCGACGGATTTGGTGCCAGCACCCGGCGAACGAGCGGTTCGTGCTGTTCAGTTTCGCCTGCGCGAATAGTATCGGGCCAATTCATCATCAAGTTATGGCGTAAACGGACAAAAAGAAAAAGGGGCGGTTCGCAAAAACCGCCCCGTCCGGACATTTTTGAAAAGGGGAGCTTGTGTCCGGTCCAGTTCGCCCTGTTAGTCCGCGGCGTTTGCGCTGGTTTCCAGCTTGCGGATCTGTTGTTCGATTTTCTCAACCACTTCCTTGCGTATGTTTTCCGGAATGTCCTTGTCCTTGCTAATATCACCACGCGCCTCACGAAGACCTTTGATCGCTTCAAGCTGGGCGATTTTCGCCTGACCTTTGCCGCACAGCACCAGCTTGATCCGTGATCTATTTTTTCCATCAAAACCGCTCACATCGGTCGTGACCGGTACACCGTCACGGCAATCCTTGGTTATTTCCTTGATGTCGATCTCCGGAATATAAGACGCAATATTCATAGTGCTCATCACCCGAATGGCTTCGATCCGCCCGCGCTCTGCGGCGGCTTGGGCATGGGCATGGGCTGATCCAGCGATTGCAACGGCGGCGGCGGCGTGTGCAGTATCCGCCTCGGCTAATGCCTTGTCCGCTTCTGCGCGCGATATTTCTGCATTTGCTATCATCTTTTCCACTTCGGCATCGGACAGCTTTTTGTCGGTGTGAAAGACAAAAACCTTGCCATCGCGTTCAACTTTCGTGACCTCTTCGGCGCCATCCTTCCCCATGACATCCGCTGTCTCTGTGTCGCGTTTCACTTTGATTATGCGTATGTCTTTGCGGGGATTTGCAGCTTCGCCCTCTTTTGCGCCCTCTTCCGCGGTCGCCTCGTCCTGAGCGACAACGGCAGGAACAATGGTTGCGGTTAACGGCAATATAATCGCTGCGGCGGCCAAAATGCCCAATTTGCCAAAAATCCGGCGCTGTGTGCTGGCATCTTTCATCGTGAGTCTCCTCAACCGTTCAATGATAGTTTTTGGGGAATTGAGGGCGGTGGCAAAGGTTGGCACACCGTCAAATGCGGTCCGGGCGAGAGCCTGACCGTAAATGGCCCGTTCTTCGGCGCCCTTTCCAGCCAGCACGCGTGCATCGCAGGCCGCCTCCTGATCGAAGCGAAAAGCGGCCCAGCTCATCCATGCGATTGGATTGAACCATTGCAAGCACAGCATCATGAAAGCGACGAGATTTGCAAACAAGTCGCCTGATTTATGATGTGCCATTTCATGCGCGATTGCGAGCTCCCGCTCCTCTGGCGAATAGCTGCGCGTAAAGTCGTGCGGTACAGCAACAAAGCGTTGGAATAGACCGAAGGCGAGAGGTCCGGCGACCTGATCCGAGGTCACGATCCTCACGCCGTCTATATTTGCGATTTCGGTAGCTTCGGACAACAAATCGTCGCGCATGGATGCGTAGCGGATCATCTGGATAATAAAAAGCAGCGCTGCACCACCGAGCCAAACCGTTAGGCCGAGAGCAACAAAATCAATCGTCGGCGCTTGCCCTGCGGACTCGGCCAGGGCTATCGCTGGACCAGGAGCGGATAATCCCGCCAAAATTGATGTGCTAACCACTTCGCTGACGCCTTGCGCGCCTTGCACGCCGGATACCGCCGAACCTTCTATGCCCGGCATACACAAGCGTGCCGCCGGAACGAGCCAAAGCGCATAGGCCACGCCGGCGCCGAAAATCTTTGCAACCGGCCTGCGTATCATCAGCACTGCCGCCATCAGCAATGTCGTGACCAGTAAGCTGTCAAACAGCCATGTCTGTGTGAAATCAAGAATCATGATTTCAACTCCCTCAACAATTTTTCGATTTCGGATATGTCGGCATCGGTCAACTTTTCCTGCTCTGCCAAATGCGCGACAAGCGGCATAAATTTGCCACCGAACAAGCGATCAACCAACCGCTTTGATTCATGCGACACATAATCTTCGCGGACAACCAGGGGAGAATACAGAAACCGCCTGCCGTCGGCACGATGTTCCACAGCGTCCTTTGCCAGCAAACGAGACAAAAGTGTTTTGACTGTAGGCAAGGACCAATCGCGATCATCAGGCAACCGCGCCGCAACATCGGTTGCCGTCAGCGGAGCTTGATCCCATAAAATTTCCAAAATAGCCAATTCGGCGTCGCTGATGCGTTCAAGTGTCATTATCGATTCTCCGACTACAGACGTAATCGATTCGATTACAAATGTAAACGTCATTGGTCCGCGCGCGTCGGCTTTTTGTCGAACTTCTTTACAGCCGTGAACAGGGTTAACGCTGTGATAACGATCTAAGTCATTGTTTTTAATGTATGGTAACAAACTGGCACGACGGGTGCATATGTTAGAGTGTTCAACACCCCACAAACAAGGACGGGTGGTTTGCTAATGGTCTCGCACCACCCGTCCTGGTTTACCTTCCTGAAAATTTGACAAAAAAAGGGCCGGAACCCGATTTGGATTCCAGCCCCTTTACAGCCGTAAGACTGTGAGATGTGGTGATTACATACGCAAGCGCAAAGTTGCCCCGAAGTAACGATCCGCATCGCGCGGAATGTGCAACCGGACACCTGCATCGGTGTTGAGCGTCACATAGCTTTCGTCGGCCAGATTGCGGCCAACCAGCGTAAAGCGCCAGTTATCGTCAGCATCAGACAGACCGATGCTGGCATTGATCATGCCATGTCCGTCGAGGCGACCAGTCTCGCCCAATCCGGAAAACTGGCTGCTGACGTTGTTATAAGCCGCATTCAAATGCAGGGCCAGGTTGGAACTGAGCGATGCTTCGTAATCAGCACCAATATTCCAGGACCATTCCGGAGCCAATGGCAGCTTTGTACCGTTCTGCGCGTTTGGTGCATTGGTCGTCGGGTTCGGGTTGAACTTTACAACCTTGGCATCGGCATATGCGACGCTTGCGGAGAAATTAAGCTTACCCACCGGATTGAACAGCGCGTCAATTTCAAAACCCTGGCTGCGAACAGAACCGGCGTTGGTCAAGTTGCTGACCGTTACACCGTTCAAGGATATGAAGTTGTTCGCCTGATAACCGTCATAAGTCACCGTGAACGCTGTGGCGTTCAATTGGACACGACGGTCGAGAAACTGGCTCTTTACGCCAATTTCAAACGAGTCTGACGTTTCTTCATCAATCGGCACCGCGTTGTTCGGTGCGACATGGTTGAAGAAGACGTTGAATGCAGGGCCCTTATAACCACGCGTAAAGCTGCCATAGAGGAGCACGTCCTCTGAAGGCTTCACGGTCAAAACCGCTTTGCCCGACACATTGTTGGTGGTGGTCGAATTGGCCGAGATATTCGTGCCGTTCCCCGGAGGATTAGATGTCAGCGAACCGCCGGCACCAACCGACTGCAAACCACCAAGACCCGTCACAGGCAGACCCGTCAAAACGTTGGTGGCGGGTGCGCGTTGGTGCACGAACGCAAGCGAGTCATGTGTCCAACGCAAGCCACCGGTCAGGGCGATCCAGTCATTGAAGTTATAGGTTGCCTGTCCAAATACCGCATAGTTTTCGACATCGACATCGCTGCGCGAAGTTGCTGTTCCAAAGATGGTATTCGGATTATTCGTCAAGGCACAAGGTTGCCCGCCGGTCAACGGATCAACCGGCAAGGTTGATGTCGTGCAGCGGATTACATTGCGGGTAAAGTCCTGCGAGTTTTCCGACTTCCAGTAAAAGCCGCCAAACTGGTATGTCAGCGCCTGATCCTGCGGCGAAGCAATTCGCAGTTCTGCCGAATATTGCGACGTCGATACATTTCCATTGTCATGCAATTGGTTAAAGCCAACCAGCGGACGCGGCAAGAAATCGCCTTCGCGGATCTCGTCATTGCTCCAGTCGCGATAGCCTGCGATGAAGCTCAATGTGTGGTCGCTGAATACGTCGAAATCGGCGTTCAGCGTCAATCCCCACTGACGGTCTTCCGTGCTAGTTTCAAGATTCTGGTTGATGAAACGTTGATCTTCACCCTGTGCTGGAACAATACCGAGCTCGGCATCCAGAACCGCGCCACGGCTGATTCCGGTAACTTCGGCGCAGCAATCATCGTCAGCTTTGTAATAATCGGCGATCAGACGGATGCGGGTCGGTCCATTGTCATAGTCAAGTGATCCGCGCACGCCCAAATGCTCGTAACCATTTACTTTGCGATTGCCGTCGGCATTGGCGTTTATATTGGTGATGTTCCCGCGATAGCTGCCGAAAAAGCCATTCAACCGTGCGGTAAGATTTGGCGCGAGAGGTCCAGCGATTGTGCCACGCAAACGATATTCGTCGCCTTCGAATGCCGAAACCGAAACTTCGCCTTCAAATGTTTCGGTACCGCCCTTTGACACGACATTGATTAAACCTGCCGAAGCATTTTTGCCGAACAGCGTGCCTTGCGGACCACGCAACACTTCAAGGCGTTCAATTTCAACAAGGTCGGCAAAAGCCTGACCGGGACGGCTGAGCACAACGCCATCGACAACTGTCGAGACGCTGGGTTCAATTGCGATTGCAAAGGTAATTGTACCAACGCCGCGCAACACGAGCGCCGAGTTGGCATTGGTCGTGCCTTTGCGGAAGTTAAGTGACGGAACCAGCTGGTTCAGATTTTCAATGCTGGTGGTTCCCGAATTCGCGAGCGCTTCGCCAGAAATAACCGAAATTGCAATCGGCACATCCTGCACGTTTTCTTCTACCTTTTGTGCGGTAACGACAATTTCTTCGACCTGCGCCATGGCGGGTGCCGAAATGCCTAGCGCCAATGCGCTTGAACCAAGCAACCCTGCCCGGAAAAGAATCGTGGAATTGAATTTTGTATTTCGCATCTTGTGCCTCCCTAAATTACCGCCCGCTTTCGGAAAATTTCCTTGGTTTAGCGCCACAGAAATTCTGCCGACCGGCGTGATCGTCGTTGATAACTATCTTGATGTAACCAATCACGCTTGATATGTCTAGCGGTGTCATATAGCGACAGAATTTAGGCAACAACTGTGGCAATCATGTCATAGTCGAAAAACCAACGGGTTGCCGGCGCCAGTTTCGGGCACCGCGAGTGAGGGAATGAAGAGTGGCATTTTCAACGGTCTTGCACGACGATGGTTTTGATCTTCGGCACAATGACCTGTGTCTATTATCCCATCGAACCGGCAATCCGGCATTTTCAATCGGCAAAGGACATCCCGACCTTGAGATGGTTCGGGGCAATTTCCGGATCGACGATGCAATTGAAAGCCGGCTGGTTCTCGACCGCTGCGTCTCGGACAATGGCGCGATCCGGCTATGGAGCAGCGCGCAGCCCGACACGATCCTGGCGATTAAAATCGAACAGGAATCAAACCGGGCAGTTTTGAAGGTTAGGTGCACGGATGTAAATGTGAACCGGCTCTGGTTGACAATGAATTGCACCGAACAGGAATCCTTTTGGGGCGGCGGGGAACAAATGTCCTATCTGCGCCTGAACGGCAGGCGCTTCCCATTCTGGACATCCGAGCCGGGAGTGGGCCGTGACAAAACAACCGAACTGACACAAATCATGGACGCCGAAGGATTGGCGGGAGGTGATTACTGGACCACCAATTATCCGCAGCCGACCTGGTTAAGTTCCGAACGATATGCAGTACATCTTAAAACGGCGGCCTATTCGGTTCTCGACTTAACCGAAGCGGGCCGCGCCCGCGTGGAATGCTGGACCGCCGATATCGATCTTGAATTATTCGCAGCTGCGTCACTTCCAGATCTTGTCACAAAAATGTCCGACCGTTTCGGTCGCCAACCGCCATTACCCGAATGGGCGATAACGGGCGCCATTGTAGGTCTGAAAGATGGTGAAGCGACGTTTGACCGTTTTGAAAAAATTGCGGCATCCGGTGCAGCCATTTCGGGACTGTGGTGCGAAGATTGGGTCGGCATCCGCCAAACCAGCTTTGGCAAGCGACTGTTTTGGGATTGGCGCTGGAATGCCGCGCGCTATCCGAATTTGCCCGCGCAAATTGCCGGGCTGGCGGAACGGGGCGTCCGCTATCTGGGCTATGTTAACCCCTATCTCGCAGTCGACGGCGCACTTTATCAAGAGGCATTGGCCGCGAATTATCTGGCGTTGCACCAAAATGACGACAGCCCATATGCGGTCGATTTCGGGGAATTTGACGCAGGCGTCGTCGATTTTACCAACCCTGCCGCTGCCGCCTGGTTTTCCGAACGTATCATTGGTCAGGAAATGCTCGATTTCGGCCTGTCGGGCTGGATGGCGGATTTCGGCGAATATCTGCCCACCGATGTGCGGTTGTTCGACGGATCCGACCCTATGGAGGCGCATAACCGCTGGCCCGTCTTGTGGGCCAAGGTCAATGCCGACGCCATCGCCTCGCGCGGTAAAACAGGCGAGGCGACATTCTTCATGCGGGCGGGCTATTCCGGCGTGCAGGCCTATTGCCCGTTGTTGTGGGCCGGTGACCAATGCGTCGATTTTTCAAGACATGACGGGATCAATACCGTCATCACTGGCGCACTGTCTTCTGGCCTGCTTGGTAACGCCTATCATCACAGCGACTTGGGCGGCTATACCAGCCTCCACGGCGTTGTCCGCACCGCGGACCTTATGCACCGCTGGATTGATATGGCGGCGTTCGCACCCGTCATGCGTAGCCATGAAGGAAACCGTCCCGCCGACAATCTCCAGATCGATAGCAGCGAAGAACTTCTGTCCCATTTCGCAAGGATGAGCAAGGTGCATGCCCGGCTGGCACCATATGTACGTGCGCTGTCCGACGAAGCAGTCGCAACCGGACTGCCGCTTCAACGCCCCTTGTTCCTGCATTATGCGGATCCCGAATTTCACGACATACAAGACCAATATCTATACGGAACAGATTTGCTGGTCGCGCCCGTTGTCGCAGCGGGTGAGGAAGGACGCAATGTCCGCTTGCCCGATGGGCAATGGCGGCATCTTTGGTCCGGTGACAATTATGCGGGCGGACGGCATATGATAAGTGCACCTGTTGGCAACCCGCCCGTTTTCTATCGCCAAGACAGCGCCTATGCGCCATTGTTCGCCTCCATCACTGAGGAATTTGGCACGTGAACACGCGTTCAAACATTCGCGACGTGGCAAAACGTGCCGGGGTTGCTGTTAAGACCGTCAGCCGCGTCCTTAATAACCACCCCTATGTCAGCGCCACCACCAAGGCCAAGGTCGACGCCGCCATGGCCGAACTCGGATTTTCACCGAGTATTGCCGCACGCATTTTAGCCGGCACCAAATCGGGCCAGATCGCGTTGATTTACGACAATCACTCACCCTATTATATGCATCAGATCATGCAAGGCTGCTGGGACCGGTGCCATGAAGAGGGGATGCGCCTGATCGCGCAGCCCGTCGATGTCGCGGATTCGGATGTAGGTGAACAAGTGCGGGGTATGGTGAGGCAAACCCACGTTGATGGCGTTATCCTCTCATCGCCTGTGACCGACTGTGCTCCGGTTCTCTCCGCTTTGGAGGCGCTCAATATTCCCTTCGTCCGTATTTCGCCGGGCACCAATCATGCCCTGACCTCATCAGTATTCATGGATGATACGCAAGCGGCGGATGACATGACGACTCATCTTATCAATATCGGGCACCGCCGAATCGCGTTCATCATGGGGCACCCCAACCATATGGCCAGCGCCGAGCGGCAAGCAGGATATGAACGCGCGCTCAGCCGCGTCGGAATCTCCGTCGATCCCGACTTGATCGCAGAAGGTCAATTTGATTTTGAAAGTGGTGTTGCCGCAACCGAGCAATTTCTGTCTTTGAAAAATCCACCGACGGCTGTTTTTGCCTCCAATGACGATATGGCGTCTGGCGTCCTTGCCGTTGCCCACCGGCGTTCGCTGCAAGTGCCGGAACAATTGTCGGTCGCGGGTTTTGATGACACCACGCTTGCCCGTGTCGTTTGGCCGCCTTTGACCACGATACGCCAGCCTGTGCGTGATCTTGCCGCGACCGCCGCCGACCTTCTATTTGGCGAAGGCGGTATTGAACACCGGCGCCTGCCCCATGAACTCGTCAACCGCGAATCCACATCTCCACCTTCACAAAAGAGCAAAAAAACATGACACTTCCCAAACCGACATTCTCCCGACCACTGGGCAAAAGTGGTATAGAAATATCGTCCATCGCATGGGGTATGTGGCGTTTTGCCGGACTCGAACTGACCGCCGCGCGCGCCGCGATTGACGCCGCTTTTGAAGCCGGTATCACCTTGTTCGACACCGCAGACATTTACGGTTTTGGCGAACAGGGCTTTGGAAAAGCGGAAGAGTTGCTGGGCCGCGTCTTTGCCGATGCCCCGGAACTGCGCGACCGGATGGTGTTGGCGACCAAGGGCGGCATCACCCCGCCCACGCCCTATAACAGCAGCGCTGAGTATCTGACGAAAGCGATTGATGATAGCCTGCAAAGGCTCGGCACCGACCGCATCGACCTGTGGCAAATTCACCGGCCTGACATCCTTACCCACCCGCAGGAAATCGCGCGCGCGGTTGAAGCAGCGCACAAAGCAGGCAAAATCCGCGCCTTTGGCGTGTCGAACTTCACGCAGGCGCAGATCAGCACGCTGGCGCAATTCAGCGCGGTGCCGATTGTGTCGACACAGCCCGAACTGTCGCCGCTGCGGATCGATACCATCGAAAATGGCGAACTGGATCAGGCGATTGCCATGGATATGGCTGTCCTTGCCTGGTCGCCTTTGGGCGGCGGGCGGATCGGTGATCCTTCCAATGCGCGTGAACAGAATGTCGCCGCAGCCCTTTCGGGTGTTGCCGCATCGCATAATGTGTCGCGCACGGCGGCCGCCTATAGCTGGATCATGGCGCATCCGGCGCGTCCCATCCCCATCGTTGGCTCGCAAAATCCGGCGCGTATCGCCGAGGCCGCCGATGCCTTCAAAATCACATGGACCCGCGCCGATTGGTACAGCGTGCTGGTCGCCGCAAGAGGAGTGCCCCTTCCATGAAGCCTGTCGAAGTCAGCTGGTTTTCCGCCCTGTGCGATGATGACTATGAATTTCTGGGGCAACCCGACCCGATGTTGGCATCGAGCTGGGAACATTGCCGCAATATCGTATTGAACGCCGAAAAGGGCGGGTTTGACAATATCCTGCTGCCGTCGGGCTATGCCCTCGGCCTCGACACCACCGCCTTTGCCAGCGCGATTGCGGTGCTGACGACGCGGATCAAGCTGCTGATGGCGGTTCGCGTTGGTGAAAGCTGGCCCCCGCAACTGGCGCGGCAGATTGCGACGCTGGACCAGATTTCGGGCGGGCGGCTGAACGTCAACATCATCTCGTCCGACCTACCCGGCGACCAGATGGACAGCGAACCCCGCTACCGCCGCACGGTGGAGGCGATGCACATCCTCAAGACGCTGCTGAATGGCGAGCATCTGTCTATTGATGGCGAGCATTACAAGATCGACCTAGACCCGCCGCGGATGAAGACCGTCAGCGGCAAATGCCCGCCCCTCTATTTCGGCGGGCTTTCTCCCGCGGCCAAGGAAGCGGCGGCCGAAGGGTGCGATGTCTACCTGATGTGGCCCGAAACGGTGCAGGGCGCAAAGGACCTGATCGACGACATGACCGCGCGCGCCGCGAAGTTCGGACGGACGCTGAAATATGGCTTCCGCAGCCATGTCATCGTCCGCGAAACCGAAGCCGAAGCCCGCGCCTATGCCGACCGCCTGCTGTCCAAGCTGGATGCGGGAACCGGCGAGGCGATCCGCAACAAATCGCTCGACGCGCAAACCTTTGGCGTCGCGCGGCAGGCGGAATTGCGCGAGGCGGCGGCGGCCAATGACGGCTACATCGAAGATAATCTATGGACAGGCATCGGCCGTGCCCGTTCCGGCTGCGGCGCGGCCATCGTCGGCGACCCGGACCAGGTGCTCGCCAAGCTGGAAGCCTATAAGGCCGTGGGCATCGAGGCGTTCATCCTGTCGGGCTATCCGCACATCAACGAATGCGACATGTTCGCCCGCTATGTGCTGCCACGGCTGGAGCATGGGCGGCTGGAGATTTAATCCTCCCCCAGACCCGCCATCCGCTCGGCCTGATCCTCGGCGATCAGCGCGTCGACCATCTCGCCCAGCCCGCCGCCTTCCAATATTTCGGGTAGCTTGTGCAGGGTGAGGTTGATGCGGTGGTCGGTTACCCGGCCTTGCGGGAAATTATAGGTGCGGATGCGTTCGGAGCGGTCGCCGGAGCCGACCATCGCCTTTCGCGCCTCGGCCTCGGCCCCTTGAGCTTCCTCACGCTCTTTTTCGTACATGCGGGCGCGCAGCACCTGCATCGCCTGTTCCTTGTTCTTGTGTTGGCTGCGCCCGTCCTGGCAGGTCACCACAATCCCGGTCGGCAGATGCGTAATCCGCACGGCAGAATCGGTCGTGTTCACATGCTGCCCGCCTGCACCGGACGCGCGGTAGACATCGATTTTCAGATCGCGCGCCTCGATGTTGATGTCGACTTCGGTCGGTTCGGGCAACACCGCGACGGTCGCCGCGCTGGTGTGGATACGACCTCCGCTTTCAGTGACCGGAACACGCTGAACGCGGTGGACGCCGCTTTCATATTTCAGCTTGGCGAACACGCCATTGCCCTTGATTGAGGCAACAACTTCCTTGAACCCGCCGACATCCGAAGCGCTGACCGAGATCGGTTCGATTTTCCACCCCTGCCCCGCGGCATAGCGTTCATACATCCGATACAGGTCACCAGCGAACAAAGCCGCCTCATCTCCGCCGGTGCCCGCGCGGATTTCGAGCATCGCAGGGCGTTCATCGGCGGCGTCTTTGGGCAGCAGCGAAATGGCCAACGCGGTTTCGGCATCATACAGTTGCTGGGTCACATCCTCCAGCTCTTCGACCGCCATGTCGTGCAGTTCGGCATCGGACGAATCCTTGACCATATGCTGCAACGTCTCGATTTCCTTGCGCAGACGCCGCACCGTTTTGGCGGCGACAGCGACAGGTTCCAGCTCGGCATATTCCTTCGAAGCGGTAACAAAGGCATCGCCTTCGAGTTGCCCGGACGCCATCCGCGCCTCAAGCTCGGCAAAACGCGATTCAATAAGAGCGATACGTTGGGGGGAGATTTTCATAGGGCCAACCCCAAAACCCCAATATTGTCATTCCCGCGTAGGCGGGGATCCATGGGCTGATACCTCCACACTCGAGGCAATCTTGGTTCGCACAAAGACACTAAGACACGGCGCAACTTCTTTGTGCCTTCGTGCCTTCGTGCGAACCCTATTTCCGACAAGTCAGGCCATGGATTCCCGCCTGCGCGGGAATGACAATTGAGTGAGTTGACCATCTTATTCAGTCACCACCAAGCATGGTCTGCCAGCCTAATGGTAAAGCCGCCTGAATTTGTCTGATTTCGTCGAGCGTTAACGATTCGCCGCTCAGATAAAGTCTTGACCCGGATAATGGATCTGACTGTCGAACAAATAATATGCTGTCCACCTTAGCTTTTTTTGCCAGTTCGACTTGCCGCTTAGCATTGCCTTTAAAAGACGTCGCTATGGCAACCCCATTCTTTCGAAGGTGTCGAGCTAACATTTCAGAATCTTGCTGCAATTCCGGGTGGTCCGCCACCACAGCGATCAGCAGTTCAGATTTACCCTCTACGCACAACATCGCCAACCGCTCTATCCCGGCGGCCCAACCAACTGCAGGCGTTGCAGGTCCACCCAAATTTTCGATCAGCCCGTCATAGCGCCCGCCACCAAGCACGGTGCCCTGTGCGCCCAACCGGTCGGTGACAAATTCAAAGGCCGTGTGGCGGTAATAATCAAGGCCACGCACCAACGCTGCATTGCGGGTCCATGCCACACCCGCTGCATCCAGTCCGGCGGTCACTGCTCCGAAGAAGTCGCTGGCTTCGGCGGACAGGAAATCGTCGATCTTCGGGGCCGCATAGGCGACGCCGCGGTCATCGGGGTCCTTGCTGTCCAATATGCGCAAGGGGTTCTTTTCCAACCGGGCAAGGCTGTCTTCGGACAGGACGTCGCGATGGTCGTTGAAATAACTGACCAGCGCCGCGCGCCACGCATCGCGGCTGGGTGTGTCACCCAGCGTGTTCAGTTGTAACGTAACGCCGTCATCAATGCCCAATTCCTTGAGCAACTGGTCCGCCATGACAAGCAATTCGACATCGGCGGCAGGTTCCGCCGCGCCGATGATTTCCGCGTCAATCTGGTGAAATTGGCGATAGCGCCCCTTTTGCGGGCGTTCGTAGCGGAACAGCGGGCCATGCAACGACAGCTTCATCGGCGTATATTGCTGCCAGCCATTGGTCAGATAGGCGCGCGCAATGCCTGCGGTAAATTCGGGCCGCAACGTGATGGAATCCCCTCCGCGATCTTCGAAGCTGTACATTTCCTTGGAAACGACATCCGTCGCCTCGCCCAGACTGCGGGAAAATACGGCGGTCGGCTCGATCACCGGCAATTGCAGGCCTTTGAACCCGTAAAGCCGCCGCACCCGTTCAAAGGTCGCCACAACATGCGCGAAGCGTTCCTCGGTTTCACCGAACATATCCTGGGTGCCACGAACGGGCTGCGGGGTCTGTATCTTTGCCATCGGCAAGCGCCCTAGCGCCAATTGCCGGAGAGGGGAATAGTGCTTTGGTTTCTGCTAAGGTTGGGGACAGTCCCCAAGGGGACAGTCCCCGCGTGACGGCTACGGGGACTGTCCCTTCAGGGACTGTCCCCAACAGCCCCCCTCACATTCCACTGGACGCCTGCAAACACATCCGCCAAAACCCATGTCCATGAATTCACGCACAATAACGCGCGCACTTGCCGCACTCGCCCTTTCCTCCAGCCTTGCTTCTGGCGCACTTGCCCAGAAAAGCGCACCGCAACCGGTGCCGATTGTCGATCGGGTGCCCGAACCGGAAGACCGTCCCCTGCCCGCGCCTATGGTGCTGGAGGTGGATGCGACCGATGTTGCGCGGGCGATTTTCCGCGTGAAGCAAACCATCCCGGTCGAGGCGGGCAAGCCGCTGACGCTGCTCTATCCCCAATGGTTGCCGGGCAAGCATGGCCCGCGCGGCGCCTTGGCCGAAATGACGGGGCTCAAGGTCCGTGCAGGCGGCAAGCTTCTCGAATGGACGCGCGATCCGGTTGAAGTCTATGCCTTCCATGTCGATACCCCCGCCGGAACGAAATCGGTCGACGTGGAATTCCAGTTCACTTCACCCGTGCGCGAAAGCGAAGGGCGAATTGTCGTCACGCCCGCGATGATGAATGTGCAATGGGAACAGGTGTCGCTCTATCCGGCAGGTCACTTCACGCGCGCTATCGAAGTGAAGCCTTCAATCACCCTTCCGTCCGGCTGGACCGGCGTTGCGGCCCTGGATGGCGGCAAGATAACGGGCGACCGCATCGATTATGCGACGACCAGCTATGAAACATTGGTGGATAGCCCGATGTTTGCCGGACCCCATTATCGCAAATGGGATCTTGGCAATAAGGTGATGCTGAATGTGTGGGCGGATGAAGCCAAATATCTGGATGCAAAGCCCGAGCATATTGCCGCGCACAAGGCGCTGGTCGACGAAGCGTTGATCCTGTTTGGGTCCAAACATTTCGACCGCTATGAATTTTTGCTGGCGCTGACCGACGAATTGGGCGGCATCGGGCTGGAGCATCATCGCAGTTCGGAAAACAGCCGGGAGACCGATTATTTT
The DNA here is from genome assembly GCF_046154385.1 of Sphingorhabdus sp. Lineage (GTDB taxonomy): Bacteria > Pseudomonadota > Alphaproteobacteria > Sphingomonadales > Sphingomonadaceae > Sphingorhabdus_B. The sequence continues at coordinate 8,418 of NZ_JBJXFW010000052.1, read as the reverse complement.
GAAGGATGGGCTGACAATGGTTCCGAACGCGGTTTGTTACCGCATGAACTGATCCATAGCTGGAACGGCAAATTCCGTCGCCCGGCCGAAATGTGGACCGCCAATTATTCCACCCCGATGCGCGACAATCTCTTGTGGGTGTACGAAGGGCAAACCAGCTATTGGGATATTGTCCTTGCCGCCCGTTCGGGGTTGCAGTCCAAGGAAATGGTGCTGGCAGAATGGGCAAAATATGCCGGTTTCTATGCCGAACAACCCGGCCGCGACTGGCGCTCCGTCGAAGACACCACCCATGATCCCATATTTGGAGCCCGCAAACCGAAGCCTTTTGCGAGCCAGGCGCGCGGCGAGGATTATTATAATGAGGGCTCTTTAGTATGGCTCGCCGCCGACATGACAATTCGCGAGCTTTCGAAAAATACCAGGTCGCTCGATGATTTTGCCAAATCCTTTTTTGGTGTGCGCGATGCGGATTGGGGCGTTCTGACCTATGACTTTGACGAAGTTGTCCGCACGTTGAATGCGGTTCAACCCTATGACTGGGCAAGCTTTCTCGATTCAAAATTACGCAAACCCGGGCAAGCTGCCCCTCTGACGGGCTTTGAAAAGGGCGGGTACCGGCTGGTCTGGAAAGAAGAGCCCAATATTTTTGACAAGGAGCGTATGAAGGAAGGTGGCGGCACCGACATGACCCACTCGCTTGGCTTAACGCTTGATAAAGAAGGCAAGGTGACGTCGGTGATGTGGAATGGACCGGCATTTAAGGCAGACATCGTCAACGGTACGAAAATCCTTTCCGTCGGCGGACTTGCATTTTCCAAAGACCGCCTGACCGAAGCGGTTACGGTGGCAAAGGACGGAAAGACGGCAATCCGGCTGATCGTCGAACGAAACAAGCGATTTGAACAAATAGACATCGCCTATTCCGGCGGTTTGCGCTATCCGCACCTCGAATCTGTGGGCAAAAGTGAAACGGCGATAGATCGTTTGCTGGCTCCGCGGAGGACCACCAAATAACCTAGGAAAGCATTCTCCCATGCGTATCGATATGATCCCTACCGGCGAAAACCCGCCCGAAAATATCAACGTTGTTATTGAAGTTCCTATCGGCGGTGAACCGGTGAAATATGAATTCGACAAGGCATCCGGTGCCTTGTTCGTGGATCGTATTTTGCACACGCCGATGCGGTATCCTGCCAATTATGGTTTTATTCCGCACACATTGTCCCCCGATGGCGACCCTTTGGATGCGCTCGTCATCGCCCGTTCGCCTTTTATGCCGGGATGCGTTGTGCGGTGCCGTCCTATCGCGGTATTGAATTTGGAAGACGAACATGGCGGCGATGAAAAATTGCTGTGCGTTCCCATTGATGCGACATTCCCATATTATCGCAAGATCACCGAAAGCGATGATCTCCCCGAAATCGTGATGCAGCAGATCGAGCATTTCTTCACCCATTACAAAGATCTTGAACCTGAAAAATGGGTCCGCGTCGGCAAGTGGGGCGATGCAGATGAAGCGCGCCGTGTTCTGTTGGAAGCTATTCAACGCGAACAGGACAATAAGAAATGATGCGCTGGGCCGGTCCAGTTCTGGCTGCGATGACACTGGCAGCGTGCGCCACGCCTGAAACGCGTGTCCGGACGGCATTGATGGATGCGGGTCTATCAAAGCCAATTGCATCGTGCATGGCAGACAGAATGGTGGACCGGCTCTCGCTTATTCAACTCAACAAGCTTTCCGGCCTGAAAAAATTGCGGGACAAGGATGTCCGCAAGCTATCAGTCGATGAGTTTTTGAAACGCACCCGATCTTTGCAGGACCCGGAAATCTTGGGCGTAGTTAGCTCATCCGGTCTGATTTGCGCGATTAAAGCTTAGGGTCGGAAACTAGGGTCCAAAAATGGGGACAGTCCCTAAAGGGACAGTCCCCGGCCTTGTGTTATCTGTGTGCTATCTGGGGACTGTCCCCTTGGGGACTGTCCCTAACGTCTATCCTTGGGGACTGTCCCCAACGTCTATCTCCATCCTAAGCGAACAACTTCGCCAGTACCGACAACCAGCCGCCAACCGCCTTGGGCGGGGCTGGTGGGGTGAAGTCGGCGCATTCCAGGCAACGGGCCTGCACGCCTTTCACACCGGTCAGCATATCAAGATCGGCGACCATGCGTTGCACAAATAATTGCTGCTGCCATGCAGCTTGGGCAAAAATATCCATCGGCGCGGCAACGCTCGCCCGTTTGGGCATCAATCCGCCCAACAATGCCCCCGCAAAGCTAGGTTGCGGTTCGATATAAGAGGCATGCCATTCGCCGGTTTCGAGCCCGGCTTTTTTGGCAGCTTCTGCCAGCGCCTCATCCATTCCACCAAAGCGATCCACCAAGCCAATTTGCCGCGCCGTTCCGCCTGCCCAAACACGGCCTTGGCCAATGGCGTCTACCTGTTCCGGGGTTTTTTTGCGCGCTGTTGCAACACGACTGATAAAATCACGATAGCCGTTTTCAATCGCGCTCTGTGCAACACGGTCAAATTCGGCACTGAATCCGCCCAGCACATCGGGCTCGCCTGACAATGCCGTGGTTTTTACGCCGTCTGCGGTAACCCCGATTTTCGCCAGACCCGCTTTGGCACTGGGGATAACGCCAAAAATGCCGATCGAACCTGTAATCGTAGAAGGTTCGGCAAATATCACATCAGCCGGGAGCGAAACCCAATAGCCGCCGCTGGCGGCCAAATTGGCCATCGACACAATGACGGGTATTTTCTTCGTCTTGGCCGCTTCAATCGCCAACCGGATTTTTTCCGATGCGGTAACCGATCCGCCCGGCGAATCCACCCGAACGACCAACGCTTTCAGATTCTTGGTGTCCAAGGCATCGTAAATCAGGCCGCTAATCGTGTCGCCGGCTGCGGTTCCTGGCCCGGCTTCGCCGTCGACAATGGTTCCCGCAATGGTCACAACGCCAATTGCTTCCCCCGCACTGGGCGGGCCATAGCTGGCCAGCAAGGCGTCCATTGGCGTTGCCGCAAATCCCCCTGTGGATTTTTTGTCATCCGCGCCAACCTTCGTCGCTATAAATTTGCCAAAAGCAACGCGATCACCCAATTTGTCGACGAGCTTGTTGGCTATCGCCAATTGCGACAAATTGCCTTTGGCATTTTCCACTGAACCCGCCGGATCGTTTAGTATCTCGGCAAATTTGGCCTGCGGACGTGCCTTGGCCACGTCGGTTTTCCATTGGCCCCAGATTTCATCATAGACCGCTTTAATCGCGATTTTGGATTCCGGCGACTGGTCGGATCGCATATAAGGCTCAACCGCGCTTTTATATGTACCTACACGGTAAATGTTCGCTTTGATGCCCAGTTGATCGAGCAGGCCCTTATAATAAGGTTGCGACCCACCGGGGCCGGTCAGCATCGCTCCCCCCAAAGGGTCCATCCAGATTTGCGTCGCGTGCGCCGCCAACAGATAACTGTCATCCGAATAAGCCGTGGCAAAGGCATATACCGGCTTTCCGGCCTTTTTGACCCGCTCCAGACTGTCGCCGATAGCAGAAAGGCTCGCCTGCCCTGCGCCGAGGAAACGGTCCATATCAAGCACGATTGCCTTGATACGCGTGTCCGTTTCCGCGATTTTCAGCGACCTGATGATATCGCGCTGCCTGATTTCGCCTATGGGAACAGATGTTGACGTAAGTGTTGTTAACGGATCAATTTCGGCGGGTTGTTCCGATATTACGCCATCGAGCTTCAACCAAAGCGCCCCTTCCTTAACCATTGCAGGGTTCGGGCTGGCATTCAGTGCCGCGAACAGCACAGCGAAAAACAAGAATAATAACATCAATACCAGCAGGTCCTTGAGGCCCACAATCAATTTCCAGCTGATACGTAAAAATGTCATAATTTACCCTTTGAAATACCCGTCGAATGTAAGCGTTAAGCGCACAATTTCCAGCGGTCTTTCGACCAACAGCTAATGATTTACAGAAAAGGGCCGCCGGAGAAACCCCAGCGGCCCTTAAACATGGGTCAGCGGTCGGATGTGCCGCTGCCGGAAGTTGCTTTCATGCCGTGACCGGCATCGCTGATTTAATCAGCGGCCGATCTCCCGAACGGAATTGCCCGACCTCTTAACTGAACCATGAGACATCGGATCACCTCCTTTCGTTGAATGGAAATTGCTTGCTTCAAACATATCTCTGCCCTCCGCGACTCGATAAGTGAATCAAACAAAGTTTGGAAACAAGACTTGTATTATATTTTTTTTCCGGCAAATATTAGGGTTCTGCTTCGAAGCACGTCAAGCTCGGCAATCTTCCATTATTCGCGTGATTTCTGCCCAGGACGGGATCGCAATCGATTGCTGCCCATCCACCTCCAGCGCGATGCGGCCCCGGCTGAACGCCATGGCGTCGAGGATGGGGTCAGTCGGCAGGATTTCGGTGGCAAGATAGGCCGGCGTCGCGCCCGTCGGGCTGACCGCAAATTCCTTCAGCGCCGAACTGGTCCGCACTATCATCCGCTCCGCCGGGCCAGCGCCGGCACGCGCGAGATAAAGCCGCCGCCGCGCAGTATCGCAGCGCAGCGTAACGATCGCATTCTGACCGGTCGGCCCGAAAAGGGCAAGCGACCCGCGCTCATCCCGGCGGTAGACCCAATCCCCTGTTTCCAATGGCCAGTCGGGCCAGTTCGCTGACGGCCGCAGCACAGGCGGCGGGGCGGGTGTCACAGGCGGCGCGGGCCTTACGACGGGCGCAGGGGGCGGGGCGGGTGGTGGTGGTGGCGAACAGGCTGCAAGGGCGAGCAGACTGGCACACAGGGGATAATGAAGCTTCATCTCTACAGCTTATGGCCAAAACCACTCTGTTCCGCTAGCGCCCTGCGACATGGCGACGAAAAAAATACGCTTGGATCAACTCATCGTCGACCGCAATCTGGCGGACAGCAAAACGCGCGCCCAGGCCCTGGTGATGGCAGGGCATGTCTTCATCGGCGATGTAAAGGCGCAAAAGCCCGGGCAACAGGTCGCCGAAGATGCCCCGTTGCAGGTGAAGGGCAGCGACCACCCCTGGGTCTCGCGCGGCGGCATCAAGCTTGCCCATGCCCTCGACGAATTTGCCATCGACGTCACCGATGCGGTCGCCATGGATGTCGGATCATCGACCGGCGGCTTCACCGATGTGCTGCTGACCAACGGTGCCGCGCGTGTTTACGCCGTGGACAGCGGCACGAACCAGCTCGCTTGGAAATTGCGGCAGGACGAACGCGTCATCGTCCATGAGCAGACCAGCGCCCGGATTTTGACAGAAAGCCATATTCCCGAACCCATCGATATCATCGTGTGCGACGCCAGTTTCATCAGCCTTGCCAAGGTATTGGAAACCCCACTGACTTTCGCCAAAAGCGGTGCGCAGATCATCGCCCTCATCAAGCCGCAGTTCGAGGCCGGGCGCAGCGAAGTCGGAAAAGGAGGCGTCGTGCGCGACGAGGCCATACATGCGCGCGTGTGTGCCGAAGTCCAAATGTGGTTGGTCGAAAAAAACTGGACTGTACGCGGTCTGACAACCAGCCCGATTACAGGGCCGCAAGGCAATATCGAATTCCTAATCTGGGCACAGAAAAACTGAAGCCCGTCCTTTTCGGGGAGCAGAAAATGAAAGTATATATTTCACTCGCAGCGTCGGCTGCCCTGCTGGCCTTGGCGCCGGTCAACGCCACACTGGCCGCGCCTGCAAAAAGTGCCGCGACCGAGGTGCCATCGCAATTGCCCCGCAATGCAGCCCCGCTGCACTATAGCATCACGGTGACACCCAATGCCGAAAAGCTCAGCTTTGAAGGCAATGTCCTCATCGAATTCCTGCTGAAGACCCCCAGCGACAGCGTCACGCTCAACGCCGCGGACATCGACTTTCGCGGTGTAACCATCGCCAAAGGCCGCGCAGCCGCGATGCCTGCCACCACCACAGTCAATGCAGCGGCACAAACTGCGACCATCGCCTTCGGCAAGAAGCTCCCCGCCGGTCGCTATACGCTGAACATCGATTATTCGGGCAAGATCCTGCAACAGGCAAATGGCCTGTTCGCATTGGATTATAAGGACCCGCAAGGCGCAGAAAAGCGCGCGCTGTTCACACAGTTCGAGGCCCCCGACGCCCGCCGCTTCGTGCCGAGCTGGGATGAGCCGAACTACAAGGCAACATTTGACCTGACCGCAACTGTCCCCGCCGACCAAATGGCGGTCAGCAACATGCCCGTCGCCGCCCGCCGCGACATTGGCAATGGTTTGGCCGAAGTCCGTTTCGGCACATCGCCCAAAATGTCGACCTATTTGCTGTTCTTCGGTTTGGGCGAGTTCGACCGCATTACCAAACAGGTAGGACCCACCGAAGTCGGTGTTGTTGTTGGCAAGGGCAATGGCCCGAAAGGCCAATATGCGCTCGACGCCTCGGCCAAATTGGTTGCCTATTATAATGACTATTTCGGCACCCCCTACCCGCTGCCCAAATTGGACAATGTCGCTGGCCCGGGACAAAGCCAGTTTTTCAGCGCGATGGAAAATTGGGGTGCGATCTTCACCTTTGAACGCGTCCTGCTGAATGACCCCAAAATCACCAGCGCCCGCACGCGTCAGGGAATTTTCTCGACCGATGCGCATGAAATCGCCCACCAATGGTTCGGCAATCTGGTCACCATGGCCTGGTGGGACGATCTGTGGCTGAACGAAGGTTTTGCAAGCTGGATGGAAAGCAAGGCAACGGCCCATTTCAATCCCGACTGGCAGAGTGAACTGGACCGTGTGAACGGCCGCGAAGGGGCGATGGGCCTCGACGCCTATGTGACCACCCACCCGGTGATCCAGAAAATCTCTACCGTCGAACAGACCAGCCAGGCGTTCGATACGATCACCTACCAAAAGGGTGAAGCCGTTATCACCATGCTGGAGGCCTATGCCGGTGAGACAATCTGGCGCGACGGCCTGCGCGCCTATATGAAGAAGCACGCCTATGCGAACACGCGCACGGACGATCTATGGAACGCGGTGGAAGCGGCAGGCGCCAAGGGGCTGGTCAAAATTGCGCATGATTTCACCAAACAGCCGGGCGTCCCCCTGCTGGAAGTGAAGTCGGCAAAATGCGTGAATGGTTCGACCCTGCTGACCCTGACCCAAAGCGAGTTTTCGCGGGATCGCAAGGCCGAAACATCGGCAAAACCGCAACGCTGGAATGTGCCGGTCATCGCGCAAGTCATCGGACAAGCGCCCAGCAAGACGGTCATTTCGAACGGCAACGGATCGCTGCAACTCGCTGGCTGCGGCGCCTTCATCGTGAATGCCGGACAAAGCGGCTATTACCGCGTACTCTACCAACCCGATATGATGGCGGCCTTGCAGAAGGATTTCGCAAAGCTTCCCGCAATCGACCAGCTCGGCTTGCTGAAGGACAGCCAAAGCCTCGCCTTCAACGAATATCAGCCGGTACGCACGGCATTGAATCTGGTGGATGCGGTGCCATCCGACACCAGCCAGCGGGTGACCGAGGATATTGTGTCCACCTATGGCTATCTGTACGGCCTGTATGAGAAGGACCCGGCACGCCAAGCCAAGCTTGCGAAACTGGCCAGCAATCGTTTTGGTCCTGCACTCGCCAAGCTTGGCTATCGCCAAAGCCCTTCCGATAGCACCTTAGACGCCAATTTGCGTAGCGCGCTGATCAGCACCCTCGGTTATATGGGCGATCCAGCGGTCGTGGCTGAAGCCAAGCGGCTTTTCGCCGAACTGGAAACCAACCCGGCAGCATTGGATGGCCCCCTGCGCACAACATGGCTCGGCGTGATCGCGCAAAATGCCAATCAAGCCGACTGGGACAAGATGCGCAAGCTGGGCCAGACGGCGGAAAACTTCCTTGTACGATCCAGCATGTACCGCCTGCTGGGCTCGGCCCGCGACACGGCCCTTGCAAAGCAGGCGCTGGTCCTCGCGCTGACAAAGGAGCCCGGCCCCACGCTGAGCGCCTCGATCATCAATGGCGTATCGGGCGGCCATCCCGATCTGGCCGTCGATTTCGCGCTGGCAAACCGGGAGGCGGTGGAGGCTCTGGTCGATGTGTCGTCCAAATCGGAGTTCATTCCCGGCCTTGGCAATGGCTCCAGCGACCCGGCGATGATTGGAAAGCTTGAAGCTTATGCCAAAGCCTATCTCTCACCGGAATCGCGCAAACCCATCGATCAGGCTGTTGCCGCGATCCAAACCCGCATCAAGTTGCAACCGCGGATCCGGGCCGAAACATCGGCTTGGCTGGATGAAAAAGCGGCGCAGTGATGGCATGGTTGGGGACAGTCCCTAAAGGGACAGTCCCCGCAGTTTTGACGCTTCCTCATAGGACCCGTCACCCTGAACCAAGTTCAGGGTGACGAAAT
>NZ_JBJXFW010000042.1:0-14611 GCF_046154385.1 Sphingorhabdus sp. | reverse complement strand
CCACCGCCCCAGCAGATGGCTTTGAGTGTTTTGCGTTCATCTTCGTTCCTTACAGTCACTACGATGAACCCAAAACACTCTCCTATTTTATGCAGCCAGTGTGTCTATTGAATGCTGACGGGGGACAGATGCAGCGACATTCCCCTTGGTTGGCAAGACCAGCGCAAATTCCTCGGATTTGCGTCAGCGTAACCGGCAGTTCGAGTTTTCCCAAAAGTGGTGCCAAGAAAGTAGGCCCCAGAGAAAATCGACCAGATATCTTGATATCTCGTGACTGCAAATGGTCTCTGCCCAAGCACCAGCCCTGATCGTCCTCGTAAGTGACGGAAAATACGAGACAATAAGTCCACTTGTTAAGCGGATCTGGATTTATCATGATTCTGGCAAGAAAATGGTGGGCGTAGCAAGGATTGAACTTGCGACCCCTGCGATGTCAACACAGTGCTCTACCACTGAGCTATACGCCCACGCTGCGGCAGCCTCTAGCGGGGGTTGTCGTATCATTCAAGCCTATTTAAGTTCGCTGAAACTTTCCTTTGCAAACAGGCGCTCTACTTCGAGCACCAGGTCTTTCAAATGGAACGGCTTGGACAGGATTTTCGCGTTCGGCATCGATTCGCCAGCGCGCAAGGCGACGCCGGAAAACCCGGTAATGAACATGACTTCGGTCTGGGGTGATACTTTGCTGCAATGCCGTGCGAGCTCAATGCCGTCCATTTCGGGCATAACAATGTCGGTCAATAGCAGGTCGAAATGTTCGTTTTCCAACAGCGGCACGGCTTCGGTGCCCCGGTCAACCGAGACGACTTCATAGCCCGAACGTTCCAACGCCCGCGCCAGATATTCGCGCATTGCCTGTTCATCTTCTGCAAGCAAGATACGGGTCATCAAACGTCCTTTTCTTATCCTCGGGATCAACTTTACTTTATGCCAGACGTCCATACGCACAGAGATTTAATTTTTTGCACCAAATACGGTAAAATGTGGCAAGAGATCGATAAGGGATAAGGAAGTCAACTTATGGAGCTTATCGAAAACAGCGGATATGCGGTCTACGGATGTCCGTCGCTATCGATCCCGCTGTTGGTTTCGGTGCCCCATGCCGGCCGCGACTATCCGGACAAAGTCTTTCGTTCGATGCGCCTTCCAAAGGAATCGCTGGTACGGTTGGAAGACAGATATGCCGATCTGCTGTTGCGTAAAGTTATTGGCTTTGGCTTTCCTGCGATTGTCGCCCATCGCGCGCGGGCATGGATTGACCTTAATCGTGCCGAAAATGACATCGATGTCGAAATGGTTCGGGACGCTATTCCCGCCGATTATCCACCCCCGGGCGCAAAACAGCGCGGAGGGTTGGGACTGATCCCGCGTCGTTTGACCGATGAGGGCGATATCTGGAAGGGGCAGTTTGATCTTGATGATATTCAAGGCAGAATAACCAGTTTTCATCAGCCATATCATGCAACCATCGCCGATATTTTGCAGCAGATGCACAAAAAATTCGGGATCGCGTTGCTGCTCGATGTGCACAGCATGCCGCCTATCCGGAATGTCCCCAAAGGCGGTCCTCCGCATTTTGTGGTGGGTGATCGGTTCGGGCAGAGTTCGGCATCGCTTTTTTCAGAGCTTCTTATCCAGCAAATACAGCTTGCCGGTTTCCGGACCGCGCTCAATCATCCTTATTCCGGCGAACATATTTTGCGGCGCCATGGCAAGCCCAAAGGGAACATCCATGCCTTGCAGCTGGAGGTGGATCGATCATTGTATCTCGACTCGACCTTGCGGGAACCCAGCATATTATTGCCATCGATGTCAGCCTTGATTGGCAATCTTGTGCGGTCATTGTCGGATCAGGCGCTGGGTTCGGCCACTTTGATTGCGGCTGAATAGCAGGCTTTTCATACCCTATCCTGGTCCCCCAAGAAAAAACCACCCCGAATAAATTCGGGGTGGCCAAGGTTCAGGGAGGTGGTGCCGCCTGACGGCACCGATAGGACGAAAATGGGAGGGGATATTTTCGTCCTGTCCAAAGAATGGGGGCGATGGGGTGCAAAATCAAGCCCACAAAAAGAATAATTTGCGACTTTTCCAGCAAAGTCGGGATTTAACAAAAAAACATTTGCTATTGAGAATGGTTATCAATAAATCTCGTGCAGCAGGAGGTCATCATGCTCGTCAACTTATTCATGCCCGAAAATCCACGACTTCTCGATATGCGGTCTGTCGACGCCCGATACATTCTTGCTGCGCGGTGCTGGTGTATCCTGCGAAGAGCGGCACATGATCCGTACAAGAGAATTCTGGGGTATCTGGGCTGTCCGCATGCCGCATTAAAGTTTAGTCTGTTGATGGAAGTGGTGACGCAAATCTGGCCTCAGCCTTTTGCGATTTTCAAGCCATGTTGTGGCGGCGCGAGCGTGGATGAAATGGTACTTATTCAGGCAATCGGTCTGGCCAATGTCGAGACACGGCCTGAATTCGAGACGTTGTTGAAAGAAATGCTGCCCGATGAGGCGCTTGATTTGTTCTTTGCGCGTGCAAATGCGCTGCAGATGGTCGGCTATAGCCAACACTGAAAGTTAAATCCCCGCCAAATTATACATTGATAAATTGGCGGGGATAAAACGGGTTTAGCTTAGTTGGCGGGCAATTCAGCTACCTGAGGCACTTTACCTTGTGCAACCTGCAGGGAGAAGATTTCGCGCATCAATTGAAGCGAGAACAGATGTGCGTGGATCAACGCAAGAATGCCATTCTGGTTCAACTTGCGAACCGCATCACCGCGCAGTTCGCGCAGCTTGTTTTCGTCCACCATTTTGAAACCGCGATATACAAACGGCTTTTCCTGGCCTTCTTGCTGGATAGAGACTTCACCGTCCATAAGAAGGTCAAGCTTTTTCAATTCTTCAACAAAAGCATGGGTTTGTGCGCCGGCATTTTCAAAGTCTTCGCAGAATTTGAGGATCGCCTTTGTGTTGTCGCTGGGATCGGTGCCATTGAAAAGGTCGTTACCTTCTTCAAATTCACCAACCGCGCCAGATGTCGGGTCAAAGCAAAGTGACAATTCGTCCGTATCAGGACGCAATTTTGCGAGCATGAAAGGATAACGGCGAATATAAGCGGGAATATAGACAGGACGATCAAATTGCCCTTCGTCGTTCATGAACGTATTCACGCCTTCATTCATTCCCATCAACACCAGCGGAACAGGGGTTTCGCTGGCCGAGAAAATGATGGGATAATTACGCGAAGCGGAAACAAATTCCTCAATCGTCAAAGGGATAGCGTGTTGGCCATCCATGAACTTGGCGTTTTCGAGCATGCGCGATTTCCATGTTGCATGTTCGTTGCTGTTGAGAGGAACCAGATCCTGATACAGAAGTGGCAGGTTGGTAGCTTGGGGCGCGGTGGCCATGGGAGACTCCATATGTTGTTATTGCGACAAAAATTCCTGCGGGTCTTAGTCGGACACAACCACTTTCGCAAGCGGAACAAGCTTGCCCGGGTTCATTATACCGCGGGGGTCCAGGGCGTTTTTGATGGCGCGCAAAGACGCCAAGCGGACTTCGTCGGTGAGGCGTTCAAATTCCGCTATTTTTGCCTGACCAATGCCATGTTCGGCCGATAATGACCCTTTATAGCTGCTGACCCGATCGTACACAAAGGCGGTTATCGCCCTCGCATCGCCTGCGTACCACAGATCAACATCGATACCGTGCGGTGCTTTGACATGGAAATGGATATTGCCGTCGCCCAAATGGCCAAAGGCAACAATGCTGGTTCCCGGCCAGCGTTTTTCGATGGCCGGAGATTCCGATTCGATAAATTTGGCCATAGCGTCGATCGGAACGCTGATATCATGTTGCAGCGCGGGGCCCGCCGCGCGCTCGGCCTCTGCAATGGAATCGCGAATTTTCCAAAAGGCGTCGGCCTGTGATTCGCTGCTGGCCAGCGTTGCATTTTCGATCAAACCGTTCTGGATGGCGTCCTCCAGCAAATCGGACGCCAGCGCGGCGGGAGAAGATTGCGTCGGGTGATCCTGCACCAATTCCATCAATATGTGCCACTGGTGCTTCGTTTCCAAAGGTGCGCGTGTTCCTGCGATGTGCCGGATGACCGATTCTAGGGCATGGCTGGGAAGAATTTCGAATCCCTCCAGCCGGTCCCGCGCCCGCGTCTGCATAAAAACCAGCATCCGATATGCTTGATCCGGACTGTCCACACCGGCCCATATCACGCACCGGTCCAGCAATGCGGGAACGGTTTGAACGACCGCTGCGGTCACAATGCCAATCGTGCCTTCACCGCCGATAAGAAGATGCTTCAGGTCATAGCCGCGATTGTCTTTTTTGAGCGGTGCCATTGCGTCATATACTGAACCATCGGGTAACACAGCCTCGACCCCGGCGATCAGGGTGCGCATGGTTCCGTGACGCAGCACCTGTGTGCCCCCCGCATTGGTTGACACAAGACCACCAATGGTTGCCGACCCCTTGCCACCCAGGGTCAGAGGGAATCTGCGGCCTTGGCGTGCCGCCGCTTCGTGTAAATTCTGAAGGATGACGCCAGCGTCGCATCGGACAAGGCCGCTATCGGGGTCAATCGGTTCCAACCTGTTCATTCGGCGCAAGGACAGGATAATCTGTTCACCGCTTTTGTCAGGAGTGGCACCGGCGACCATGCCGCTGTTTCCGCCCTGCGGTACAATCGCGACGCCGTGTTGCGCGCAAATGCGAACCACGTGGGCGACTTCGGTACTGTTCGCAGGGGAAATGAGCGCGGCGGCTCGACCGGTGAACCGGCCACGCCAATCGGTCAGCCAAGGGGCGAGAATATCAGGATCGTCGGAAAAGCCCTTCGGGCCTAAATATTCCTTTAATTCCGACAAAGCATCTATATTTGGCACGTTGGATTCCAAAAGATTGACAGCGACGAACAGTTGCCCAATTCATATCCTGTTCAACCCTATCGACTAAAGCCTTTCAAACTTCAACTTGATACCGGATCGTCTCTTGCGCGTAGTATTGGCCATAGTAATTTTAACGATCGGTTTCATGATGGTGTCCCGCGATGCTTCGGCGCAAATCGAAGTGGATCGGCCGGACAATCTGTTTGCCCCGATTCTGCGGTTAAAAACCATATTCCATCAGGTCAGGGTGGATCAACGGGTTATCGTCCGGTTGCCCAGTCAATCCTTTGCCCCTTTGAATGCCCCGGCGGGGCGGGCCAAACCGGCCAGCCAAATCCGGTATTGGGAACAGAAAATCGGGAAATGCCTGTGGATCGACAAATTGGCCGGATCCCGTCCAGGCCCCAAAGATACTTTGGAGCTTTTGACACGCGATGGTGTGCTGATCCGGGCTTATCTGGGTGACGGTTGTCTCGCGCGTGAATTTTATGCAGGGGCTTATATGGAACGGCCATATGATGGCAAATTATGCATCGACCGTGACCTGCTGCACGCCCGCACGGGCGCAAAGTGCGAGGTCGACAAGTTCAGGTTGCTCATTCCCCGCTGACCTGCAGTCGCGATACCGCCAAATTCCTTGACATTTGCGTGGTTACAGACCAAAGGCCGCGCAGGCCAAGACGCGTTTGCGCGCCGTTGTTTGGCATATGTCGCTTTTCCGGAACAATCTTATGCGTTTTGCCGATATCGGCTTGTCTGATGAATTATTGAAGGCTGTTACCGAGGCTGGCTATGATGAGCCAACCCCAATTCAGGCCGCCGCAATCCCGCAAGTGCAGATGATGCGCGATATTATCGCCATTGCACAAACCGGAACAGGCAAGACGGCAAGCTTTGTTTTGCCGATGATTGATGTGCTGGCCAGTGGCCGCGCCCGCGCGCGGATGCCGCGCAGTCTGATTTTGGAACCAACCCGCGAACTCGCCGCCCAAGTCGCCGAGAATTTCGAAAAATACGGTAAATATCACAAGCTTTCCATGGCGTTGCTCATTGGCGGCGTGCAAATGGGCGATCAGGTCAAGGCTCTTGAAAAGGGCGTCGATGTGTTGATTGCAACACCCGGACGCCTGATGGACCTGTTCGAACGCGGAAAGATATTGCTGACCGGATGCGAGATGCTGGTCATCGACGAGGCGGACAGAATGCTCGACATGGGTTTCATTCCCGACATCGAACATATCTGCACCAAATTGCCGACCACGCGCCAGACTTTGCTGTTTTCGGCAACAATGCCGCCGCCGATCAAGAAACTGGCGGACAAGTTTCTGACGAACCCCAAATATATCGAAGTGGCGCGCCCTGCGACCGCCAATACGAATATCGAACAGTTTTTGGTCAACGTATCCCCGATGAAAAAGCGCGATGTCTTGCGCGATCTGATCCGCAGCGAACAGGCATCGAATGCTATTATCTTTTGCAACCGCAAGACAACCGTGCGCGAGCTAAACACCAGCCTGCAACGCCACGGCTTGCGCTCGGGCGAGATTCATGGCGACATTGATCAGGCATCACGCCAAAAACAACTCGAAGCTTTCAAAAATGGCGACATTGATTTTCTGGTTGCCTCGGATGTTGCGGCCCGCGGATTGGACGTAAAGGGTGTAAGCCATGTGTTCAATTTCGATGCGCCATGGCATCCCGATGATTATGTCCATCGCATCGGACGCACCGGGCGGGCAGGGGCAAAGGGTAAAGCTTTTACCTTCGTTACCAAAGCGGACGAGGAAGCGATCGAGAATATCGAGAAGCTGATCGGTAATAAAATCACGCGGTTGGGCAAAGAAGATGCACCGGTCGCTGTGAAGGAAGAAAAAACGCCCGTCAAACGCACCCGCAAGGCTGCGGTCGTGCAACCCCAGGCGGACAATGTAGAGCTTGAAGCAGCGCCGAAAGCCACGGCGCCGGCTGAAAAGAAACCCGCACGCGAAAAGCCTGCTCCCGCGCAAAAGGCGGCGGAAACCGAGAGCGACAACGGTTGGAACGGTCCGATGCCCGGATTTTTAGGGGTTGGCTTCGGAAGCTGAAGGCTTTTGCCTAGCCCGTGATGGCGCCGCCGTGAAAGTTGCGCCGTACTCGCTAACTCGGGTTGTAATCCACCGTCACCCTAAAACAAGTGCAGGGCGACGGGCAGAAGGGATTTTATAGCGACTGGGGTGAGATATTTTTCGTCAAAAGGAATAAGACAAAAAGAAATAAATGGCCGGACCTTTAGATAGGAACTGCACTTCTTATACCTTCTTGTCTTTTTCCTTTTGACGAAAAATGGCACCTCGGCAACGTTATCCCCCCGGGTTCCGCGCAAAAAAAAGGCCCGCATCGCTGCGGGCCTTTATTGTTTTCCCGAAAGGGAGTGTTAGAACTTGCCGCGAAGCGTGATGCCATAGGTCCTTGGTTCGGCCAGGAAGTGCGAGAACACCTGACGGCCACCGGGGAATTGGGGGTCAAGAAACGGTGTTGCCGTTGTGCCTGCCTGGAATGGCGTATTGAATGCGACTTGGGCATAGTCCTGATTGAAGATATTCTGGCCCCACAATTCGATGCCCCATGCCTCGTCCGGACCACGTAGGCCGATACGGGCGTTGAATACGGCAAAGCCATTTTGCTCCTTCTGCGGGAAAAGGTCAGAGCCGGTGTTGTAATCGCTGGTCATGCGGCCATCGATGTACACCAGTCCGCTCATCCCGCTGCTACCGATATCCGGGGTCCAGGTGACACTTGTTGTGGCGACAATTTCAGGCGCGTTGGACAGGTTGTCACCAGGCAATTTGCGAAGGGCAGGGTCCAGAGCAGTGCCCAATTTTGTTCCCACCAAATCATCTTCATATTTGGTGCTGGCATAAGTCAGACCGGCTGCGATTCTGAAGTTGCGAGCCGGAACCAATGCGGCTTCCAATTCGACACCCTGTGTACGAACGCCATAAGTCACATCGCCCGTAGCGCAGGTTCCCGTCGCGGCGCTCAGGTCTGTATCGGCCGCAGGGCCGCCGACCAGATTGCTACAGCCATTTACTGTTTGAACGAGGAAAACGGTACCGTTGAACGTGTTCAGCTGAAAGTTCGAGAAATCCGAACGGAACGCGGAAACGCTCAGGCTGAATGGGCCGGTTGAATATTTCGCGCCCAATTCATAGCTGTCGACCAATTCAGGGTCGAATTGCAAATTGCCCACCAACGCCTGTGCACCGCCAACAGCGGCGAAGGGCAATATGGGCGATTTTAGCGCCGAGCGATCAAGGTTGAAACCGCCTGCCTTATATCCACGGGCGAAGCTGGTATACAGCAACAGATCGTCGATTGGCTTCCATGACAGGATTGCCGTACCGGTGAATTCGTCTTCGCTGCGGCGATCATTGATGGATACGCCGTTAAGCTCGGCTGTGGAATTGCCTTGGCAGCTAAGGCCGATAAGGGCACCGGCCAATGCGCGTGCGGTTCCGATTTGCGATGCTGTTCCGGCCGTCGTGGTCGTCAGGTCGTCCAGAACAAGGCCCTGAACGGCGGTACATACATTATTGTCATTGCCAAAGGTCGCATTGAACCGCTTTTTATCGCTGGTGTAACGCAGGCCCAAGGTTAGATCGAGCGTATCGGTAATGTGCACGATGTTATGCGTGAACAAGGCCCAGTTGGTGCCATTCTGGAAATAGCGGTCGTTGGTCGTGCCCAGATCATTCAGGCTATCAAGCCGGGTAAATGCCGCGACAATGTCCGCACCCGACGCGCCGGTTGCGCCAGCCAGAGTTGCTGGACCTACACCGGGCAATACGCAAGACGGATTTGTAGGTGAATACAGTCCAGACAGACCGCCACCTGAAATGATGCGGCAAGTTGCAAAGCGGCCATATTGATTGCCGAAGCGGAGATTATCACGCACCGTCAGTTTTTCATTGGCGTAGAATCCGCCAACCAGCCAGTCTAGCTTTCCGCCAAACGCCTCGCCTTGCAAGCGCAGCTCCTGTGTAAAAGTGTGGAACTGGCGATATGCATCGTCGCTCGGCGCGCGGTACAAAATGTCGACTTCGCTATAATCGGTATCGGATGCCTGACCCGAACGATATTGGCGATATGCCGTAATCGACGTCAGCGTTGCGCCGCCGAAATCATAATCGATCTGGCCCGACAGGCCGTAATCCTTGGTTTCGCCGGTGAACACGCGATTGGCGCTGACCGAGATATTGCGGCCATAGCCTTGGCTGAAGGCGGCAAGTGGCTGGCCCAGATCGCGCAACACGTTGATGATGTTATTGCCATTGTCGTTGGTCCGTGCCGGTGTCGCACCGGGTTGGAGAAACGGGTTGGCAGGGTTGTTCAGATTGCCAATGAACGGATTGACCGTGCCATCTACATAAGTCGCCGCGCAGCATTCTTCTTTACGATAGGTATAGTCTGCAATCACACGGACCGACAGCGCATCGGAGGGTTCAAACAACAACTGTCCACGCAGGAAATACCGGTCGCGGTTGTTGACGTCGCGGCCATTCTGGTCGTCCGTGTAGAAGCCGTCACGCTTTACATAAACGCCGTCAACCCGAAAGGCGAGCTGCTCGGTGATCGGTCCGGTAAAGCTTGTCGCTGCGCGCATGAAATCGAAATTGCCGTAGGTCAGCTCGCCGCTGCCGCCGAATGTGAAGCTTGGTTTCTTCGAATAGATGCTGATCAGACCGGCCGAAGAGTTGCGTCCGCCCAAGGTGCCTTGCGGACCGCGCTGCACTTCGACCCGGTCAATTTCGCCGAGTTCATTCAAACCGATACCCGAACGCGACCGGTATACACCGTCGATGAAAACGGGAACCGAGCTTTCGAGGCCGGGGTTGTCGCCCACGGTGCCAATGCCGCGAATACGGGCCGAACCGTTCGCTTCCGAACCTGTCGAGGAAACCAGCAATGACGGCGCAACCTGGTTAAGTTGGCGAATGTCATTCGCGCCACTGTTTTGCAGGGTTTCTGCGTTGACTGCGGAAATCGCGACGGGAACATCGGAAAGAAGCTGCGTCCGGCCTTGCGCGGTTACGACGATTTCATCTTCGGATGTGTCTGCGGTTTCGGCATCTTGCGCAAACGCAATCGCCGGAAAGGCCAAAGCCCCGACGGCTGCTGAAATTGCAAGCACAGTTCTGGTTACAGTGAAGGTTTTCGACATCATACTCTCCCGCTTGTTAAGCCTCTTTGAGACTACGCTAAATCAAATGGGGAAACAGGTCACCTGATTGCAACCACTAAATGCGACAATTCGAAAAACTGCGGCAAAATTGCCACATAGGGCGGCCTTGACCATGGCCGCCCGTATATCGCTTACAGTTTAACCAGCATCTTTCCTGTGTTTTCGCCGCTGAAAAGGCCGAGGAAAGCCTCTGGCGCTTTTTCAAGGCCTTCTTTCACCGTTTCACGCCCTTTGACCGCACCCGATGTAATGAGCGCCGCCATATCGGCGTTGAATTCGGGGACCTGTGCGTAAAAATCAGGGTAGAGGAAGCCCTTGATGGTGATCCGCTTGCCGATAATCATCGGCAAATACTGCATCGGTTGCGCCTTGAAGTCGTTATAGACGTCAATCATCCCGCAAATGGCAAAGCGCGCCCATTCTTTCGCAGTGGCCAGTGCCGCGTCGAAATGTTCGCCACCGACATTGTCGAAATATACATCTATGCCGGTTTCGCCCATGTCTTTCAGCGCGGCCATCAATTGCGGCAATACCTTGCCTGCCTTGTAATCGATAACGGCATCGGCGCCGAGTTCCTTGACCCAAGCGCATTTGTCCGCGCCACCTGCTGAACCGATGACTTTCATGCCCTTGGCTTTGGCAACCTGCGTGACGGTCGAGCCAACCGCACCAGCTGCAGCCGATACGAAAATAACCTCGCCCGGCTTGGCTTCGGCAACCTTGAGCAACCCGAACCAAGCAGTTCCGCCCGGCATCCCCATGATGCTGAGCCAATGCTGGTCAGGTACGCCCAAATCAGGCAGCTTCACCGGCGGCATTCCTGCCGGCGGTGTGTTGCCGCCGCCCAATACGACGCTGTCGCGCCAGCCGCCCATATGCAACACTTTCGCGCCTACGGGGAAATCGACATTATTGCTGGCCGTGACAGTGCCGACCGCGCCGCCTGTCATCGGGGCGCCGAGCGCAAACGGATCGGCATAGCTTTTCGCATCGTTCATGCGGCCGCGCATATAAGGGTCAACGGACAGCCAGCTATTTTGAACCTGAAACTCGCCGTCACCCAAAGGGGCTTCGGGTGTTTCGATCATTGCAAAGTTGCTGTCGTTGGGAAGTCCTGCCGGACGGCTAGCCAAAGTCCATGCGCGTGCCATTATCGTCTCTCTCCATCATTCTGTTTTTCAGCGGCGGTTACCGCTGTGTTTTGAAAAGCCGGTCTTCCGCCGACCCAGGTTTCTTTGACCACCGCTTTACGCAATTCCGCAGGGCTTGCAAGCAAGGGGTCTACATCAATCAATATGAAATCGGCATGATGGCCAGGGGTCAAGGAACCCACTTTGCCTTCGGCAAACGCAGCATAAGCGGCCCCTGTCGTGAAGCCGGCAAGCGCCTGTTCGCGTGTAACCCGTTCTTCGGGACGCCATCCGCCAAAGGGTTGTCCCGCCGCATCTTCGCGGGTGATCGCGGCGGCGAGGCCAGCGAAGGGGTCAGCGGACTCAATCGGAACGTCCGATCCGAATGCGAGTTTGCCGCCGGCTTTGGCGATGGATTGCCATGCATAAGCGCCAGCCAGTCGTTCCTGTCCGAGCCTTGCCTCTGCCATCGTCCGGTCGGATGTCTGGTGAACGGGCTGCATCGATGAAATAATGCCATGCTTACCAAGCTTTTGCAGATCGACCGGGTCGACGATCTGTACATGCTCGATGCGCCAGCGTTGGTCGCCCTTATAGGTTTCGGCGAGTTCCTCGACCGCGCCGATGACTTCAGCATTGGCGGCGTCACCGATGGCGTGCACGGCGGTCTGAAAACCATCCATCGATGCGCGAACCATCAGGTTTCGGATTTCTGCGGGTGCCAGAAGTTGCAGGCCAGTCTGACCGGGCGCGTCGGTATAGGGTTTCTTGAGCCAGGCGCCCCGGCTGCCCAGTGCGCCATCGAGAAACAGCTTCACCCCGCCGAGACGGAGCTTGTCATCATAGAGCCACGGCGTCGGGCGCGGTCCTGCGATGGTGACCATAGCATCGATTCCGCCTGCATAGCCGAAAATCCGTATCGACAACCAGCCGCCATCGCCCGCGCGGCGATAGCTTTGCCAAGCGTCCATCGTTGTACCCATGTCGGCAATGGCGGTGATGCCTTGCGAGAGCAGTTTCTTCTGCGCTTCGCCTAAGGCGACGTCGCGTTCGGCTGGTTTGGGCGCGGGGACAAATTTACCGACGAGTTTGAACGCGGCATCGACAAAGATGCCGTTGGGCTTGCCGCCCGAAAGCTCGATACGCCCGCCGGGAGGTGATTTGCTCGCCGCCGTCACACCGGCGATTTCCATTGCGCGGCTGTTTGCCCATCCTGCATGGCCGTCAACGCGCGTGAGCCAGACCGGCCGGTCGGCGACTGCGGTATCGAGGTCTGCGGCAGTCGGGAAACGACCGAGGCCCCATTTTTCCTGATTCCATCCGCTCCCGATAATCCACAGTCGTTCCGGATTCTTCGCGGCATAGTCGCGGATCGCGGCTTGCGCTTCGGCCAAGCTGTTGGTGGCGGACAGATCGAGCGTGAGTAACTGGAAACCCAGTGGCATGACATGGCCATGCGCGTCAATCAACCCCGGCAACATCGTCGCCCCTTTGCCGTCATGACGAAAATCCAGTTGTGGTGGCAATTTGTCTTTTTTGGACAAAAGCTCGGTGACCTTGCCGTCTTTGCCGATGAGAATGGCGTTAAAGCGGATGACTTTGCCATCGGCGTCCAGCGTGATGCCGTTGACATTTTCGACCAGGCCATCGGCGAAGGCCGGGGTTGCAGTAGTGAATAGGGCGAGCGCTAGAATCCTCCCCGGAACGGGGAGGGGGACCAAGCGGAGCTTGGTGGAGGGGGCTTTTAGCCATGCATGTCGTGCGCGTTTGAGGGCCCTCACCGTCACGCGCTTCGCGCGCGCCACCTCCCCGTTTCGGGGAGGATTTTGTGTTTCGTTGATCATCCCTTTGGCAACCTTTTTACAATGGCACTGGTATCAAGGCGACCGCCGCCCATTTGCTGCACATCGGCGTAAAACTGATCGATTAGTGCGGTAATCGGCAGCGTCGCGCCCAAAGCGCGGGCCTCTTCAAACGCCAGGCCGAGGTCTTTACGCATCCAGTCCACGGCAAAGCCGAAATCAAATTTGTCTTCCGCCATCGTGGCCCAGCGATTGTCCATTTGCCAGCTTTGTGCCGCGCCGCCGGATATCGCTTCATAGACCTTGCCGACATCAAGTTCCGCCGACTGGGCGAAACGTAGCGCTTCGGACAGGGATTGGATGACCCCGGCAAAGGCGATCTGGTTGCACATCTTGGTTGTCTGTCCGGTACCGGGGCCGCCGACATGGACGATGCGCTTCGAATAGGGCTCCATGATTGGACGGGCGGCATCCATTGAAGCTTCGCTGCCGCCGCACATAATCGACAATGTTCCGTTTTCAGCGCCGATTTGTCCGCCGGTCAGTGGCGCATCAACGACCAGAAGTCCGCGTGATTTCGCCTCGACGCCCAATTGCCTTGCAATTCGTGCCGACACCGTCGTGTGGTCGATATACAAACCGCCTTTTGCCATCGCCGCAAATGCCCCGTCACGGCCCAATGTTACGCCGGCGAGATCATCGTCGGTGCCAACGCAGGAAATTACAACTTCGGATTCGCGCGCGGCTTCGGCCGGCGAAGTGGCGATCGTTCCGCCGTGGGCCGCAACCCAAGCCTCCGCCTTGGCACGCGAACGGTTGTAAACCGTCAATTCATGCCCCGCCTGTTTCAGGTGACGCGCAATAGGGCCGCCCATGACGCCCAAACCGATGAAAGCAATTCTAGTCATGACGGGTTCTTAATGTTTGTTTTCACACAACGCCAGATGCGATAGGGCCGCACGCTATGTCTGATTTATTAACTCTCGATCACATCCGCGCCGCCCATGACCGAATCCGCGATTCGATTGTGGCCACGCCGACCTTGCACAGCCAGACCCTTTCGAAACTGACAGGGGCCAATATTTATCTGAAGTTTGAAAATCTTCAGTTCACCGCTGCTTATAAAGAGCGCGGCGCGTTGAACGCATTGCTGCTGTTAACGCAAGAACAAAGGTCCAAGGGTGTTATCGCGGCTTCGGCTGGCAATCATGCCCAGGGGTTAAGCTATCATGGGACGAGACTTGGAATACCAGTGACGATTGTCATGCCTATTCCAACCCCGACGGTGAAGGTCATGCAGACCGAAAGCGTCGGCGGCATGGTCGTTTTGCATGGGGAAACGTTCGATGACGCGTACAAGCATGCCCGATTGCTGGAAGCTGAAAGAGGCCTGACGTTCGTTCATCCATGTGACCATCCCACTGTTGCCGCAGGGCAGGGGACGGTTGCCCTTGAAATGCTGGAAAGCATACCATCGCTCGATATGCTGGTTGTACCCATCGGCGGCGGTGGTTTGCTGTCGGGCATGGGCACCGCAGCGCGCGCGTTG
>NZ_JBJXFW010000041.1:0-46915 GCF_046154385.1 Sphingorhabdus sp. | reverse complement strand
TGTTGCCGCAGGGCAGGGGACGGTTGCCCTTGAAATGCTGGAAAGCATACCATCGCTCGATATGCTGGTTGTACCCATCGGCGGCGGTGGTTTGCTGTCGGGCATGGGCACCGCAGCGCGCGCGTTGAAACCGGATATCGGTTTGATCGGCGTGCAGGCGGAATTATATCCGTCCATGTATGCCTTGCTTAAAAACCAGCAATTGCCCTGTGAAGGCGATACGCTGGCCGAAGGTATAGCCGTCAAGATACCCGGCAGCTTTACCAGCGAAGTGATCCGCGATCTGGTCGATGACATCGTTTTGGTCAGCGAAGCTCAACTGGAAACCGCGGTCAGCCTGCTGTTGCAAATTGAAAAAACTGTGGTCGAAGGTGCCGGTGCGGCTGGCCTTGCTGCGGTGATGGCCAATCCGGAGATTTTTGCTGGCAAAAATGTCGGCGTTGTTCTGTGCGGGGGGAATATCGACACCCGCTTGCTCGCCAATGTCCTGCTGCGCGATCTCGCCCGATCGGGCCGACTCGCGCGCCTGCGCCTGACGTTACAGGACCGCCCCGGCGCTTTGTACAAGGTCATGCGCCTGTTTAACGAGCACAATGTCAACATCATCGAAATCTATCACCAGCGTATCTTTACGACCCTGCCTGCCAAGGGTTTGATTACCGACATCGAATGTGAAGCGCGCGATGCGGAACAATTACAGGGACTTGTTGATGGTTTGAACGCGGCCGGTTATCTTGTCGAACGGGTCGAATTGAACAAGTAAACCGGCTTCCACAACTTTCATGGTAAACGCCCTTTTCACTTTACTGACATCTGTGCATATAATGTGATCAATTCACAAACAATTTAGGTCTTGAGGGCCCTATACGATGAGCGCACCCGTCAGGTTTCCACGCTTTTTTGTCACGAACCCCGGTCCTTGCCCCTATTTGCCGGGCAAAACGGAACGTAAGGTTTTTACCGAACTGAACGGCCCGCATGCCGACGAACTGAACGATGCGCTTGGCCGCATCGGTTTCCGGCGAAGCCAGAATGTCGCCTATCGACCCAGCTGCATTGACTGCAAGGCATGCGTTTCGGTGCGGGTGCTTACCAACGAATTTCAACCCAATGCCACGCAACGCCGGATCATCCGGCGCAATTCCGATCTGGTGGTCAGCGCATGCCGGCCTTGGTCGACATCTGAACAATATGATCTTTTGCGCCGGTACCTGGGCCAACGTCATCCTGTTGGCGGCATGACCAATATGGACGATATGGACTATGCCGATATGGTCGAACAATCGCCGGTTCGCAGCAATGTCATAGAATATCGCACGCCCGGCCGTTTTGGCCGCTTGGGCGAGTTGGTCGGCGCCTGCCTGACCGATCAGCAAGCCGACGGCCTGTCGATGATTTACAGCTTTTACGATCCCGAAGTGGAAGGCCGTCCCGGTCTCGGTAACTACATTATCCTTGACCATATCATGCGCGCAAAAGCGGCTGGTCTGCCTTATGTCTATCTTGGCTATTGGGTCGAAGGCGCAGCCCGGATGCAGTATAAAATCCGGTACACCCCGCTGGAACGTCTCGGACCAGAGGGATGGGAACGGTTCGAACCTGCCGCGGTAGAGCAGGCCGTTTAAAGCCTACCCCTAATCAACGGCAAACGCAGCGCGGTTTTGGTTTCGCTTTCCATTTACGGACCACTTTTTTGCGGGGTGCCAAGCGAACCGTTTCATAATAGATTTCTTCGGTCACGGTTGTTGTCGTCACGGCTGGCTGAACGGTTACCGTAACCACCGGTGCCTGCGGATAATAATAATATCCGTGTGACCAGTTTTGATATTGCGGGGGATAATATCCCGGTCCACGCGGGCGGCGTGGGCGTTCTTTTTTGCATGTGTCGTTCGCTTTTTCTGCGGCAACGCCCAGCAGTCCGCCTATTCCGGCCCCGGCCAAAGTGCCACCCGTGCGATTGCCGCGGCCGCCAACGCGATTGCCCAAAAGCCCGCCGAGCAAAGCCCCGATAGCAGCACCTTTCAAGCCATTGCTTTTCAGGCACCGTTCGTAATTTTCATAGCCATATGGGACTTCATAATATTCGTCGTCATAGGTTTCGTCATATTCCGGCGCATCATGGGGGGCACCGTTGTGCATCGGTGGCATCGGAAAGCCCGGTGCAGACACACCACCCTGCCGGATTACCTTGCCGGTCCATTCGCCTTCAAACACGTCGCCCCGGGGATCGACATATTTGCCGTCCCAATCGCCGTCATATTTGTAGCTGGACCCGTCGGGTGCCGCGAATACTGCGTCGTCGTTCCAGTTATAAATTTGGGCATTCGGGTGCATTTCAGGACCGATTTCCGGTTCACGAAAGTCTCCGGTACGGTCCGGGCTTTCGTTCTTCACGATGACGGTCGAGCTTTTCTCGATGGTTTTGGTGGTCGCTGGTGCCGATTCGCCCGCGAATGAAGGGGTGGCTACCAACAGCAGTGCAGTGGCCGCAGCCCCTGATAACAAAACGGATTTCATAGTTAACGACTCCCCAATCATCGTTTGTGCCCAAATGGGCCGGTGCATTTAGTTAAGGGGCTGTTAACAGTTTTTGATGGCAATGGCGATGCACGCGAATGTAAATTACGCGTTCAAACAACGCCTTGTTTCAAAATGACGCACTCGTTTCAGATGCGGCTGGCAAGCAACTTGGCAAGCGCTTCTATTCCGGCGGCATCATAGGCATCAAAACGCGCCAATGTCGGACTGTCGAGATCGATAACGGCAATCACTTCGCCGTCGCGAATGATAGGCACGACCAGTTCGGATGCGCTTTTCGCATCGCACGCAATGTGGCCGGGGAATGCGTGGACATCGTCGACCAATTGCGTCACGCCGCTGGCCGCCGCAGCACCGCACACGCCATCGCCCAGCGCGATACGGATGCAGGCGGCCCGACCCTGAAACGGACCCAAGACCAATTCGCCTTCGACCATCCGGTAAAAGCCGGTCCAGTTCACATCGCCAAGATATTCCCACAGCAACGCGGCGACATTTGCCATATTGGCAACACTATCGGGCTCGCACGCCGTCAACGCGTCGGCCGAGCGCAAAATCTCCCGATATAATTCGGATTTTGGCGCAGATGTGTTGATTCCAAATTCGTACATGCGCGCCTCCTATCAGTCGAGACTAACCTTGCCACGGTTTTTCTTTACCGTGGACCGGCCCTTTTTGGTGTCGACGCGGCGGGCTTTGGCGGCTTTGCTTGGCTTTGTCGCAACGCGGTGCGCTTTACGGATGTGCGCGCGGTCGATCAGCTCGATGACGCGCGCCCGGGCCTCGGCACGGTTTGCCTCACGGGTACGATGGTTGCGGGCGGTTACAATAAGTTCGCCCGCCACCGTCATTTTGGACCCCGCCAGTGTTTTCAATTGCCGGAATGCATAAGGCGGTAATCCCAGTGCAAATATATCCACCCGCAACTGACAGGCGGTGGCAACCTTGTTCACATTCTGCCCCCCCGGCCCGGTGGAGGCGAGGAACGTTTCTTCAAGCAGGTCTTCGGGAAGGTCGTAAGCCATATCACGCACACCCTTAGCCGTTCGTGTCGAGCGAAGTCGAGACACCTTTCGGCCGCGCGCGCTTTATGGGTGCCTCGACTTTGCTCGACACGAACGGGCTTGGGCGTTTACGCGCTGTCGACCATTACCAGTTCTGCGTCTTCGATGGCTTCAATGGCGAGCATTCCGCCGCCACGAATTGCAACACCATCGCGTGCGCCATATTCTGTGCCGTCGATCCGCACGCGGCCGCTGGCAATGACAAGATAGGCGAAGTGCCCGTCGGCCAGATCATGATGCACCGTCGCACCCGCCGCGACAGTCGCACCCAGCACGCGGGCGTCGGCGTTGATCGAAAGCGCACCTTCATCGCCATAGCCGCTGGCCAGCACGTTGAAGGTTCCGGACCGGTCGCCTTTGGGAAACTGACGTTGATCCCACGCGGGTGCGACATTGCGTTCGCGCGGCAGCACCCATATCTGGAACAGTCGGCAAGGCACATCTTCGAGATTATATTCACTGTGCGTCACGCCGGTGCCTGCGCTCATCACCTGCACATCGCCTGCCGCCGTGCGTCCGACATTGCCCATGCTGTCCTTATGCGTAATTGCACCTTCGCGGACATATGTAATGATTTCCATATTGTCATGGGAGTGCGGGGCAAAGCCGGTCTGCGCGGCGATTTCATCGTCATTCCAGACGCGGATATTGCCCCAGCCCATCCGGTCCGGGGCGTGATAATCGGCAAAGCTGAAATGGAAATTCGGTTTCAGCCACCCATGGTCGCGTTTGCCGAGCGAGGCAAAGGGTCGGGATTCAATGGAAAGGGGTAATGCTGTTGAAATATCGGTCATGTTCATGTCCGCATCGGCGGGGAAGTTGACCGCCGGAATATCCGACAAATGGTGCGCGGAGCGACGCGTTACAAGGGGTCCCTGCCAAATGCTTCGACCCAAAAATAAAAGGGCCCGGAATTCTCCAGGCCCTGATATTTGATTTTGTGGGGTTATTAGAATTTCATCTTTGCTCCAACAAAGAACCGCCGTCCGATGACGTCATACACTGTTTCGTCCGTGTTAGTCGCGGCCGCCCCTGAAGTGACGATTGGCGGCTGGTTATCAAACATGTTCTGCAAGCCACCAAAAAATTCAAAGTTTTCAGAAGCCTTGAAGCTCGCATTCAGATCAAAATAGCTTTCAGGTTTGATTTTCGCAAAGCCAGCAGGGTCACTTAGATCGCCCGCTGTATCTGTCGACTCCCCGATAAATTGCCAGTTCAAGCTGATTGAAAACGCGTCATGGTCAAATGTCAGGCGATTATTTGCCCTGAATTCCGGCAGGGTTCCAAAATCGGGAGTTGAAAATGATGCCTGCTGAACACCGTTGAACTTGTAATCAGCAAGATAGGTGACGTTGCCCCCAAAGGTTATCGTGGTTTTATCGCCAAGTGGTTGGGCATAGCTATAGGAGATATCAACGCCGCGCGTTTGCAGTTTATTGCTCTCGCCAATGTCGGCCAAGTTGGTCAAAGGTACAGTCGCCAACAGGTCGCCATTTGCTCTTCGCGAAAGCAGGCTGCAGAACGGATCAGCAGCAAGCTCCGCTGCGTTGGCAATTGTCTGGCTAAAGCATTTGGCAACTAACCCGGATGCACCGCCTTGCACACGTGAGATGAAATTATCGACCGAGATATCGAAATAGTCGATCGAAACATTCAGACGCGGAGCAAATTGCGGCGTAAACTGAACGCCTACCGTGAAGGTGTCCGATGTTTCTTCGAACAAATTCAAATCACCGATATTGGTTGCTTCGATTTGCGTGTTTGTTTGCACCAGAATATTGGCATTGGGGTCTGGAAGTCCCTGCAACTGACAAATTGTCGCCACGTTGGCGGCTACTGGCCCCTTCAGTCCGCTGGGTTGTCCACGGAAACATGGGTCAACTACTTGAGGGAAATCTTGGTCGCCTGCCTGAAACAGCTCAAATACCGAAGGCGCGCGGTTGGCCCGCGAATAAGTGCTACGAACACGCACGCCGTCAACGGGCATCCATTCGCCTTCAATCGAGTACGTCCCGATACCACCGACAGTCGAGTAGTCCGAAAAGCGGCCTTTGAGCGCGAGCGTCAGTTTTTGAACGAATGGTACATCGGCAAGCAGCGGGATATTTACTTCGCCGAATATTTCTTTGGTTTCTATTGAACCACTAATCGGTTTTACGGCATTGAAGCCTGTCAAATCGCCAGTCTGTGCCTGATCCGACGGAACAAAATTGGACTTGTCATTCCGGAATTCGGCGCCAACCGCAAAGCCGATGTCCCCGGCAGGCAATCCGCCAAATTCGCCGGACAGCGATGCAAGAACATTATCACGGTTGAAAGCAAAGAGGTCAACCGACGAAGCGATACGAATGAAGTTGACAGCCGATTCCGAAAGACGTCCGGGACCAAAAGCATCAACAACGACACATCCGGCTGGCGAACCTGCTGGACAGCCATTTAAACCGGAAGTCAGCCGCGAACGCGAAACATCGTTTTGCAAGCTTTGCGCGCTATCAACGCGACCACGGCCATATGATACTTCCCAATTCCAGCCATCAAACACTTTTCCAGTCAATCCGGCGGTTAATTGCGTAACATCAAATTCGAATGTTTGAATCCGCGGTCCAACTTCGGTCATCCGGCGACGGAATACCAATGGTGCCAAAGGATCAGGTCGCGTCGCTGCAAGGGCACGCGCCGAAGCGGAGAGAACCGGCGACAACGGATTAACAAAGATATTAGTGGCCGGCGTTTCCGCGAGTTGCAGCTTTACATTGCTTTGGACATAATGGCCTTCTGCGAACGCTTGGATGCTATCGGTAATATCGTAATGGCTCAGCGCTGAAAACGTAAAGCGCTTGAGCGGCGTTTGCAGATAATTGACGGGTGCAAAATTGTACCGGTCGGTCGTCGGGTCGGTTAAATCAAAGATGTTCCGGAAATTTCGAACCGATCCGTCTGCATTGAAAGCAGTGTTTGCGTTGGTTGCGAACGGATTACTAAATTGGTTATCCAGTCGTCCGGCGATCCCGGTTGCACTTCCCCCAAAAATATCGATCCGCGAAAATTCGCGGTCTGCCTGAAATGAATCGCCACGATCTGTGTACGAAACGGCGACGGTCGCGTTTCCACGATCATCCGCAAAATTTCCGCCTAGCAATCCGCCAATTGTCCAGCTTTCGCTGTCTCCGCGAGTGGAACCGCCGAATTGGCTGGAAAGTTCGATGCCTTCAAAGTCCTTTTTGAGAATGAAGTTCACAACGCCGCCAAGGGCGTCGGAGCCATAAGTTGCCGATGCGCCGCCAGTTACAACATCGACACGTTCAATAAGCATTGGGTTGATGACGTTCAAATCGACCACGCCGGTATTGTTTGACGGGACCATACGCCGGCCATTGACCAAAACGAGTGTCCGTTGTGCACCCAGTCCGCGAATGTCGACCGTGACTGTGCCATTGCCGCCATTGTTGACATTTGCATTCAAGCCGGGCGTAACTTGCGGCAGTTGGTTCAAAGCTTGCTCGACGTTTACAACACCTTGGTCCTGGAGTTGGTCGCCAGTCACAACGCTGATCGGCGAGTTGGAATTCAAATCAGGTCGCGCAATGCGTGAGCCGGTTACGACGATGGCGGATTGTTCGCTGGCGTCTTCGGCGGTTTCCTGTGCGATGACAGGGGCCGACGCGAGCGCGGTGCCGATTGCCAATGCCGCGCTGCTGACCTTTAACGCGTCGAAATAGCGACTATTCTTCATGAAATCATTCTCCGTTTTACGATTCAAATTACCTTTAACCTTATGGTTTCAGGCGCTTTTATTGGTTTGCATGATGCATTGCGCGCACAGGATGTTCGCGTGAAAATATGCAAAGTAATACTATGTATGTTTAGATAGTTTCGATATGTAAAGGAAGCATGGCGTTATTTGGTGCAAATGCCTCGGCACTGTTGCCGATTTGCCACATCTCTGGTGGCCAATTTGGACCAAAAAAATTTACACCCGCCCGATTGGCGCTCAAGTCTATGGAAATGATTCACTTTTTACCGGTCTGGCACCGTGCGACTCGCCGGAATTCCTGCGTTAATATGAAATTAACCTTTTCAGTTCATTTCCCTTATGGTTAATAAAGTCCAACGCACCATTGGATGGGTCTGGTGGTGTTGCGGAGTTGCAATAAGCAAAGAGGGGTTTGCCCAATGCGTGTGCTTTTGATTGAAGACGAACCAACCACGGCGAAGGCCATCGAAATGATGCTCGCGACCGAGGGTTTCAATGTCTACACCACTGATTTGGGCGAAGAAGGCCTCGATCTGGGTAAGCTTTATGATTATGATATTATATTGCTCGACCTCAACTTGCCCGACATGCACGGCTATGATGTGTTGAAGAAATTGCGTGTCGCCAAGGTGCAGACCCCGGTTCTTATTCTATCCGGTATTTCCGAAATGGATTCTAAGGTGCGCTCGTTCGGTTTTGGTGCCGACGATTATGTGACCAAGCCTTTCCATCGCGAAGAGCTTGTTGCCCGAATTCACGCCGTTGTGCGCCGTTCAAAGGGACATTCGCAATCGGTTATCCGTACCGGCAAGCTGTCGGTGAACCTGGATGCCAAGACAGTCGAAGTCGACGGCAGCCGCGTCCACCTGACCGGGAAAGAATATGCCATGCTGGAGCTCCTCTCGCTCCGCAAGGGAACTACGCTGACCAAGGAAATGTTCCTCAACCATCTTTATGGCGGCATGGACGAACCTGAACTCAAGATTATCGACGTTTTCATCTGCAAACTTCGTAAGAAACTGGCGTTGGCTTGCGGTGGAGAAAATTATATCGAAACCGTCTGGGGCCGTGGCTATGTGCTGCGTGACCTTGACGATATGGAACAACCGATGGTTGCCTGATCTCCCGCTTTCACCCGAAAGAATCTAAATGGCGCGGTCTGAGGAGGCTGCGCCCTTTTTTTGATCCAGATATTACTTCCTTGGAGGTAGTCCGCCGAACGTGATCGTGCTTTCGGCGCCGTTTTTACCTACGGAGCTTACGCCGACGAAATGGTCGTCGACGATCAAGCCTTTCAAAAGCGCTTCCGTACCCTCGACCTCTTGTGCCAGCGTCCAGTCCTGCGCATCAGCGCGACGTTGATAGACACGGTAACGCACCGCGCCGGGCGCAGCTGTCCAAGTCACGCTTGTGTCCGATGAGACGGCTCCGCCCAGCGTTGCGGATTCAGGCGCGGGCGGGGCGCTGGCAAGTGCGGACGCCGTTGCGACGTTCAATGCGGTTACCTTGGCGAGATAGGCGAAATCCATCTTGTCGACAGTGTCACCATATTCAATACCGTTTTCGGTCCGCAGGTCCTGATGCTGGTGATGGTAATTTTCGACCCCCACGGTGAACCGGATGGCCGGAAGGCCAAGTTCAAGCGCGGGCAAATGGTCGCCCCCACGTGCAAAGCGGTCGGGGCGACGGACCCCGAATACATCAAGCCCGATGCCGGGATTGGCCGCCGCCACAGTGTCGGCATAGCGCATCAATCCCCGGCTTGGGCCATCATCTTCACCACCGCTGCCCCGCCGTGCCATTTGGGCGGTAATATCTTCAGATGCCCGGATACCTTCGCTGAAGACGCGGACGATTGCGTCGACTTTTCGCCCGTCGGTGCCCAATGTGTTGCCAACAATGTCGTTGTTGAGCATGGCGGTGACTTTCCAGCCGCGCTCTTTGGCGGTTTCCGCCAGCAGCCGTCCGCCCATCAGGCCTTGCTCTTCCCCCGATAACAGGGCGAAAATGATTGTCGCGTCGCTCTGCGGGTGTTGCGCCATCACCCGAGCGGCTTCGATAACCAGAGCGCTGCCCGATCCGTCGTCATTTGCGCCGGGGGCATCCTGCGTGAAATCCATGACATCGGACACGCGGCTATCGATATGCCCGGCGATGATAATGACGTGGTTCCAGCCCATCTTTCCGGCCTTTATGGCCAGCACATCAACGATGTTGACCCCGTTTGGCGCGCGTGGGCCGATCATATTGCGTTCGATCAACTCGGTCGTCAGGCAGCCTTTACACGCCTTCGCAATCTTTTCGAATTCGGCCTTTGCCCATGCCCGCGCCGCGCCGATGCCACGTTTCGGGTCCGTTGCCGACGAAAGCGTGTGCCGGGTGCCAAAGCTGACCAGTTTTTCAACATCAGCCTTCAGCCGTTCGGGGTTGGGCCCATTGTCTGCCGAAGCGGGATGGGGAAATGAAAGGGCGAGGGCGCTTGCCAAAAAGATGTATTTTTTCATAGGCTTCCTATGGCACATCATGTTTGCAGATACCAGCGTTCGCCACCTTCCAATGCAATCGCGGTTAATACAGATGATGCATATGCGCCGGTATCGATACCGATGCGGGACCCGCGTTCTTCCACATCTTCATAAATCGTATGGCCATAAACGACGACTTTTTCGAGGTCGCCGCGTTGATCCACGAAATCTTCACGGATCCAGCGCAAATCGCTTGGTTTCTGGTCGGCCAGAGGGACGCCGGGGCGGATGCCGGCGTGGACAAAGACATAATCGCCGATGATGATCTGGTCTTCAAAGCTTTCAATAAATTCCAGATGGCTTTGGGGGACCAGCGTGCCCAAACGTTCGGAAAGCTGTTCCATGTCGAGCGTGATATAGTCGCTGCGGGTAATGGGGTAGGACAAAATCGTTGCTTCGCCGCCGATGCGGATGAAGAAGCGCGTCACCTTAACATCATTTTTGCGGCAGGCGCGCACGAACACTTCTTCATGGTTGCCCATCAGGAACCGGACATTCCGGCCCGCCTTCTGCAATGCCATCGCGGTTTCGATAACGCCCGAACTGTCCGGACCGCGATCCATCAGGTCGCCCAGAAACAGGATATGCGTTTCGGCAGGCCCCCGTGCGAGGTCGTCGGCTTCGATCTTCCGGAGCAGTTCGTGCAGCAATGTGTTGCAGCCATGTACATCGCCAATGGCATAAACACGCATGCCGTCCGGCACCCGCGCGGTATCGAGCGGACGCAAAATGGCGGTTTTTTTGAAGAGGCGACCTAGCATGGCCTGCGCGATATAGGCGCACAGGCTATGCTTTGAAAGAGGTTAACCTTCGACGGCAAAAGTGAGTCCTGCAAAGTTTTGCAGTCGCGAGACCAACGCTTCGCCAAGCGCCGCCCCGGGGGTCGTCACGCCGCCCGCGCCATCGATTTCGCTCAGGCCTATCGCGGTTTCCGAAATCATCTTGGATGTGGAGCCATAGCCCGGATCCCGGTCGCCTTTAACGCTTAGCCGTGCGGTCCGGCCATCGGGATATTCCGCGATGAACAGCACGTCATAAAAGCCGTTGTCGCGTTCTTCCTTGGTCGGGCCTTCGCCGGGCTTTGGATCGTCGGGCGTGCCGATCATCGGCGTCTTCGCCACATATTCCGCCGCTTGCTGCCCCGCATCGCCGGGGCCGGTCAGCATCATTTCGTCATAGACAAAGTCGGTGCCGTACATATGGCCCAGCAACGCATTGGTGCGGTGCACATTCTTGGTGTTGATGGGGGCCATTACGAAGTTTGTCGCCCAACTCCCTAAACTTTCGTCATATTCCGGTTTGTTCCCGGCGGGCTGCAGCGGGCCTTCAAAACCATTGGCGAGGCTGAATGGATTGGTGAGATAGCCGATCACGGCAGGGTCCTTGGCAGCCGCTGCCATCGTCGCTTTCAAACTGGCCGCCGTCCCGCCGGAGAATTTGCCCGCCATGGCACGCACACGTCCTTTGACGCGCGGGGCAGGGGCGCCGAATTTTTCGATGCAATGTTTCTGCAGCATCAGGACGCCCAGATCAAAGGGGATGGAATCGAAACCGGCGGAAAAGCAGATCCGCGCGCCCGACGCCTTGGCCGCGGCGTCATGTTCGTCAATCTTCTGCCGCATCCACGCCGGTTCGCCGCACAGGTCGGTATAGTCGGTGCCATTGGCGACGCAGGCGGCCACCAGTTCATTGCCATACAACTGATAAGGCCCGACCGTAGTCAAAATAACCGAAGCCCGTTTCGCCATCGCATCCAGAGAGGCCGGGTCCGACGCATCGGCAACAACAAAGGGCGTATCGGCCGGCGCGCCGATCAGGTCGCGCACCTCGGCCAGCTTGTCCGCGCTGCGCCCCGCCATCGCCCATTTGACGCCGCTTTTGTCCTTCAGATATTCCGCAACCAACCGGCCTGTATATCCGGTCGCGCCATAGACAATGATGTCGAATTCTCTCGCCTTGGTCATCTCGTTCATCCTCTCAACAGTTCAAAGTCTTGTTATAATTTCGGCAAGGTTACCCCGCGTTGCCCCATATATTTGCCCGCGCGGTCGGCATAGCTTGTCTCGCAGGGTTGCTCTCCCTTTAGAAACAGGAACTGGCACGCGCCCTCATTGGCGTAAATCTTTGCTGGCAAGGGGGTGGTGTTGGAAAATTCCAGCGTCACATGGCCTTCCCAGCCGGGTTCCAGCGGGGTCACGTTTACGATGATCCCACAGCGCGCATAAGTGCTTTTGCCCAGACAGATCACCAGCACATCGCGCGGCACGCGGAAATATTCGACCGTGCGGGCAAGGGCAAAGCTGTTTGGCGGAATGATACACACATCGGTTTTGCGGTCGACGAAGCTTTTGGGATCAAATTCCTTGGGGTCGACGACCGAGCTGTCGACATTGGTGAAAATCTTGAATTCATCGGCAACGCGGGCGTCATAACCATAAGAGGACAGGCCGTAGCTGATACAGCCGTCGCGCCGCTGCGCCTCGACAAACGGTTCGATCATGCCGGTCGCTTGCGCCTGTTCGCGTATCCAGATGTCGGACAATATGGACATATATTTCCTTTATTTCAGATTTGCCGGACCGAAACCGTGCGGCAACAGTTCGGAAAGCAGATAGCTATCATAGCCGTCGGCGCGCGCACAATGCACGGGAATATCGCGCTGCGTCAGGTCCGCAACTTCTTTGATGATCTGACGGCACCGTCCGCATGGCGTAATGGCTTCGGCGTTGGCGGCGACGCCATCGGCGGGACCGCCGGCAACCGCAATAGCGACGATATTTTTCAGCAAACCATCGCTGTTGGCCTTCGCTATGGCCACGGTTTCGGCGCACAATGTCATGCCATAGCTGGCATTTTCAAAATTCGATCCTGTGACAATGTCGCCATTATCCAGCAACACCGCCGCACCGACATGAAAGTTTGAATAAGGCGCATAGGCATTGGCCGCCGCCTTTATTGCGGCATTTACAAGATTTTGCGTCATTTCCTCACCACAACCCAACGAACAGGGCCTTCTATGCCGTCCATACGCAACCCGGTATTGGCTGTCCACATCACCCACGGCCGCGCGGAATAATCGGGCAGGAACCAGTTGCGTTCCAGCCAGACTGTGCGGTCAATCGCGCTGCTGACCTGATATTCCTTTTCGAAATCTGCCGTGAGCAAAAGGATCGCTGGCGAACCGCTGTGCGCTTCGATCAGGTTCAGGAACGTCGCGAGTTCGGATAAAATGAGGGCGCGGTTGGGGCGGTTGGTGCAATTTTCGCTGAAGTCGAGCTGGACCGCGGGCGGCAAAGCGGCGGAATTGCGTGGCACAGTCGTGATAAACAGCATCGCCTGATCGGACGCCAGGCGGCATATATCGAAATGATGCAGCGCCCCGAACCTTATGCCTGCTTGCTTTACGCCATCCAGATTTGCCTCAAATTGCGGGTCACGGCCACGCGCCCCTTCGACAGCGGTGATATAGGCAAAATCGACGCCGGTCGCCCCGAGCTTTGCCCATTGCGGCGTGCCGTTAACCTCTGCAACAACGAC
The DNA here is from genome assembly GCF_046154385.1 of Sphingorhabdus sp. Lineage (GTDB taxonomy): Bacteria > Pseudomonadota > Alphaproteobacteria > Sphingomonadales > Sphingomonadaceae > Sphingorhabdus_B. The sequence goes on along the minus strand of NZ_JBJXFW010000041.1, from coordinate 33,497 downwards.
GCCTTGTACCGGATATTCATCGCGCGCCGGGGTCCATCCGGTCACGAGGCTCCACACCGCAAAAGCCCCCAAAAGCAAGGCCACCGCAACCGCTATCCAACGAAAATGGCGGCCTAAAACACGTGCCATGCAATCTGTGGTCCTTCCCGAATCAATAAATCTATTGCCCCTGACACCGCCGCGAGTCGAGCGAAACGTGGCAACTTGCCGCCTGATCGATGCGGAGCGGGGCTGAGCGGGTGTGGTGTTGGATTCGTCAGAAGGAATAAGGCAAAAAGGAAGAAGGCGTCGCTAAGTCCCCCTCCCGCTTGCGGGAGGGGAGTAAGGAGCCAAACTTTGCACCCTTACCGTCACCCTGAACTTGGTTCAGGGTCTATTTGTCAGCCCATTCCTGCGCCGTGTGTGGCAAGCTAAGCTGGGACGCACGGTTGCGTTATATTTCCCGCTAAGGTTGCCGTTGCACGATGGACCCTGAAACGAATTCAGGGTGACGGGTGTGTTACGCTGCGGGGTTGGGGACAGTCCCTTTTGGGACAGTCCCCGTAGAACGTGACGTTGGGGGCTATTCCTCTCAAAGTCCGAGGACTAGACTACCTTTCCTCTTCCCAAAAGGGGTGAAGGAAAGGCCAACGCCTTCTTCCTTTTTGCCTTTTTCCTTTTAGCGGAAAAAAGCCTCGCAGCCTAAAACACCATCCCCGGCAACATCAGCAACTTCACATCCACCACACAGCCTTCGGCCCTTTTGCCCGCCACAAAGGCCGGAAGCTGCGCAAGCGCCACGCGGTGGACGATGATGTTTTCGCCGTCGACCCCGCCGCCGTCGCCGACCTTATTCAGGCCGGTGGCGCGGACGAGGGTGAAGCTTTCGCTGACCATGCCGGGGGAGGAGAAGAATTCGCCGACGATGTCCAGTCTGCCGGCGCGATAGCCGGTTTCTTCCTCCAACTCGCGCGCGGCGGAGGTGAGGGCGTCTTCGCCTGCATCATGATCGCCGATCAGCCCGGCGGGAAGCTCGATGCAGGATGCGCCCAACGGCACGCGATATTGTTCGACGAGGAGGACATGGCCATCCTCCACCGCCAATATGACGGCGGCCTTTATGCCGCGTGCGCGGGAAACATATTCCCATTTTCCCCGTGTTTTGGCGGTGATGAAACGCCCCTGCCACATGATTTCTTCAGGCTCGGCATCCGTCGTCATAGTTCAATCAACCTGTCGGGTAACTCGTTGGGATTTTCATGGCCCTTGGGGAAATGTTCGGCAAGAACAATGCCCATTTGCCGCACGGCTTCGGCCATGCCTTCGCCCGGCTGCCCGGCCTTGACCCGTTCGATCAAGGCGACCATCGCATCGCCCCAGATTTCGGGCGTGACCAGCTTGGCGATTTCTTCATCGGCCACGATTTCCGCGCGATGTTCCTTCATCGACAGATAGAGCAGCACGCCGGTCCGGCCCAAGGTTTTGGCTTCGGTGCCGACCTTGAACAGGCTGATCGCGCGGGCGCGGACGCGGGTCATCTTGATGGCTTTGGGGGTGAGGGCAAGGCGCAACGGCATCCACTTCAGGATCAACCACGTGCCCACCCATTTGAGGATCATCGCGACGAAGATCATCGCCAAAATCTCGCCGGTGCTATAATCATGCGCCCAGCCGCCGGACATTGCGTTGACCAGCCCCAGATAGAAATCGGGGAACAGGCCATATGCCGCCAGCGCCAGAAACGCCGCGACACTGGCCCAGAACAGGCCGATATCTTCATAATGGTCCGACAGGTCGGTGACGATCGTGACGATTTCGCCGCTGGTGTGCTGTTCCGCGGCGGCAACCGCCTCGGTCACGCGCACATGGTCGGCTTGTGTCATCCGGTTTATTTTATGTAAGGCCATATCGTCCGTTCCTTACCAGCCGCCCGATGCGCCGCCGCCACCGAAGCCGCCGCCACCACCCGAGAAACCCCCAAAGCCGCCGCCTCCGCCGCCACCCCACGATGAGCCGCCACCGCCACCCCAGTCGCCGCCGCCCCAGATAATCACGGGGCCAGCGCCGCCGCGCCGGTGTCTGCGCCCGCCGCCTTTCATGCTTTGGATCATGGGCAAAAGAACAAAGAAGATGAGGAAGAGCATGAATATCAGCGCACCCAAGGGGAAGCCTTCATCGTCCTTCTGGTTTTTCTGCGCTTCGGCCGCCACTTTCGCGGCTTCGTCCGCAGGCAGTTCCAATTGGATGACAATGCGGTCGACACCGGCATTGATGCCGCCGGGGAAATCGCCATCCTTGAAACGGGGGGTGATTTCGTTGCGGATGATGGATGAGGACAGGCCGTCTGTCAGTATGGGTTCGAGGCCATAGCCGACCTCGATCCGCATCTTGCGTTCATTGGGCGCGACGATCAGGATCGCGCCATTATCCTTCTCGCTTTCGCCCTTGCCATCCTGTCCGATGGCCCAATGCCGTCCGAGGCGGTAGCCATAGTCGGATATCTCATAGCCTTCGAGGCTGTTCAATGTCGCGACCACGAGTTGCCGGTTGGTGCGGGTTTCCAGACCTTCCAGCTTGGCGGTGAGCGCGGCCTCTTGCGCGGGATCGAGCAGATTGGCCTCGTCCACCACGCGGCCGGACAATTTGGGAAATGTCTGCGCGAGCGCCGACTGGCCGGTTAGGACCAGTAGCGCCGCGACGAGAAGGCCGATGGCCTTTTTCATTTCAATATCCCGTGTTTCAGCGATTAGCTGGTGGGGGCCATATCAAGCTGGGGCGTTGCTTCGGCACCCGGCGTGGTCGCCTGATAGGGGACCATAGGTTTCGCACCGTGGATGATCTTGGCACCGATGATGTCAGGGAACGTCCGGATCGTCGTGTTATACGACCGGACGGCTTCGTTATAATCGCGCAGCGTAATGCGGACGCGGTTTTCCTGACCTTCCAACTGGTCCTGCAGCTTCAGATAGCCTTCCTGGCTTTTCAGCTCGGGATATTGTTCGACCGACACCAGCAGGCGCGACAGGCTGCCCGACAGCTGGTTCTGCGCGGACTGGAACGCGGCCATCTTGGCCGGATCGCTCAAGTCGGATGGGTTAACCTGAATATTGGGCGAGGTCGCTTTAGCGCGTGCCTCGATCACTTCAGTCAGTGTCTTGTTTTCCTGCGCAGCGGCACCCTTGACCACATTGGCAAGGTTGGGGATCAGATTGGCGCGTTCCTGAAACGCGGCCTGCACATCGGCCCATTTGGCTTTCGCATTTTCCTCAGCGGTCGGAACGCTGTTGATACCGCAACCGGTGAGCGTCGCCGCAGCCACGGGAACCAAAAGAAATTTCGCATAATTGGTACGCATCAAGGGAACTCCTTTAAGGGGCAACTGCTTTGTGTATTAGTCATATAAGGCGCGTGAAGATTTTACGCAATGACGGCTATCGTTTCTTTGCGAAATAGGGCATTTCGCTGCGGGGTTTTTTGAAAATGGGAGAATGTATATGTTAGGCGAATTCAAGGCATTTATAGCGCGGGGCAATGTGCTCGATCTTGCGGTCGGTGTGATTATCGGTGCGGCTTTCGGGAAAATCGTGACATCGATGACGGATGATCTGATCATGCCGCTCATCTCGCTGGCAACAGGTGGCGGTGTGGATTTCAGCAGCAAATATATTGTTTTGGGCGGAGCGGAGAAAATTACGACCGGAATGTCGCTGGTCGCGGCAAAGGCGGCTGGTGCCAATGTTTTTGCCTATGGCAGCTTCATCACGGCATTGATCAATTTTATCATTTTGGCGTTCGTCATTTTCATGATCGTGCGTCAGGCGAACAAGGCCATGCCACCACCTGCGGCGACCGGCCCGACCGACGTTGATCTGCTCACCGAAATACGGGACGAATTGCGCAAGAAATAAGTGTCCGGGTGCGGAGTAATTGCAAAGCCGACTGTGCTGTAGCATAGGCGCGGGCATGAATGCTCCAGACGCAAAAAGAGGCCGCCATTTAACCCGCAGTTCAGGATTGCGGGCCTTTACTGGCGGCCTTTTCAAGCGCGGGTTTGACAGGATTGTCGACCGTATCGATCACGGGTTCGATTTTGGCACCGTCGAAGGTGTGTTGCCCGACGGTTCGGTCCGGATTGTCGGCGGACGTGGTCCCGGGCCCTCGGCGCAGATCACCATCCATCATTGGAATGCGCTGTTCCGTTTGGTGCGCGGCGGATCTATCGGCTGGTACGAAGCATGGGCCGCCGGCGAGTGGAGCAGCCCCGATCCGGTTTTGATATTCGACCTGTTCATGCGGAACCGGGTAAAGCTTGGCAATGTCGGGCGTGCATCGGGTCTGGCCAAATATATCGGCAAGATACTGCACCGTTTGCGCGACAACAATCGCGGGGGTGCGCGCCGGAATGTCGAATTCCACTACGACCTCGGCAATGATTTTTACGCCGCGTGGCTGGACCGCAGCATGACCTATTCCAGCGCGTTGTTTGCCGAGCCGATTTCGGCCGACGAAACACTTGAAGACGCGCAGGCGCGCAAGATCGAAACGCTGCTGGCGCGGTTGGAGCTTAAGGCGGGGGATTCGTTGCTGGAAATTGGCTGTGGATGGGGCAGTTTGGCAGAAATATCTGTTTTAAAACAAGGCGTTAAATATCACGGCATTACCCTGTCGGCCACCCAGAAATCCTACATCGACGACCGCCTGAAAATGGCCCCCCAAGCTTCAGCCGAGTCAAAAGACTATCGGGATGTCACCGGAAAATACGACGCCATTGCCAGCGTCGAGATGGTCGAAGCAGTGGGGCAGAGATACTGGCCGGACTATCTATCCACCCTGTCCCGCTGCCTAAAACCCGGTGGCCGTGCCGCCATCCAATATATCCGGATCGAGGATGATATATTCGAAGCCTATGCCCTTGGCACTGACTTCATCCAGCACTATATCTTTCCCGGTGGCATGTTGCTGTCGGAAAGCAGGTTCCGTGCATTGGCGGAGGCCAATGGACTGGAATGGCATGACCAGCATGATTTCGGCCTCCATTATGCCGAAACACTCAAACGCTGGCGGCAGAGGTTTGACGAGGCAATCGAGGAAGGCAGGCTACCGGGCGGCTTCGACGAAAAATTCATTTCCCTGTGGCGCTATTATCTGATGTATTGCGAAGGAGGGTTCAGGGGTGGAGGCATCAATGTTGCACAAGTGACATTGTTGAAGCCATAATGTGAAAATGAGGGGTCGGGGTGCGATGAAAAAACTGATTTTGGCAATAATTCTGGTAATTGGTGGTGCAGCAGGGGGATTTTGGGCAACAACCGATGACGATATGAAGGCTCTGGTGTCGAGCCTTCCCACCGACGCCAACGTGCTGTTCTGGAACACCGCCCAACGCGACGCCGCGTTTCGCACTCTCGACCGGATTCCCATTCTCGCCAAGTCCAACATCATCGAATCCGGGGATGACGTTTTCGCGCTTCCAAAAGGTCCCGCAATCAAGATCGGCACGAATGTGGATGCCTATATGAAAGCGCAGCGTACCGCCGGGCTGGTCATTGTTCACGATGGGAAAATACGGTTTGAAAAATACGGCCTTGGTTTTTCCGGAGATGGCAAGTGGACCAGTTTTTCGGTCGCTAAATCCTTCACTTCGACACTTGTCGGGGCAGCCATAAAAGACGGCCATATCAAAAGCATAGAGGACAAGGTTTCGGCCTATATCCCCGATCTGAAAGGATCGGCCTATGATGATGTCACTATCCGTCAATTGTTGACCATGACATCTGGTGTGAAATGGAACGAGGATTACGCCGACCCCAAATCGGATGTAGCGCTGTTCAACCAGCATAAGGCAAAGGATGGCATGGATGTGACGGTCAGCTATATGCGGACGTTACCGCGCGAAGCTCCGGCCGGGACCAAATGGGTGTATAAAACCGGAGAGACCAATTTGATCGGTGTGTTGGTCAGTTCGGCGACCGGCAAGAAACTGTCCGATTATCTAACTGAAAAAGTCTGGGTTCCATTTGGGATGGAGCAAGACGCAACCTGGCTGCTGGGCGCAACCGGGCATGAAATTAGCGGATGTTGTGTGCAGGCATCGGTCCGCGACTTTGCCCGCTTCGGGCAATTCATGCTGGGCGGAGCGATAGTGAACGGTAAATCGATTTTGCCGTATGACTGGATCGCGGCTGCGACAACCAAGCAGGCAGGCATTGGCGATCCCGGCAAAGGATATGGATTCCAATGGTGGACCTATGATGATGGCAGCTATGCGGCTCAAGGTATTTTTGGTCAGGGCATATTTATCGACCCCAAACGTAAGCTTGTGATCGCGTCCAACAGCAACTGGCCAAAGGCAACCGACGATACAGTCGGTGAACAGCGCGAGGCGTTCTACAGGGCGGTGCAAGCCGCAGTCGACGCCGAAACCGCGCCCGTGGCTCCTCCAAAACAAGCATCCTAACCGTTCAATTGTTGTGATGATCTGTAATAAAATTACGCAATTGAAGCCTGTGCAAGGGTCGGAAAAAAGGGGCTTTTCCTGACGTCGAATTTGGTCCAGCATAGTCAATTAAATCAGGTGGGTCAGTCGGAGAAAAAAGATGGATTTCAAAACATTCTTGCAAGCAGGCAATAATCGTCGCGCAATGTTAAAGGGCATGGGCGTAGCTGCCGTCGGTTTCAGTTTAACGGGTGCACTTGCGGGATGTGGCGAAAAGGAAGCCAAAAAGCTGGCCAATGGCGAAGAGGCGAAGCTGAACTTCTACAACTGGGACACATATATCGGCGAGACAACACTCGAAGACTATAAGGACAGTTCTGGCGTAGATGTAAACATGACATTGTTTGCCAGTAATGATGAGCTGTTTGCCAAATTACGCGCCGGTAATCAGGGATATGATGTCATTGTGCCATCGAATGATTTTGTGGAGCGTATGGCGGCAGCGGACATGTTAATGCCGCTGGATCAGGCGCAGATTCCCAATTTCAAAAATGTCGCTAAAGATTATCAGGATGTACCTTACGATCCGGCGCGCAAATATTCGATGCCCTACACTTGGTTGGCGCTCGGCATTGGGTATCGCAAGTCAAAGGTGAATGGCACCCCTGATAGCTGGAAAGTGTTGTTCGATAGCGATGAATATAAAGGCCGGATTGCAGTGTTATCCGAAGCTGGAGATATGTTCCGGCTTTACGGAAAATATTTGGGCAAGTCTGTCAATGGACTGACTGACGAAGATCTGAAAACCATCGAGGCCATGATGATTAAGCAAAAGCCCAACATCAAATCTTTCCATGAAGATAATGGGCAGGATTTGTTGCTCAAGGGCGAAGTCGATCTGGTGCTGGAATATAATGGCGATATCGCGCAGGCAATGGTGGAAGATTCCGACATCGGATTCGTCATTCCCAAAGAAGGCGGTCAGCTGAATTCCGACAATCTTTGTATTCCTAAAGGGGCGCCGCACCCCAAAAATGCGCACGCGTTTATCAACTATTTGCTCGATGCAGAGGCAGGTAAAAAGATTACCGAAACAATTCTTTATCCTACACCCAATGATGCCGCCAAGGCTTTGATGCCAGATGATTATAAAAACAACACAGTGATTTTCCCGCCAGCAGATGTTTTGGCGAAATGCGAATATGCGAAGTTTAATCCGGATCTACAGCCGAAATATGAGGAGGCTTTTACCCGCGTGCGGGCGGCTTAAACAGTGGCGGGGGCGCTGCAAGATTGGAAGAACCAGAAAAAGCCGTTCGCCGCGATAGCGTCGGCGCCGGTGTTGTGGCTCGCGATTTTCTTTATCGCGCCCATGGCCATAGTTTGGCTCTATAGCTTTGGCGAAAATGCAGGCCCTGCCGATATCAATATTTCCGGAACACTCGATAATTATAAACGCGCAATCGAATGGCTGTATCTGTCGATATTCCTCAAAAGCCTTGCGGTTGCGGCGCTTACTACTCTGATTTGTCTGATTATTGGTTTTCCGGTTGCGATGGCTATCACCTTCGCAGCTCCCAAATGGCGCCCCTGGCTATTGCTTGGCATCATGCTCCCATTCTGGACCAATTTGTTGATCCGTACCTATGCATTGATGGCTCTCATGGGCACGAACGGATATATGAACAAGGGACTGGGTGGCCTGTGGGAAGGGGCAAGCTGGCTCCGTACTTTAGTTGGCATGCAACCATTGGAGGCATGGACGCCAATCCAGTTGCTCTATAACAATTTCGCCGTTGTATTGGGGTTGGTCTATGTGCATCTGCCTTTCATGGTCCTGCCGCTCTATTCTGCACTTGATCGTCTGGACAAAAGTCTGATTGAGGCAAGCCTTGATCTTGGGGCAGGGCATTTCAAAACTTTCATGCAAATCGTGGTGCCGCTTGCGGCGCCGGGCATTGTTGCCGGTGTTATGATTACACTCATTCCTGCGTTGGGGGCGTATTTGACACCCGACCTTATGGGCGGGACCGATAGCCAGATGATCGCCAATGTTATTGAACGGCAATTCAAACGCGCCAACGATTGGCCTTTCGGTGCAGCGCTTTCGTTCCTGCTAATCTACGCCATGTTCATCCTGATTGCCTTGCAATCGATGAAAGCGAACAAGACGAAGGAGGTGCGCTGATGGCTCTGTTCCGCTCTGCACCTATTGCGCCGCTGGAATATACCCGCAAATTGTGGATGCGTAGCTGGGTCGGACTGACCATGCTGTTTCTCTATGCCCCTTTGCTAGTGCTGATGGTTTTCAGTTTTAACGACAGCAAGCGCAATGTCGTCTGGAAAGGTTTCACGCTTAAATATTATGAAAAAGCGCTCAATAACGACAGTCTGGTGGAGGCGCTGGTCAATTCACTGACGATCGCTTTTTTGGCAACCGTCGTTAGTCTTGTCATTGGAGCGCTCGCGGCGGTCATGCTCTGGCGGTTCCGCTTTCCGTTCAAGGGTCTGGTCGAAGGCACTATGTCGTTGCCGATCATTGTTCCTGAAATTTGCCTCGGCGTCGCGTTTCTCATTTTCTTTGCCAAGGTGGAATGGCCAACTGACCTCATGTGGCCGCTCAACCTGTCCGCAATTACGATAGCCCACATTACCTTTTGCTTCCCCTTTGTAGCGATGGTTGTGCGTGCACGGCTGGCGAGCTTTAACAAGGAAGAGGAAGAAGCAGCCAAGGACTTAGGGGCATCCGAGTGGCAGGCCTTTCGTGATGTCCTCCTACCGCATATCAAACCGGGCCTTGTGGCAGGGGCGTTGCTGGCTTTCACCCTCAGCCTTGACGATTTCGTGATCACATTTTTCACCAGCGGCCCGGATACGATTACATTCCCTGTGAAAGTCTATTCCATGGTGCGCTTTTCGGTCACTCCTGAAGTGAACGCCGCCTCAACATTGCTCATCTTATTGACCGTCATCCTCACCTTCATTGCGCTGAAGTTGCAAGGGGTGAAGGGTATAGCGGAGACTCACTAATGACTGAAACAAAACAGCCCATCATTCAGATCCGCAACGTATCCAAACGCTTTGGCAAGGTCACGGCGGTCGATAATATCAGCCTCGACATTCTGGCCGGAGAATTTTTCGTCCTGCTCGGTCCTTCGGGCTGCGGCAAGACCACCTTGCTGCGCATGATCGCCGGCTTTGAAATGCCAACCGAAGGGCAGATCATCATTGACGGTCAGGATATGAGTTTGGTGCCGCCGAACAAGCGGCCCGTGAACATGGTGTTCCAAAGCTACGCGGTGTTTCCCCACATGAATGTTACGGACAATGTCGGCTACGGGTTGAGGATCGCGGGCGTGGCAAAGGGTGAAATCCGGGATCGGGTCGCAGAAGCGTTGGAACTGGTAAAGCTGGGCGGGTTTGAAGACCGGATGCCGGACCAGATGTCAGGCGGGCAAAGGCAGCGCGTGGCGCTGGCGCGCAGTCTGGTGATGCGGCCCAAAGTGCTACTTCTTGACGAGCCGCTCTCTGCACTGGATGCAAAGCTGCGCGCGCAGATGCAGTTTGAGCTTTCGGACTTGCAGGACAAGGTCGGAATTACCTTTGTAACGGTGACGCACGATCAGGACGAGGCATTGTCTATGGCAAGCCGTGTGGCTGTCATTAACAAGGGCGAAGTCGCGCAGCTCGCGGCGCCCTCGGACTTGTATGAATATCCTGCCAACCGCTTTGTGGCGGACTTCGTGGGATCGGTGAATATTTTTGAAGGCAAATTGACGCTCGACGAACCCGACAAGGCCGCGGTCGACTGTCCGGGTCTGGGCAAGGTTTATCTCAATCACGGCGTCACCGGCCCACATGGGGCCGATGTCTGGGTCGCGTTGCGGCCGGAAAAGATTTATCTGCACGTACCCGGCGAAGGCAAAGCCATCCGCGCCGCCGCGCAAGACGCACCCGATGCGCATAATCTTGCACGGGGGACGATCAAGGGCATGAGCTACCTTGGCGATATTACCTTGTATGAAATCCAGCTGGAAAGCGGACAAATCATACGCGTTTCCCGCCCGAACCTGTCACGCCACGATCAGGAAGACTTCACGTGGGATGACAAGGTCAGTATGCATTGGCGTGCCGATAGCCCGGTCGTCCTTTTGAGCTAAAAATCCAATTCCGGTGCGGTCCGCACGTCAAGCAGATTTATCTTGATGTTGATTTCCGGTGCCACCACATCAGTTTTTGGCATCGGCATACAGAAGGTGTAGCTTGACCCCGCTTTCATCAGTTTCAATGCTTCGACGAATTGGGGCGTAGCTTGCGCCAATGTAATCTTTTCCCATTCGCGTTGATCTTGCGTGATGCCTGTTTTTGCATCGAATGTTGCAAAATCTACCAATGCCATATCGGACGTGGTGGGGACTTTTCCTGTTCCTGATTGAATGACAAAGTAGCGCAAACCGGACTCGGTGGTCTTGTCACAAGTACGCTCCGCGACAGGTATAACCGGTTTTGGCTGCGGTAAAGTGAACGACAGGAGGTCAACTTCAAATACCAGATCGGCGTTGGCAGGGATCGGCCCGGAACCGTTGGCACCATATCCGAGCTTGGAAGGGATACAGAAACGGTAGCTGCTGCCCGGTTGCATGAGTTGCAGGCCCTGTGCAAAGCCGGAAATAACAGCACTTACTTTGAATTCAGTGCCCTCGCCGGAATCAAACATACTGCCATCAGATGTCAGCATGCCTTTGTAGTTGACCTTAACTTTGGCATCTGCCCCCGGCTTTTCGCCCTTTCCGGCTTTAATGACAGTATAGGATAATCCCTCCGGCGTTGTGGTGTCGCACGTCAGAGCCGGTGGTTTGGCCTTGGCATCATCGGGCGCGGTTGCTGCTGCAGGGGATGTCCCTAAAATCAGGCCGGGCGCCAATATGAGTGCGATTGTCGCACGTTTTATAGAAATATAGGTCATGTGATCTCGCGGAATGTTTGGGTCTATTTTTACCGGAACAAATTTCCGGCGACGATCAGATCGCCCTTAACTTCGGCTCCGCTTCATCCAGCGATTTCGAAATTATGCCGACAAGATCGTCAATTTGGCTGGTAGAGATGATTAGTGGCGGGCACATGACAATGCTGTCGCGAATGCCGCGAACCATAAGGCCGTTGCGAATACAGATGTCGCGCACCATTGGTCCTGCGGTTCCCTCCGCCCCGCCAAAGCGGGCGCCCGTTGCTTTGTCTGCCACAATCTCCACTGCACCAAGCAAACCGACCGAGCGTGCCTCGCCGACCAGCGGGTGGTCGTTTAACGCCGCAAGAGCTTTTGCAAGATAGGGCCCAGTTTCGCTCCGGGTCCGTTCCACCAAGCCTTCGCGCTCCATAATTTCGATATTTCGCAGCGCGACTGCCGATGCGACCGGATGACCCGAATAGGTATATCCGTGCACGAAATCTCCACCAGTTTTCATAACCGCGATAATTTCGGCACTGACCGCTACAGCAGAAATAGGCAGATAACCTGACGAAAGACCCTTTGCCATAGCGATGATATCAGGTTTTACGCCAACTGTTTCATGACCCCACATATTGCCGGTCCGGCCAAAGCCGCAAATAACCTCATCACATACCAGCAGGATCCCATATTTACGGCAGATGGCTTCAACCTGCGGCCAGTAATTGGCCGGAGGAATGATTACCCCGCCCGCACCCTGGACCGGTTCACCGATAAAGGCAGCGACATTTTCCGGTCCGACTTCAATAATTTTGTCTTCGATAGCTTGAGCGCAGACGGAGCCGAAATCTTCGGGTGTCATGTCGCGGCCTTCATTGTACCAATATGGTTGCCGAACATGTTCGATCCCGGAAAGCGGCAAAATGCCGGGGGCTGGGAAACCCTGACCATGCATGGCCTTCATCCCTCCCATGCTCACGCCGGCGACAGTCGAACCATGATAGGCATTGTGGCGACTAATCAAGATGGTGCGACTATGCTCACCCTTCACTTGCCAATAATGACGAACCATACGCAAGATTGTGTCATTGGCTTCGGAACCGGAACTGTTAAAAAACACATGGGGCAGACGACCACCCGTCAGGCTCGCAATCTTGTCCGCCAGCATGACGGCAGGCGGGTTCGCGGTTTTGAAGAAGCTGTTATAATATGGCAGTTCCAGCATCTGTTCGCGTGCGACCTCAGCCAGTTCGTCGCGTCCATAGCCTACATTGACGCACCAAAGTCCGGCCATGCCATCCAATATGCGGTTACCGTCCCCGTCATGGATGTAACATCCGTCGGCATGGGTAATGATCCGGCTGCCGCCCAAATCTTCGATTTCCTGCCAGTCGGCCTGGGCGGGAAGGTGATGGGCGATATCCATACGGCGAAGTTCGGCGATGTCGTAATTGCGGGGCATAAATCTATCCTTTGAATTGGGTTTGCTAAAGGGCAAAAAAATACGCAGAAATTGCCCGGTAGATGCTGAAATCAAAAATTCCGCGCATCACCGTTTTCTGCGGGATTCAAAAGGATATCAGGGCGAAAAGCCTATCCGGGCCTGATACCGGTTATAACGTGTAACGCAGCGGTTCATAACTCGCCTCTTAACGCTTTTCCCAACAGGTGAAAATAGGTTTGCGAATCCGGGTCATTTTCTGTCCCCCACTCCGGATGCCATTGCACGGCCAATAAGGGTGCCCCATTGGGTCGGGCGCTATAGGCTTCTATAAGCCCATCGGGCGCGCGGGCTTCGACCGACAGCCCATCTGCAAGGTTGTCAATCCCCTGATAATGCACGGAATTTACTTCCAAATCCGGTTTCGCATATGCGTTTGCAAGCATCCCGCCATCTACCAGTTCGACCGGATGTCGATGGCTGAACATGGCATCAAAGCCAACATCATCAGGCGCATGGTGACGAATGAGGTCGTCGCTGGTGCTAGTATCGCGCCGCAACGTCCCGCCCAAAGCGACGTTGATCTCCTGAAAACCCCTGCAAATGCCAAAGACAGGCTTTTGCGCGTCTATCATCCGGTCCACCATCGAAATAGCGATTTCGTCCCGGGCTTCATCAAAGGGGCCGTCGCCATTATCCTCGCCATAGCGAAGCGTTGCGACGTTGGACGGGCTTCCGGTCAGCAATATGCCGTCGAGCCTAGGCGCGACTTCGTTCGCCGTCATGAGATCGGGCAACGAAGGCACGATCAGCGCGGCCACATTGGCATAACGCATTGCGGAACGGATATAACGGTCCATGACTGCCTGCGCGCTTTCGGTGCCAACAATGCGATTGCATGCGATTACGCCTAAGACGGGGCGATTGCTCATGCTGCGCCGATCAATTCCCGACCAATCAACATGCGACGAATCTCGTTTGTGCCCGCGCCAATATCCAGCAGTTTTGCATCACGGAAAAACCGTTCCACCGGCCAATCTTTTGTATAGCCAGCGCCACCCAATGCCTGAATGGCTTCACCGGCAACTTTTACGGCATTTTCCGACGCCAGCAGAATGACTCCGGCTGCGTCAAACCGCGTAGTCTGGCCCGCGTCGCAAGCACGGGCAACTGCATATGTGTATGCGCGCGCGGAGTTCAGGGCAACATACATGTCCGCGATCTTACCCTGCATAAGTTGGAACGATCCGATAGCTTTGCCAAATTGTTTGCGCTCACGCACGAAAGGAAGAACCACATCAAGGCAAGCTTGCATGATGCCCAGTTGTAAACCGGCTAGAACAACCCGTTCATAATCAAGACCGGACATCAAGACACCAACGCCGCCGTGGAGCGGCCCTATGACCTGTTCTTCACTGACAAAGCAATCGTTGAACACAAGCTCTGCGGTTGGCGAACCACGCATCCCCATTTTGTCAATTTTCTGGCCAATGGAAAACCCTTCCATATCCTTTTCGATCAGAAAGGCTGTAATGCCGCGTGATCCGGCCTCAGGTGATGTCTTTGCATACACAACCAAAGTATCGGCAAAAGATGCATTGGTGATCCAGAATTTGGTGCCATTCAGGACATATCCTCCTTGAACGGCATCAGCCTTCAGCTTCATCGAAACTACATCCGACCCGGCTCCGGCTTCGGACATGGCCAAGCTGCCGACATGTTCACCGGAAATCAACTTGGGCAAGTATTTTGCCTTTTGTTCGGGAGATGCCCAACGCCGGATTTGATTGACGCACAGGTTGGAATGCGCCCCGTATGACAAGCCTATTGATGCAGACGCGCGGCTGACTTCTTCGACCGCTACCACATGTTCTAGGTAGCCGAGGCCAAGGCCGCCATCTTCTTCCGCAACGGTCAGGCCGTGCAGGCCAAGATCGCCCATTGCCGTCCACAGCTCGTCACGCGGGAACCAGTCGTCAGCATCAATCTTCGCTGCGAGTGGAGCAATTTTATCGTTCGCAAAGCGCTGGGTTGTCTCTCGGATCATCTCGGCGTTTTCACCGAGTGCAAAATCTAGGTTCATATGGGATGTCATGCATTCGTTCTGCCATCTATTTGCCCAACTCGCAAGCTTAGGGCTGGTATTATCCATGCCATCTGCCTACCGTTTATTGACAAAATACAGTAAAAGGGTGCGTTCACATGCAACAGTATGACGTTCTGATTGTTGGGGGCGGTCATAGCGGCGCGCAGGCCGCCATAGCGCTGCGGCAAGCAAAATTTGAAGGCAGCATAGCGATCATCAGCGATGAACTGGAATATCCCTATGAGCGCCCCCCGTTGTCGAAAGATTATTTTGCCGGTGACAAGGTTTTCGAACGGATATTGTTGCGTCCACCGGCTTTTTGGTCCGAGCGTTCCATTGACGTAAATTTAGGCAGGCGCGCTGAAGCCGTTGACCCTGCGGCGCACATTGTGACAATTTCGGATGGTGAAGCTCTGGAATATCAAAACCTGATATGGGCCACCGGCGGTTCCCCGCGCCGGTTATTGTGTGAAGGGGCGCAATTACCCGGCGTTCATGTCGTGCGAAATAAATCGGACGTCGATGGCATGATTTCCGAATTGGATGATGTCGCAACCGTTGCGATTATTGGTGGAGGCTATATCGGCCTGGAGGCTGCTGCGGTCCTGCGTAAAATGGGCAAGCAGGTGGTTATTCTTGAGACGATGGATCGCGTTCTTGCGCGGGTTGCCGGAGAGGAACTGTCGCGTTTTTTTGAAGCAGAGCATCGCGCGCATGGCGTGGATGTGCGGTTGGGCGTTACGGTTGCCTCATTGTCAGGCGATCATCATGTCGACGGAGTGCTTCTGGATGATGGAGAACATATTGCAGCGCAAATGGTTATTGTGGGTATCGGCATTATACCGGCGGTGGCACCACTTTTGAATGCGGGGGCCGCCGGCGGAGCAGGTGTAGACGTAGATGAATTTTGCCGCACATCGCTTGCCGATGTGTATGCAATCGGCGATTGCGCGGCTCACGCAAACAGCTTTGCCGACGGCGCGGTGATGCGGGTTGAATCGGTGCAAAATGCCAATGACATGGCCAATGCCGTTGCCAAGAGCATCGTGAGCGAGTTGACACCGTATCATTCGGTGCCCTGGTTCTGGTCAAACCAATATGATCTGCGTCTGCAAACGGTGGGCCTGTCGGTAGGGTATGACTCTTATGTCGTTCGTGGAGATCCCAAAGATCGCAGTTTTTCGATAATTTATAAAAAAAACGGAGGCATCATCGCGCTTGATTGCGTGAATATGACCAAGGATTATGTTCAGGGGAAAGCGCTGGTTAGCGGTCGAATGCGCTTTACCCCCGAACAATTGGCCGACACGTCAGTTACCTTGAAAGAATTGGTGGCAGGTCCGTCCAGCGTCTGAAATTTGTCCAAAGATCGCGTTTCTCTAACGGCTATTTTGGGCCCCACAAATACCGGCAAGACCCATTTGGCCGTCGAAAGAATGTGCGCTTATTCCAGTGGTATGATGGGCTTTCCGCTGCGGTTGTTGGCGCGGGAGATCTATGATCGCATCGTTGCAACCAAAGGTGCGCATCAAGTCGCCCTGATCACCGGAGAAGAGCGGATCGAACCACCGCAGGCGCGGTGGTACTGCTGCACGGTGGAATCCATGCCGATTCAAAAAGACTTTGCTTTTGTGGCGATTGACGAGGGGCAATTAGGCGCGGACCCCGAACGCGGACATATTTTTACCAACCGGATTCTACATGCACGCGGTCGCGAAGAAACCATGATATTGGGATCGGAAAGTCTTCGCCCCCTTATCCAGAGCTTGTTGCCCGAAGCAGAGATAATTTCGCGCCCCCGTTTCTCCACGCTAAGTTATGCGGGGGCGAAAAAACTGTCCCGGCTGCCCAAACGCTCAGCTATTGTGGCCTTTTCTATTGAACAGGTTTATGCTGTCGCCGAAACACTGCGCCGGATGCGCGGGGGCGCCGCCGTCGTTATGGGAGCACTAAGCCCGCGGACCCGAAATGCCCAAGTGTCCATGTTCCAGTCAGGTGAGGTTGACTATTTGGTGGCGACCGACGCTATTGGCATGGGTTTGAACCTCGATGTGGCGCATGTCGCTTTTGCAGGTTTGTCCAAATTTGACGGTGCACGACGACGGCGCTTGTCGATTGCCGAAATGGCCCAGATTGCAGGGCGCGCAGGCCGACATCAACGTGACGGTAGTTTCGGGACATTGGCTGGTGAAGGTAGCGAATTTTTGCCTGAAGAAGTGTTGGCGATTGAGAACCATAATTTTCCAAGTCTCGACTGGCTCTATTGGCGTGATGCGGAGCCTGCTCTTAATTCTGTCGCATCTTTGATTGCAGGGTTGGAGGCTAAGCCTAACCGCCCCGGTCTTTTGCCTGCGCCCAAAGCTGTTGACCTTGCAGTCCTGAAGCGGTTGGCGGAGATGCGCGAAGTAGTGGCACTTATACGCCATCCAGTTGATGTTGCACGGCTTTGGGAAGTCGCTAGCCTTCCGGATTTTCGCCAGATGGGGGAAGAGCATCACAGCCGCTTCGTCGCTTCTCTCTGGCAGCATTTGGGGCAGGGCGAACGTGTTTTGCCGCAGTCGCTCTATATGAACGAACTAGGCAGGCTGGAAAATGTGCAGGGCGATGTTGACACCCTGTCGGCGCGCATTGCGGGGGTTCGGACGTGGACCTACATCGCGCATCGTGGGGATTGGCTGGCCAATCCAACGGCAATGGCCGAACGCGCGCGTGGGTTGGAGGAAAAACTTTCCGATGCTTTGCACGATGCATTGCGCCAAAGATTTGTCGATAAAAGGACGTCGATGTTGCTGCGTAAAAACGCCAGTGACGGGGGGCTTTTCCCTGTCGAAATTGACGCGGATGGCAAGGTTTTTGTGGATGGCGAGGACATTGGAACTTTACAGGGCTTTTCGTTTCGGGTTGACCCAAAAGCGAAAGCAAGTGACCGTAAGCTATTATTGGCAGCGGCTGAACGGCATCTGGCGGAATACTTACGGCAAAAAGCAAGGGAAGTAGGAATGGCAGAAGAGAGTGATTTAGCACTCGGCGCGGACGCAGATGGAAAGCCTGCCATCTACTGGAAAGACGAATTGCTTGGCTTTTTGGTTAAGGGACGCAGCCTGATGCAGCCAATGTTTGAACCGGTCAAAGCGGTGTCCGGGCTTGAAAGCGATGCCTTGCGGGAGATTTCTGGAAGGGTTGAGAACTGGATAGAGGGGCAATTGGCGAAGGCGATGGGCGGTATCGTCGGCTTGCAAGAACTGGCGCAACAGGCCGATGTCGACGGCAATGTAAGGGCTCTCGCTGTACAATTAGCGGAGGCCGGCGGTATTGCAGGTCGACACTATCTCGCCGAAGCTGTTGCCGCCTTACCAAAAGAAGCTCGTGGTGCCGCGCGAAAGGGTGGCATCGTTTTCGGGGCACTTGATATCTATCATCATGCGGCGTTGAAACCTGCGGCCGCAAAATGGCGTGCTGCTCTGTTTGCTGCTCGTGACAGTAGACCAATGACCAAACTTCCCCCAGAAAGCGCGGTTCATTTGAAAGAGTGGAAATTCGCGCATCCCGGTGACGCCCGTAATGCGGGGTTTCGCAGGATTGGTGACGAATATGTCCGGATCGACCTTGCCGAACGGGTGATCAAAAAAGCCCATGAAGCGCGAGGGCAAGCCAATGTTTTTGGTTTGGATATGGCCTTTGCGACATCTTTGGGCCTGAGCGATGCCGGTTTAAGAGCGCTTATGCGTGATGCCGGATTTCGATCAGTTGACGCGCCTGCCGATAAAATTGATGCTAATTCGGAACTGAAAAGCTCAAACGCAGAGAGCTCTTCATTAAGTGAGGAAAATATTCCGCCAGTCCCCGATTTGGGTGCACAACCTGCGCTGCTTACACATTGGCGCTGGATTGGCCTCCCCAAACCACGGCCGCCTGAAAAAGCTAAGCAGCGCGTAAAGCCTGATCGTGCAAGACCTCAGTCGAAAGACCGGACAGGAGCGATAGGAGATCGTAAAGCTGAAAAGCCTAAAGAAGTCGCACCACCTTCCGCGTTGGCGTTGCAATTGGCGGCGTTGAAGGGACTGAAACTGTCATAGATATGCCGATGACTGCGATCCGCATCGACAAACTGCTATTTTTCCTAAGGATCGCGAAAAGCCGCAGCCTGGCTCATAGTTGGACTTACGAAGGGCACATCCGGGTCAATGGGCGCAGGATAGAAAAGGGCAGCGCGGCCGTTTGCATCGGCGATATTGTGACATTACCACAAGGTGAAGGAGTTCTTACTTTTAAGCTTCTTGCCATGCCGTTGCGCCGTGGTCCGGCAATAGAGGCAAAGGCATGCTATCAGCTTATCGATTAAAAATTTGCACAATGACGCATAACTGCGTTGACTTGACCCTGCGTCTGACAATAGGCAGGAAAGATAAAGCGGACAACCCGCCGCTGCGTTTGGGAGAATTCCACCGATGACTTATGTTGTTACCGATGCTTGTATCCGCTGCAAATACATGGATTGTGTTGAAGTATGTCCGGTGGATTGTTTCTACGAAGGCGACAATATGCTCGTCATCAACCCGAACGAGTGCATCGATTGCGGCGTGTGTGAGCCTGAATGCCCGGCAGAAGCCATTTTGCCCGACACTGAAAGCGGACTGGAGCAATGGCTTGAACTTAACGCGACTTACAGCGCGGAATGGCCCAACATTACCAGCAGCCGGGAACCACCTGCTGACGCCGATGAACATAAAGGCGAAGAAGGAAAATTTGACAAATATTTCTCGGCAGAACCTGGTGAGGGCGACTAAGACCGTCGTTCTCGCAACCAGTTCTTTTGGTATTTTTCAACCTCGCGCAACGCGGAAAAAACAGACATTTCCAAATTGGTTCGGCCCGTGCGACCCAGTGCATAGATTTGGCTATAATACCAATATTGTACCGCGAATCCGTCAATGGCGCGGATCAGCTTGATTTTGCGTAATCCGGAGAGCCAATCTGGTAGCAATGCCAACTGCGCTTCTGTTTTCGGTAATATCGCCATGCCACTTAGCAGTCTCTTCGGCGCATCCGTAAGGACACAAAGCGGACGTCCCAATCCGATAATGTCGGCTGCACCGGTCTTAAGAGCTTGCTCCATAGCAGATGCACTACGAAAGCCACCGGTGACCATCATCGGTATGGAGAGCTCGTCCTTCATGGCTTTGGCGAAATCCACGAAATAGGCTTCCCGCGCGAGTGTTGTTTCGGGAATATCCGGAGATTCGGCTTCCTCTAAGCCTTCAATGCCTAGCAATTTGGGTTGTTCATATGTGCCGCCCGAAATCTCGATTAAGTCGACTCCGGCATCCTGCAACCACCGAGCGACCTGAAGACTTTCTTCAAATGCAAAGCCGCCACGTTGGAAATCTGCGCTGTTGAGTTTAACCGATATAGGAAAAGCAGGCCCAACCAATTGGCGGACGGTGTTGATGCTAAACATCAGGAAGCGAGCCCGATTCTCAAGGCTTCCCCCCCAACGATCTTCGCGAAGATTGCTGCGCGGGCTCAAGAATTGCGAAATCAAATATCCGTGCGCCGCGTGGATTTGAACACCTGTAAAACCGACTTCTTTACATATCTGAGCAGCTTGACCAAAACGACTGATTAGATTGAGAATTTCAGCTTCAGTCAGGGCGACAGGCGTTCCAAATTGACCGCCTGGCAATCCAAGCTTCACTGCGGACGGCGCTTTTGGGCGCGGATTGACAGGCTTCATAGTCTGCCGTCCCGCATGGCTGATCTGCGCCCAGAAATGATTGCCACCCCGTGTCGCAGCTGCCGTCCAACGCAAAAGTGCATCGCGCATTTCTGGCGAAGGCATTCGGTCAATTATGACATTGCCAGGCCGTTCCAAGTGATCGCGATCGATTTGAATGTTGCCCGAAATATGCAACCCGGCGCCACCATCCGACCAAAGTCCATACAGCTTTTCCAACTCGGCAGTTGGCTGCCCGTCTGTATCCGCAAGCCCTTCGGTCATAGCAGCCTTGGCAATGCGGTTTGGCAATTGCGCACCGCAGGGCAGTAATAAAGGATCGGCAAGTTTCATTCGGTTGCCGCCTTTTCAACGTTGTCGTCCGGCACAGATACTAATGTGTTTTCCTTTGGCTGTTCTTCCGTCTGCGTTTTTTCTTTTGTTTTGGCAGGTGGAGCGGCTTCCAATGGTCCTTCATCCGTGGAGGTGTCTGTTATGATCATATCGTCGCTAATCGTACCTTGGAGACTCGCCAGATCGTCCACGCGTGTTTCAGTAACTTTTTTGTCTTCTTTGGTGTTATTACAGGCCGATAAACCTATCAGAAAAATTGCTGCGATTATGCTGTTGGTACGCATCATTATATCTCCTCAGGCGACTGTGAATCGCAAAATGCGTCCGGCGCATTTGCAACGGTGTTAAGGAATTTCGGAAAGGTCGAATACAAGGCATCGTCAAAATCTGAAAGCGACGCTTTGATCCCCAGATCGGCGAGGCTGGTGACAGGATAATCCGCGATGCCACACGGAACAATTCCGGCAAAATGGCTAAGATCAGGAGCAATGTTGACCGCAAAGCCGTGCATCGTAACCCAGCGTCGGATCCGCACGCCAATTGCTCCGATTTTCGCCTCTTTTCCGCTGAGTGTGTCGCACCAAATGCCGATGCGTCCTTCGGCCCTTCTTGCCGGAACATCGAATTGCGCCAATGCGTCAATTACCCAGCCTTCCAAGGCATGAACAAAGCACCGCACATCTTTGCCCCGTGTGGCAAGATCCAGCATGACATAGCCAACGCGTTGTCCTGGACCGTGATACGTATATCGTCCGCCGCGCCCACTATTGAAAACCGGAAATTGCTGACTGAGAAGCTCCGCAGGGTCCGCGCTCGTCCCGCCAGTATATAAGGGAGGGTGTTCGAGCAACCACACCAATTCCCGCGCACTTTTTTCCCGGATGTCCGCTTGCAGTAATTCCATGCGGCTTACTGCTTCTGCATAAGAGGTAAGACCGTTTGTAACTTCCCAGTTGATGTTCATACTATTAACGGAATCTGGGGCGCTGCGTGGCGGTCAATCAGATTTAACAGTCGCGGATCAGCAAAGGTTTCGACCTGTCGCTGAAAGGGTGTGAAACCGGCTTTCATGTAAAATTGAAGGGCCTTTGGCGCATCAAGCGTGCACGTATGCAGCCACATACGTTCAACCCCAGGTTCGCTCCAGCCCAGTTGCAACGCCATAGCCATTAGCCACTTGCCATGACCTTTATCTGCCATTTCTGGCACCAAACCGAAGAATGCAATTTCACATTGCCCTTTAACCCGGAAATCCAATTCCATTATACCCAGTTCAACCCCTCGTTTATCGATAACCGCCCAAATACGGACTTTCGGGTCATGTATAATGTTGCACAGTTCGGTCTCATCCAAGGTCAGGCGGGAACACCAGAGCCATGGTTCGCCGACCCGACGATACAGAATTCGGTATTTTTCGGCGGACGGCTTTTCCCATCGCGCAAGGCTCAAATCCGACATGGGTTGAGCGCGCATAATTGGACGACTTAGCATTTCCAGTGATGTCACGATGGTGCCAATCACTCCGGAATCAATAGGTGTAAAAGCCATAAGGTCTCAGTCCCAGGCCACTTCCGGAGGCAGACTCATCAATATGGCATCTACATTTCCGCCAGTTTTCAACCCAAAGGTTGTCCCCCGATCGTACACCAGATTAAACTCTGCATACAGACCGCGCCACCGCCGCTGCGCCTGCTTTTGCTCGGGCGTATATTCCATGTTCATCCGGCGGCGCACCAGCTTGGGAAATATATCCAAAAGTGCTTCGCCAACATCGCGGGTTAAAGCGAAATTTTGTTCAAATAGCGCGTCACTGCTATTTTCGAGATGATCGTAGAATATGCCACCAACACCGCGATGAACGCCTCGATGTGGTATCCAGAAGTAATCTTCAGCCCATGCCCGATATTTTTCATAGACTTCAGGACCATATGGCGCACATGCAGCACGCAGTCGTGCATGGAAATCTGCTGTATCCTCTTCATAAGGAATCGGCGGATTTAGATCCGCTCCGCCGCCAAACCAGCTTTTTGTGGTGACCAGATAGCGCGTATTCATATGTACGGCAGGAACATGCGGGTTGGACATATGCGCGACGAGACTGATGCCGGTTGCAAAGAAATTCGGATCTTCGGCGGCACCATGGATGGTTTTGGCAAATTCCGGATTAAAGCTGCCGCCAACTGTCGATACATTGACACCGACTTTTTCGAAAACCTTGCCTTTCATAACGCCGCGCACACCGCCACCTCCGGGCGAACCGTCATGGTCGGTCCGGTCCCATGGGGTATATTCAAACCCTGATTGGGAACCAGCTTCTCGTTCAATTTCTTCAAATGAAGCGCAAATCCGGTCTCGCAGTTTTTCAAACCAGGCACGCGCAGCCTGTTGGCGGGTGTCTAGGGTCAGTGTCACGCATCTTCTCCCGGGAATTGCTTGGTTTGCCTTAATGCTTCTGCCAAGGCGATGCCAGTCGATACCGCTATATTCAAGGATCGAAATTCCGATCGCATCGGAATGTAGACGCGAGCATCTGAAAGATCATGGATATGGGCCGGAACACCCTGGCTTTCCGATCCCATCAGTAAAAC
This sequence comes from Sphingorhabdus sp., assembly GCF_046154385.1. Lineage (GTDB taxonomy): Bacteria > Pseudomonadota > Alphaproteobacteria > Sphingomonadales > Sphingomonadaceae > Sphingorhabdus_B. The sequence continues at coordinate 9,952 of NZ_JBJXFW010000041.1, read as the reverse complement.
GTCATTTGGTCTGAATTCAAAAGCAGTAAGGGGCACTGACGCCTTGGTAGTCATAAGCACAAGCCGAGATGGGCCGACCGAACTTCTAAATGCAGACCAGTCTGCGTGACGGGTCAATGCGGCCTTCGCTGCATAATCCATCCCTGCACGTTTTAGGGCACGGTCTGAAAAGGCAAATCCACATGGCTCAATGATATCGCACGGCACACCAAAACAAGCAGATATCCTTAATATAGCCCCCACATTTCCAGCTATATCCGGTTGAAAAAGTGCAATACGCATAGAAAATTTTGCCTGCTGGAAACGAATTTGTGACGATTAGCGTTTATTCGGTGCGGATGGCAACAGGGCCCACCGTTTCTGTCATCATGAGCGTCTATAACGGCGCGCCATATCTCTACGCCTGTATGCAATCCATTTTGCAGCAACGCTTTACAAATTTCGAATTTCTAATTGTTAATGATGGATCTACCGATCAAAGTTCAGAGATCTTGCAAAATCTTGCTGCTGCTGACAGCCGCATCCGACTTATCGAGCGCGAAAACCGGGGGTTGGTTTTTAGCCTGAACGAGCTTGTCGCAGAAGCGCAAGCACCTTTGCTTGCCAGAATGGATTGCGATGACATTGCTATGCCTGACCGTTTTTCGAAGCAGGTCAAATTCATGCACGCCAATCCTGACATCGGGATATTAGGCAGCAACACCCATGATTTGAATGAAGACGGTCTGATTATAAGGGCAACAGAGGAATATCCGCTTTCGCCATCGACTGCACGCGACTGGATGAAAAATGGCCCCCCCGTTTGCCATCCGTCTGTAATGATGCGGACGGCAATTATCCGGGAGTTGGGAGGATATCGCGCACCTTTTCGTCATGCAGAAGACTATGACTTGTGGCTGCGCGCTGCCTTAATTACCGACATATGTAACTTGCCGGATCGGCTATTGCTTTACCGCCGCAGTTCGCAACAGATTAGCCAGAAGCATGCGGGCGAACAAGCAAAGGCCGCTGCAGTTGCGTGGTTGGATTATGTTAGGCGGTGCGATGGTCATGACAGCTTGTTTGATGCCAGGTCTGATTTGCCGCATTATGACGAACTTGATCAGCTATTTGATGAGGTGGGTGCATCCGCATTTGTAAGGCGTAAAGTGGTTGAACGGCTGAGATATTCAAATGAAATGCTGGAGGGACCGGAATTCAACATGATGGTGCAGCAAGTCCGAGCTGGCGAAAGCTTTGACGGGGCGATGCGAACCATTTTACGGCTGGGGCGGAAAGGTCGCATGTGTCGCGCGCTTGTACTCGCATCTGCTGTCGCTGGTCTTGTAATAAGCAATTCATAACAGTGAGTATTTTACAACAATTAACAAGTTCAAAGGTCGGCGTCCCACGCTGGCACAGCGCGAAATACGCAGGCGCAGACTGTCCAGATTTCATGTAATGGCGCTTTTTATTAAACCTTTCTCCGCCGTTTCTGCAAAGCACCTCATGATACATGAACACATCAATGAAGCGAGCACTCCGCGAAAAAGACGAATTCGCAACGTTTCGCAACGACGCTTGATTGGTACACGGGAGATTGTCCTGGTTCTTTTGGCATTTGCTTTGTTGGCATTGGCACCTTCGGTTGCCCAAATAGCACCATTTGGTGAGTCAAAAGGCGATGCAAAAGTCATTGAGTTGAAATGGCACGCTGAATTGCCGAGCGAGAATTTTCCAGGATCTGCCTTTTTTTATCTCGATAATGCGGCTGTTGCTGTTCCGGAAGTTTCAGATTTGCCCGATATCTCCCAAAACGGTGAGCGTGCTTTTCCTGCAGAAAATACAGCTCGGCCTTTTATACTCCGTGCCGGGACGATCGAACATAATCGGGCACTGAAATGTCTGACGGATGCAATTTATTATGAAGCCGCGAATGAACCTAGTGCAGGGCAGCGTGCCGTTGCCCAGGTGATATTGAACCGGATGCGGCATCCGACATTTCCCAACAGTGTGTGTGGTGTAATCTATCAAGGATCGGAGCGGGCCACAGGCTGCCAGTTTAGCTATAGCTGTGATGGCTCGATGACCCGCGTGCCAGCCAGAATATCTTGGTTGCGCGCGCAAAATGTCGCAGCGCAAGCCTTGGCAGGTTACGTATATGCGCCGGTAGGCATGGCTACGCATTATCATGCGACTTATGTATATCCCTATTGGGCACCAAGTTTGAATTTCGTTTCAACCATCGGTGCGCACCGGTTCTACAGTTGGAAGGGCAATGCTGGTCGTCTTTCAGCATTCTTTAGAACATATGCCGGAATTGAACCCTTTCCTGGCCCCAAACCACGATCGCTTCAGACGTTGGCGAGCGACGATCTTGACCCCTTAAAACTGCAGCAAAGATATGAAAAAGAATTTGCGGCGGCACGTCTGTTGGCTGAACAAGGCGCACAATCAGCAGCGCGCGCAAATGCAGCGGCCATTTACTCTCCTCTGGATCATGTTCAAGAACATCCATCCAAAATCCAAGATATGTCCTCGATCCAAAATGCTTTGCCGCAGGCGACCGATGTGAAACCGGAATATCAAAACAGCGGTTCTTGGAAATCGCAACCTGTAGGATGAGATGGATTTGCCGGCTGAATTTCAGGTGTGCGGCTTGATTTTGGCGGCGTAAAAAATTTTTCGAAAATTGATAAACTTCGAAGCGAGCCTGCCGTTTTACCTATTAGACCGGTTGGACGGCCATTTCTTGAGCAGCGCAAGCTGCGATACTGGTCCATCTGAAATGGCTTTCTGCGTGGTCGGCAGGCGTTGAAGGGTTTGACCCGTAACGTCATAAAACATCGGCCTCCGGACGCGATCCCACATCCACGCGACCGGAGGCCGACAGTTATATCTTGACTGAAAATATAGCTTTCAAGCCACCTTCTGCAAGATTTGTGAGTTTGACATCCCCGCCATGCGCGCGCGCGATAGCACGCGAGATCGTCAAACCTAGACCAGATCCGCCCGTAGAGCGGCTGCGGGATCGTTCTGCCCGGGTAAACGGTTCAAACATCGCTTCGATCAAGGATGGTTCAATGCCGCTTCCATGATCGCTGATGATGATTTCAATGAGTCCCGCTTTCTCGAGAATCTCGATTCGAGCCTTTTTCCCATAAATGATTGCATTGCCGATCAAATTTCGAAGTGCCCGTCGCACAAGTACCGGGCGAATAGTGGCAATGATGCGTTGGTCTGGCACTCGATATTCGACGGGAGAAAATTCTTGCGCGATAGATTCCACTAAAGCGCCGACATCGACATACTGGGCCGCTTCGCCCGACTTGCCGAGCCGCGCAAGTGTCAATATATCATCCAATATGGTGACCATTTCATCGATGATCGATGCCATATTCTCCCGCTCTGGTTCATCTTCGATCGATTCAATGCGAACCCGGAGGGCCGCCAAAGGTGTTTTCAGGTCATGCCCGATGGCACCTAGCATCACATCTTTTTCGCCCAACAACGTAGATACCCGAGATTGCATGGCGTTAAAGGCTTCAATCAAATGCCTGACATCATCGGGGCCGGCCGCGGGAAGTGGGGACATTCCGTCCGACAATCCAAACCTCTGAACACTGACGGTTAACTGGTTTAGGGGGTTTGCGATGCGGCGAGCGACCAGCGCCAGCGGTATCATGACCGCGACAAACAATGTGAGCGTTTGGAGCAGCAGGGCGATGACCGAAGCATTTTCAAAAGGTCGAACAAGACCAGCCGCATTTATCCATGTGCCGTCAGGTAAGCGTGCCGACAACAATATAGCCGTTTTGGGCTTTTGGTGATCGCGTGAGCGAAACCGACCGGTTTGCCAGCGGCGCAACGGCGGTTCGCGTAATTGTGCAGGCAATAAATGAACCGAAACAGTGGAAATATTGACATCTGTCAAAACAATATCCCCTTGGCTCAGAAATTCTTGTGCCCGTTCGGTCAATTCATCCTGTGTTTCGGAACGGTCAATACTGACCGGTTTGTCGTGCAGCGCAATTGCCACTGGTGGAGGACGCTTTCGATGGCCACCTTTCATCGGGCTACCAAATAATGACCACAAGTCGCCCTGACCAGTTGGATTGCCCTCTACTTCCATCCGTTCGATCTGATTTGCGACCCTGCTGACGACCATTGCAGCGGCTTCCGAAGCGGCGCGATTGCGAATGCCCATGATTAACAGGGTCGCGTTGATCATCTGGGCGACCAGCAAGGCAGACGCCGCCACCAGCAATATTTGCCCATAAAGGTTTCGTGGCCAGAAACGCAGGTTGCGATTCGAAATCACAGGCGCTTTACTTCTGTGGAGAACCGGTATCCGCCGCCCCAAATAGTTTTGATATGCTGAGGATCTTTTGGCTCCGTTTCGATTTTTCGCCGCAGCCGGCTGACTTGGTTGTCAATTGCGCGGTCAAAAGGGCCCCCTTCACGACCACGTGTCAAATCCAGCAAATGATCCCTCGAAAGTATTTGTCCCGCGCGACTAACCAGGGCCTCTAACATTTTGTGCTCCCCCGATGAAAGCGGGACAAGTACACCTTGCGGGTCATGCAAGCTTTGCTGGACGCTGTTCAACGTCCAGCCAGCAAAGCTATATCTTTCCCCCATGCAGTCCGATTTCGTCGCACCGGTCGAAACCCTGCGTAGCACGACTTTTATACGGGCGACCAGTTCGCGCGGAGAGAATGGCTTGACGACATAGTCATCTGCGCCAATTTCAAGCCCCACAATTCTGTCTGTCTCTTCCGACTTTGCGGTTAACAATATAACCGGCGGGCCATCGTTGGCCGAGATGTTCCGACAAAGACTCAGGCCGTCTTCGCCGGGCATCATGATATCCAAAAGCACCAAATCAATATCATAAGACAGCAATGCAGAACGCGCCGTTACTGCATCTGACGCGTCGGTTATTCGGAATCCCTGCCGCTCGAGATATTTACCAAGCGGTTCCCGGATCGAAACTTCATCATCAACAAGCAAAAGATGAGGGCGGGATTTATTCATCGGTTCGATTGTAATGAAATCCTGAAATAACCGGCGCGGCCAGGCATGCTATTGTACCGCAGGGGCAGCTTGATGAGACCAGCGATCCTTCCGCATTGATTTGCGTTCAGAATCTGAAATTGTGCCATCATTGTTGCTATCGGCCTTTGCAAAGCGGACTTCGGCAGCTTTACGAAATTCGGATTGTGTGACCGATTTATCGCCATCAGTGTCCGCCATAGCCAGCATTTTCATTCCGCCAATATGCGGTCCGCCTCGACCTTTTCCCATGGCTACATGCGCGTCATGAGAACTGCCGCGTTCCATTCGCTTTGCATGACGATCACCGCGCTTTGCATCCCGCGCCTGAAACGACGCTATGAATTCAGCTTCGCTGACGGCACCATTTTTGTCCGAATCCATTTCGGCAAAATGCTTCTTCATCATTGCCGTCCGGTCCGATTCATTTAACCTACCGTCAGCATTCGCATCCATTTTTGTAAAGCGGGCATCGGCGGCAGCAAGTGCATCGGCTTTGGTGACGATTTTACTGCCGTCTGCGGCCGGGGCCACATCTGGTGCGGCATAAAGTGCCGCTGAAGTCAGTGTAATTGCGAATATCGCTCCAACAATCTTGCTTTTGTCCATTTCGTCATTCCTTGTCTTCGTGACCGACCGATGGGCCGGATGAATGGTGTATAACTAGAATATGTCGCAAGGGTTTGTCAGCGCAATCGCTGCATTGTCGCAAAGTGTATCAAAGTAGCAAGGGCGATCATTAGGGCCCGGTATTGGAGCGGGTAAGGGGAATCGAACCCCTCTAGCTAGCTTGGAAGGCTAGTGCATTACCACTATGCTATACCCGCAATCCGGTTTGACACTTGGTCGCGCCGCTATTGCCAGCAACTTGCGTCGTCGTCAACGGGTCGATTGCAAAGAAAGAGGCCGCAAAATCGCGGCCTCTTTTAATTGCGGTCGTTCAATCGAGCGATCAATGTTTCTTGTCGGCCCATATGCTTTTGTAGGACATCCAGGCTAAAACCGTGAAAATGATCAGGAAACCCAGTGCAGCCCAACCAGCGCTTTTCCGGTTTTCCAGCTTAGGTTCTGCGGTCCAGGTCAGGAACGCGGCAACATCCTTTGCCATCTGAGCCTTCGTTGCCTTCGTACCATCATCGTATGTCACCTGATCATCGGCGGTCAATGGCGCTGCCATTGCGATATTCAGGTTGGCGAAATACGGGTTATAATGCAATCCGTCCGGCGTTTTGGCATCGGGAAACTCTTTCAAAAGCTCCGCAGGCTGCGCGGCTTCATAACCGATGAGCAATGAATACACATATGCCGGGCCATCAGCGCGCGCTTTGGTGATCAGTGAAAGATCGGGCGGCAATGCGTTGTTATTTGCCGCACGCGCTGCAACTTCATTCGCAAAAGGCGAGGGGATCTTATCGGCCGCAATGGCAGGCCGAGTAGCCGGCTCTCCGGTTTCAGGATTTATGGAAGGAACTTCGGTTTTCCACCCCTTCGCAATCGCCTTAACCTGTTCTTCGTCATAGCCCAGCGCAGCAAAATCGCGGAAGGAAACGAGGCTCAGGCTGTGACATGCCGAACATACTTCGGCATACACTTTCAAGCCGCGTTGCAGCTGGGCGGTGTCGAATTTACCCAAGGGACCGTCGTGAGCGAAACTAACCGCTTTTGGCGTCTTGTGGAATTCGTGCTCCGCTGTCGGAACTGCGGGTTCCTTGATCGCACCAATAATGGTGTCAGCAAGGCCGATCAGCAGCATCCCACTGAAGAACACGCCTACCAAAAAAGCAATTAAACGAACCATTATAGAGGCTTTCCCTGTTTTATGCGGTCGCTGTTTGCAGCGGTTTGCCAGTTACGGCTTCGGTAATTGAATTAGGCAGCGGAAGTGGCCGTTCAATGCGAGAGACGATTGGCAGGATGATTAAGAAATGGGCGAAATAATAAGCCGCAGCAATCTGGCTCAATACAACCCATTGGGTATATGGTGGCTGTGCGCCGCAATATGTCAGGACGAGCAGGCTAGGAATTAAGCCGTACCAGAAAAACTTGCGGAACAATGGACGATAATGTCCTGAACGAACAGGCGAAGTGTCGAGCCAAGGCAGGAAAAACAGCAGCAAAATCGATCCGAACATCGCCAACACACCCATCAGCTTTGCTTCGATAAGCACGATACCAGTAAACGGTATGCCGAAATTGACAGTGAACGCTTTAAGGATCGCGTAAAATGGCAAGAAATACCATTCAGGAACGATATGCGCCGGTGTCGACAGCGGATTGGCTGGAATATAATTGTCAGGGTGGCCAAGCAAATTCGGCGCGAAGAACGTGATGACAACAAATCCAATCAGGAATACGCCGAGACCAAAGCCGTCCTTGGCAGTGTAATAAGGGTGGAAGGGAACGGTATCCTGTTCACCCTTTACACTAACACCCGTCGGGTTCGACGAACCTGGGATATGCAAAGCCCAAACGTGCAGAATGATGACGCCTGCGATTACGAAAGGCAGCAGATAGTGGAGCGAGAAGAAGCGGTTCAATGCCGCCTGATCGGGAGCAAAGCCACCGAGCAAAAGTTGGCGCAAAGGTTCGCCAACCAAAGGAATCGCGGAGAAAAACCCTGTGATAACCTGCGCCCCCCAGAAGCTCATTTGGCCCCAAGGAAGCACATAACCCATGAACGCTGTCGCCATCATCAGCAGGAAGATGACCACGCCGAGCAACCATATCATCTCGCGCGGCGCTTTGTACGAGCCATAGAAAAGGCCCCGGAAAATATGGATATAGACCACAATGAAGAAGAAACTGGCCCCATTCATATGGGCATAGCGCACAAACCAGCCCGCATTTACATCGCGCATGATGTGCTCAACGGAGTTGAATGCTCCGTCAACACTTGCATAATAATGCATCGCCAGAACGATACCGGTTACGATCTGAATAACCAAAGCGACCCCGGCCAAAACACCGAAGTTCCAGAAATAATTCAGGTTACGTGGCACAGGATAACCCGCACCGATCGCATTATACACCAGACGCGGCAGGGGAAGACGCTCGTCCACCCATTTGGTCACAGCGCTTTGCGGCTTATACTCATTTGCCCAAGGGAAGCTCATCTTGACTTAGCTCCTCAACCTATTTTCACGACTGTGTCGGAAAGAAATACATATTCGGGAACCTGAAGGTTCAGCGGAGCCGGGCCTTTGCGAACGCGTCCGGCGGTATCATAATGCGAACCGTGGCAAGGGCAGAAATAACCGCCATATTCACCTTTGACTTCACCCGAAGCCGCGCCAAGTGGAACGCATCCCAAATGGGTGCACACGCCAAGCGTAATCAGCCAGTTTTCCTTACCAGGTTGGGTCCGTTCTGCCAAAGTTTGCGGTTCACGAAGCGAAGCAACGCTCACCTTATTGGCTTCGGCGATTTCTTCTGCCGTAAGATTACGAATGAACACAGGTTGCTTGCGCCAGCTTGTCTTGATTGATTGGCCTGGCTGAATGGACGCTACGTCCACTTCGATCGATGCCTGCGCCAGAACATCTGCGCTTGCGCTCATTTGCGATACAAGCGGGATGACAGCGGCCGCAGCGCCGACGCCAGCGAAGCTTACGGTTGCGATGTGGATGAAATCGCGGCGTCGCACGCCTTCGCCTTCGCTGTGCGAAGTTCCTGCATCCTCTGCTTTTTTAGCGGACGCAGTCGCTTTTGACTCGGCTGAAGCTTCAGCGGGCTTTTTGCGCGGAGCTCGAGTTGTGCCTGTTGTCTTTTTGACCGTAGCCATATGCTGCCCTTATTACCGACGCGAACATGATGTCCGCTATACCGTCGAAACCCCATGATACCCAGACAATGGAAGCATTTTCATCTTCTTTGTCAGGGCGATTCAGCGGGTCTGATAGACGCCTTTGTGCCAATTTGCCAACAGGGAATTTGGCAGTTATTCTTCTAAAAGTTTGCAGGACAGTTGCAAATTTCGAAAGTGACGGAAAATTGCCGCTTTTGCTTGCTAGTGCATAGAAAATGAGCCTAAAGAGCGCCCCTTTGAAATGAATAATGCTGGAGTGATGGCCATGGCGACGGATTGGACGCCTTATAGTTGGAGAAACGCCAAGGGTATTCACATGCCCGAATATCAGGACGCAGCCGCGTTGGCCGCGACCGAGGAAACATTGCGTAATTACCCGCCACTGGTGTTTGCCGGTGAAGCGCGCAACCTGACTTCCGATCTGGCCAAGGTTGTCGAGGGCAAGGCATTTTTGTTGCAGGGCGGCGATTGCGCCGAGAGCTTTGCGGAGTTTCACCCCAATAACATTCGCGATACGTTTCGCGTCATTTTGCAAATGGCGGTGGTTCTGACATTCGCCGGTAAAGTGCCCGTGGTCAAACTCGGCCGGATGGCAGGGCAATTTGCCAAGCCGCGTTCGACCCCCACCGAAACCATCGATGGCGTTGAGCTTCCCAGCTATTTCGGAGATATCATCAACGATATCGAATTTAATGCGGCCGGCCGCGCCCCTGACCCGGCGCGCATGGTTCGCGCTTACAGCCAAGCGGCATCGACGTTGAACCTGCTGCGGGCGTTCTCCAACGGGGGCTATGCCAATTTGCAGCAAGTGCATGCCTGGACCCATGATTATATGGGACGCTCGCCATGGGCGCAGAAATATAAGGAAACCGCTGATCGTATCGGAGAAGCGCTTTCCTTCATGGAAGCATGCGGCATCACACCGGAAACAGTTCCGCAGATAAAGGGAACGAGTTTCTATACCAGTCATGAGGCTCTTCTTTTGCCTTATGAACAGGCCATGACACGGCAGGACAGTTTGACGGGCCGGTGGTACGATACATCGGCGCATTTCCTGTGGATCGGCGACCGGACACGTTTTGAAGGATCGGCGCACGTTGAATATCTGCGCGG
>NZ_JBJXFW010000036.1:0-53040 GCF_046154385.1 Sphingorhabdus sp. | reverse complement strand
TGTTTGCGAAGCTTTGTCATCGTGTCGGCTTCGACCGCTTCACGCTCGGTGGCTTTAATCTTGTCGGTCTTAGTGAGGACAATGCGATAACTAATCGCCGCACTGTCGAGCATTTTCATAATTTCATGGTCGACTTCCTTGATACCGTGGCGGCTGTCGATCAGGACGAAGACGCGCTTGAGCACGGCGCGACCTCGCAGATAGTCGTTAATCAGATAACGCCATTGCTGCACGGTTTTTACAGGCGCCTTGGCATAACCATAGCCCGGCATATCGACGATACGGAACAACGCAGGATCGCCGACGTCGAAGAAGTTCAATTCCTGCGTCCGGCCCGGTGTGTTTGACGCACGGGCGAGGTTGTTTCGGTTCACCAGCGCGTTAATCAGGCTCGACTTGCCGACATTTGATCGTCCCGCGAAGGCAATTTCCGGAACCGACGGGTCGGGTAGAAATTCCAGCTTCGGGGCCGATTTCAAAAAGGTCACCGGGCCCGAGAATATTTTTGAAGTCATGTCGTTCATGTCAAAAACCGCCACCCCGAACCAACAGACCTTCACCCTGAACAAACAAACCGTCACCCTGAACTCGTTTCAGGGTCTTACTTAAGCGGCCAAAAGCAAGATGCTGACACATGTTCAGCATGACGGTTTTTCGGACGACCGGGATTGTCACGTCGCCCCCTTCGCCTTCTCCCGCGCTTTTTCTTCGGCTTCTTTTGCCATCTGCTCCTTCAGGATCGGATGCCGGGAATAGAGCCATTTCTGTTGCGCGATCGAAATCAGGTTAGACATCACCCAATAGAGTTGAAGCCCGGCCGCGAATGGAGCCATAATGAACATCAGGAACCACGGCATGATGGCAAAGACCTGCTTCTGCACCTCGTCCATCGGCTGTGGATTGAGTTTCTGCATCAGCCACATTGTCACGCCAAGCAGTATCGGCAAAACGCCAATCGCAAGGAATGTCGGCGGGTCAAAGGGTATCAGGCCGAACAGGTTGACCGGAGTCAATGGATCGGGCGCCGACAAATCCTTGAGCCAAAGCGCAAAGGGTTGGTGACGCATTTCGATGCTCAGCATCAAAATTTTGTAGAGCGCAAAGAAGATTGGAATCTGCAAAATGATCGGCAGGCAACCGGCAAGCGGATTGACCTTTTCATCCTTGTACAGCTTCATCATTTCTTGTTGCAGGCGAGGTTTGTCGTCCTTCCACCGTTCCTGCAACGCCTTCATTTTGGGCTGAACGGCGCGCATTTGGGCCATCGAAGCAAATTGCCGCTGCGCCACGGGGAACATGAACAAGCGGACGATAACGGTCAGGCCAATGATCGCGACGCCGAAATTGCCGAATACACCGAACAACCAGTGTAAAATCCAGAAGAACGGTATGGCGATAAACCAGAACCAGCCCCAATCGATCGCATAATCCAGCAATGGTATGCCCTGTTTGTTGGCATACATATCCAATGTCTCGACCTCTTTGGCGCCTGCAAACAAGCGCGACGTCTGGGATATGGTTGCGCCAGGTGCGACTTTGCTTTGGTTCGCATTCACCATTTGCGTCCAGTAATAGCCATCCGCAGTCTTGAACGAAGCGTTGGTTTTTACCTTTTGATCGGGGACCAATGCGGTCAGCCAGTACATTTCGGTCACGCCCATCCAGCCGCCCGTAGTGCTGTAATCCAGTTCGCTTTTAGGCGCGTCGATCACTTCATCATAGTTGATGTTCACAATTTTACCGTCAAACACGCCCATCGGTCCGACATGGATGTTCCATGTGTCCGGATCGGGTGATTTGCCATTGCGGCTTAACAGCCCGAAAGGAGCGACTTCTGCCTCAACGGTCGCACCATTGGTGAACCGTTGTTCCGCGGCTATCATGTAATATTTGTCGACCGAAAGGATGATTTCAAACTTTTGAAGTTCGGGGTTGATCCAGCTTAATGTCACCGGGGTCTCTGGCGTCAGCTTGTCACCGCTGGGCGTCCAGACGCTTTTGTCATCAGGTGCCGTAATGCCTTTTCCGACCCAGCCGAAGCGGGCAAAATGCGCTTTTGATGTGCCCGATGGAGCGAACAGGCGAACAGGCGGCGAATTTTTGGGTAGTGCCGTGCGATGTGCCAGCAATAGCAGATCGTCGATCCGCGCACCTTCAAGGTTTACAGAGCCTTTAAGCTTCGGCGTCTCGATCAGGATACGTGCAGTGCCCTTGAGTGCGTCACCCAAAGGAATATTTTTTGCAGCGGCGGCCGATGTTATGGCTGCACCCGATGTTGCCGAACCACTAGGCGTGTCGGTCTTCGCACCTTCGGTCGTGACCGGTGCGGTTTCCGCCGTTGGAATGGCCGACGGGAAAAAAGTGCTGGCAACATAAGGCCAGCCGAACAGGATAAGGCCTGTCAGCAATATAGCAATTATCAGGTTACGTTTATCGTCCACGTTCAACTTTCCCCGTTATTCAATCTTTTGGGATGTTTATGGAACGGGATCATGCCCGTGTCCGCCCCAAGGTTGGCAGCGCAATAGCCGTTTGATGGCCAGCCAGCCACCCTTAATTGCGCCATATTTCTGAAGCGCTGTAATCGCATAAGCCGAACAGCTCGGGCTATAACGACATGTCGGCGGCAAGATGCGCGATGGGCCAATCTGCCAACCGCGCGCGATCAATATCAGGATGCGCGCGATCATTGGCAGAGCTTTTCCAAGGCCTTGGCCATATCCGCGCGCAATGCGCCAAAATCCCGTTCAATCCCGCCATCGCGTCCAATCAGGATATGGTCGGCTCCTGCTTTACCCTTATCGGTCAGCATTTCCTGTGCGAGCGCGCGAAAGCGGCGGCGCATCCGGTTGCGGACAACGGCATTTCCCACCTTTTTGGTGATGGTAATGCCAAGCCGAATGTCGGGTCGCTCGTCTTGCCGGTCCTTTACCAGCAAAACAAAACCGGGAGTTGCGTAACGCTTCCCCCGGTTGGCGGCCAGAAAATCCGACCGTTTTTTGATGACGCTATAACCGCGCATATCGCGGCCTGCCGTCGTCTGGATCAGGCCGACAGCTTCTTGCGGCCACGCGCACGGCGTGCGTTCAGGATGTTGCGGCCAGCGGCGGTCGACATGCGCAGGCGAAAACCGTGGCGACGGGCACGCACGAGATTGCTCGGCTGGAAAGTGCGCTTCATGACTGTAATCCTTAGTTTTTTAGTCGGTATGAAATGAAAAGGGTCGCCGAATCTGTCCAGCGACCGCCTTTGTTGCCGTGGCCATTATGCTTCTACCGGAAAAAAGTCAACACAGTCACAGACTAATCCCGACATCATCACGCCGGAACAGGTACAAAATGTCACGCATGATATTCGGAAAAGGCGGTCGTCCGGTTACTTTACTGCGTCGCAGTGCCCAATCTGCCCAACGGCCATATTCGGGGTGGCGTTTCGAAAATCTCGAATATTGCTTCTTGGCCCACAATGAATGTTTGAGGATAACGCCCAAGCCGATGATAAACAGCGCAAGACCGCCGGGGCCGGGTAACCAGCTTATAAGAGGTGCCGCGACAATCAATATCCAACCCAAAATGACCATCGCCCATCTGTAAGCAGATGAATCCGTCCAGCTTTTCCTTTTTGCGTCGGGCATGGGCATGATGTGGGTTAGCCACAGAGCTGTTACAAGCTCATGTCGATTTTTGCATATTTCGTGATCTGGGAAATGAAATTTACAATACTGTAATCAATTTCGTACCAAATGCGGATATCTTGCCGCAAACCCCTTTCAACAGCCTGCGAAAACCGTCATACAGGACAGAATATGACCACTGCTCTCCCCCACCTGCACCATATCGGTGTTTTGCCCGATGACATTGATTTCATGGGCCACGTAAATAACGCCCGATATTTGAATTGGGTACAGGATGCGGTGTTGGCGCATTGGAACAAATTGGCTCCGCCCGAAACCGCCACCAAATATTTGTGGGTCGCGCTTAAGCACGAGATTACGTATCGCAAGCCCGCGTTCCTCGATGATGATGTCATCGCTACCGTTGTCCTTGAAAAAGTGCAGGGTGCCCGTTCCTTTTACGACACGGTCATCAAGCGCGGTGAGGAAGTGTTGGCCGAGGTAAAGTCGAGCTGGTGCTGCATCGATGCCGAAACCCTGCGTCCTGCCCGGATTGCTGCGGAAATTCAGGAATATTTCTTTCGCAAGGATTGAGGTGTTGGGGACAGTCCCTAAAGGGACAGTCCCCGATTTACGCCACCGTTAAATTATAACGGGGACTGTCCCTTTAGGGACTGTCCCTATCAAACCATCAGAAAATCGGATCGTTAGCCCCGCCATCATCCAGCGTCGACACGTCGCTGTGAATGCCGCATTCGACCTTGTCCCAGCCTTTCCACCGCCCCGACCGGGGATCTTCGCCCTGTGCGACCTTGGTGGTGCAGGGCGAGCAGCCGATGGAGGGATAGCCTTGTTCCACCAGCGGATGCGGCGGAAGATTGTGGTCGGCCATATAGGCGTCCAGCCGGGTCTTGTCCCAATCGGCCAGCGGATTGACCTTCAGGCGGCCTTCTTCAATCTCGAAGCGCGGCAGTGCCTTGCGGGTCGATGATTGAAAAGCTTTCCGGCCTGTAAATTGTGCGTCAAATCCAGCGAGAGCCTTTTTCAGCGGCAATATTTTGCGGATTTCGCAGCAACCGTCCGGATCATATGACCAGCGCAGGCCTGTGCCGTCTTTTTCCGCAAGCAAGGCGGGATCGGGCGTCAGGTTACGCAAGTCGGTAAATCCGATCAGATCCCGCAATTCTTCGCGGTAGCTGATGGTTTCGGGAAAATGCTTACCGGTATCAAGGAACAGGACCGGCACAGTCGGGTCAATGCTGGCGATCAGGTGCAGCAATACGGCACTTTCGGCGCCGAAACTCGACACGATCGCCGCATCGCCCAGCATATTTTCTTTCAGAAGAACGGTCAGCATCTCTACCGTATCGCGGCCCCGGAACATATTGTTGAGGCGAACGGCATCCGCCTCTGTGTAACGGGGGCTTGTGTCGATACGGTCGATCGCTCTGTTCCCCTCCCGCTTGCGGGAGGGGTTAGGGGAGGGTGAGTGCGACCGAGAGGGAAGTGGCCCTCCCCCGGCCCCTCCCGCAAGCGGGAGGGGGGTGAGCTGGGACTCACCCATGGCGCAATTTCCAAACAGGCACAGCCGCGTCGGCCGCTTTCTGGTAAAATTGGTCATAGGTTGAGAGCGCGCGTTCCACTGCGTCCGGGTTTAGCGAACCTTCCGGTGCAAAGCTGTCAAAACCGCAGCGGCGCATGAAAGCGATCTGGTCGACCAGAACGTCGCCTTGCGCGCGCAATTCGCCGGTATAACCTGCCTCGCGCAATATGCGGGCCGAGCTGTAGCCCCGTCCGTCGCGGAATTTCGGGAAGGCGACTTCGATTAACGTGAGCCGGTCCAGAAATGGGATCAGCTTGCGTGCATCGTCATCGGGTTCCAGCCGCACTGCCGTGGCGTTCGATTGGTCCAGAAAGGCATCGAGTGTGACCGAAGGCTGTTCGGTGACTTCATCTTCACGATAGCGGAACTCAACCATAGATCGCCTCCTTGAACGGGTCCATGCCAACGCGGCGGTAGGTGTCGACAAAGCGCTCGTCGCCTTCGCGCAGTTCGCGGTATTTTTCGACGGCCTTTTCGACCGCATCGACAATGCCGTCCTCGTCAAAGCCGGGGCCGGTGATCTTGCCGATCGACACATCTTCGGCGCCCGAACCACCCAGCGTCAGCTGGTAGTTTTCGACGCCTTTCTTATCGACGCCCAAAATGCCGATATGGCCGGCATGGTGGTGGCCGCAGGCGTTGATGCATCCCGAGATTTTGAGCTTCAACTCGCCTACGTCGCGCTGCCGTTCGGCATCTGCGAAACGGGTGGCGATCTTCTGGGCGATGGGGATGGAACGCGCGTTGGCGAGGCTGCAATAATCAAGGCCGGGGCAGGCGATGATATCGCTGATGAGGTCGAGATTGGCATTGGCCAGATCGGCTTCGCGCAGCGCCTGCCAAACCGTATAGAGGTCGCGCTTGGCGACGTGGGGCAGCACGATGTTCTGCGCGTGGGTGACGCGCAGTTCGTCAAAGCTGTACTTCTCGGCAAGGTCCGCCATCACATCTATCTGTGCAGAGGACGCATCGCCGGGGATGCCGCCAATGGGTTTCAGGCTGATATTGACGATGGCGTAACCGGCTTGCTTGTGCGGCTTCACATTCTGGTCGAGCCAGACAGCGAAATCGGGATCGCTACGGTCGGGTTCGGCATCGGCTGCATCGAACGCGGGGGCAGCGAAAAAGGCGCTGATCCGTTCCAGTTCGGCCAGAGGCGGATCGATGCCAAGCGTTTTGACATGGGCAAATTCTTCGGTAACCTGACGGCGATATTCGTCGGCACCGATTTCGTGCACGAGGATCTTGATCCGCGCCTTGTAGATATTATCGCGACGGCCATAGCGGTTATAAACGCGCAGGCAGGCCTCGATATAGCTCAGCAGGTCGTCCGCCTTGACGAAGGGATTGATCTCGGGCGCGATCATCGGCGTCCGGCCCATGCCGCCACCCACGAACACACGGGCACCCAGTTCGCCATCCTGCTTCACCAGTTCCAACCCGATGTCGTGCAGACGCATCGCGGCGCGGTCTTCGGGCGATGCAATCACTGCGATCTTGAACTTGCGGGGCAGATAGCTGAACTCGGGATGGAAGGTCGACCATTGGCGCAGCAATTCGGCCCAAGGACGCGGATCGGCGACTTCGTCTGCTGCGGCGCCTGCATATTGGTCCGAACTGATGTTGCGGATGCAATTGCCGCTGGTCTGGATGGCGTGCATTTCGACGCTCGCCAATTCTTCCAGCAGGTCGGCGCATTCTTCCAGCTTGATCCAGTTATACTGGATGTTCTGGCGGGTCGTGAAATGGCCGTAATCCCGGTCATATTTGCGCGCGATATGCGCTAGCATCCGCATCTGGCGGCTGTCGAGCGTGCCATAGGGAATCGCAACGCGCAGCATATAGGCGTGCAGTTGCAGATAAAGGCCGTTCATCAGCCGCAGGGGCTTGAACTGGTCTTCTGTGATTTCACCCGCCATGCGGCGGTTCACCTGATCGCGAAACTCGGCCACGCGGGCGTCGACGATGGTTTGGTCGTAATTGTCATATTTATACATATCAAATGATCCAATCGCCCGCGGCCGGGTCGGCGGGTTTGAGGGTGAGGTCAGGGCGGACCGTGGGGCCGAGCGCGCGGACGCGGTCCTTGATGTGTGCGGGGCGTGGGCCTTCGGCCGTGGCTATCGCGTCGATGATATAGGGTGCGTTCACCCGCCTGGCGCCTTCTTCGGCGTGCAGGATGGATTCGCCGCTTTCACCGACGTCGACGGCATCTTCGACATGGATTGACCAGCCGCTGCCGGTCCACCAGGTGACGGCACCTGATCCCAATTCATTTCCGGTCAGTAATTTCACGCCAGTGCCTCCGCCTGTTGAGCAATATGGATGAGCCGGTCTTCGGCATCGGATTTCAGGACGACATCGCCCACGACGATGATCGCCGGTGAGGCGACCTTTTCGCGCGCAATCATATCGCCCAGATCGGTCAGGATGGTCCGCACCGCCCGCGAATTGGGCCGCGTGACGCGTTCGAGCACAGCGACGGGCGTGTCGGGTGACAGGCCGTCCGAAATCAGCTTTTCGGTAATGTCCGCAGCGGTCGCGATGCCCATATAGATGACAAGCGTGCGGCCCTTGCCAGCAAGTCCCGCCCAATTCTGGTCGGTCAGGCCCTTGCACTGTCCAGCCACGAAGGTGACCGCGCTTGATGCGTCGCGGTGGGTGAGGGGCATCATCGATGCGGCGGCACCGCCCATTGCGGCGGAAATGCCGGGGACCACGTCCACCTCAATTCCGGCCTCGCGGCAGGCTTCGGCCTCTTCGCCGCCCCGCCCGAATATGAAGGGATCGCCACCTTTAAGCCGGACAACCATATGCCCCGCCTGTGCCTCGCGCACCAATATGGCGTTGATACCGTCCTGCGGCACCGTGTGCTTGGACCGGCTTTTTGCGACGGAAATCAGCCGCGCAGCCGGATTGATCATCGCCATGATTGCGTCATCGACGAGGCCATCGTGCACGACGACATCCGCCGTCGCAATCAGGCGCGCCGCCTTGAGTGTCAGCAATTCCGGGTCACCGGGGCCTGCACCGACCAGATAGACATGAGCTTTTTCCATTCTCGCAACATGGCATTCGGTTATGACAGCTTCAAATCAGGATATATTGGCTTTGCCCTAGCAGAACTTTATCGCTCGCAACCGCACGCTAGATAGAGCAACCAACTTTTCTTCACGCCGTCACCCTGAACTCGTTTCAGGGTCCATTTGTCAGTTCATTCCCGAACAATTGGGGCCAAGCAACACAGTGACGCACGGTTGCTTTTTCTTTTGCCTTTCATTCGCCCAAAGGCGCTGCTTCTTCGTCATTCATTCCGATACCGATCATTGCCTTGGGCACTTCATTTTCGGAGGACACAACGGGATAAGCGCAATAGTCTGCGGCGTAATAGGCGCTTGGGCGATGGTTGCCGGACAGGCCGATGCCGCCAAAGGGGGCGGCTGAAGACGCGCCGTTTGTGGGGGCGTTCCAGTTGACGATGCCGGCGCGGCTGTTGGCCCAGAATTCGTCATATTGCTGGGCGGTTCCGCCGACGAGTGAGGCGGACAGTCCAAACCGGGTGTTGTTTGCTTCGGCGATTGCGGCCCCAAAATCGGCCACACGGATGATCTGCAATAATGGACCGAAAAGCTCTATGTCGGGACGGTCCTGCATTTCGGTGACATCAATCATACCCGGGGTCAAAAATGGCCTGCCCAGAACAGGAACCCGCATATGTTTGATCGGACGTCCTCCCCGGCTCATCAATGCCAGAAAGCTCTCGATCAGATTGTCACATACATCATTGTCAATGACCGGCCCCATGAAAGGCGGCGGTTCGCCATGTGGTTCGCCAATGATAAGCCGGTCCGCAATTTTCTTTACCTCGCCAACCAGCAGATCATAAATATCGTCCTTCACAATCAGACGGCGGGCGGCGGTACATCTTTGTCCTGCGCTTAAAAATGCTGACTGCACGACCAACACGGCTGCGCTGTGAATATCGCGGGTGTCCCACACAATAATCGGATTATTTCCACCCATTTCAAGCGCGAGTATCTTGTCCGGGCGATGGGCGAATTGGCGATTCAGCGCAATGCCCGTCTGGGCGGAACCGGTAAATAACAATCCATCGATATCAGGATGCGCCGACAGGGATTTACCGGTTTCGGGGCCACCGTGCACGACACGCACGACATTATCCGGAATTCCCGCTTTATGATAATAATCAACCAGCATCTGGCCCGAAGCCGGGGTTTTTTCCGACGGTTTGAAAACAATGGCGTTACCGGCAATCAGGGCCGGAATGATATGTCCGTTCGAAAGATGTGCCGGAAAATTATACGGCCCCAACACTGCCAGCACCCCGTGCGGTTTGTGGCGCAATGCGCTTCGGGTTCCCGCCTTGCCATCCAGACGGCGTTGCGCCGTCCGGTCGGCATAGGCCCTGATCGAAATATCGACCTTGTTGACCACCGATTCTACTTCGGTTCGCGCTTCCCACAAAGGTTTGCCGGTTTCACGCGCAATCACGTCTGCAAAAAGTTCCAGATCGACGCGCACCCGATTTGCAAATCCGCGAACACGTTCAATGCGTTCGGACAAAGACGCTGCGGCCCAATTTGGCCAGCCCGATCTCGCCCTTGCAACTTCGGCATCGACATCACTCGTCTGCCCGCGCCAAAGTTCGGCGCCTGTCGCGGGTTCGAAAGATATCAGTTCGGACACTTTACGCCTTTTGTGTTTTGGTTAATTCCAGTTCACCATAACGTGAATGCAAATATTTTATATCAGGTAAATCAAATCTGTAAAATTCAACCCTGTGAATGCGCTTGCCCCATGATCCGGATCGATTCCACTTTTTGGTGCAACGGCTGCCAATCATCACGCTCGGATATCGCGGCCCATATTTGTTCGACTTCGCCAATCAACATGGAACAGGGCATCGACGCCGACCAATAGGGATGACCGGCATCGCCCAGCGGCGGGTATTCTGCGTGCAATTTTTCAAATTCCGCATTGTGTTCGGTTGCTTGGTAAATGCGCCCAATTTTGCCTCCGCGATAATGATGGAAAAACACATCAATCGGAACTTTTCCCTTTACCATCGCCCTTTCGGTCGCTTCGACCAACAGGCGGTCGCGGTCGGCACCCTGCGACTGGACACCAAGCCGCCACAGAAAACGCTTTACAGTCGCATTTTGGAATAGCGACGGAAAGCGTTCAAGCGCCTCAATCAAAGGCGGCGCTTCGCATATCAGCCGCAACGATACGGCCAGCTGACCGAGATTCCAGTGCATCGCCTCGGCCTGTCGCCCGAAAGCATAAAGCCCGCTTTCGTCAAAGTAGGCAGCGGTGAAACGCGGGTCCCAAAATTCGGTGAAGCGCCAGGGGCCGTAATCGAAACTTTCGCCGGTAATGTTGATATTATCGGTGTTCAAAACGCCATGCACGAAACCGGCCACCATATAGGATGCTGCCAAGTCAGCGATGCGTTCAACCGCAAGATTCAGCAATTGGGCAGCCGGGTCTTGATCCGGCTTTGCATCGTACAAAATCGTCAGGCAATAGTGCACCAGTTGCGCCATCATATCGGCGTCGCCCTCGGCGGCGATCCGCTGGAACGTGCCGATGCGGATGTGGCTGTGGTTAAGCCGGACCAAAACCGCCGATCGCGTCGGCGAAGGTTCGTCCCCGCGCACCAGTTCTTCGCCCGTTTCAACCAGTGAAAAACTTTTGGAAGTGTTGACGCCCAATGCTTCCAGCATTTCGGTCGCCAAGATCTCGCGCACGCCGCCTTTAAGGGTTAAGCGGCCATCGCCACGGCGGCTATAAGGTGTGGTGCCCGATCCTTTTGTTCCCAAATCCAGCAACCGGTCATGGCCGTCGCGCATTTGTCCGAACAAGAATCCGCGTCCGTCACCAATATCCGGGTTATAGACGCGAAATTGATGGCCGTGATAGCGCAGCGCCAAAGGTTGGGGCAGATTATCCGGCAGAGGTTCAAATCTCCCAAAATGCCTGACCCAGTCAGAGTCGGTCAGACTGTCGAGCCCGACGGTCGCCGCCCAACGGTCATTTCGGAACCGCAATTTTGTTTCGGGAAAGTCCGCAGCTTTAACCACATCGCCAATTTTTGCACCAAGGCTGGCGATTTTCGGATCAGGGCGATAGGGGGATGTTAGAACGTTAATATGCATCGTTCCTTTTTGGGCGGGGCGTAAAGGAAAGGCAAGTATGGCGGCAGTTCGCATCCTGCATTTGCACAGCAGTTTCAATCTGGGCGGACAGGAATCGCGCACGGTGCGATTGATCAACCATTTCGGCGATCAGGCCGAACATACCATATTATCGGCTGTCCCCGATGCATTTGGCGCGGCAGACGCGATAGACAAGCGGATCAAGTTTAGCCTGCCAAAGGATGCAGCGCCATCGTTGGCCGGAATGCCCGGCATGGGCCGCTATCGCAAGCTGGCCGCTTATATGAAGCGATTCCATCTGGTGCTTAGCTATAATTGGGGGGCGATGGACGGTGTGATGGCGCGCACATTGTTGGGACAAGCCCAAGGTTTGCCGCCGCTGATCCACCATGAAGACGGTTTCAACCATGACGAAATCGAACGATTGAAGCAGCGCCGTAACTGGTTTCGAACCATAGCATTGCAGCGAGCGCACTCTCTGGTTGTGCCGTCGAAAACGCTCGAGAAAATTGCACGCACGGTCTGGTATCAGCCGCTCGACAAGATATGCCGGTTCCCCAATGGAATTGATACCGCGCATTTTAATCGTCGTCCGCAGCGCGGTTCATTTCCCGGCTTTCAAAAACGTGAGGGCGAAATTGTGGTCGGAACCATTGCGGGGCTTCGGACAGTCAAAAACCTGCCACGTCTTGTCCGTGCTGTTGCGGCGGCTGGCCCCAATATCAGGCTGGCTATTGCAGGTGAGGGACCGGAGCGGGGCGTCATTATGGCCGAGGCCGAGCGGCTGGGGATTGCCGAGCGTGTCATGATGCCGGGTTTTTTGAAGGACCCGGCGCGCTATATCCGGCTGTTCGATATATTCGCGCTCAGTTCGGATAGCGAACAATATCCGATTTCGCTGGTCGAGGCGATGACCAGCGCGTTGCCAGCTGTTTCAACCGATGTGGGCGATATCCGCAACATCGTCGCGCGGGAAAATCTGCCGTTCATCATTGCCCGTGATGATGAAGCGGCATTGGCCAATGCGATTGCGACGCTGGCTAATGATGTCGATCTGCGTCATAATATCGGCAACGCCAATCGGAAGATTGCCTGTTCACAATATGACGAGGCAACAATGTTCGCCCGATATCGGCAGCTTTATGGCTCTGCGATGAAGCGCGCCGATTTTGCGCGACAAGCTTGATAGTTTGGGATAGCGGCGAAATATTATAGTGTAGGGGAGAGCGCTTTTTGGGCGCCGTTATAATGTTTAGGGGTCGAGTTTGTGTTTAAGGGTCTGAAACCCATTATCTATGGTGGCCGCGAAGTCTGGCCATTGGTCGAAGGCGGCAAGGGTGTTGCTGCAACCAATCATGCAAGCTCGGGCGCGTGGGCCGCTGCTGGAGGGATCGGAACGGTGTCGGCTGTCAATGCGGACAGCTACGATGAAAACGGCGAAATGATCCCGCAGGTTTTTCACGGGAAAACCCGCGCTGAACGGCATGAAGAGCTGGTTGCTTACGGCATCAAAGGCGGTATCGCGCAGGTAAAACTGGCGCACGAAATTGCGGGTGGCAAAGGCGCGATCAATATCAACGTGCTTTGGGAAATGGGCGGTGCCCAGCGCATTTTGCATGGCATTTTGGAAGAAACACGCGGCATGGTCACAGGCGTGACCTGCGGGGCAGGGATGCCTTACAAGTTATCGGAGATTGCCGCGCAATATGGCGTTTATTACCTTCCGATCATAAGTTCGGCGCGCGCATTTCGCGCACTTTGGAAGCGCGCTTATCACAAGGTTCCCGAATGGCTGGGTGCGGTGGTTTATGAAGACCCCTGGTTGGCCGGCGGTCACAATGGTCTGTCCAATGCCGAAGACCCGCGCAGCCCCGAAGATCCCTATCCACGCGTAAAAGCGCTGCGCGATGTCATGCGGGTCGAGGGCATTTCTGATGATGTGCCAATCATCATGGCCGGTGGCGTCTGGTTCTTGCGGGACTGGGATAATTGGATCGAGAACCCTGAATTGGGCCAGATTGCTTTCCAATTCGGGACGCGGCCATTGCTGACCCAGGAAAGCCCTATTCCGCAGGGATGGAAAGATGCCTTGACCAAAATCCCCGAAGACGGGGTTTTGCTGCACCAGTTCTCGCCGACAGGCTTTTATTCAAGCGCGGTCATCAACCCGTTCCTGCAAGAATTGCAAGGCCGTTCGGAACGCCAGATTTCTTACAACCAAGCGGCTGATCTTGATCACACGCTCCAACTTGATGTTGGGGTGAAGGGCAAGAATTTCTGGGTAACACCGGCTGATCTGATGAAGGCGCGCGAATGGCATGCCCGCGGATTTACGGTGGCGCTAAAAACGCCCGATGATAGCCTTGTTTTCGTCACGCCTTCATCGGGTGAAGTAATCCGCAAAGACCAGAAGGACTGCATGGGCTGTCTGTCGCACTGCGGTTTTTCGTCATGGAAAGACCATGACAACAACAGCACGGGCCGCCTCGCCGACCCGCGCAGTTTCTGCATTCAAAAGGCACTTCAGAATATCGCACATGGCGCGCCGATTGACGAAAACCTCATGTTTGCAGGGCACAGCGCATATCTGTTCGGCAAGGATCCATTTTATTCCAATGGGTTCGTTCCGACCGTCAAACAGCTTGTCGATCGCATCCTGACCGGGGACTAATTGCTGCCGTCATTTACCGATTATTGACCTTATCCCGTTATTTTTTCGGGGCAGGGGAAGATGATGAGCTACATGACGTCGCAATATCGGAGAGTTGAACCCGCACGGCTTGAGCAGCGCGAAGCGCAGCGGCATCCTGTGCTACTCGGCCGTGCGACCGTACATGAAGATGCCAAAGAGACGTTGGAAGCCAGACTCGTAGACTTATCTGTTTATGGCTGCCGCGTTTCGATCGACGGAGGCGTCAAAGTTGGTGAACGCATCTGGTTACGACTTGCCAACAGTAATCCGATCAGCGCCACCGCCGTATGGGCCGAAGGCAATCGGTTGGGCTGCAAATTTGATGAAATGCTCGATCGGGCTTTATTTCGTCAGCTTACCCTGCAGGGCTGTTG
Source organism: Sphingorhabdus sp. (assembly GCF_046154385.1). Classification (GTDB taxonomy): domain Bacteria; phylum Pseudomonadota; class Alphaproteobacteria; order Sphingomonadales; family Sphingomonadaceae; genus Sphingorhabdus_B. The sequence goes on along the minus strand of NZ_JBJXFW010000036.1, from coordinate 38,579 downwards.
ACCCTGCACGTGCGCTCGTTCATGATTTAATCACGCGATTAAATCAAGGGGCAGGCAGCATGGATTTCAGTCTTAGCGAAGAACAACAGGCACTCAAGCAATCCGCTCGAAGCTTTGCGCAAGCCGAACTGACGCCGTTGGCAGCGAAACTTGAATCCGAAAATAGCGCCTTGCCGCACCAAATGGTCAAACGCATGGCGGAAATGGGATTTCTGGGGATCAATATCCCTGAAGAATTGGGTGGATTGGGCCTGTCTAATCTCGACGCGCTGATTGTGCTGGAAGAACTGGCAAAGGTGTCGAGCGCGGTCGCATTTCCCGCATTTGAGGCTAATGTCGGCCCGGTACACGCGATCCGTCATTTCGCACCGGATGCGTTGAAGCAACGCATTGTCCCAGCGGTGTGTCGCGGTGATATGATCGTTGCGGTATCAATGTCCGAACCCAATGCGGGAACCGCGCTGACCGATTTGACAACGCGTGGCGTTATTGACGGCGAGTTTGTGACGCTAAACGGGTCGAAACGCTGGTGTTCCGGCGGCGGGCATAGCGACGCATATCTTGTTTATACCCGCCTGTCCGATGCACCGGGGGCCAAGGGCATCGGCGCGGTTCTTGTTGAAAAAGACACGTCGGGCCTCAGCTTTGGCGAAGCGGAAACATTGATGGGATTTCGCGGCGTGCCTTCTGCGGATATCTATCTCGACGATGTGCGGGTTCCCGTAGGCAATATCGTTGTTCCAGCCGGCGGCTTTGCCAAGTTGATGGAGGCGTTCGACCTTGAACGGTGCGGCAATGCAACCATGGCACTGGCCCAAGCATCGGGCGCATTGGAAGATGTGCTGGCTTACGTTCAGGAACGCCGTCAATTTGGAAAACCGCTTGCTGATTTTCAGGCCGTCCAGATGAAATTGGCCGAAATGCAAATGGAAGTAGAGGCCGCCCGCTTGCTGATTTACCGCGCTGCAGTCAATGCCGATCAGGGCTTGCCCTCCATTCTCGACAGCAGCACGGCCAAATGCTTTGCAAACCAGATTGCGCGAAACGTTACGGGCAACGCAGTCCAGTTAATGGGTGGCTATGGCTATTCTACAGCTTATCCGATGGAGCGCCGGATGCGCGATGCATGGGGCTGGGGTATTGCTGGCGGGGCGATTGACATCCAGAAGATCAACATTGCAAGCGCAATGGTTGGTAGGCGTTTCGACCAGCGAAGATGATGGTCAATAACCGCTCCCGTTAGTGCGCCGCACCCCAGCTCGCCCCAGTGCCGATTTCAACGCCCAATGGAACCGAGAGCGTTACCAAAGGTTCCGATGCGTTCGCCATAACCGCCCTGATAATGTCGCTCGCGGCTTTGACATCGCTTTCGGGCAGTTCAAACACCAGTTCGTCATGCACCTGCAACAGCATCTTTACATGGGACAACCCGGCTGCTTCCAAAGCCGGTCCCATGCGGACCATGGCGCGCTTGATAATGTCCGCACTTGTCCCCTGAATCGGCGCATTGATCGCAGCGCGCTCGCTTCCCTGCCGCTCCGCCTGATTGGCAGACTTGATGCGCGGGAACCATGTCTTGCGGCCGAACAAGGTCGTGGAATGGCCACACTCTCGAACGGATGCCAACGTTTCCTGAATATAGTTGGAGATACCCGGAAAGCGTTTGAAATAGGCGTCGATCAGGGCCTGTGCCTCATCCGGCGTGGATTCCAGCCGCTTGGCGAGGCCCCAGCGCGAAATACCGTAGAGGATCGAAAAGTTGATGGTCTTCGCGCGGCCGCGGGTGTCGCGATTGACCTCGCCAAACATTTCCTGCGCGGTGCGCGCGTGAATATCCTCACCCTTTTCAAAGGCATCCCGCAAGGGCGCGACATCGGCAAAATGTGCGGCAAGGCGCAGTTCGATCTGGCTATAGTCCGCCGAAAGGATGACATTGCCCGGTTCCGCGACAAAGGCATCGCGGATCTGGCGGCCCATTTCGGTGCGGATCGGAATATTCTGCAAATTGGGATCGGTCGAGGACAGCCGCCCGGTCTGCGCGCCGACCAGTGAATAGCTGGTGTGGACGCGACCCGTTTTGGGGTTGATCTGTTCCTGCAGACTGTCGGTATAGGTTGATTTGAGCTTCGCCAATTGCCGCCAGTCGAGCACCTTGCGCGCGATTTCCACACCTTGACCGGCCAGATCTTCAAGCACGGTCACATCGGTCGAATATTGCCCGGACTTGCCCTTTTTGCCGCCCTTGTGCCCCATTTTTTCAAACAGGATATTGCCCAATTGCTGGGGGCTACCAATGGTAAAGGGTTGCCCCGCCAGTTCGTGGATTTCCTTTTCAAGGCTTTCCATCTGCGCGGCGAATTCGCCCGACAGTCGGGAGAGTACAGCGCGATCCACCTTGATACCGGTGCATTCCATTTTCGACAGGACAGGTACCAACGGACGGTCGACCAGTTCATAGACCGTTGTCACCTTATCCGGGCTAAGCCGCAATTTCAGATGGTGCCACAGACGCAACGTAACATCGGCATCCTCCGCCGCATATTTTGTCGCATCGGATAGCGGCACTTCCGCAAAGCCGATCTGGCTTTTGCCGGTGCCGGTCACACTTTTATAGCTTATGCATTCATGCCCAAGGTGCAAACGCGCCAGTTCGTCCATGCCATGGCCATGATCGCCCGCATCCAGTGCAAAGCTCATGACCATCGTGTCGTCATAAGGCGCGATCGTCAGGCCATGCTGCGCCAATACGCTGATGTCATATTTGAGATTCTGGCCGATCTTCAAAATGCTTGGTTCGACCAGCAAAGGCTTCAACCGCGCAAGCGCTTCGGCAAAGGGAATCTGCTCCGGATTTTCGGCGAGCAGGTCGGTGCCTCCATGGCCAAGTGGCACATAGCAAGCTTCCCCCGGCGCCACGGCTAGGCTGAACCCGACAAGGCGCGCCGTCACCGCTTCCAGACTGTCGGTTTCGGTGTCGAAGGCCACCAGTCCCGTTTCCATCGCCCGCGAAATCCAGTGATCAAGCCGGTCGACCGTTGTCACACATTCATAGGCATTCACATCAATTGGCGGCATTGCAGACGGCAGCGCGGCTTTTCCTGCGACTGGCGCGTTTGCGGCACCATCGCCTGTGCTGGTCGCCTTGGGGTTACCTGCAATCGCCTTGTTTGCCGCGGCGGTATTGGCCACTTGGCCGATGCGCTTCAGGAGCGAGTTGAAGCCATGATGCTGCAGAAATGCCGCTAGCGGCTCTTCCGGAATTGCACCGAGCGTCATGTCCTCGATGGGGATCGGAAGCGGGCAATCTTCTTTCAGCGTCACCAAGACCTTTGACAGCCGCGCCTTGTCGGCATGTGCGATCAGATTGTCGCGCATCTTCGACGGCTTCATATCGGGCGCGGCGGCAAGGACACTTTCAAGGTCGCCAAATTCCTGGATCAACTTTGTCGCGGTCTTCGGCCCCACGCCGGGAACGCCCGGGACATTGTCCACGCTGTCGCCCATTAGCGCCAGCACATCGCCGACCTTTTCGGGGCCCACGCCGAATTTTTCGATGACTTCCTCGGCGCGGATGCGTTCATTTTTCATGGTGTCGAACATGTCGACGCACGGTTCGACCAACTGCATCAGGTCCTTGTCGGACGAAACAATGGTCACATGCCATCCCGCAGCGCTGGCCGCTTTGGCATAGCTTGCAATCATGTCGTCCGCCTCGACATTGTCTTCCTCAATCATCGGCAGGGAAAAGGCGCGCGTGGCGTCGCGGATCATCGGAAATTGGGGGCGCAAATCCTCCGGCGCTTCGGGACGATTGGCCTTGTACAGATCATAGATTTCATTGCGGAAGGATTGCGAACTTTTGTCCAGCACGACCGCCATATGCGTCGGTCCGTCCGCCTGATTCAGATCATCGGCCAGCTTCCATAGCATTGTGGTGTATCCGTAGACTGCACCCACCGGTTCTCCATGGATGTTGGTCAGCGGTGGCAGGCGGTGATAAGCGCGGAATATATAAGCGGAGCCATCAACGAGGTAGAGATGCTTTTGTTCGGACATGGCGCATCCGATAGCATCGGCAAGGAAGCAAGCCTATGCCAAAATGCTTAGGGTCAGGACCTATTAAAAGCACTTGCCGCGTTCCGGTTCGTCTGGCAGCCAGCGCTCATGTTATTTTTCAGCCAGTTTGACCTTATGGCGCGGGGCGGTGCCTTTGCCTTGCTGGCTTTGTGGAGCTGGCTGTTGATCCGAGACCATCGCGGACAATTTCCCGCGATGGTTGCCGTTGCAATGAACGGTGCAATCCTATGCTATCTTTTGGTGACATCTGGTTCGTTTGGCCGACCTTCGATAATGGGGCTCATTCTCGCTTTATATGGCAGCTCGACACCGGGGATTTTTTGGATATTTGCAAAATCATGGTTCAACGATGAACAGCAAATCAGACGGCGGGATTTGGTTTTGGTCGCTTTGGCCGCCGTGAACATTCTGGTCATGCGGCTTACTTTCTTTGACTATCCAATGATCAATATGATCACCGGCACGCTATTCAGAATTGGAATGCTGGCTTTTGCTGCCGCGGGGTTATGGGAAGCATGGCGTGGCCGCGATGGGGATTTGATCGAAAGCCGGCGGCGTTTGCGGCCAAGATTGGTCGCCACTGTAGGAACCTATGTCGTTTTGATCGCGGTCAGCGAAATTGCGGTTTACAATTTGGGCATGGGGAGTTGGTTGGTAAGCACGGTCAACAGCAGTATCGTGTTCATTACATTCCTGTTTTGCGCGGCGATGTTTCAGATGCGTCGGGTAGATCTGTTCGGCACCCTGACCAATGAAGTCAAATTCGCCGCGCCGAAAGCCACGGGTGATGATCCCCTCATCGTCAAATTACGGAGCTTTATGAAAACAGAAATGGCCCATCGCGACGAAACCATGTCGATTGCCAAACTTGCATCGCAATTGGGGGAACAGGAATACCGGTTGCGCCGGACTATCAATGGGCAGCTTGGCTATCGCAATTTTGCGGCATTTTTGAATGGGTATCGTTTGGAAGAGGTGAAATCCGCACTGGCCGATCCTCAGCAAAAGGACGTACCGATCATCACCATTGCGCTCGATGCAGGCTTTGGCTCGCTCGGTCCCTTCAACCGCGCATTTCGGGAAGCCGAGGGTATGACACCCAGCGAATTTCGGGCGCGAAACACTGGCTGATTTCGAAATCGGCTAGCCAGTTTTTGAAAAAGGGCAGCACCTGTTGTCGCAACTTGGCAACCGGCACAGCACAACTGCCAAGGAAGCATGAAATGACGACCGGAATTCCTCCCCTTGATATTCTCCTTGAAAAAGGCCCCTTTATTTTTGCCTTTGATTTTGGACGCTATCTGATCGCGGCGTCGATTACATTTGCCATTGTCTGGGGACTGCGCCGTTCATCCATCAAGGCACGGAAGATCCAGTCGCGTGAGGCAACTGCAGCCGATATGCGGCGTGAGGTCCTCCAATCGCTGCAATCGGCGATGGTGTATACCTTGGGTGCCGCATTTCTTGTCTGGGGCACACAAAACGGAATCTTCAAATGGTTCAATGGCAGTTTTGGCCTTGCAACCGACCTCTTGATTCTCGTGGCAATCGTCATCGCCCATGACGCCTATTTCTATTGGGCACACCGAACAATGCACCACCCAAGCCTGTTCAAATATTTCCATCGCGCACATCACCGGTCGATTACACCCACCCCTTGGGCGGCCTATAGCTTCGCCATTCCCGAAGCCGTGGTGATGTTCATGTTCGTGCCGATATGGCAATTTTTTGTACCAACACCTGGTTGGGTCATGTTTACATGGCTGAACTTCCAGATCATCCGCAACGCCATGGGTCATGCCGGGTTTGAATTCTTCCCGCGCTGGTGGCTTTCTACTCCGCTTACCAGTTGGATTAACACAACGGTACACCACGACCTGCATCACAATGGCGGCTTCAACACCAACTACGGTTTATACTTCACATGGTGGGATAAGTGGATGGGCACCGAAAATGCCAACTACCACGCCAAATTTGCCGAGGTGGTGGGGCGTGACGGCAAGCAGGTCGAAGACGCGGTGGCAGTTTATCGTTAAGAGGGGAAAAGGGTGACGCGGAAGGGGTAACAAAGTTGTTCCGCGCGCACATTCTGATTGGCACGATTGCACGCCTTCCCCGCTTTAAAGAACCTCATCGCCCCATAGACGGCCGACTTCGATAAAACCGAACCGGCCGGCATTTTCAAAACGGCACCAACCTTTTTCGCAGTCTTCGATATATCCAACAACTCCGGGTTCCACCCGCCAGGAAATTCGCGATGTGGTTTGCGGGCTTTCCCGCAAAGAACCTATGGCGTTGCCGGTAACGACCGCCGTCCGTTTCGGGCTGAGCAAGCGAACATGGACCCAACCTTGATCGCCATCGGGATCCTCTAATTTGCGCCAGACACTGTGGATTGCGACAACTTTAACTGGTAAATTTTCCCGCTTATAGACCCATTTTACCGGAAATTCGGTGCTGGGGCCTGTCCGCATTCTCGCCTCGGGCTGTTTTATCGAGGCCCAATAGGGCGTCTTTTGTTGCGTCTGGCTATTTGCTGTTGCCGCACTTAGAAACACACCGATCAGAGCCGCGCTTTGCCATATATATTTCAATCGAATTGCCATAATCTTATCCCAAACAGAGTTTCTATACGGCAAGCAACGGCTGCTGCGCAACCATGCTGTCTTGACGTCGGGCCGAAATGCGCTTTACTCGGTGGATGCCAGAACTTAGCCGTATCGAACGCCCCAAAATCCATGTGACCCGCAAACTTTTGCCAGTGGTCGAACGCAGGATGGCCGAACTTTTTGACGCTTCGTTCAATTTGGACGACACGCCTTTGTCACAGGCGCAACTTGCCGATAATATGGCCGATTGTGATGTTTTAGTGCCAACGGTTACCGATCGCATCGATGCCGATCTCATTTCCGCCGCTCCGCCGCGGTTGAAACTGATCGCCAATTATGGCGCGGGGGTAAATCATATCGATCTGTCCGCGGCCAAGGCAAAGGGGATCATGGTCACCAACACCCCCGGTGTATTTACCGACGACACCGCCGACTTGACGATGGCCCTGATCCTTAATGTACCGCGCCGCTTGGGTGAGGGTCACCGGTTGATGCGAAGCGGAGCGTGGCAAGGGTGGAGTCCGACGGGAATGCTTGGTCACCGGATCGGCGGCAAAACGCTCGGTATAATTGGGTTTGGCCGCATAGGAGAGGCCGTGGCCATTCGCGCCAAGGCATTCGGGTTGAACATTATTTACAACCAACGCCACCGCCTGCCCGCGAGTGTCGAGGAGGAATTGGGCGTCGGCTTCGAACCCGATCTTGATCGTTTGGTAGGCCGCGCCGACATTATCTCGCTACATTGCCCGCTGACTGCGGAGACCGACAAGATTATAAATGCCCAGCGGATCGCCTTAATGAAGCCTGATGCCTATATCATCAATAGCTCACGCGGCGAACTGATTGATGAAGAGGCGTTGATAGACGCGCTGGAAAGCGACCGGATAGCGGGTGCCGGACTGGATGTTTATACGCATGAACCTGCCGTCGATGCCCGGCTACTCTCGCTTTCCAATGTCGTCCTCCTCCCCCATTTGGGGAGCGCAACCTTTGAAGGTCGCGGTGCATCGGGTGAACGGGTAATCGCCAATATCCGGATGTGGGCAGATGGTCACCGACCATCTGATCAAGTACTCGAAGGATGGTCTTAAGAAATTTTATGCTGTGAACAGCCCGTTAACTGTAATTTTTTGCATTGAGCATCCGCCAAAGCTGCCTTAGGACACCCGCAGAAAAAAGGGGCGGGATGCGGACATGACCAAAAAAATAACATATATATTGCTGACTGCTGGCGCGATGCTGGCTGCTCCTGCCGTTGCCCAGGATGGCGCCCTCGTTATACCTGAAGCAGATAGCGGTGACAGTGCGTGGATATTGACGTCATCGGCGCTCGTTCTGATGATGACTATTCCCGGACTTGCGTTATTTTATGGCGGCCTCGTCCGCGCGAAAAATTTCCTGTCGGTGCTGGTGCAATGTGGTGCAATTGCTGCCGTCGCTTCGGTCATCTGGATTGCCGTCGGCTACAGCCTTGCTTTTTCGGTCAACGGCAACAGTTTCATCGGCTCCCCTGAAAATTTTATGTTTAATGGCCTTCTGGATTCCGTGCGAGAGGACCAGTCCATCGGTGAACTGGCCTTTGCCCTGTTCCAGATGACCTTTGCCATCATCACCCCGGCGCTGATAGTCGGTGCGTGGGTTGAACGTGCACGGTTCGGATGGGTTGTTGCCTTTAGCGCGCTTTGGTCGTTGCTCGTCTATATTCCCGTAACACGCTGGGTATGGGGCGGCGGGTTTCTGGCCGAACAGGGCGTTATCGATTTTGCCGGTGGCATTGTTGTGCACACGACGGCAGGAATTTCCGCGCTTGTGGTCGCCCTGATGCTTGGCAAGCGGATCGGTTTCCCCAAAACATTGATGTTGCCGCACAGCCCCGCGTTGACCGTTGCAGGTGCCGGCCTGTTGTGGGTCGGCTGGTTCGGCTTCAATGGCGGCTCTGCGCTTGCGGCCAATGATGCGGCGGCCAGTGCGATCATTAACACCCACGTCGCCGCGTCGGTTGCCGCATTGGTGTGGATATTGATTGAACGGTTCAAGGTAGGAAAATCAACCGCCGTAGGGTTTGCCACGGGTGCGGTTGCAGGTCTGGCGACGATTACTCCTGCCGCCGGGACCGTTGGGCCGGGCGGTGCTATCATCATCGGGATGTTGGCCGGGCTGGTGTGCTTCTGGTGTGTGGGTCTTATTAAGGGCACGTTGAAAATCGATGACTCTCTCGATGTGTTCGCCGTGCATGGCGTTGGCGGAATGCTCGGCTCTGTGTTGCTCGCAATATTCGCCAGCGAAAGCCTTGGCGGTGTCGGTTATGCCGAAGGCGCCGGCATGGGCGCACAGCTTTGGATCCAGATAAAAGCTGTGGCCATCGTCGCCGTTTACTCCGCCGTGGTGACGTTGATTGTCGGCTACATGGTCTCAATGGTCCTGCCGATGCGGGTTAGCGAGGATCAGGAACGTGACGGTCTGGATATCGCAAGCCACGGCGAGCGGGCATGGGATCTGGATTAGCTTTACGCAAAGGCCGCGAAGAGTGATGCCGAGTTCAGCGCCGAATGCGGGCTTGGCATTGGTGCAATTGTCCCAAAATTGTAACGTTGGTGACGTGAACACGTAACTTGCGGCGGCTATTCGGCAGTTCCAGTTGAAGCAACATCTGGAAAAATCATGACAAAGGTCGCAAAGAAGAACGAAATCGGGGGCATCTTCGATCCGAAAATGCCGGATTGGTTCCATGAAAAAGAACCCCGCAGTTTCCAACCGAAAAAGAAGTACAGGACCGTCTGGATTTCGGACATCCACCTCGGCACATCGGGTTGTAATGCGGAATTGTTGCTCGACTTTTTGCAAAGCATCAAATGCGAAACGCTATATCTCGTTGGCGATATTGTCGATGGATGGCGGCTTCGTAAGGGCTGGTATTGGCCGTCGAGCCACAATGAAGTGGTCCGCCGTATCCTGAAAATGGCGCACAAGGGCACACGCGTGGTCTATGTTCCCGGCAACCATGACGAAATGTTCCGCGATTATGTCGGTCTTGGCTTTGGCGGGGTCGAACTGGCGCACGAAGCGATCCACGAAACGGCGGATGGCCGTTTGTTGCTGGTCACCCATGGCGATATGTTCGACAGCGTCGTGCTTTACGCCAAATGGTTGGCCTTCCTGGGCGACACGGCTTACACGTTTTTGCTGAAGGCTAACGTTTGGCTCAACGCGGTGCGCCGCAGACTCCATCTGCCCTATTGGTCGCTTTCATCCTATCTGAAAATGCGCGTCAAAAACGCAGTGGCTTTCATTGGCGAATATGAAGAGGCCGTGGCGCGCGCCGCCATCGAGCGCGGCGTTGATGGCGTTGTGTGCGGACATATCCATCATGCGGAAATCCGCGACTTTGATGGTGTCACTTATTATAATGACGGTGATTGGGTCGAAAGCTGCACCGCGTTGGTCGAAGACAAGCACGGTAATATGTCGATTGTCGATTGGGCCGAAGAAAACCGCCAACGCAAATATGCTGCCAAGCTTGCGAACGTTCCCGCATGAGAATTGCAATCGCCACGGACGCTTGGCGGCCGCAAATCAATGGCGTTGTCCGCACCCTTGAAATGACCGTCAAATTGCTGCGCGAACGCGGGCATGAAGTGTGCGTGATTAGCCCCGATCAGTTTCGCACCGTGCCCTGTCCGGGCTATGGTGAAATACGGTTGGCGCTTGCCCCGCGATTTGGCCTGCGAAAAAAGCTGGCCGAATTTGCCCCCGATATCGTCCACATCTCGACCGAGGGACCGATAGGTTGGAGCACACGTCGTTGGTGCATGGTCAATTCGGTACCGTTTACGACGGCCTTTCACACGCGTTTTCCGGACTATGCATCGGTGCGAACCGGGCTTTCACCGGATTTTTTCTGGCCGGTGATGCGAATTTTCCACAAATCTTCGCGTGCGGTTTTGTCGGCCACACCGCGATTAAGCGAAGAGCTTGCAAGCCGGGGTATTTCGCATACCCGCCCCTGGACCAGAGGCATCGACACCGGCATATTCAAACCGGGATTGGCACCGCATCCTGCATTGGCCAATTTGCCCCGCCCAATTTTGCTGTCGGTCGGCCGTGTCGCCATCGAGAAAAATCTTGAGAGTTTTCTTGATGCGGACGTCCCCGGTACGAAGGTCGTGGTGGGGGATGGTCCTGCGTTGGAGGAACTGAGAGCGCGCTATCCAGACGCCATATTTACCGGCAGTCTGAGCGGTGACGAGCTGGCGCAGGCCTATTGCGCGGCGGATGTGTTTGTATTTCCCAGCAAGACCGATACATTTGGTCTTGTGATGATTGAGGCATTGGCCTGCGGTGTTCCGGTTGCTGGATATCCTGTACCCGGTCCATTGGATATCATCGGCGGACAGGGGCGTGGTCCTTATGATGACCTGTCCAAACCCGTCGGATATGTGTCGGAATCTTTGCCGACTGCGATTAAAAATGCCCTGCTGTGTGACCGGCACAATGCCGCCGCTTATGGCGCCCTTTTCACGTGGGACAATGCGCTCGATCAGTTTCTCGCGGCGCTGCATTCGGCCCGCCAGCATATATTGGAGACGGCTTAACCGCGGGGTCGGGTTTGCCGATATGTGCCCAAAAGCCGAACCGAATTGCAATGGAAACGCAGTTCATCAAGCGCCCGGTCAACGGCTATATCGCCCGGCGCGCCTTCGATGTCGGCAAAAAATTCGGTTGCGGCAAAGCTTGCGCCATTTTGGTAGCTTTCCAGCTTCGTCATATTGACACCGTTCGTGGCAAACCCGCCCATTGCCTTGTAAAGCGCGGCGGGAATGTTTTTTACCTCAAAGATGAAAGTCGTCATTAGCGTGCCGTCCAAACCTGCCGGGTCAACCGCCTGTTTTGACAAAATGACAAAGCGGGTCATGTTGCTCGCATCATCCTGCACAGCATCGTTCAGTGCAACCAGCCCGTACATTTCAGCGGCAATCGGCGGCGCGATTGCGCCTGCGCTCGGGTCATCACTAGCCGCAACAAAAGCGGCAGCCGCGGCTGTGTCGGCATATGCGACCGGGATAATCCCATGCTCGCGCAAATAATGACGGCATTGGCCAAGCGCTTGCGGGTGGCTCATGGCAGTGGTCAGCTTTGCGTCCGCCGCTTTGGCCATCAAGCAATGGCGGATGGGCATGAAATGCTCGGCAATGATGCTCAACCCCGATTCGGGCAGAAGAAAATGGATGTCTGCAACCCTGCCATGCAACGAATTTTCGATGGGGATGATGGCGCGCGCGGCCTTTCCGTCTTTCACGGCATCAATGGCATCTTCGAAGGAAAAGCAGGGCAGAGGATAACAGTCTTTGTCAAATTCAAGCGCCGCCAAATGCGAATTTGCGCCGGGAGCGCCCTGAAATGCAACCGCACGGGCTGGTTCGGCATGTACGGCGGCGGTCATTTCCTTGACCTTGGCAAGGGCGGGGGCGGGATAGCTGTTCATGGTAACGCCGTGTTACGGGACGGAGACATATCGGGCAAGACCGGATTTCCGCTCTTGCACGGCTTCCGTTCGGCTATTAGAGGGGCAGGGAATCCAGCGGCTTCATGGCCGCATGCAGTGAACAGCATAACAGGGCAGACAATCAATGGATGATCGCAGTAACACAATCGCAGGTTGGGTGTTGGCAGGTGGCATCGCCGCTTTGGGTTTGACCATCGCGTCGGGCATGTATTTCCACCGCGGTGAAGTTGAAAAACCCGGTTATGCCATTCAAGGTGCAGAGGCCGATGGCGCCGGTGCGGCTGCGGCCGTTCCAATCGGAAATATGATGGCCACTGCCGATATGTCCAAGGGCGAAACGATTTTTAAAAAATGCGTTGCTTGCCATACGATTGCGCAAGGCGGGGCAAATGGTATTGGACCAAATTTGTGGGGTACGGTCGGCAAACCGCTCGCCGGCCATGCCGGATTTGCTTATTCCGATGCGCTGAAGTCAAAAGGTGGAACCTGGACGTTCGAGGCGTTGAACGAATGGTTATCGAACCCCAAAAAATATGCGCCCGGAAACAAGATGACCTTCGCAGGCCTTGGTAATCCGGAAGAGCGTGCCGCTGTACTTCTTTATCTGAACAGCCAGGGTTCAAACATACCGCTTCCGACCCCGGTTGAAGCTGCGGTCGCAAATGCGGCAGCGGAGGAAGCAGGCGGTGAAGCTGCACCGGCTGCGGACGCGCCAAAGACGGACGAAGCTCCGGCGAAATAATGGCTTAAAATGCCTCTCCTTCGTTGAAGGGGAGGTGAGACCTTAACGAGCGGTCGTCACGAAAACCTATACTTCGTAAAATTCGCAGATTGCGTTCCACGCTTCGTCGGCGGTTTCGACAAAACGAAACAGTTCGAGGTCAGGCGGGCTGATGACGCCTTCGAGCATCAGTTCTTCGAAATTGACAACGCGGTTCCAGAACTCTTTGCCGAACAAAAGGATCGGCATTTTCTTGACCTTTCCGGTCTGTACCAGCGTCAGCAATTCGAAAAATTCATCAAATGTACCAAAGCCGCCCGGGAAAACCGCAACGGCGCGCGCGCGCAAGAGGAAGTGCATTTTACGTAAGGCAAAATAATGGAACTGGAAACTCAAACGCGGGGTCACGTATAGATTGGGGGCTTGTTCATGCGGCAAGACAATATTCAGTCCGACCGATTCAGCGCCGACATCATGTGCACCGCGATTGGCGGCCTCCATGATCGATGGTCCACCGCCCGAGCAGACCACAAAATGGCGACGCCCCTCTGCATCGGTGATGTGTGCTTGGCTGGCCAATTGAGCAAGTTGCCGTGCTTCGTGATAAAAGCGCGATTTTTCTTGCATGCGCTCGGCAATAATTCTGGATCGGTCATCGGTCGCCGCAGCCAGCAATTCCTCGGCTTTGTCGGGTTCCGGTATACGCGCCGAACCATAAATGACCAACATCGATCCGATGTTCGCTTCATCCAGAAGCATTTCGGTTTTGAGCAGCTCCAACTGAAAACGGACGGGCCTTAAATCTTCGCGAAGAAGAAATTCAGCGTCCTGAAATGCAAGCCGATAGGATTTGCTGCACGTTTGCGGAGTAGAAAGCTGTTGCTCTGCGAAGTCGGCTTCTTGTTGGGCTTTGTAGAAGCGGCGATCGGTAATTTTGGTGTCAGTCATCAAGACGGGTTTAGCCGCGCCATCAATCTTTTGCCACCCCTTATCGGCAATAAGCAGAGCCATCTGTCATGGATTTAGCCATGTCGAAATGAAAGTGGTTGGCATGCGCGCCATTATAGTCAGGACCAAGAACTGTGCCAAAGCGTTTGCAGGCCGATTGGTGTAATCTTCTCAGGAAATTGCGTTCCTGCGATGTGCCGTTCCACCCACTTAGCAAAGTGACGCGGCGGCCGTCACGCAATACAAAGGCCGAGACATCAATCGCGTTGGCATAAGCGTGTTGGGATAATTTACCCGATCGACCATTGTTGACGTTACGGCAACTGTAAGTGCCAAATGTCTCTATCCTGACCACGTCCGAACCGAGATATTGTTGTGCCGCAGGTCGAACAGCGTGCTTTGCCCAAGCGGCAAAATTGGCGGCAAGCGGACATGTTATGGGCCCAAGGTTGCTGGTTTCGGTTCCCAAGTCCATTATCCTTATAGTGTCGATCATGCGGCATCCGCCGCCCTTGTTTTGATTTGGAAGAACCGAAAACCGAACGTCTTTCGCTCGCAAATCCGATAGGCATTTTCGCGATTCAGCGGTTCGGAAGCTGTCATTTGTCGCGCGTGGTACATCACGCCCATCCCTGCCACCGCATCCAGAAATAACGAGCGATATGGCGACCAGCACCAGGATATGAAAGTTGCACTTCAACATCACTTCAACGTTAGCAAATCGCGGTAATTTGGTCACTAAATTTATCGACACCGAGGATGGGATTGACCGACAGTAGAAACCGTTGGACGCAAAATGGCGGACATAAATTGTTACAAATTCGTCATTGCCAGCATTGCGTACGGCTCCTATTCCTGCTCCATGTTGCGATTCATTCTTAATAAGAAGCCGTTCTTTTGGCTTTTGCTCAGCATTCCTGCGCTGTTGATGCTTCAACGGTTCTTGTCGAGTGATGTCCTGGCGATGGACATGCTGCACCCGACGGGCGAATGGTCTGCCCGCCTGATGATTTTTGCCATGTTATTGAGCCCGCTCGTTGCCGTTTTGGGACCGAAGCCCTGGCTAAGCTGGCTGGTGCAGCGACGCCGTGCTTTAGGCGTGGCAGCCTTTGCTTATGCGGTGCTGCATCTGATTTTCTATGTGATTGATATGGGCAATTTGGACGACATACTGGCCGAATTCTGGGCGCTGGGCATCTGGACTGGATGGGCCGCAATGCTGCTGTTCGTGCCGCTGGCGCTGACCAGCAATGATGCGTCGGTGCGGAAGCTGAAGGCTGGTTGGAAGCAACTCCAACGTCTTGTCTATCCGGCGGCAGTCCTTGTTCTGGTCCATTGGATATTCATCCACAACAACCTGGTTCCGGCGCTCGTCCACTTTGTGCCTTTGGCGCTATTGGTGGCCGCACGCTTTTTTCTTTCCCCCAAACCCCAACCCAAAGGAGCATGAATATGCGCGTCTTTATCCCCCTTACCCTTGCTGCCGCAGCCGCTGTTGCGCTGGTATCCGCGCCCGCTTCGGCCACAGGCGTTATCACGTGCAAGGCTGGCCCTGTATCCAGCTGGAAAACACAGGACGAACTGACTAAGAAGCTGACCAAGGAAGGCTGGACTGTTCGCAAGTCTAAGGTCGATGGCGGTTGCTATGAAGTTTATGGCACCACCCCCGAAGGCGACCGGGTCGAAGCCTATTTCCACCCTGTCACGCTCGAAAAACTCTATGTCGGACGCCGTGGCGAAGTGCTGTTCCGCAAGCAGGGTTATTGAGCGTCTGCGTCGATAGTCGTTGACAAAACCGGGGCCGCGCTTAAACGCGGCTTCGGGCCACGCGGTCCCAACGCCGCGCTGCTCTCTGCAAGGAGACGCTTACATGACTATGAGTAAACCCGCCAACACACCGGCGCGTCCGTTTTTTTCTTCCGGTCCCTGCGCGAAGCCGCCGGGTTGGGAAGCTTCCAAATTAGCAACCGAATCACTGGGCCGTTCGCACCGCGCCAAGATCGGCAAGTCGCGTTTGCAACTTGCGATCGACCTGATGCGCGAAGTGCTGCAGGTGCCCGATACGCACCGGATCGGCATTGTGCCCGGTTCGGACACCGGCGCCATCGAAATGGCGATGTGGACGATGCTCGGCGCACGGCCGGTCACGATGCTTGCGTGGGAAAGCTTCGGTGAAGGTTGGGTTACCGATGTCAACAAACAGCTCAAGCTGAACGCCACCGTCCTGAATGCGCCTTATGGCGAAATTCCCGATCTGTCGGCGGTCGATTTCAGCAATGACGTCGTCTTCACCTGGAACGGCACCACCTCGGGTGCACGCGTTCCCAATGGCGACTGGATCGCGGACGACCGCGAAGGACTGACCTTCAACGATGCGACCTCGGCGGTGTTTGCTTATGACATGCCTTGGGACAAGCTCGATGTAACGACCTTCTCCTGGCAGAAGGTTTTGGGCGGCGAGGGCGCGCATGGCGTGCTTATCCTCGGCCCACGCGCTGTGGAGCGGTTGGAAAACTACACCCCTGCATGGCCGCTGCCGAAGGTGTTCCGTCTGATGTCGAAAGGCGCGCTCGCGGAAGGCGTGTTCAAGGGCGAAACCATCAACACCCCCTCAATGCTCGCAGTCGAAGATGTGATCTTTGCGCTGGATTGGGCAAAAAGCGTGGGCGGATTGCAAAGTCTGATGGGCCGTTCGGATGCCAATGCCGCTGCGCTTGGCAAGATTGTTGCCGACCGGACATGGCTTGGCCATCTTGCCGCCGACGAAGCGACGCGGTCGAAAACCTCGGTCTGCCTGACGGTCGAAGGCGCGGATGAAGCGTTCATCAAGAAGTTCGCCGCTTTGCTCGAAGCCGAAGGTGCCGCCTATGACATTGCGGGATACCGCGATGCGCCGCCGGGTCTGCGGATCTGGTGTGGTGCGACCGTCGACACCGCCGATATCGAGGCGCTCGGACCCTGGCTCGACTGGGCCTATTCGCAGCTCACCTCTTAATTCCAAGCCGTCACCCTGAACTTGGTTCACCTTCGGTGACTGCGTTCCAGGGCCTTACTTTCGCCGGTGAAATTAAGATGCTGAAACGAGTTCAGCATGACGGCATTTCAGAACGGAACAAAAAAATGACAAAACCTCGCGTACTTATCTCCGACAAAATGGACCCCAACGCCGCCAAGATCTTTGCCGAGCGTGGCTGTGACGTTGACGTTATCACCGACAAGACCCCCGAAGAACTGGCCGCCATAATCGGCGACTATGACGGTCTTGCCATCCGCAGCTCGACCAAAGTGACCAAGGCCATTTTGGATGCTGCGACCAATCTGAAGGTCATCGGCCGCGCCGGTATCGGGGTCGACAATGTCGATATCCCTGCCGCATCGGCCAAGGGCGTGGTCGTGATGAACACGCCGTTCGGCAACTCGATCACCACCGCCGAGCACGCCATCGCCTTGATGTTCGCCCTCGCGCGCCAATTGCCCGAGGCGAATGCCCAGACGCAGGCGGGCCTGTGGCCGAAAAACGGCTTCATGGGTGTTGAAGTCACCGGCAAGACGCTGGGCCTGATCGGTGCCGGCAATATCGGTAGCATCGTCGCCAGCCGCGCGCTCGGCCTGAAGATGAAGGTTGTCGCCTTCGACCCGTTCCTGACCGCAGAGCGTGCCGTCGAAATGGGCGTTGAGAAAGCCGACCTCGACACATTGCTGGCAAAGGCTGACTTCATCACGCTGCACACGCCGCTGACCGACCAGACCCGCAATATCCTGTCGAAGGAAAATCTTGCCAAGACCAAAAAGGGCGTCCGCATCATCAACTGTGCGCGCGGCGGCCTTGTTGACGAAGTGGCGCTGAAAGAAGCGCTGGATAGTGGCCAAGTGGCAGGCGCGGCGCTTGATGTGTTCGCAATCGAACCCGCCAAGGAATCGCCGCTGTTCGGTACGCCAAACTTTATCTGCACCCCGCATCTGGGTGCATCGACCAATGAAGCGCAGGTCAATGTTGCGCTACAGGTGGCTGAACAAATGGCAGATTATCTGGTCACCGGCGGCGTTACCAACGCGCTCAATATGCCCAGCCTGTCTGCCGAAGAGGCGCCGAAGCTTAAACCATATATGACTTTGGCCCAAAAACTGGGGTCGCTGGTCGGCCAACTCGCGCATGATGATCTCGACAACATTGCGATCGAAGTCGAAGGAGCGGCGGCGGAGCTCAATATGAAACCGATTACAGCTGCGGTTCTTTCAGGTTTCATGCGCCGTTTTTCGGATGCGGTGAATATGGTCAACGCGCCCTATCTCGCCAAGGAACGTGGCTTTGATATCCGCGAAGTGCGCCACGACAAGACCGGTGCATATCACACGCTGATCCGTGTGACAGTTAACACCAGCCAAGGTCCACGCTCAGTTGCCGGGACCCTCTTTGCCAATAGTGAGGCGCGTTTGGTCGAGATCTTCGGCATCAGCCTGGAGGCGGAGCTTGAAGGTGATATGCTATATATTGTCAACGAAGACGCGCCCGGCTTCATCGGCCGCGTTGGCTCGACTTTGGGCGAGGCAGGGTTGAACATCGGCACCTTCCACCTTGGCCGCCGCAGCGCAGGGGGTGAAGCGGTTTTGCTGCTGTCGATGGACTCCAAAATCGAAGAGCCAGTCTTGTGGCAAGTATGCAAATTGCCCGGCGTGAAAACGGTAAAGGCGCTTAAATTCTGATCGGGGCTTTCCCGACAGGCGTTTTCGCGTAAAGAGCCCGCATGACCAGCATATCCCCCGATTTACTACCCGAAGGATTTCGCGACCGACTGCCTTTACAGGCAGAGGTCGCGGTTCGGGTGGCAAGGGCGATGCTCGACGTCATGACGTCGAACGGTTATGCACGGGTTAGCCCCGCCATTGCCGAATTCGAAGCCAGCCTGTCGGCCCGCAGCGGTGGCGCAACACGCAACAGCCTGTTGCGCTTCACTGACCCGGTTTCGGGCCATACGCTGGCTTTGCGCGGGGATATCACCGTGCAAGTCGGCCGCATTGCGACAACCCGGTTGGCCGATGCACCGCGCCCGCTGCGCCTGTGCTATCACGGCCAAATCCTGCGCCTGCGTGCGCGCCAATTGCGCCCCGAACGGGAAATCACCCAATTGGGCGCCGAACTGATCGGCAATGACAGCGTCGCTGCCGCGTCGGAAATTGTGACCGTCGCAATCGAGGCGCTGGAGGCTGCGGGGGTCAAGGATATCACCGTCGATTTCACCTTGCCCGATCTGGTCGAAACGCTGGCCGCCAAGGCATTGCCGCTTTCGCCCGACAAAATCGACGCGGTGCGGTCCGAATTGGACATGAAAGATGCAGGCGGATTAAGCGCGCTGGGGGCGGATGCCTATTTGCCTCTGCTCGCGGCAACCGGACCTTTTGCAGAGGCAGTGCAGAAACTGCGCGCAATCGACGCTGGCGGTGCGCTGGCGTCACGGATTGGCGCGCTGGAAGCTATTGCAGAATCGCTCGGCGACCGCGCCACCATCACCCTCGACCCTACCGAGCGGCATGGCTTTGAATATCAAAGCTGGTTCGGCTTCACGCTCTTTGCCAAGGGCTATACCGCTGCACTCGGA
Organism: Sphingorhabdus sp.; assembly: GCF_046154385.1. Classification (GTDB taxonomy): domain Bacteria; phylum Pseudomonadota; class Alphaproteobacteria; order Sphingomonadales; family Sphingomonadaceae; genus Sphingorhabdus_B. The sequence continues at coordinate 19,124 of NZ_JBJXFW010000036.1, read as the reverse complement.
CGCGGCGGCACTTATGCCATCTCCCGCACCGACCGCGACGCCGAAGTCGCCACCGGCTTTTCGCTCTATCCTGACCCGTTGATCGACTTTGTAACGGAAAAAGAAGAAAACCGCCGCCTGTTCCTGCCGTTGGGAACGCTGGCGTCCAAAGCAGCTCAAATGCGGAACGAAGGCTGGATTACAGTCGCGGCGCTCGATGAGGCGGACGATGCAGAGGCCTTGGACTGTGCTTTTATGCTGAAGAGCGGCCGGGCAGAACCGGTCTAGCGTCGAACCCACCTCCGCTGAATAAGTGAGCGTAACTGGGTTGTCCTTTCTCTGTCCGTCACCCTGAACTTGTTTCACCTCCGGTGACTTCGTTGCAGGGTCCATTTTTCAGTCCATTCCTGCCCTATCGTGTCAAGCCACACAGTGATGCACGGTTGTACGTACTTTGGCGCAAGGGGTGTCGCTTCACGATGGACCCTGAAACAAGTTCAGGGTGACGGGGAGTGGGTTCGGGTGACGGGGAGTGGGTTCGGGTGAAGGGGCAGTGGGTTTTGGGTCATGGGGGTTTCGGAAAGAAAAGAGAGAAACGTCACCCTATCGCCCAAAAACCTCCCGCAACCACGCATCCACGACCGGCGTCGCGGGATAGTCGGCTTCCCCCAGCTTGCGGTTGATCTCCATATGTCCGCGCATGCCCTTACCTTCGAACGCCTGAAGTTTCACGGCTGTGCCGTTTTTCCGCAGGGCATCGGCGAGGGCGGTGGATTGGCGGGCACCGTCCTTGCGGTCGACGTGTAGGATCAGGAAGGCGGGCGCGTTGGGGGATGGGGCGTGCCAATAGGGCGACAGCGCCCTTTGCCGCGCGGGGTCGAGGCCGAAAGCTTGTTGATAGGTTTTCGCCATAAATGCCACGCCGTCCCGCATTTGCGCGGGAACATCATAGGCCGCGCCATCCAGCGGGATGACACCTTTCAAGGCAGACGGACGCAGGCCGACATTTTGCAGATATACAGGGTCAGTGCCGACCAATGCCGACAGATGCGCGCCTGCGCTGTGGCCCATCAGGACGATCCTGTCGGGGTCGATGCCCAGCCGCCGCGCGTTGTTCCGCAAATAGGCGATAGCTGCGGCGACGTCGCTCGCCTGTTGTTCGACCGTTGCGTCAGGGACCAGGCGGTAATTGATGCTGGCAAAGGCATAGCCTTGCGCGCGATAATGCGGGGCCTTGCTTTGGCCGGTGGCGTTATTTTTGTCGCCGCGTTTCCATCCGCCGCCGTGGACGAAAATCACCAAGGGAGCCTTGTCCTTCGTGCCACGCCAGAAATCGAGTTTTTGCAAGTCATGGCTGCCATAAGCCATTTCTTTGACGCCTGCTGCGGCGCGCAAGGCAATTGCATTGCCCTCGTCCCGCTGTCCACGTTGGGCCACTGCACAGGTGCCAACCATGGTCAGTGCCACGCCACCTAAAATCCATTTACGCATCTTTTGCCTCCTTTGACGCTTTAGGGTGGACGTTTTGCGTCCATAGTCATAACGGGACGCACGGCGAATCCCTTCGCAGAAAAATCCTTCTGCGCAGAAAAAGGCCCTTCAGTCAGGGAATTTTGAATGGCGAACGTAACCGTGATCGGCGCCCAATGGGGCGACGAGGGTAAAGGCAAGATTGTTGATTGGCTGGCCGAGCGGGCCGATGCCGTGGTCCGTTTCCAGGGCGGCCATAATGCCGGACACACATTGGTGGTCGGCGAAAATGTCTATAAATTGTCGCTTCTGCCGTCGGGCATAGTCACCGGCACATTGTCGATCATCGGTAATGGCGTGGTGCTTGACCCATGGGCGTTGCGCGACGAAATGGCGAAGCTGCGCGGGCAGGGCGTGTCCATTACGACAGAAAATTTCGCGCTGGCGGATAACTGCGCCCTCATCCTGCCAATCCACCGCGACCTCGACGGTTTGCGTGAGGCAGCGGCGGGTTCAGGCAAAATCGGCACGACCGGACGCGGCATTGGCCCGGCTTATGAAGACAAGGTCGGCCGCCGCGCCATCCGCGTATGCGATTTGGCGCATCTCGATGCTCTGGATTCGCAGCTTGACCGTCTGTGCGCACACCATGATGCGCTGCGTGCCGGTTTCGGCGAGCCGCCTGTGGACCGGGCGCGGCTGATTGCGGACCTCAAGGAAATTGCGCCCTTCGTTCTCGAATATGCGCAGCCGGTATGGAAGCGATTGAACAAGGTGCGCAAGGCGGGTGCACGCATCCTGTTCGAAGGCGCGCAGGGCGTCCTGCTCGACGTTGATCACGGCACATATCCCTTTGTCACAAGCTCCAACACCGTGTCGGGCACTGCTGCGTCAGGGTCAGGTCTGGGACCAAGCGCTGCCGGGTTCGTGCTGGGCATTGTAAAGGCTTATACAACCCGGGTGGGATCGGGTCCTTTCCCGACCGAGTTGGAAGACGAAACCGGCCAGCGTCTGGGCGAGCGCGGCCATGAATTTGGCACCGTCACCGGACGCAAGCGCCGCTGTGGCTGGTTTGATGCCGTCATCGTGCGGCAAAGCTGCGCCGTTTCGGGCGTGACCGGAATCGCGCTGACCAAGCTGGACGTGCTCGACGGCCTTGAAACCATCAAGATTTGCACCGGCTATCGCCTCAACGGCAAAGTATATGACTATCTGCCTGCCCATGCGGCGGATCAGGCTTCGGTCGAGCCGATCTATGAAGAGATGCCCGGCTGGCAGGAAACCACCGCAGGCGCGCGCAGCTGGGCCGACCTTCCGGCGCAGGCGATCAAATATATCAGCCGCGTGCAAGAGTTGATCGAAACACCGGTGGCACTGGTCAGCACCTCGCCCGAACGCGAAGACACGATTTTGGTGCGCGATCCTTTTGCGGATTAAGGGGCGATCAACGCCAGAAGCAAAAGTGTCCTGTGCCCGCGTTTAGCAACCGGAGTGTTTTTGATCGTCACCCTGAACTTGTTTCAGGGTCCATTTGTCAGCCCACTCCGTCCAGTCAGTGACACGCCACGCAGTGACGCACAGCTTGGTTTTTAAACATGCCAACGGGGCAGCTGCACGATGGACCCTGAAACAAGTTCAGGGTGACGGCGGGGTGTGAGTTCAGGGTGACGAAGGGGCAGGAGAGCCTGGGGTGCAGTCTAACGTAGGGGTAGGTCACTCGACTTACTTCGAACTAACCGCTCTTCAACTCCGCCTTCAGGCGCAGGCTTGCGCGCCAGAAGAAGAAGGCGGGGATGATGCCCAGCCATGCTGCGCCGAACAGGACCCAGCGGACGCTGTCCTGGCCGGCCACGGGAATCAGCGCGTCGGACAGCATGCCGAACAGCAACGGGCCCATGCCCAGACCGATCAGATTCTGGCCGAACACGACCATAGATGCGGCCATGGCGCGGGCTTCGGGGCGGACGAGGCCTTGCACACAGGCATAAGCAGGTCCGTAATAGGCGGAGTTGAGGATGGTCGGCACGATCAGCAACGCAACCGCAATGCGCCAGTCGTCCACCCAATAGCCGGCGAACAGGATGGGCGCGGCAATCGCCATGCCGACGGCCGGGAAGGTCAGCAGATGGCGCTTGTTATCCTTGCCGAATTTGTCCGCCATTTTCCCGCCGAGCAGGGTGCCGATAACCCCGGCAATACCCAAGGCAACCGCCATAGCGAGACCGGCCTGGGTCGTCGAAAGCCCGTGGCTGCGGATGAAAAAGCTGATCGTCCACAGACCCTTGCCGTAGCTTAGAAAGGCGGTGAAAGACGCCGCGATGAAGATGTAGAGATAGGCGCGCGAGGAGAAGACTTCGCGAAACGCCTCGCCGACGCGCAGCTCGACTTTCTTTGGCCCGTTCTGCGCCGCGTCGCGGACAGGGCCATCAGTGCGGCGGGGCTCACGGATGATCATCGGCAGGATGAGCGCCAGCAACAATCCCGGTGCGCCCACCAGAAAGAGCGCGGCGCGCCAGCCATAAAGATCGTTGACGATGCCGCCGATGATCAGCCCAAACAGGCTGCCTAAGGGAACGCCAAGGCCGAAAAAGGCGATGGCTGAGGACCGCTTTTCGGGCGGGACGCTATCGGTGATGAGCGAATGGGCCGCAGGTGTGCATCCCGCTTCGCCGACGCCGACGCCGATACGGGCCAGCAGGAGCTGAACGAAATTCTGCGCAACGCCGCATAGGGCAGTCATGGCAGACCAGAGGGCAAGCGACACCGATATCAGCGCAACGCGGTTGGTGGAGGCGCGGTCGGCATAGCGGGCGATGGGGATGCCGAGCACAGCATAGAAAACCGCAAAGGCTGGGCCCGCCAGCAAGCCCAGAGCAGTGTCGCTCAATGCGAGGTCTCGCTTGATCGGCTCGGCCAAAATGTTGATGATCTGGCGGTCCAGAAAGTTCAGTGTGTAGACAATCAGCAGCATCCATAGCATCAAACGCGGAGTCGTTGCCACTTTGCCGCGCATCGATGCCGCTTGGTCCATTAAACTCTCCTTGTCTCTCATGACGGTTATCGGGCAATTTTTGCCTTTGTCAAAGCGTGCGCGCCAAAATTGTTGCTGCGCCACCCGATTTCGCGGTACGATCCGCTTCGAACCGTTCTGTATTCACGCTGGGGCGGAAATAGCTTGTTGCTCGATCTGGTGTCGGGGCGCATGGGCGAGGAACATGACAACACGCGAAACTACGGCCCTGCTGCCGCTTGACGATATTGGGCTCGATCTCACTTTGGGTGACCGTGCCATGGTGACCGCTTATGGTGCGATCCAATGGCCATGGCTGTTGCGCAGCCTTCATGGCGGGCGCAAGGCGGACAAGGCGGCGTTGCTGGAATATCTGGACTTGCCGGCCGATGCCTTGCCCAATTTGGGAAGCTGGAAAGCCGATACGCATTTCCTGTGGTACATCACGCACGCCATCGAAGAAATGCGTCCGGCGCAGGTCGTGGAACTGGGCTGCGGCGCGTCGACATTCATCATCGCCCGCGCGCTCCAGAAGTTCGGCGGGGGATCGTTGGTCAGCTATGATCAGCATGGCGAATTTGCCTCGATCACGCAGCAATGGGTGCGCGAGAACGGTTTGATGGCAGAAATACGGCATGCGCCCTTGGGGCCATCGCCTGCGGGTTGGCCCGGACATTGGTATCAGCTGAGCGATGTGCCCACCGATATAGATTTGCTGATCGTCGACGGCCCGCCTTGGGCCATCCATCCCTATGTGCGCGGTGCGGCGGCGAGCCTGTTTGCGCGCATCCGGCCCGGCGGCCGGGTGCTGCTTGACGATGCGGCCCGCCCCGGCGAGCGCGTGGTTGCAAGGCGCTGGCGGCGTGAACATCATATGATGCGCTTCACGCTCGATAGCAAGGGCGCAAAAGGCACCCTGATCGGACACAAGCTTCCCGCCTAAACTCAGCTTTTGGTGCTGCGCGTATCGCTGACCATATCTTCGGCGAGGTCCAGCCCGCGCTTGCCTGCAGCTGCGGTGTGGGCAGGGGCGTGCGGGGGTTCGACAAATTCCGGCTCTTCGACCTCCAGCATGCCTTCCCATTTTGTGATGACCGAGGTTGCAACGGCGTTGCCGACGACATTGGTCGCGGTGCGGCCCATGTCGAGGAACTGGTCAATGGCGAGGATCAGGGCGACGCCCTCGACCGGTAGCCCGAACATCGCCAGCGTGCCGGTAATCACGACCAGCGAAGCACGCGGAACCGCCGCCACGCCCTTGGACGAGATCATCAGCGTCAACAAAATCAGGATCTGCGTCATGATCGGAAGGTCAATGCCATAGGCCTGCGCGATGAAGATCGTCGCGAAGCTCATATACATCATCGAGCCGTCAAGGTTGAAGCTATAGCCCAAAGGCAGCATGAAGCCCGAGATGCGGCGCGGCACGCCAAAGCGGTCGAGTTGTTCAAACAGCTTGGGCAGCGCGGCTTCGGACGATGCGGTGGAAAAGGCGATCAGCAGCGGTTCGCGGATATAACGGATCAGTGTCCAGATCCGGTTGCGCAGGAATATCCAGCCGATGGAAAGCAACAGCACCCACAGGATGATAAGCGACATATAGAATTCGGCGAGCAGCGTGGCATAACTTAACAGAATAGCGAGCCCGCTGGTGGCCACGACCTTTGCCAACGCGCCAAATACGGCGACCGGTGCATAGCGCATGACATAATGGGTGATTTGCAGCATCATTTCGGCAAGGGCATCGGCCGCGCGGACCAGCGGTGCACCCTTTTCGCCGAGCGCCGACAGAGCGACACCGGCAAACAGCGAAAAGACCAATATCTGCAGAATGTTGTTAGCCGCCATTGCTTCAAAAACATTTTTGGGAAACACCGACAATATGAATTCAAAAACATCCAGTTTTTTGACTTCGCCTACCGATGCGGCAGCTTCGGCGGCCGCACCCAAGGGCACGCCAACTCCCGGTTGGAAGATGTTGACCATCAAAAGCCCTAAGCCAATGGAAATAAAGCTGGCGATAATGAACCACGTAATTGCGCGAAACCCGATCCGGCCTAGCGCGCTGCTGTCGCCCATATGCGCGATGCCCACGACAATCGTCGACAGGATCAGCGGTGCGACCAGAAGTTTGATGAGATTCAGGAAAATATCCGACAGCAATTTGAACGTTTTCGTCAAATTTTCAAAAGTGCTGCTATCAGGCGCCACGCCGATATGGACCGCATATCCAACGATGATCCCGGCGATCATCCCGATCAATATCCATAATGTCAGACGCTTATCCATAGACTTCCCTCCGGCCCCTTTGGCTGGGCTGACGCTACACAGGCAGAATGCTCATCGCAACCAGTTACGGTCGTAACTTGTATCGCCATCCGAACGAAGGCATAAGCATTGAAATAAAATTACAATAGATTGCGTCGTATCAATATGGGCGAATCCCGATTGTTAAGGGTTTAGGAGAAACTTTCATGGCTGCTGCCAAAATGTCAAAACCAACTTCAAACATTGAAAACAGCTTGTTGAAAGCAATGGCCACCGCCTTCGCCGACAGCGCGTTGCCGGGGGAAAATGAAGGGTTTGACACAAAGGCATGCGAAGAGGCGGCGCGTTTTACGCTTCTGCTGTCGCTTGACCGGAAAATCGGCACAGCGGTGGTTGCGCTTGATAGCTTTACCGACCCCCAAGGCCGCATGGCAATGCGCATAGCCATGAACAATGATGACATGCCGTTTCTTGTTGATTCGATTTCAGCCGCAGTCGCCTCCAAAGGCATCGGCGTCAGACGCCTGATCCATCCGGTATTAAGCACCACCCGAGACGAATCCGGGGTGTTGAAATCCGTCAGCCGCAAACGCGATGCATCGATTACCCGCGAATCCTTCATCTATTTGGAAACCGACCGGGTTGATGCAAAAGAGCGGCGTGCGTTGGAGGATGATCTGCGGGCGGTTCTGCGCGATGTGCGCGGCGCGGTGACCGATTGGCGCAAGATGCTCGGTGCGATGTCCGAGGACGCCGATAGCTTGCCTGATGGTGAGGGCGCGGCGCTGGTTCGCTGGTTCCTCGAAAACAACATGACTGTGCTCGGCCATGAAACATTGTCGCGTGATGGCAAAAGCTCCAAACGCCTTGGCCTGTCGCGTGTCAGCAACGCTCCGCTTCTGTCGGAACTGAGTGTCGGGCTCGCGATCAAATGGTTCGAAGAAGGCGGCCGTGCTCCGCTCATCCTCAAGGCCAATCGCGTCTCGAGCGTTCACCGCCATGTCCAGCTTGACCTTGTGGTCGTGCCGGTGCGCGACGGCAGTGCTATCACCGGCCTGTCCGTTTCAGCCGGACTTTGGACCAGCGCGGCATTGGCGACAGCGCCGGATCGCATTCCGGTATTGCGGACCCATTTGGCGACCTTGATGGAACGGTTCGGATTCGATCCATCGGGTCATGCCGGTAAAGCGATGACGCACGTTTTAACGTCGTTACCGCATGATTTGCTGGTATCGCTTAAGCTTGCAGAGCTTGAGCGGGTTACATTGACCGCCATGTCCTTGACCGACCGCCCAAGGCCCAAATTATTGGCGATACGGTCTCCTTTGGGGCGTCATCTATATATTTTCGTCTGGTTGCCACGCGACGATGTTTCCACAGGGATGCGCAAGCAGATCGAAAATATGCTTGTCGCAGCGACGGGCGGTGCAATGCTCGGTTGGACCATAGGCCTTGAAGATGGCGGTATTGCGCTGTTGCGCTATACCCTTGATCTGCCGGACCGGAACCAAAAGGTTGATGAAACACAACTCGACGACCGGTTGGAATTGATGGTGCGTGGTTGGGAACCAGCGGTCGAGGCCGCACTATCGGTGATGACCGACGAAAAGCGGGCCGCTGCCATGATTGTCCGTTACGGCGCGCAATTTCCGGCCAACTATCGCACCCGCTATTCTTCGGAAGAGGCGGCGCGCGATATGCTTGGACTTTTGCAAATGGAGCGCGACCATAGCAAGATTACCCGATTATCGACCGACGGTGAAATGCTCCGCCTTAAAGTATTCAGCGAAGGTGGCGCGATGCCTCTGAGTGACATGGTTCCCGCACTTGAGAATTTCGGTTTCGACGTGTTGGAAGAATCGCCAACGGCTTTGAATGACGGCAATTATATTCATGATTTCAAACTGGGATTGCGCGGCGGCGACGTTGCCAGCGTGATGGAGCGTGCTCAGGTTCTGGAAAGTGCACTCAGTCAAGTGTTGGACGGTGATGCCGAAAATGATGTATTCAATCAACTTGTTACGGTGGCGGCGCTGCAGCCGCAGTCTGTCATCCTGTTGCGTGCCTGGTATCGCTATCTCCGTCAAACGGGGGTGACCTATGGCATGCCTACGGCTGTCGCTGCGTTAGCCAAAAATGCCGCCGTGACGCGTGCCATAATATCCTTGTTCAATGTCATGCATGACCCCGCGGCAAAGGGCGACCGTGAAAAAGAGTCCGCAAAATATATCAAGGTAATAGATACAGGTCTTGCAGCTGTTTCTGCGATTGATGAAGATCGCATTTTGCGCCGTTATCTGGGCGTTGTTCGGGCAACGCTGCGGACTAATGCATTTGCGCCTGCTGCGGCCGACGCGCTCGCGTTCAAACTGGATAGCGCAAAAGTTCCCGGGCTTCCCGCGCCTTTACCCTGGCGGGAAGTTTTCGTGTATTCGCCCCGCGTCGAAGGTATTCATTTGCGCGCCGGTCCGGTGGCGCGTGGGGGCTTGCGCTGGTCGGACAGGCGCGACGATTTCCGCACCGAAGTTCTTGGTCTTATGAAGGCACAGCGCGTCAAAAATGCGGTAATTGTTCCAACAGGTGCCAAAGGCGGGTTCTACCCCAAACGCCTTCCCGATATGCGGGTGGACCGCGACGCATGGTTTGCCGAAGGGACTGAAAGCTATCGTTTGTTCATCCGCACATTGTTGTCGATAACCGATAATATCATCAACGACAAAGTGGTGCACCCCGAAGCTGTCGTGATCCATGACGGCGAAGATCCTTATTTCGTAGTCGCCGCAGATAAGGGAACGGCGACCTTTTCGGACACGGCCAACGCTATCGCGCTTGAACATAATTTCTGGCTTGGCGATGCATTTGCCAGCGGCGGATCGGTCGGCTACGACCATAAGGCGATGGGCATCACGGCCAAGGGCGGCTGGCTTTCGGTGCAGCGTCACCTTGCCGAAATGGGCATCAATGTTCAAAAAGAGCCCGTTACAGTTGCAGGTGTCGGCGACATGTCGGGCGACGTTTTTGGCAATGGAATGCTGTTGTCTAAAACCTTGAAAGTGGTAGCGGCATTTGACCACCGCCACATCTTTTTCGACCCTAGCCCCGATCCTGCCATCAGTTGGAAAGAACGGCAGCGATTGTTCAACCTGCCGCGATCCAGCTGGCTGGACTATGACTCCAAATTGATTTCCAAAGGCGGCGGTGTTTTTGCGCGCAGCGAGAAGAGCATAAAAACAACTCCTGAGATCAGGGCATTACTGGGTATAGATGCCAAAGAGCTTGAACCTTCCGATTTGATGACCGCGATATTGAAAGCGCCGGTCCAGCTTCTGTGGTTTGGCGGCATAGGAACATATATCAAGGATAAGAGCGAGGGTCATCTCGATGTGGGTGACCCTGGCAATGATGCAATCCGCGTCAACGGTTCTGATATACGTGCGAACGTCATTGGAGAAGGTGCGAACTTGGGCGTAACGCAGGCCGGAAGGATCGGCTTTGCGCTGCGTGGCGGGCGGATCAACACCGACTTTATCGACAACAGTGCCGGCGTGGATTGTTCCGATAATGAAGTGAATATCAAAATTGCCCTGAATGCCGAAATGCGTGCGGGTAAGTTGAAGGAGCCGGTGCGGAACAAGTTGCTCGTGGACATGACCGATGCCGTCGCCCATTTGGTATTGGAGGACAATCGTCTTCAAACTCTTGCGCTTTCAATCGCGGAAACTGGCGGACCTGGAGACTTGCCGGCTTATGTTCGGTTGATTGAAACTTTTGAAAATAACGGAAGACTTGATCGCGCGGTCGAGGGTATTGCCGCCAATGAAGAACTTTTCCGTCGGGCCAGCGAAGGCAAAGGGTTGACCAGACCCGAACTGGCTGTGTTGCTTTCAACCGCAAAGCTCGCCGCGCAAGACGGCGTCGAATATGCACCGTTGGCCACCGATGTATCCATGGAAGGAGAGCTTCTCGCCGCGTTTCCCGAGGCGATGGTCAAAAAGCACAAATCGGCAATCCTGGCGCACCGTTTGCGTAAGGAAATTATTGCGACCAAGCTCGCCAATCGCATGATAAACCGTTTGGGTCTGTTGCATCCATTTGAACTGGCCGAAGAAGAAGGTTGCGATATCGGCGATGTTGCAGCGGCTTTTGCAATAGCGGAGCGAATTTATGACTTGCCGTCCTTGTGGCAGGCCATCGATAGCGCCGAAATGCCAGAGGCAACCCGGCTATTGCTATTCAATCAAACCGCAGTCGAAGTGCGCGCCCAAATGGCCGATATCATCCGGAACTCCGCCGAAGGTCGAAACATTGGGGCGACAACCAATGCCTATGCACCTGTGGTGCAGAAATTGTCCGTATCGCTCGATAATCTGTTGCCTGCAGATGTCAGGCATCAGACAGAAAGCTTTGGCGCGCGACTTGTCGAAAATGGCGCGCCACGTAAGATTGCCGACCGGCTAGTCAAAATGGCCCAGCTCGACGGGGCAATTGGACTGGCGGCCCTGTCAACAACACAAAAGGCAGAGGTTACCACGCTGACTCAAGCATTTACCGCACTGGGCGACGCGCTGGGCATCGGCTGGGCACAGGGCACAGCGATGCAAATGGATCCGCATGACCCGTGGGAGCGTCTGCTGGTTGCCGGGCTGGCGCGTGATTTCCAGGCAATGCGCCTGGATTTCCTCCGCCGCCGCGCCGCGAAGAAGCCGCTCGCCGACACACAAAACTGGGTCGCAGACAATGAAGATCGTGTCCGGTCCTTTAAAGCGATGGTCGACCGTGCGCGGATGGCCGGTATGCCCACCCCCGCCATGCTGGCACAAATTGCCGGGCAGGCGCGGGTGCTGCTGGGGCGTTAAGCGGTTAGGATTTGGATGCCATCAGTCCGGCGACACTACCCTTTGTCGACGGATTGGAGGCGTTCTGCTTCTTCGGCTTTTCGGCCTTTGGCTTGCGGGCTTCGCGGTTCGTTTTCTTTTGGCTCTTCGCCATATCGTCTCTCCTGTGGTTAGGCGGCTAGCGCCGGCTTGGGGGTAAGAGGGCTGCTGTTCGCAATTGGCCGGTACTGGCTGGCGGCTGGCGTCAGCAGATGCGCCTCCAGCAAGGTGAAGATTTCCGAATCTTCGTCGGCATCAAATTTGCGGGCAAAGAAATCGGGGCTGAGGCTCAAGCGCATGGCATCGGCTTTGACAAAGGTGCGCGGGCGCAGCTTGATGTCGCCGTCGGGGATCCAGTCGATCGTGCGCAAATCGTCATTGATCACTTCGCCATGCTTTCCGCTGTTCATGATCAGGGTTTGGAAAAAGCCTTCGTCGGCAATCAGCGAGCGGCGGTAAAAGGTGCGGAACGGCTTCACCCGGGCGTCGGTGCAAGCGAATTCGCAAAAGGCGCGGGTGACGACTTTCCACTGGGTGCCGATAAAGGGTGTGACATCCGCCATGGGGCGGCGTTTGACGCCCGTGCGAAAGATGCGGCCCAAAGCCTCAATAAAATAATGGCTGATCCGGTTGACGGTGTCGGGCCGGACCAGATGCTGGTTTACGGCACGGATATATTGTTTGCCGCGGTTCAACCGGAGAAAGCCACGGATATATTCCTGCGACTTCAGCGGGAAATCCTGTCCGCTCAAATTGATATAATGGGTCCAGCTTTTGCTCATCTTCAGCAGCATCGCCATGCCGCGCAGCTCTGCATCGACCAGGCTGTATCCACCCCATAGCATGGGGCGCGGTTCCAATATGGCAGTGCCCTGATAGGGTTTCAGAAAGGCGGTGATGTCGGCCTGTATTTCGGGGCCGGAGGTGCGGTCGATGTGGATGAGATACTGGTTGCCGGGAACATAGATGGCGCGGAACATGCGTTTGAACTGTTCGGGAAAGCGATGGACGAGAATGAAATAGGCGATCAAAAGGCGCACTCCATGTGCGCGCGCCGGACCTGCAGGGACGACGCGCGGCGGGTATCACCCGTCTCGGGACGCCAAGCGAAAGAAAGTTCGACCGGAAAGAGACACTGGCCAGCACGGGCGGGGCGGCTGTCAGTCCCACCTATATAGGGATGAAAGCGCCCTTATATAAGGCCCCACCGCCGATTATTCGGCGGCTTCGGTCTCCATTGCCCGTTTGTAGATGCTGTTCAGCGGATATTTGAACAGCTTCATCAATATGGGTTCGAAAAATTCGAGCGGCAGGGTGTCATATTCGGGGTCGAAAGCCGGGCAATCATATTTGTCGATAAACTCTTCGGTATCGGCAAACCATTCATGCCCCCGGAACTGTTCGCGCATGTCGCGGTCAAGGCCGAGATGGTGGAAGAAATTATGCCCCTGGAAGATGCCATGATGCTGGACAATCCAGAGGAGCTTTTCGGACACAAAGGGTTTCAGGATCGCCGCCGCGATATCGGGATGGTTTGCCGCGCCCAGCGTGTCGCCGATATCGTGCAGCAAGGCCATCACCACATAATCCTCGTCCCGCCCGTCGCGATAGGCGCGGGTCGCGGTCTGCAGCGAATGAGTCAACCGGTCTACCGCAAAGCCGCCAAAGTCGCCGTCGAGCAGCTTCAAATGGTCCAGGATCCGCTTTCCGCCATTTTGCGCGAACGGAATATTGTGCCGCATGATGATCTGCCAATCTTCCTGCGTGCTCAGCGACATGTCGTGAAAACTGGCGCGATCGTCGTGATTGTCCATGTGACTCTTCCTCTCGTCCGCCATGCTATCATGGCTTTTGTGTGAAACAAGGGCTTCATGCGCGCGCAAAATGCGGCTAGACCCAAAAAATGGCGGTTCTAGAGCTTACTGATAAACCCTTTTTCGCGGACAAGAACCGGGCTTTCTGGAACCTGCATTCCGCCGGTTGGGCAGGGGCCGTTATCTTGCGCGCCGCATCCGGCATTGCGCAAGGGCAGCCTGTCAGCTTCCTTGTCCCCATCCTGATCTCCGCCGTTACCGGCTATTCCATCACGCTTGTTTTGTCGGTGGTCTACCGTTTCCTGATCGATCAACGGCCGTTCATCACGTGGAGCGTGACGTTCCTCGCCATGTCGGTCGCAACGATTGGCTATGCGTATATCGACGTGTGGGTGCTGCAGACGATACGCGACGGCGTTGATGAAACGCCCTTTGCGCAGCTTTGGCTGGCGGCGATCTATATCAACTCGGTGCTTTTGGCGGCTTGGTCGGCGCTCTATTACGCGATCAACTATTTCGTCCGCGCCGAAGAGCAGGCGGACCAGATGATGCGGCTGGAGGCGCAGGCCACAAGCGCGCAGCTGACCATGCTGCGCTATCAGCTCAACCCGCATTTCCTGTTCAACACGCTGAACAGTATTTCCACGCTGGTCCTGCTGAAACAGACCGAGCAGGCGAACGCGATGCTGTCGCGCCTGTCGTCCTTCCTGCGCTTCACCTTGATTAACGAGGCCGCGGCTAAGGTGCCGTTGACGCAGGAAATCGAGACGCTGAAGCTCTATCTCGATATCGAGAAAATGCGTTTTGAAGAGCGGTTGCGGACATTTTTCGAGATCGATCCGGCGGTTGAAAATGCGCTGGTGCCGTCGCTGTTGCTCCAGCCGCTGGTGGAAAATGCTATAAAATATGCGGTCACGCCGAAAGAAGAAGGGGCCGATATATCCGTAATAGCGCAACTCGTCGGCCAACGCCTTCGGGTTACCGTATCGGACACCGGTCCGGGGTTGCAGCCCGGGCAACAAGACCACAGCCTGTCCACAGGGGTCGGCATGGCGAACACGCGCGAGCGGCTTTCGCAGGCCTATGGAGAGGACCAGCGTTTCGAATTTTACGTGAAAGCGAGTGGCGGATTTGAAGTTTTGTTGGAACTGCCTTATCAAACACGGAACATACCGGTCGAAGAAAATCAAGCGGGGGCAAAAACGCAAGGAATGATAACCGCATGAGCATTCGTACAATATTGGTCGACGACGAGAAATTGGCCATTCAAGGCATGGAATTGAGGCTTCAGGATTTCGAGGATATCGAAATTGTCGCCACGTGCCACAACGGGCGCGAGGCCATTCGCAAGATTAAAACATTGAAACCCGATCTCGTGTTTCTCGATATCCAGATGCCGGGCTTTGACGGCTTTTCGGTGGTGCAAGGGGTGATGGATATCGACCCGCCGCTTTTTGTATTTGTTACGGCTTATTCCGAGCACGCGATAAAGGCGTTTGAAGCGCAGGCGATTGATTATCTTATGAAGCCGGTTGAACCGGACCGTCTGGCCGATACTATGGAACGCGTCCGCACGCGGCTTGCGACAAAACGCACGACGGACGAACTCGAACGGCTTCGCAACGTCATCAACGAAGTGGCGCCCAATGCTGCCGATAATCTGCCATCGATGGAAGATGACCTGACGTCGACACGCTTTGAAAAGCTGATCAATGTAAAGGATCGCGGGCAGATTTTCCGCGTCGATGTGGAAAGCATCGAACGGATTGATGCGGCGGGTGATTATATGTGCATTTACACCGCCGACAACTCGCTGATCCTGCGCGAAACGATGAAAGATCTGGAAAAGCGGCTCGACCCCCGCACATTCCAGCGGGTGCACCGCAGCACCATCGTCAATCTGGATCAGGTGCGTCAGGTCAAACCGCACACCAACGGCGAATGCTTCCTCGTGCTCGAATCAGGCGCGCAGGTGAAGGTAAGCCGGTCCTACCGCGACGTGGTTGCGCGTTTCGTTCACTGAACCAAGGAGAATTGGGATGACCGAAACCGACGCCGCACCCCGGATGAAAGCCAGCGACTTTCATCCCTATATCCTCGAAATCTTTGACGGCTATGTGCATGGCAAGCTGACCAAGCGCGAATTTATCACAGAAGCGGGTAAATTTGCCGCTGCCGGCGTCACCGGATTGATGATCCTGAACCAACTTGCGCCGGACTATGCGCTGGCGCAGCAGGTGAAGGCGGATGACCCGTCGATCGTCACGAAAAAGGTAATCATCCCCAGCCCCGAAGGCCATGGCACCATCAACGGCCTGCTCGCGCGCCCGGCAAATGCCAAGGGCAAGCTGCCTGCGGTTCTGGTGATTCACGAAAATCGGGGGCTGAACCCCTATATCGAAGATGTGGCACGCCGTTTGGCCAAGGCCGGTTTTTTGGCATTGGCACCGGACGGGCTGACATCGGCGGGCGGATATCCCGGCAATGACGACATGGGCCGCGAATTTCAGGCAAAGCTTGATCCGGCCATGTTGTTGGAAGATTTCTTCGCCAGCTTCGAATATTTGCGCGACCATAGTGACAGCACCGGAAAAGTCGGCGCGGTCGGTTTTTGCTATGGCGGCGGCGTGTGCAATGCGCTTGCCGTGGCCTATCCCGACCTTGGCGCATCGGTCCCTTATTATGGCCGTCAACCAAGGGCAGAGGAGGTCGCCGCGATCAAAGCGCCGCTGTTGATCCATTATGCCGAAGCGGATGAACGTATCAATGCAGGCTGGCTCCCCTATCAGGCCGCGCTGATTTCGGGCCAGAAACGTTATGAAGTGCACTTCTATCCAGACACCCAGCACGGTTTCCACAACGACAGCACGCCGCGATATGACAAGGCGGCGGCCGAGTTGAGCTGGTCGCGGACCCTGACTTTTTTCAAAGCGAATTTGGCGGGTTGAGAGGGACGGTTTCTTTTTTCGTCAGAAGGAAGAAGGAAACAAGGAAGAAGGTTTTAGAAGATTATCACTGCCCCTTTCCGGGGAGGGGATTATGTCTCGAAATCTGAAATCTTCTCTGAGAGCGGATTGTCGGCAAACGACAACATTGCGGACATTCAACGGTTAGTTTGTTCGTAACTGATCCGAACGCCTGAAACCTGCTCGTCTTGTTCAAAGATGCGCGAGTTCTGCGCGTAACGCACCACCAGATGATCGCTCGTAACCCATTCTATTTCCGCCCATGGGCCGCCCCAATCCCCAGTAGTTGCGGTTCCATGGTCCGCGTCAGCTACGAAAGCGTTCCCACTTCCGGACAGGCTGTAGCCGTCCCCCAATACCGAAATTTGAGTGGAAAAATCAGTCGTTGCCCCGCAGTCGCGCTGAAAAATTACGGCGGTGTGAAGGCCGTCCGGTGCTTTAGAGATTTTGACGGGTGTAGTGTTACATTCATCCGAGCATCCTGCCAAAAACAGCAGCCCCACTAAAGTCGTTATGCTTTTTTTCATGTCTAACGGTAACCGTCGGTCCTATAACTTGTCAACGTCAGCTTCCCACAACAAATGCGCCGAACCGGACTGTCGGCAAACGACAACATTGCGGACATTGAAGCCGCATGGAATAAGCGCCTAAAGAAGGCCGTGAAACATAACACTGTGGAGAAACCGAAGTGGTGACTAAGACGTGGTGGGCAACTCTGCCGCTCTGGCTGAAACTGGTTTATCTCTTCGTTTCAATACCGGCGTGGTTAGTAATAATGGTTACAATATTGACGGGCCAGAATAAAGGCCCTGTTGCCATTGGAGCGTTTATTGTTTTTGCAATTACCGCGCTGCTTCATGCGATATGGGGACGCGGAACCGAAACTAACACTGAAAACGGTGTTGATATTCACAGCGAAAGCTGAAAATCCGTTAGGTTAGCCGTGGGTTTGCAAAAGACATAGGCCAAGGTTTTAACAAGGGACTATGCCGGCTTCCCACAACTTTCCAGCCATACAGACAACAATTTCAAGACCTCGTTTCCTGCCGTTTGTTCATCATATGAACGAATGTCGGCTATCGAGCAATTTGCAACAAAAGCGGACTTTCAGGATACGACAACATTGCGGACATTGGAAACATCTGTCACATTATCAATGTGAGCATGCTGTCATTACGCCTTCGCAAGGTTGCGGTTACCTCGCTCAAGTCCTTCGGCGTCCTCGTCGCTTTAGTTGCTATCATTTACATCGTTTATCTTTTTGCCACTATGCAGGCGCATAGCACGCGAAATGGTCCACTGCCGAAGGGCAACGAAAGCGCCGTTTTATCTGAGGCACACCAACTGCTGGCAGGTGTTCCCGAAATTCGCGATTTGTCTAATGACTCCCTCCGTTTCGCTGCAATGCCTTCGTTTGGCAAAAGGTGGTTCGCTGTGGCGTTGTCGAATAATGGCAAGAAGGTCGAAGGCTCAGCAATTATTTGGGATCAAGAGACCAAAACTAAATCGACCTCGCAATTTTCCATTCCTCTACCTGTCTATTTGCGGATGACTGGTGCCTTTGACAATCAGGTTGACGGTTATTGGGGAGAAGCGCGCGGGTGGACTGACGGAACATCTCTCGCTTTCGAAAGGAAAAGAGGCGGTCGTATTGTGTCTGGGATGGGTAATTCGCCATGTCATTATGCCGTAATAACTAATGCACTCGCCCGAGACCTCTCTGGCTATGTGCCAAACATTGCCGAGTTGATTGAACCGGCGGCAGAATCATACGCCCAAAGCCAAAATTGTAACGCCTTCTGAGGCAGCGGTCCGTCAGTTCCCCATAAAAAAGCTGCCAAAGCAGACTGTCAGCAAACGACAACATTGCGGACATTAACAATCACGCTATTCTTCGGCAACGAAGCAATTGTGACCTAGTAGAAAGCGGAGACCCCATGGACAATCTCGTTCAAGCATTCTTCGAAATCACTATCACTAACGTCAAGCGGCAATATGGGCTGCTTGCGGCCTGGATATGCGCAATTGCAATGGTATCTATCACCATCGGATTGCTTTACGTCTTCGTAACTTGGTGGCTATGACTGGCTCCTGGCAATGTTTTCCCAAAGCAGACATGCCGGACACGACAACAAAGTGGATGTTCGCCTAGTGTGACATTACGTTTGTCTATCCGGCGCGTGAAACCTTAAGACTTTTTCCCAACAACATGCATCTCGTTTCCAACTTTCTTCAAGTCTGTCTCCCCCGTCGCGATAAGTGCATCAAATATACATCCGAAGGTAACCAGCTCTTTATCGCCTTCGCTTGGGTAAATGGTCAGCTTGCCATCATCTAAGGTCATCATCGATATTGGGGCATCACACTTGCGAAGAATTTCGTCCACCTGAAGTTGTGAGATGTTACCAGCGGCCGCCGTTATTTTGGGACTGGTGCATCCGAAACAGAGCGATATACATCCGAGTACTGCAAATATTTTAAATGGCATTGCACGCCTCACTTGTGTTGCTGCTACTGATCAGCAGTAATTGGAACCACCAACAAAAACGTAATCCGGTCATAGCTTTACTCACACTATAGATAACTGAAATTACGCTCGGCATCAAAACCTTGTCGATGTCCGCTCCCCACAACTTTCCAGCCATACAGACAACAATTTCAAGACCTCGTTACCTGCCGTTTGTTCATCATATGAACGAATGTCGGCTATCGAGCAATTTGCAACAAAAGCGGACTAACTGGA
>NZ_JBJXFW010000022.1:0-16106 GCF_046154385.1 Sphingorhabdus sp. | reverse complement strand
TACTAGGGCAACAATTGCCGACGGTCTCTGGTCCCAAGTTTTGTGACTGCAGTCGATTTTTCAATATTATTGCTGTCGTACGTTGTACTGCTACAAAATGGCGGTTCGCTCTGACTGAGTGGTCTAGTCCCGACCATAATCATCCGATCTCGCTAGAGAAATGCGACAAGCACAGGAAGATAGAATTAGCCTTTATTTCGGTAACGGCTTGCCAGCCAGGCAGCCGAGAGCAGTATGCTCGCCAGTCCCGCTTGGATGATAGGTACCATCAACACTGCCATGCCGCCCTGAGCGTCGGGACGCCAAAAAGCAGCGTCTGCAAGCAGCATTGGTCCCGCAATCGCAATTGCAATCACACAAAGCTGCAATGGCAACGGTTGTGCCTCTTTCTTTCTAGAAAGGATCAGCGCCCCGCCAATCGCAGCATAGGGCAATACTAGCCATAAAGACCAAAATACGTAAGCTCCTATGCTTACTGGCTTCAGCCATTGAGCAAAGGCAACACTGATGCAGGCGGCTATACCTACTGCGAGGGCGGGAAACAGTTTTGGCATTTTTGATTGTCCTTCCTCGCGACCAAACAGGAACGAATCGGAGGCTATCTGGAAGCGACCGGTAGCTCCGATCAGCCCGCGTTATCCCGTACTAAATCGCTGGATTAGAATATTAAATGGTTCGCACCGCGGTTATGCCAAGGTTCCGACCAATGAAGTAATACCTATCAATGCAAACAATGTGGTGGATGGAAACCGGAGAGGATTGATCTCACCTTTCACAGCCACCAATATGCTGAGCAGACTAAATAGCAGAGACAAGCTTCCAAGCAACATCGCGACCTGCGGGGTGGCCCATCCTATAGCGACAAACGCAAATGATACTGCCATTGCCGCCAATAAGATCGATACGATATGCCAGCAATAATAGTTAAGCCATTTGGAAGCTTTGGGAAGCTTTTCGTCAGCGAGTAGCGGCGAAGCAACGCGCGGGCCACCAATAAAGACGTGCACGTAGAAGGTCGTGGCAGCGATTGCGGCAGCGATCCAGAACCAAAGTGATTGCATTCTTCTGATCCTTATAATAGCGAATATTCTCTAATAGGAGCGAAGATGCCGCGCAAGTCACTTTTTACCGATAATCATGTTTTTGGGGCGGTCGGTCAGTTGATGGCGCAACATGGTTCGGTGACGACCAGTGCCGTGCAGGAAGCTGCCAAGCTCTCCACTGGATCGCTCTATCACCGCTTTGGCTCGCGGGAGGGTCTGCTTGCGGAGACGTGGCTTTTTGCCTTGCAGGCGTTTCAACCGCATTTCGTCAAAGCGTTGGAAACGCCAAACAACCCGGTCGGAGAAATTGCGGCAGTGACGCCGCGCTTTTGCCGTCAACACCGGAGAGAAGCGCTGATTCTGGCTTGCTGTAACTACCGCCAGTTCATAAACGACGACACACCGGCTGCGATCCTTCAATGCATTGATGAAGCGAATGCTAAAACATTTGCTGCATTCAATGGCTACATAAAACGGCAGCGTTTCAATCCCGATGCATGCCGCATGGCGCTCATTACCTTTCCTCTATCCGCTGTTAAGCAATATCTGCCCGAAAAGGACGTCCCAATGGAGGTCGACCACATTGTCGCAATTTCCGCAGAAGCCATTTTATCGGAAACTATTAACAACAAGATCCGTTTCTTAGATTCTGATGACTATAAGGGTACCCAAATCTCTACGTGACTGATTGAGTTTTCAGCTCAAGTGGAGATAGTCTTGGTTCGGTGCGATTTGACGGATGAAGAATGGGTGGTTGTGGTGCACTCTTTCCAGACATGCTTACTTGATGTTCAAGGTTCGCCTTGGACAACAGCTGTCTTCAGGGAATACTATCAAGGACATTTCTTATCATCTCTACTGCCTGCTCTGCACGCGCGGTCATCCTGATATCTCCGTCAAGCTTTGCGGACAGTGTAATTATACCCGATGCATTTTTGTATTTAGCCATAGTTTGTAGGCATGCTCGAACCATAAAAACAAAATCAGCTGACTTATTCAATTCTTTGCTATGATCAACCGATAGCCGGCATCATAAGCCTGAAGTGCCAGAATTTCAGCATAACGCTGCACCCAAATCCCCGTTTCAATATCTTTGGAAAGCCGAGCCAGTTCTTTAGAAATGTCTCCCAATGCCCAGAATGAAGAACTGCCTGAGCGAATGCGACTGTCGAGATACGCCTCAGGCCTGCGCCAATAGGCATAGAGAAAGCCATCGGTGCAATCATGCGGGATCGGAAGCGGCCTGATTTCAACAGGTCCCAACCATTTTTCATATTCACAAATTACCGGCATCTGGCTTTCGTCGAGAGTTGCGAGCCCGGGAATATAGTCGGTCAACCAGGGCCGGCTTGCCGGGTCGAAAGACAGCAGGACAATCCTTCCTCGTGTAACTCTGCGCAATTCGCGCATTCCAGCTTCCTTGTCCTGCCAGTGATGGACAGTCAGAACGGCCATCGCCGTATCGAAGCTGTTATCATCAAACGGTAGAACTTCCGCCGAGGCCTGAATGGCAGGCGCGGCAAAATCAGATCGCTTGAGAATCATTTCTCGCGACGGTTCGACGGCCGTTACCTTGCGATCGCTTGGCTCATACGAGCCGGTCCCGGCACCGACATTAAGTACAGTTTCACCGGGACCAAGCGCATTGTGGATGGCAGACGCAATACGCTCGTCGGGTCTGCGTAAATTCTCATAGTTTATGCCAATTGTATCGTATAGTTCACCCATAGGCTGACCGCTGTTCAATTTTCGTCTGCAACACCGGATATCGCAACAAGTTCGTCAATAAATTCAGCGTCACTGCGCGCGCGCAATACGCCGCTCGTGTGTAGTGTTACACCGCCGTGAACAAGCATCCAGATGGCCATGACTGCGCGCCGGCTGCCTTCGCTGTCTCCTTCAGCAACATCAGAAGCGAGCAATGTGCTAGAAGCGGCAATCATCCGGTCGGCAGCTTCACGTAGTTCACCATGGCTCGCAAACGCCGCATAATTTTGCCGCATCATCAACGCATAAAGTTCGGGCCGGGCGATAGCGAACTCCGCATAAGCGCGAATAAATCCGAACGGAGACGACTGACCTGCCACCGCAGATGCAAGCATGTCGAACCCATATGCGGCGAGAGAAGCAAGCAAGCCGTCGCGATCACCAAAATGGTTGTAAAGCGCCCGGTGTGCGACACCAAGCGATTCTGCGAGCGCCCGGACGCTCAGCCTGCTCTCGCCTCCGCTCTCGATTGAATCAAGCGCAAGCACGACAGCATCAGCCGCCAGATTGCCGTGATGGTAGGTTTTACGCGGGCTGGGCACGGCGCCTCGAATCGGTCACATGCCACTGAACCTGCATATTTGCTACCTCCACTCCACTCTCATCAGTCAGGGTCACACCGACATTAAACGATACTTTTCCCTGTTCTCGAAAAGTATCGAGAACAGCAATAGAATCTTCGGCAACACTTGCTACCGCTGTAATCGTGCCTTTGGCAACCTTTGTGTAACGGATTGAAGCGTCTGAGGTGACCGGTCTGATCGACATCATGACGGACGCGAAGAGCCCCGCCATGGCAGCGCCCGATGCAGTTTCGCCAAGTGTGAACAGCGCTCCGGCATGCTGGCTTGCGATGTGATTTACGCTGAATCCGGTTTGCGGCAATATTGCCGATGCGCCGTTCTCGTCCAATTCCTGCAGAACGATGCCGCTATGCGCGGCATAAGGAACTGAATTTTGCATGCGATTGCGAATAACTTCAAACATTGTCTTTACCTCCGTGTATCCAGTGGATATATCGACAGGCAACAGGAAAGGTCAACAGGCATATACAGGAATATGTTGGTGCGCTGACGATGCTTTCTTGCGTGATTGAAAAGTCCCCTCTCTTTTGAAGGAGCAGAACATGTTTAGAAAAGCACGGACCGGCTTGCGATTGTTACCGCTGGGCATCGCATTGGTCGCGGGTACATATGCTACGCCCTTATGGTCCAAAGATTCACCTGACTGCAGTGCAGGCGAGCATGCAGCCAAACATGTGAGCCAAGTCAGTAAAGAGCGCTTTTCTGTTGAAGTAAGTGGGGCCGGTCCGGATGTGATTCTCATTCCCGGATTGGGGACCCCGCGAGCGGTCTGGAACGAAACAGTCGCTACTTTTGGTGGGTGCTACCGTTTGCACAGCGTTCAGCTTCGCGGATTTGGAGACGCTGCTGGGATCAACGCTTCCGGTCCGGTCTTACAGCCCTTTGTAGACGAGCTTGCCGAATATATTGCAATGATTGGAAAATCATCGGGCAAAGCACCAATGGTCGTTGGCCACTCCATGGGCGGACTGGCTGGACTGAAACTTGCAAAAGCCCGGCCCGAACTGGTCTCGCGGTTGATGATGATCGACGCATTGCCAAATTTCGCAGCACTTATTCCGGGATTGGGTGCAGCGGAAGCCTCGACTATCGAACGTACCGCCGCGCAGATGCGAAGCATCATAGCCGCACGCTATGGGAAAGAGCCAAATCCGGCGGAAATCAAGGCAAGTGTTGAAGGAATGTCGTTGAACCCGACGTTCGGTGGAACCATGATGCAATGGTCACAATCGGCTGATCAACGTGTTGTCGCCCAAATAGTCTATGAAGATCTTGTTGCCGACATGCGTCCAGAACTCCCATCCGTATCAAGTCCTGTCTTGGTGCTTGCAGCATGGCATAGCGGTATGCCCTTTACCGAAATGCAGGTTCAAGGATTTTTCCAGCGCCAATTTGCAGGGCTACCTTCTTACGACGTAAAAACTGTCGCGGGCAGCGCTCATTTCATCATGTTAGACCAACCAGAGAAATTCAACTCGGAACTGGCTGAATTTTTGGCGAAACGTTGAACGGGAAGTGACGCCATTTGATGGAAAGCCAAGATTTTTCGTCGTTGAACATTTAGCACTGTTGGCTGTGCAAATTAGCGGAGTGTCGGCTTCAGTGGTAGGATTGATATTAGGCGGCGCGTTTGCGGTGTTGCAAGCGCCGATATTCGATAGTTTGGCGATTCATGCTTGCGCGTTGCTTAATATTAGATTGCGTCTTGCCGCAGCAGGGTTCGGCAGGCGTGGCGTTGTCTAGGTTCTGGTGTTCGCGCTGATAGTTGTTATACTCGACGAAAGCTTTGATCAGAGCTTTGAGGTCGCCATGCACGGATTAGTCTTCCAAAAGGATGCTGTTCTTGAGTGTGTTGTGCCAGCGTTCGATTTTGTCTTGTTTTGACGGATGCATCGGAGCGCCTCGTATATGGTTCCGTCACTGCTCGGGCTTTATGGCTTATCCATCAGCGCATCAGGGCCACCTTTGAGAAAATGTTCGCACCAGCGGTCAAAGCGCCGCCGGGCAATTCTTAGAGGCGACCCGATCGCACTGCGGCCGCAAGCAGGCGCCTCAGGCCCCATTTATGAAACGGAACGATGACACAAAGATAGAGCTTTCCGTAGATATTGTGGACATTGCAGATGGTCGAAACGGTCACTACATTTCTGCAATCCAATACCGATTTTATCACTGACAGCCGGAAATCGAGATGTGCATTATCGCGCCCTGCAATCAGTTCGTGTTCCATTAGCGTATAGATCGGCCACGGACCGATAGTGTCTCCGGGCTTGTATTGTTCTTTCTGTGCCGGTTTCAATATGAGCTCGTCCGCCGCCACGTCTAAGCCGGACATCGCAGCAATGCGGTTTCGGATCAGTAACAATACTTTCATCCATGAGGGATGATGACCGAAGATGGCAAAGAAGATCGCCGGCATCGGCATCGCGCCATCGCTCAGAGCAATCCGGTAGCTATCGGCGAAATAGGCGGTCTTCACAGAAACGGGATCGAGCAGGCTTTGAGACGGGATGTCCGTTGCGACGACGAGCGTCACGTCATTTTCCCGAAATTGAGCAGGTCATCGATAATATTCTGCCGGTCGATCGCATCAAGACCGCGATTGCCAAGTGCAAATCCGAGATAGGCCCAGTTGAACAATTGCGCACGTGTGCGGGCAAGTTCTGGCGGGCAGCCCATGTTACACAGCAGATCTTTGATAAATTCCACCCGGCGTTGATCGACATCATCGACCATTATCGCAGCTTGCGGATTGACGAGCGCCCATGACCGCACGGCGATTTCAAGGCGTGAGGGCTCCGAAAGTACGCGTTCCAAGAGTCGGCGAAGGGGATCGTCTCCAGCGCGGGTCACAGCCTCGACAATCCGTTCAAACATGCGCTCGCGCCATCTCAGCAGCAGTTCCGAATGGAAATCACCAATATCGGCAAAGTGCCAGTAAAAACTACCCCGGCTTACATTCAGAGCCTTGGCCAGCGGCTGCGCCTTCAGCGCCACATGCCCGTGCGACACGAGCGTGCGAAGACCCTGGTCAGTCCAGACGGTCCTGTTTTTGCGATCCTGTTCCATACAGTTATGTATTGACTGAACTTTCGGCCTTTGGCAAGAGGCGCTCCATACATAACTGTATGGAGCCGCCAGTGTCTACTTTTCTGTCGTGTCATGGCAAAACATCCCGAACGGTGCCTCGCCCAGGGGTGGCTTTAATTAGCGGCTTCCACGCGTGCACCACAGTGAATTTAACCTGTGGCAGATCGGATGTTTAAATCGGCCCACCGCGTGACGGCAATGATTGTCGGTCTGTTCATCGTCCTCCATCTGGCGAACCATATGGTGGGACTGGTCGGCCAACAGCAGCATATCCAGTTCATGACATTGATCAGGCCTTTATACCGAAATCCGGTCGCAGAAACTGTCCTGCTGGCGCTGCTCGTCTGGCAGATCCTTTCAGGTATGCGGTTGCTGGCACTTCGCTGGCGTAACAATGACGGCATCATATCGTGGTTGCAGATCATCTCTGGCGGATATCTGGCCATATTCCTGATAATTCATGTCAGTTCAGTCCTGTACGCCAGGCATTCTATGGGAATGGACACCAATTTTTATTTTGCTGCAGCAGGCCTGCACATCGAAAACGGCGACAAATTCTTTGTACCTTATTATACTGGATCATTTCTGGCGCTCTTTACCCATATTGGCTGCGCCTCCAGCTGGTACCTGTTCCCTCAGAACTCCAGAAAGCAGCTTCGATGGATCGGCCTTAATGCGGTCCTCGGTTTTGTCGCCGGAATTCTCGTTGTCGCCGCACTAAGTGGAAAACTCTACACTGTGGTATTTCCGACGTGAATTTGTTGCGTCGCCTAGGCCATGGGCTGATTGCGGCGCCTCTTGGCATTTTTTCTGCATCCAATCGCGCATGTCTTCGTCTTAGCAGTGGTACGGAGCCTGTTGTCCCAGACTCGGTACTTCGGTCCAAGCAGAGACAGAGGAATGTATAATGAAGCGGTTTCATGCACATATTGCAGTCAGCGATATAAGCGACAGCATCGCGTTTTATAGCAAGCTTTTCAATCAGGCACCTTCAAACGAGCGGCACGACTATGCGAAATGGGAGCTCGATGATCTGCGTGTGAATTTTGCGATCTCTTCACGCGGTCACACACCGGGCTTGAACCATTTTGGTTTTCAGGCTGAAAATGCGGCTGAACTGGAACAGTTGAAACGCAATGCTGATCATGCGTCTCCAGATAATGTCATGTCCGAAGAAGCCGCAGCCTGCTGTTACGCCAAAAGCGACAAGCATTGGACTGTCGATCCGCAAGGAATTGCGTGGGAGAGTTTTCTGACCATGGAAGGCGTCGCCGAGTTCGGATTGGACAATGAAAACCTGACCGGGGCATGCTGCGTACCGATGCGGGTACACCCGGAAGATGAGCCCGGCTCTAACAGTCCGTGCTGCATTCCAAATGAGCAGACAGCGGGTTCGGGATGTTGCGGTTGACACGGAGCGGCTCCAGAGTCTCGATGGCAGAACTGACTGCCGATGATTATCGGCAGCTTGAAACACGACTGAAGAAATATGTCCGCAAACGCGTTTCCAATGACGACGAAGTTGACGATCTGGTACAAGACATATTCGTGAAAGCTGCAAGGACGTGGCAAGGATGTGAAGCGCCGCTCAATCTTGTTGCCTGGCTCTTTACCGCTGCCCGAACCACGATCATCGACCATTATCGAAAAAAACGGCTGCCTATCTGGGAGGGGGAGTTGGAAGCGCTACCATCGCCCGACACCGACGATGGTTCATGGGATGACCTGTCGGCCTGCCTCGTACCATTTATACAGAAAATGGACGATAAATATCGGGACGTCTTGATGGCTACAGATATTGCCGGTGCGCGCATGCAATCAGCCGCCGACCAACTAGGCCTTACCCTTCCAGCCTTGAAGTCGCGCGTGCGGCGGGGACGCCACCAACTCAAATCGGCACTTCTAAAATGCTGTACAATTGAAAGCGCGAATAATCGCATGAGGGATTCATCGGTACGTTCACCATGCAATTGCGATGGATGCTAGTCAGTGTTCCAGAATGAAATTTACTGATCACCTGCGCCAATCGCTGATTATCGCCGGCAACGATGGCTACAACACCGCGCCTGGCAACCCGATCATTGGCCATCGAGGTGTCACACTGAGCGCCGGCCAAGAATATTTCGAGAGTGACAACTAAGGAGAATCAAGATGCCAGAGTTCATTATTTTTATGCATTCCGACAGCGCAACCGCGGAGACCGACACTGATTGGGAAGCATATATTGCGATGCTGCATGCATCGGGAAAGTTTTGCGGGGGGAGCTCCATCGGAAACGGCCACGCCTATCGTGACGGACGTTTGATTGGTCCTGCATTTACCCAGATCAGCGGATTTATCCGCGTCCAGGCAGAGGATATTGCAGCGGCCCGTACTTTGCTGGAAGGAAATCCAACGCTTCAAGCTGGAGGCACGGTCGAAATCCTTGAGCTGGTCAAATCGTAACAAGCTACCGAAGAGTTGGGCGCTCGGCACCAGCTCGGCTTACTGCAAGCTTGGCCTGGCGGCCGCCCCGAAAAACAAGAGCATGATATCTATTGCGTGTTGGCGCGCCTGCTCGGGATTTTTGGATCCAGCTATACTCAGGGTCAATTCGCAGGCTGACCCGAAAAGCGCGGATGCCAGCATTTCGAGGTGTTCGTCGGATGCGTTGGGCCCCAACGGACCTTTAAGCCCTTCTTGGATAAATGCCCGCGAATAGCGATACTCGATGTCGCGCCACCGTTCGAGACCGAGCACGGCTGGCGCGTCCAGAAGTGTAATGCGGTATATGCGGGGTTCCAGCGCAATGTCAAAATATGCAGCAAAGACGAGACGAAGGGCGTGCTCTGCAGTTTCAGCGTTATGTGGAGCGGCCGCCATTGCCGAAAGCATCCGCTCCTGTTCTATAATTACCACTGCTTCGAACAGCGCAATCTTCCCGCCAGGGAAGTGGTGGTAAAGAGCGCCCTTGGTGACATTTGCCGCGGCGCAAACTTGATCGAGCGACGTCGCCTCATATCCACAATCGCCGAACAAGCTGAGCGCAGCGGATTGAAGTGCCGTGATAGTGGCTTTGCTGCGTTCAGTCTGTGTGCGCTGGCTCGTGATCATTATCCAATCTCATACATCAGTTGACAAACATACCAACAGTATGTTTTATAGATCGATACTCATTAGGGAACAAGCGCATTGAAAATCATTGACCATGACCGACCGAGCGGGACCGACAAAAACAAAGTGGGTCGTTGGATACGCTTCGTCTCGGCGATGTTGATCCTGTTGATTGGCTGGGGTGCGGCCGTGGCAATGGGAACGCTGAATGGGTGGCTCAGAACACCGTTCGCTCCGAACGGAAACGCTACGGCCTTTGCAAAATCGGCCACGAGTTATATCGATCGGGAAAACCGGGGAAACGCCGCATTCATCCTCATCGAAAATGGCAAAGTGATCGATGAACATTTCGTTTCGCGTGGCAAGCCTGTCGACCGGGACACATTGTTTCAGGTCGCATCTTTGAGCAAATGGCTCACTGCATGGGGCGTATTGCGACTGGCCGATGAAGGAAAGATCGACCTTGATTCACCGGTTTCGCGTTACACAAAAAGATGGCAGCTCCCCGACGGACCTTTTGACGAGAATGAGGTTACCGTGCGGCGCCTGTTAAGCCACACGGCAGGATTGACCGACGGTTTGGGATATGGCGGCTTTGCGCCCGGTAGGCCGCCTCAGTCGCTCGTTGAATCATTAACGCGCACGGTTGATGCTTCACCAGGAGCCGATGGACGCGTGCGTGTCGGCATTCGTCCAGGAGAACAATGGCGTTATTCGGGCGGCGGCTATGCCTTGCTGCAGCTTCTTATTGAAGACGTATCTGGCGAGCCCTTCAACACATATATGACGCGCCACATATTCAGACCACTTGGCATGAACAGATCCAGCTTTGTTATTTCCGAAGCTGAGACGAACGTCGCTGAATCCTTCAATACGATGGGAAAATCCGAACCACTTTACCGTTTTGCAGCGCCTGCTGCGGCATCGCTTTACACATCGGCAGCAGATCTGACGCTGTTCATTCAGGCTCAAAAGTCTGGAGCGAACCGCGAACCTGCTGGACGCGGTATACTTGGAGCAAAAATGCTGGCCGAAATGATGCAGCCAAATGCAAGCCAATATGGCGCAGAGATATGGGGACTCGGCGTCGTCCTCTATGCACCGGACAACCGTGGTTCTTATATCATCGGGCACGACGGAAGTAACACACCTGCGGTAAACACGACGGCGCGAATCGATCCTGCTACCGGAAGCGGCATTATCGTTCTTGAAACAGGGCAAAAAGCGATGGCAACACGCCTCGGTGGGGAGTGGGTCTTCTGGAAAACGGGCAATGTTGACCTGTTTGATGTCCTCGTAGCGATGTCTGGCGCGATACGCTCATTTATTGGTGGTGCAATGCTCATAATCGTTGGCGGCATCATCTTCGCAGTTCGCCGCTGGCGAAAGGCACGACGCGCTTAGTTTATTGCGTTGACGAAGGCCGGACTGGCCGTGGATCGTGGCATTTGCAAAGTTGTAATATTGTTTCAGCGATAGCATGCGAGACTTCTGTTTTTGAAAAGCGACCACTCCGAATTGCGCACATCTGCAGCGGACCTGTCGAACTCCAACGCAAAAAAGAGACACCGCACCGCCACGGCCAATCTCGTTATTTATCATACCGATCGTCGGCCGACAGCGCGACCTCACCCTCAAGCCAATTGCGGAAAGCCCTGACCTTGATCGATTGCCGGCGGTATTCGGGATAAGCGAGCCAGTAACCGGTCTCAGCTAGGGCGTATGTCCCTACAGGAACCAGACGACCGGCCTCAATGTCAGTGCGCCACATTCCGCGATCCAAAATTGCAATGCCATGTCCAGCCATGGCAGCCGTTGCG
This sequence comes from Sphingorhabdus sp., assembly GCF_046154385.1. Classification (GTDB taxonomy): domain Bacteria; phylum Pseudomonadota; class Alphaproteobacteria; order Sphingomonadales; family Sphingomonadaceae; genus Sphingorhabdus_B. The sequence continues at coordinate 4,709 of NZ_JBJXFW010000022.1, read as the reverse complement.
TCCATCGCCTGGGAATCAAACCGGAGACCGGCACCTGCAGCCTCGTCCGTGTTAGCGGTTCCGATCGACGTAAACCAAAAGCGCCACCACTCATCATCAGGGCTCAACCGCGGTAAGGCCGCTAAATCAGTCGGACTTTCAATAGGCCCATAGCGAGCAATAAAGTCAGGGCTCGCAAAAGGCTGTATGTAGACTGCCATCAAAAAATGCGCAGACAGTCCGGGCCAGTTACCCGACCCGTTACGGATCACGACATCCACATCTTCAGCCGCAAAATCTACGTAATGTTGGTCAGACCGAAGTCGAACTGCCAATTGCGGCTCCAAGATCTGAAAGCGTCCGATCCGCGGCGCCAGCCAATGCGCAGCAAAACTTGGCGTTGTATTGATGGTTAGCGTTTGATTGTCCTCGGCCAGTGCCGAACTAAATGCCCGCTCCAGTGAGTCAAAGGCCCCGCTCACCAACGGAGCAATCGCCTTTCCGACCTCAGTTAGTGATAAGTGTCCCTTGTGACGGAGGAAAAGCTTCGTGCGAAGACGATCTTCAATCAATCGGATTTGATAGCTGACTGCAGCCTGGGTCATGCCCAATTCTTCACCAGCACGCGTAAAATTGCAATGTCTTGCCGCAGCTTCAAATACCCGAACTGCCGAGAGAGGCGGAATCTTACGCATAAGAAACCATAAGGTAGGCTTATGCCTATTGTCGACCCTTTTGTTGGTAGCGAATTGGCATAGCCTCTATCTGGCAAAGCATGATTAACGAAGGAGCCGACAATGAACCACGATTTTGAAAGCAAGCAATGGGCCGACAATCATACAGTCATGAGCGATGGCATTGACCGTCTGATTTCTCGCGTCGCCCAAGCGATCAGAAAATTTTGGGCCCAAACATCCGAAACGTCATTTTCACTTTTGAATCGTGGCAATCGCGCACCCAGCGGTGACGAGCACGCCGCCGCCTGCTCGTCTGATCCATCTGATGCTTTGTTCGCTTCGAAAAAGCCTGGCTGCTCGTGATGCTGTCAGGGCGTATGCCGTATCCGATGCCGCTGCAACTGCAGTGAAGGTTATGACGAGAATGACGGCTTGAGGCAAATAGGGCTGGTCCGGGCGAATGAATTGCGCGGAGAACGCAACAAAAAACAAGATGGTTTTGGGATGTAGTACTCCGACGAGCATATTCGTCAAAAACGCTGACCGCGGCAAAGCCCCTGAAGCAGCACCGTCGAAACTCAGGGCCTGCTCATTTTTTAAGATCGCCACCAGGCCGATCGCGATTAGATAAAAAGCACCTGCCCATTTAAGAATGTTGAAGGCAAGCGCCGATGTTGCAAGAATAGTTGCAGCACCTGCGAGTGATAAAGTAACCGCTAAGGCATTACCGACAGCCATCCCCATTACCGAAGCAAGCGCCACTCGCTTACCCGAATGCATTGCAAACCCGATTATGCTGGCGACCCCAGGACCCGGTATGAGCGCAATAAGGAGCGAGGATATTGCAAAAGCCAGCCAGACGTTGAACTCCATTGGGTCAAAGTTCCTTATTTCGGACGATATAGTCAGGGCTATAGAGCTAAATGAGTACCAAGTTTGATGGAGCTAAAATCCGGGGCCAGGCTATCGGCCATGATGAAAACTGCAAGGTAGAGCGATCAGCCTTATTGGGCACCGAATGGGGCAGAGCTTGAGCTTTTGGAGCGGCCACCAAAAGTCCGAAAATGATAAGTAAGACTATCCAGGCAGGGTGTCTGCCACGGGTGCCGAAGAACCAGAACACCGCCGCGATTCCGATCGCCCATGTGATGACTTCAGCTGGCGGAGCGATATCGATCAATATAACCCCGAGCGCTATGGCTAGTAGAGTTACCAAGTGCCAACTGCTCCAAATTGCGTACCATCGGCGCTGTTCGAGAATAGAGAGTGAGGCCTTATGCTTCTCGCTTCCCTTTGCCAGATGGCGAAAAATCAGCAGCTCACCGATTATCGTGTGCGCCAAAGCGAGCGCAATCAAGAGAAGGCCTGCAATTGTGCTGGAAGTGTACATATCAATTCCTCGCTAACTCAGATGCGGATTTTCTAACCTAGTGTCCGAAAGCTCTGAAATATTGTGATGCCTCTTACTCATCGATTGGCAGCATTCTTGAGCGGCTCTGGCCGGAGATAGACGAACCCTACATCATGGAGGCTCTGGACAAAATCGGGCAGGAAGTTGACCCCGGCGTAGATTTCATGGCCGATAAGAATCCGGTCTTCTTCAGAGAACCTAGCCAAGACCTGCTTTTTTGATCGGGTGAAAGTTCTAGCCACCAAATTTTGTTCGGCATGGACTGCACGTGTATTGACCACCGGAACTTCCATATAATCTGCAAGTAGGCTTCGAACCGTTCCGCGCAGTCCGACCTGCCGCATCATTTGCCAGAGTAGGCTAGGCACCTGCCGCTCGCCAGGAGTAACCCTGCCGCTGATAAGTAATTCTCCGGATGAACTCAGGAATTCAAAGAGGGTACGGCCGCCCGATCGGGTTATGGTGCTTTCAGCCAGCTTCGCATTTAACGATAAATGTTCTTTGTTATATTGGACGGCCCGTTCTGTGTTGTTCCATAAACCGTGACAGACCATGTGGGTGTCGAGCCGATCAGCAAGCGCATGGAAAATTGCGAACGTGCCGGCGGGGATCGGGTGCTGCGGCGAAGAAGAAGCAAACAGCGAGAATTGCAGTTCGTGATGTGGCCCTAAGCTTGCATCGGTGAAGTCTGCGATCCAGAAGGCAGCAAAAGCCCTGCCAGTGCTGTCCGTCAGAGGTGCAAGATCCTCTTTAGCGAGCAAATTTTTTGCTGCGCTTTCATCAATCGTACCGCCAATGAACAACAGGGTTCCGTTGTAAACATGGTAAGGGGTACTCAGCGCCTCACCGGCAATGTTGATTTCCCCATCGAGCGGAAAGCGTTCAAATAGCGAGGCTTTGCTTTTCATCGTGGATTATCCGCCAACTTTGGAGTTGAACTGTTTCATCGACTAATTCGCCACAACCGGGCGGATGCCATAAGCACCAGCAGACCATTTACCAACCGGTGAGAGTCAGCCCTGCAGCAACCGTCAAAATGACCCACCCGAAATGCTTGCCCTTGGAAACGACTATATTTCCTGCGGCGCCTGTAAGATATATAACCGATGACGTAACGATCACAGACCGTCTGGCCTCCGTAGACTCGAAGCCAGCAGCGGCAATCAACAAAACGCCCACAGCTACCCAGGCGACGGCTCCACATTGCCATCCTAACCGGGCCATGTGCTTTGCGTAGGGTGGTTCGATTGCGGCCCGCGAAAACATTTTTTCACCAAGATAGCCGTGAATGAATCCGACTAGCGCGCCGATCGCGCCTCCGAGTTGCATTAGAATATGATCCATTTCAAAGCTCCATACATATGTGTATGGGCCGCCATTGCCCAATGAGGGATAGTTTGTCAATACACTCATGTATGGACCCTTATGTGAAGCGTTGTGTAAGCTTGGTGTCGCACCATGAAGGTTCTGAGCATGAACAACGCCGATGGAGTCTGAGCTATTGGAAGCAGGGCTTTCGCTTTTCTACGAAAGCGCCGACGCCTTCAATGCCATCGGCGGACATTGATGCATGAGCGATGGCCCTACCTTCCAGCTCCATCTGTACTTCAAGCCCATTAGCAGGCGACGCCAAAAGTAATTTTTTCACCATTCCTAACGCCTCATGCGGACCGCGCGCGAGCTGTCGCGCGAACGCCAGCGCCTCAGCCTGGAGCTGGTCGTCGGGAACAACCCGCGTGACTAGTCCCCAGTCTAACGCTTCATCTGCCGTCAAAGCACGATTTGTAATTATGAGTTCCTGAGTGCGCCGCAAACCAACAAGGCGCGGCAAATAATAAGTCGAACTGCCGTCCGGCGTTAACCCGGCACCCGTGTACGCCATAGAGAATTTCGCTGATTCAGCTGCTAATACATAATCACCGCTGATGGCCAGGCTGAAGCCAGCTCCCGCAGCCATGCCGTTGACGGCCACGACAACGATTGGCGTCATTCGCGCAAAAAGCGAGATTGCCTTATGCAGATTATCGGCGAGGAGTTTCAATTGAGGACTTAGATTTGATTGAGCTCCGGCAAACGCCTTGAGATCGCCTCCAGCACAGAAGATCGGTCCATTGCCGGTTAAGAGCACAACCCTAACCGATTTGTCATTGTCACAAATCACAGCTGCGTCCGATAGTTCCGAAACCAACTGGCCGTTCATGGAGTTGGCAAAAGCAGGGCGATTGAGCGTTATGCACGCGACCGAATCCTGAATCCTGAACTCGATAGTCTCAAACTGTTTCATCTTACCTCCCGAAATCGGACAAAGCCGTAACGTTTAAATGCCTTTGTGAGTTGGTCGTGTGGTCTTGCGGAGCGGTTACGTTCACCTCAATTTGGACATTGCTTTCGCTTTGCCACGTGAGCATTCGAGCACTTTGATGACGTTAAAGTCGGACAGCAAATTGGGGTCGCTTCGCCGTCGCCAAGTGGCATCAAAGTATTTCGAATCTATGTATCCAATGGATATATAGATTCTGTCCGTCGTCAGATAATTTGAGACATATGCCAGCTTAAAACAGGTGAGTGTTTGGGTCCATTGGTTGGTTGATATTATGCGGCGAGCTTGCGGTGATGCAAGCGCCGATGTTCGATTGTTTTTC
>NZ_JBJXFW010000021.1:0-37230 GCF_046154385.1 Sphingorhabdus sp. | reverse complement strand
TATTCGTTTATAAAATGGATTGCTCTGATTGTCTTTTTTACGGTTGCTTACATTGCATATATGCTTTGGGCATGAACGCGGAAACCCTACTGGCTGTTAGTCGCAAGCGTCAGCAAACCACAACATTGCGGACATAGCAGAAGCAGTTAGGTTGGAGCCATGTGGATCGAAAACGGCTGCAGCAACAGGGGGCACTTTGAAAAGGTTTTTTAACTACCTACTAATTGCGCTAATTTCGGCTTGCTTGGCGTATATCGCGTTTTTTCAGATTTTTGGTCCAGATGTTCCAGATATAAAAAACAAACAAATCAACGTTGCTATCGACACAATGAAAAGGTCCGGGTTTATTCTGCTTTACTCTCATGAAGTTGACTTTCCCATTTCCGACTGCAGCGCCTATCCAAAGTCGGTATTTTTGTTGCACACAGCAGACGCGTGGCACGTCGTAACTGAGCAAAACAAAGACTGCGTTGTCGTTGACGTTGACGTTGTGTGGGCGGGGCCCACACTTTAGTTCGCTTACGCTACATTATGTCCGCTTCCCACAACTTACCGGTCATTAACCCAAGCTGCATAGCGCGCTGATAGCCTACATTCGTTCAGGGACCGAATAGCTAACCCTTCCCCAACATTGGCGCCAAATAATGGCCGGTGTACGACTTCGGCTCCTTGGCGACCTGTTCCGGCGTTCCCTCCGCAACAATCTCGCCGCCCTTGACGCCGCCCTCCGGCCCTAGGTCGATGATCCAGTCCGCCGTCTTGATGACGTCGAGATTATGTTCGATCACCACCACGCTGTTGCCCTGTTCGACCAGGCGGTGGAGGACCTCCAATAGTTTGCGGACGTCTTCAAAGTGAAGCCCGGTTGTGGGTTCGTCCAATATGTAGAGTGTCTGGCCGGTGGAGCGGCGGCTGAGTTCTTTGGCGAGTTTCACGCGCTGCGCTTCGCCGCCCGATAGGGTCGTGGCCTGCTGACCCACCTTGACATAGCCGAGGCCGACTTCGGCCAGCATCATCATCTTGTCGCGGATGGGCGGGACGGCCTTGAACACCTCCACCGCATCCTCGACCGTCATGTCGAGAACGTCGGCGATGGACAGGCCCTTCCATTTGACCTCCAAAGTCTCGCGGTTGTAGCGTTTGCCGTTGCATTCCTCGCACGTCACATAGACGTCGGGCAGGAAGTGCATTTCGATCTTGATCAGGCCGTCGCCGCTACAGGTTTCGCATCGGCCGCCCTTTACGTTGAAGCTGAACCGGCCGGGCTTGTACCCGCGCGCTTCGGATTCCGGCAATCCGGCGAACCAGTCACGGATATTGGTGAAGGCGCCGGTATAGGTGGCGGGGTTGCTGCGCGGGGTGCGGCCGATGGGTGACTGGTCGATGTCGATCACCTTGTCGCAATGCTCTAGGCCGGTGATCTTGTCATGCGCGCCCGCAATGACGCGCGCACCGTTCAGCGCGCGGGCGGCAGAGGCATAGAGCGTGTCGATGGTGAAGCTCGACTTGCCCGACCCCGATACGCCGGTGATGCAGGTGAAGGTGCCGAGCGGAATGCTGGCGGTCACATTTTTGAGGTTATTGGCGCGCGCGCCATGGACGGTCAGCTTCTTCTTGTTGCCCTTGCGCCGTGTCTTGGGCACCGCAATCTCGCGGGTACCGTTGAGATAATCGGCGGTCAGGCTGCCCTTGGCTTTCAGGATTTGTTTCAGCGTTCCTTCGGCCATCACGGTGCCGCCATGCACCCCGGCGCCGGGGCCAAGGTCGACTACCCAGTCGGCGGTGCGGATGGCGTCTTCGTCATGTTCGACGACGATGACGGTGTTGCCGAGGTCGCGCAGGCGGCGCAGCGTGGCAAGCAGGCGGTCATTATCCTTCTGGTGCAGGCCGATGCTGGGTTCGTCGAGCACATAGAGCACGCCGGACAGGCCCGACCCGATCTGGCTGGCGAGGCGGATACGCTGGCTTTCGCCGCCGGACAGGGTGCCCGATGTGCGGTCGAGGTTGAGATAATCGAGCCCGACATTGTTGAGGAAGCCCAGCCGTTCGTTGATTTCTTTCAGGATGGCCTTGGCGATCTGCTGTTGCTGATTGGTCAACGTGTCGTTGACGCTGGCGAACCAGTTCACCGCGTCGGCGACGCTCATCCGCGTGGGAATGGAGATGTCGACACCGGCGATCTTGACCGACAGCGCCTCCGGCTTCAACCGCGCGCCATGGCAGGTTTCGCAGGGCTGCGACGTCTGATATTTGGACAGTTCCTCGCGCATCCACGCGCTGTCGGTTTGCAGCAGGCGGCGGTTGAGGTTGCCAACGACGCCCTCAAACGCCTTGCGCACCGTATATTCCTTGCGCCCGTCCTTGAAGGTCAGCTCGACCGGCAGGCCGCCGGTGCCGTACAGGATGATCAGCTTCTGGTCGGGCAGCAGATCTTCCCACGGGGTATCGAGGCTGAAATCATAGGCCTTCGCAAGGCTGGCGAGCACCTGCATATAATAAGGGGACGGCGGGTTGGACTTCGCCCAGGGCACGATCGCCCCTTTTTTGAGACTGAGATGTTCGTTGGGGACGACCAGTTGCGGGTCGAATTCCTGCCGCTCGCCCAAGCCGTCGCAATCGGGGCAGGCCCCCTGCGGTGCGTTGAAGGAGAACAGGCGCGGGGCGATTTCGGCGATGGTAAAGCCGCTGACCGGGCAGGCGAATTTCTCGCTGAACACGATGCGGTTGGCGGGCAGGCCGGTGCCTTTGAGGTTACGCTCCGGGGACTGTCCCCGAACGGGGACTGTCCCCACTTCGCCGTCGTGCCCGGGGACAGTCCACGGCGCGGCTTCGCCGCTTGGGACAGTCCCCTCCGCCTTGAACGTCGCTCTTGCTTCTGCGACGCCATTGCCGCCCGCACCCATAGCATCCGCCACAGTCCCGTCCGCCAGATCCACAAAAGCCAGACCATCGGCCAGCTTCAACGCCGCCTCGAAACTCTCGGCCAGCCGTTGCTGGATGCCGTCTTTTACCACGATGCGGTCGACGACGACTTCGATGTCATGCTTATATTTCTTGTCGAGCGCGGGGGCTTCTTCGATTGCGTAGAATTCGCCGTCGATGCGCACGCGGGTGTAGCCCGAGCGCTGCCACTCGGCCAGTTCCTTGCGGTATTCACCCTTGCGGCCCTGCACCACGGGCGCGAGCAGGAAGGCGCGGGTGCCCTCGGGCAGGGTCATGACGCGGTCGACCATCTGGCTGACGGTCTGCGCGGTGATCGGCAGGCCGGTGGCGGGGGAATAGGGGACGCCGACGCGCGCCCAGAGCAGGCGCATATAGTCGTAAATCTCGGTCACGGTGGCGACGGTCGAGCGTGGGTTGCGGCTGGTCGTCTTTTGTTCGATGGAGATGGCGGGGGACAGGCCCTCGATATGCTCGACATCGGGTTTCTGCATCATCTCCAGAAACTGGCGCGCATAGGCGGACAGCGATTCCACATAGCGGCGCTGCCCCTCGGCATAGATGGTGTCGAAGGCCAGCGACGACTTGCCCGACCCCGACAGGCCGGTAATGACGATCAGCTTGTCCCGGGGCAGGTCGATATCGACGCCCTTGAGGTTATGCTCGCGCGCACCGCGCACCTTGATATGGGTGAGTGACATGGGGTTGTTTGTTCCAGATTTGTTCTAAATGCGCAAGAGGCAAGATGTTGCCGCTCAGGTGGCGCAGAACAGATGAATTTTCAAGCGGGGGTTTTGCCTATACTTGCGAAACACGGTAAATACCGCATAAGGGAAAGATTGGGGAAGTTTCTAATTTCTACACATGGACCACATTCTTGTGATCAGGTTTTTTGCACTCTTCGCTATTTTATTGGGGACGGCGCCTGTAATGGCGCAGAACCTGGCGGTTCCCGAACCGCCCGTCATTATATTCCAATCGGGCACCGGCGATGGCACCGCTCCCGTTCAGGCGGTTGCGGTTTACCGGCGTGCCGAGGTGGACTGCGCGTCGCTCGAACGCAATCTGGTCGTTATCAACGCCCATTTTTACCCGGCCGAATTTGCAGTCGGAAATGCACCACCCCGGCGTCGGCTCGACCGGGCACTTTTTGAAAAGGCGCTGGCGGGATATCGCAACCATTTCTGCAGTTCCGGCCGCTCGGCAGGGCCAGCCATCATCGTCATTGTTGATTTTGCCAAACATAGCAGCCAGCCGCGATTGTACCGCGTTGATTTGCGCGACGGCTTTGGCCTTGAATCGCCGATATTGGTCGCGCACGGCATCGGTTCCGACCCGGATGATGACGGGTTCGCGAATTTTTTCAGCAATATCCAGGAAAGCCTGACCTCATCGCTCGGTGCGGCTTTGGGTGCGGAGCGTTATGTTGGCATCAACGGCGTATCGCTTCGTCTGGATGGATTGGAACCGAGCAATAGCCAGATGCGCGCGCGCGATATTGTGGTGCACAGCTATGCCCCCGAAAGGCGGCGCTATTTCAACGCAAATTTGATTGCGGCGCGCGGACGACCGGGATCGAGTGAAGGGTGTTTCGTCGTTGAACCATCGAAACGCGACTGGATTTTGGATACGCTCGAAAACGGGGGCTATCTCTATTCGGGCTATAGCGGGAAATTGCCGCAATCTGCCAACAGCTCGGCAACGAATATTGTTTTTTCTCCCGGCACCGGGGTTAGCGTTCCGACACTTTCTCCGAAGCCTTTGGAAAGGCCCGCCGGAACGCCCGATATCCCGCCCACAGCCCCCATATTGCCAACACCAGCAGCGTCAGCGCAATAATCATCGCGGCAACCGGATTGGCAAAGGCGAGGATGAGCAACCCGCCCGTCGCGACATCTTCGACGCTGGAAACGATGATATTGCTGAACGGTTCGGGGCTCGTGTTGACGGCGGCGCGGGCGCTGGCCTTGGTGGCGTGGCTGGCAAAGGCTGCGCTGCCACCGAGCAGGAATGCGACAACTTGCCAAGTCGGGTCCGAACTGTCGATGATCGCAAGTGCCAACATTGCCCCGCCGACGGGGCGAACCAGCGTGTGCAGGCCATCCCAAATAGAATCAAGCCATGCGATCTTGTCGGCGAAAAATTCGGCAATGGCCCCGATGGCGCTGATCCCCAAAACCCACGGGTTTGCAAGGACATCGAGCATTTGGAGATTTTCGGGCAGGGGTACGATATCGAAATGCATCGCAAGGCCGGTGGCAAATATGGTCAGATAAAAGCGCCATCCGGAGAGCAGGCTGAGGCTGGCGGCAAGGCCCAATAGTTCGATGATGCCCATAAAGCCTCCAGCGCGATATGAGGAAAGGCTGCCACTTTATGGAACCGAGCGCAATGGCGCTTTAAAAAAGGGTGGGGAGCAGGGATGTGGAGGCCCGCATCTCTGCTCCCCATAGTGTGCCCGGTTTCAGGGTCGCATGGCCCGGGCAGGGGGCGGGATTGCCGCGCGCCCTGAGTGCGGGTGGGCGCGCGGCAAACTGGAAAGATTTGCCTTTACCGTTGGGGACAGTCCCCAAGGGGACAGTCCCCGTTTCACGCAATCTTTGCCTTTACCGTTGGGGACAGTCCCCGTTTCACGCAATCTTGGGGACTGTCCCTTCAGGGACTGTCCCCATCCTTGCAGCTTAGTTACCGCGACGCTTCAGGGCCTTTTTGGGACGGAAGTCCTGGGCGCGTGTGACATTGACATCGCGGGTAACCTGACCGTCGGCGCGGTTCACATTGCTGGTGCGGTTATAGACCTGTTCGCCATCGCGCAGCACCGTGCGGCCGGTTTCACGGCCCGTTTCGGTCTTGCGGCCAAAGGCGTCATATTCATAAGTACGGCCTTGCTTGTCGACGGCGGACCCGGTGGTTGTGAAGCCATCTTCGTTACGAACGCGATCATATTCATAAGAGCGGGTTTTTCCGTTGAAGCCCGTCTGCGATCCGCTGCCGCTGACGCCGTCGTCGGTCTTTGTGCGTTCGCGATGATGCGTGGCTGTTGCACCGTCGCTGGCGCGTGTGGCGACTGCATCAACGGTTACATTGCCGTCTTCGCGGGTTACGGTCTTGGTTGCCGTGCCCTTTGGCTTTTCAATGGTGACGGTCTTGCTGGTCTGGGCATTGGCCGATGCGGCAAAGGCAAGGGCGGCGAGAGGAAGTGCAATAAGATATTTCATGGTCATTCTCCAGTTTTCAAAGGGAGGGAGAATTTCCCCGCTCCTGAAACTGAAACGCATGACGTCCGGAAACCCTTCGAAATTTTTTTGGAGTTTTTTCGGGATGAATAAGAAAGGTTATTCCCTCTCCCCTTCAGGGGAGAGGATACGAAGCCTTGGCCGACAGGCCTAGGCGCAGTTGGTGAGGGGCTCCGACGGCGAGGTCAGCGCACCAACGCCCCCTCTCCACTTCGTCTAATGGCTAAAGCCATAAGACTACTTACCTCTCCCCTGAAGGGGAGAGGTGAGTTAGGCTCCGTGTTTCCTTTCCATCACCCTCACTGCACACGCCGTTGCTGGCGCAGCTGGCGGCGTTCGCGTAGCGCGTTGCGCAGGGCGGCGCGTTGTTCGGGGCTGGCGGTGCGCAGGCGTTCGCGCAAGGCGTCGGCTTGTTCTTCGGTCAACTTGCCCGCGGCCAAAGCGGGTGCCGCTTCGCTTTGCGCAACGGCTTGCTCCTCTTGCGCGGTCGATGGCGTGGTTACCGCTAGCGGTTCTGCTGTCGCTCCATCAGCGGGAGCGACCGCGCCGTTCCGCCGTTCAACTCGTTTCTCTCGGCGCTCTGCAATCGTCGTGCGCACGGCGGCTTTTGTCGCAGGATCGGCATTGCGTGCCATTTCGCGCACGGCGGCACGCGCTTCCCGGCGGGTAACTTCGCCGCTGCGCACCATAGAGCGGACTTCGCGCCCCGCAACCGCCAGCTTTTGCTTGGGCGTCAGTTCGGCATAACGCGGATCTTCGCGCAAGGCCGTCAAACGCGACGTCACGATCGCGCTTCCTTGCGGTTGCTCATCCAGTGCGGGCGTAACAACTTCCGCAGGCGTGGATTGCTCGGCAATCTGGACGGGCTTCGGCTGTGGACGGGGCGCAGGTGCCTCGACAATCTCGGCCTTGACCAGCGCTTCGGTAATCCCCGGCAAATACACCGGATGCCCAAACACACCTGCCGCAGCGGCGGTTGCGGTCGCAAGGGAGAACAAGGCTACGGATCCGACGATCCGGCTTGTCCGCCGCCATGGGCTTGGTGCGCGGCGGCGCGCGGGTAATTCCGGCATAGCGGTCGCAACGGAGCCGGTATCACCGCTGGCGATACGGGCCATCAAGCGGTCGGAAAATCCGGCGGGTGCGGGCGGAACGGCATAGGCGTTCAACGCCTTTTCCATTTCGGGCGAGAATGCGGGGTCGGTCATTGTCCTGCCCTCCCGTGCGCAACCACGCCCCTGCGTTCGACACAGCCCTTCAAACTGGACCGCGCCCGGAACAGCAGCGATTCAAAGGCTTTCAATTGCATGTCCAACGTCTCCGCAGCGCCTTGATTGGGCTGCTCTTCATAATAGGTCAAAATGACTGCGGCTCGCTGCCGGTCGGGCAGGGTTTCAATACAGTCCTTTACTGCCTGTCCGGTCTCCAATGCCTCCATCTGGCGGTCGGCCAACGGGGTTTCATCCTCCCGCTCGGGGACTTCTTCGTCGCTGGCAAAGCGCTTGCGCCGCAGTCGGTCGAGGCATTGGTTGACAGTCACTTTTTTGAGCCATGGAGCAATGCCGGGTCCACCTGCATTCCAGCGATCCGCATGATTCCAGAGCTTTAGAAGCGACTCCTGCGCAATATCCTCGGCTTCGGCGGCGTCGCCCAGCATACGGTAGGCAACGCGCCAGACCATATTGGCATGGCGATCACTGGCGAGCCGCATGGCACCATGATCCCGCGCGGCAATACGGGCCACCAGTTCGTCGTCATTTTCCTGCGTCAATTTTATCGCTTGCTGCATCATTTCGCCACTCATCATAATGCGGTTCACATGCTTTACGTTTATAAAGCAAAAACCCTTCGAAAAAATTTCGAAGGTTTTTCTTTTGTCGTCCGTTGAATGCGAACCAGCCCTTAACCGGGGTGATTTAACAGGAGGCATTTATGAAAATCTGGATGATCGGCCTATGCGCCGCAGCTAGTCTGATACCCATGGCGCAAGCTCATGCGGAGGACGATAAGGATTGGCGCGCGTCCATCAATGCGGGTGTGACCGTCTATGCACAGGATGAGGACCCGCAATTTGCAAGCCTGTCGCTTGCCCGGGAATTTGAGCAGGGCTTTATCCAATTGTCCGTTTCTGCCGTGCGCGGCGGGGTCACGCAGGGCGTGCTGCATGCGGTACCGGTGAACAGCGAAACGGTTTCCCTTTCGGGCGGCCGCAGCTTTGGCGGCCTGAGCGTCGACGGCTATGTGTCTTTGGGCCAACGCCGTTTCGATACAGAAGTGTTCGAACGCCTTGGCCGCCGCGTGACGATCAACAGCGACGGATCAAGCTTCGCCGTCGGTGGCGGGATAAGCTATGATGTGATGTTGGGCGAGAGCGTGATTGCATCGCCCTTTTTGGCGGTCGATTATGACCGGATCGACATTGGACGTGCAGTCACCTTGCCCGCCGGCGAAGTAACGACCGTCAAATCGCGCGAAGATGGTGTGACCGGCTCGGCAGGTGTCGCCCTGCAGACGTTGTTCGGATCCGATGCCGAGCACAGCTTTGGCGTGAACGCGGCTTTTGTTGCCACGTCGAACAGCAGCGCGACACGCTCGGGAACGGGAAGCGGGACCATCAGCCGCATTGTCGCCGCGCGCAACGTCCCGGGGCAAAGTGATGAATGGGCGGAAATCGGCGCGAGCGCCTCTTTTGCGCTGCCACAAGATATCAGCCTGAATCTGAATGCCAACCGCACGTTAGGATTTGCGGGGCCGGAGGCAACCAGTTTAATCGCCGGGTTAAGTTTCCGCTTCTAACTGTCACGAAAGCATGCTTTTGTGGCGGCATGAATGCTGACACCACTGAAGAGCCCATAGCCACGCCCGCCGCCACGATGGTGATTTTCCGCGAGAATCCATCGGGCGGTGCGCCGCTTTTGCTGATGGTGGAACGGATCAAAGCCATGGCCTTTGCAGGCGGCGCGGCAGTGTTCCCCGGCGGCAAGGTGGATGCGGCCGATTTCGATTATGCGAAAATGCTGGGTGGTCCCTTGCCACTGGACGAGGCGGCGGCACGGCTTGCGGCCATAAGGGAAACGATCGAGGAAGCCGGTCTGGCATTGGGCCTTGACGGCGTTTCTGACCCCGCCGATTGTGACGAAGCCCGGGCGGGGTTGCATGACGGGGAGAGCTTGCAAGCGATATGCACGCGCCATGGCTGGACTCCGGACTTTGACCGGCTGGTGCCTTGGTCGCGCTGGCGTCCCCCAGCGTTCGAGCGGGCGAGCCGCGTTTTTGACACGCGCTTTTATCTTGCAGATGCGGGTGCTACCGCCCCTATCGCGACCGTGGACCACACTGAAAACCGCGCGCTATTTTGGGCTACCGCCGCAGAAGTTCTGGACAAGGCGGACCGCGGCGAGGTCATGATCATCTTTCCGACACGGCGCAACCTCGAACGGCTTGCCCTGTTTGGCACCTTTGATGCTGCCGCTGGCCATGCGGCGGAGCATCCCGTGACCATGGTCCAAACCTATATCGACAAGCGGGAAGATGGCAGCTGGTTGTGCATACCGGAGGGGCATGGCTACCCGGTGCTCGACGAACCCATTGAAACGGCGATGCGCGGATGATGGCAGTATTGCAGCAAATGCAAGGGCTGATCGGCATATCGCTGGTTGTGTTGATCGCGTGGGGATTGTCGGAAAATCGCAAGGCGTTTCCGGGTTGGCGCTGGGTTGGCGGGGCGTTGCTGCTTCAAATCGGCATCGCGCTTTTGATCGTGCGCGTCCCCTTCATGTGGGATGTCGTCATGCTTGCCAACTATGCGGTGTTGGCAATTGAAAAGGCGACTTTGGTCGGGTCCAGCTATATGTTCGGATACACCGGCGGAGGCGAAATGCCCTTTGTCCTTAAGGACGGTGCGCAACCTCCCTTGATTATTGCTTTCCAGATTTTGCCGCTCGTTATCGTCTTCTCGGCGCTTTCCGCCCTGTTTTGGCACTGGAAGATATTGTCGTTCATCGTGCGCGGGTTGAGCTGGGCTTTGCAAAAGACGATGGGGGTCAGTGGCGTGGTCGGATTGAGCGCCGGTGCCAATATCTTCCTCGGCGTTGTCGAGGCACCTTTGGTGGTACGGGCCTATTTCGAGAAAATGAGCCGTAGCGAATTGTTTGCCGTCATGGTGCTGGCAATGGCGACGATCTCGGGCGCGATCCTGATCCTTTACGCGCAGACGCTGTCGAAAACGGTTCCAGACGCCGTAGGGCATATGATTTCGGCGTCGCTGATTGTTCTACCCGCCTCGATATTGATCGCGCGCCTGATGGTGCCGGGCGATGGTGACACCCAGATGGAGCTGGACGATACAAGCCTGAAATATGAAAGCAGCATCGATGCCGTTATCACCGGCACGATGGACGGGGTGCAATTGTTCCTGGCCGTGATCGGTATCATCATCGTTGTTTTTGCGCTTGTCGCACTGGTTGACCAGATCCTAGGTGTCTTGCCGCTCATCGACGGTAGTCCGCTCACACTTCGCCGCTTTTTCGGCTGGATATTTGCGCCACTGATGTGGGCGATCGGCATACCATGGCAGGATGCTGGCACCGCTGGTGGCCTGATGGGAACGAAAGCCATCTTGAATGAATATGTCGCCTATCTCGATATGGCAGCTTTGTCCGAAGGCGAACTCGGGCCCCGAAGCAAGTTGATCATTACCTATGCATTATGCGGTTTCGCCAACCTTGCGAGCGTCGGCTTGCTGGTGTCGACAATCGGCACGCTATGCCCCGCACGCCGCGCAGAAGCAGCGTCGCTGGGTATGAAAAGCTGGGTCGCGGGAAACCTCGCCTCCGCCATGACGGGGGCGATGATCGGGCTGGTTACGGTGGTTTAGTCTTCCGGCGCGATGGTGACGATCAGGCCGTCGAGAGCATCGCTGACGGGAATCTGGCACGACAGGCGCGATGTGTCGTTGCGGTGATCGGTGCTGTCGAGCAGGTCGTTTTCGTCCTCACCCATTTTGGGCAACTTGTCGGCAAAGGCCGGATCGATATGCACATGGCAGGTCGCGCAGGAGCAGCAACCACCGCACAAGGCGAGCAATTCGTCAAAACCATTGTCGCGGATGACTTCCATCAACGACAGGCCGTTTTCCGCCTCCACTTCGCGGCCTTCGCCATTGCGTGAGATTACGGTGACTTTGGCCATGAAAATGCTCCCTGAAGCTTGTTACGCGCCGCCTGATAAGTGGACAGGGCGCTAATGTGAAGCCCTAATTTATGGGGATAAGTAGGGCGTCCCCCTTGGCCAGCGGGGTCGGGGCGCTTATGTCCCCCTCCAACAGAATCAGAAAGCGCATTCATGACCGAAAATCGCCACGCTCCCGTCATCATCATCGGCTCCGGCCCGGCAGGCTATACCGCCGCTGTTTATGCGGCGCGCGCCAACCTGACGCCGATGATCGTCACCGGGGTGGAAATCGGCGGGCAGTTGATGACCACGACCGAAGTCGACAATTGGCCGGGCGACGATGCGGGCGTTATGGGTCCCGAATTGATGGAGCGGATGCGCAAACATGCCGAACGCTTCGGAACCCGGATCGAGAATGACCATATTGAAAAGGTCGATTTTTCCAAGCGGCCCTTTACGCTGACCGGCGGGGCAGGCGATTATACGGCGGACGCGGTCATCATCGCAACGGGCGCCAGCGCACAATATCTCGGGCTTCCGAGCGAAACGGCTTTCATGGGCAAGGGCGTGTCGGCCTGCGCCACCTGCGACGGCTTTTTCTACCGCAACAAGCCGGTGGCTGTCATCGGCGGCGGGAACACTGCGGTTGAAGAGGCACTATATCTCGCCAACATCGCGAGCCATGTGACCCTCGTCCACCGCCGCGACAAGTTGAAGGCGGAGAAAATCCTGCAAGACCGGCTCTTCGCGCGTGAGGCTGAGGGCAAGGTGACGATCAAGTGGAACCACACCCTTGATGAAGTGCTGGGGGATGCAATGGGCGTCACCGGCATGCGCATTGCCGCCACAGACGGCAGCGGGACCGAGGATATCGAACTGCACGGCGTCTTCATCGCCATTGGCCACAAGCCCAACACCGGCATTTTCGAAGGGCATCTCGATATGGCCGGCGGATATATCAAGGTTCGCGGCGGTGCCGAAGGCCAAGCAACCGAGACCAGCGTGCCCGGCGTCTTTGCCTGTGGCGACGTGATGGACCACATATATCGCCAGGCAGTCACAAGCGCGGGAACCGGCTGCATGGCGGCGCTGGATGCAGAGCGCTTTCTGGACGGGCAATAAAGACGCTTTATCCTGATTAGTCATCTTAAGTTACAGCAAAAGCCATCACTCTTAATACAAGTCTCGCTCATACCTTGAGCCTTGTTCAGGGCCAAAAATTGCTCGAACATTTGGCATCAAGATCAATTGCGAGCTATTCTGTTGAAGCCTGCACATTTGTCACAAAAATTACGCCAGAGTTGTTCATGCAGTGCGCTAAAGAACTGGGGTGACGTTACATGGAAACAATCGGAAGCAGGCTGAATCAATATAAGGGTATCGGTCCTGGGTTTGACTTCCTTCGCATATCACTGGCATGCAGCGTGGTAGCTTGGCATGTGAACGCAATTGTAACTGGTGATCTATCCTATAATGAAACGCCTATACTTTGGATGGTCGGC
This sequence comes from Sphingorhabdus sp., assembly GCF_046154385.1. Classification (GTDB taxonomy): domain Bacteria; phylum Pseudomonadota; class Alphaproteobacteria; order Sphingomonadales; family Sphingomonadaceae; genus Sphingorhabdus_B. Next base: position 24,380 of record NZ_JBJXFW010000021.1, on the reverse strand, counting down.
TATTTCATATTGGCATCCTTCTTCGGCCTGAGCGGTTTCTTAATCGCCGGCAGTGCGTTGCGCCTTTCTCTATCAAACTTCCTGATAAACCGAGGGCTACGCATCGTACCGGCGCTGGCAGTAGAAATTGTTCTAAGCGCGTTAATTTTAGGCCCGATATTTACAACGCTGGCATTAGGTGAATACTTCAGCAATATAGGAACTTGGCAGTATTTTACCAATATTATAGGTTGGGTAAATTATGTACTTCCCGGAGTGTTCAAGGACCACCGGACCGATATAGTCAATAATACATTGTGGACCGTACCGCACGAAATTGGCTGCTACGTTATTATGTCGGGGTTAATTCTTTTTGGGCTTCTAAAGCGTCCTTGGCTTCTGCCTATCGCTGCTGGCATTATCATCATGCTCAGCCTTATTTTACCGAACTATGGTATCGGTCCCGAGTCGAAAGGAGTAGAAAGGGTTCTCTATATTCTTTTCGTTGGCAAAGCCTCGCGGCTTTACGTTTGTTTCATCTTAGGCATTTTTGCCTTTCTGATGAAAGACAAGATTCCCTATTCTTGGGGCATTTTTGGCCTCTGTGTAATTTATTGTTTTCTGATTGGTTTATTCCCACAACAGGGGGGAGTTAATTATCCTCTTATGAACCTTTTGTTGCCGCTCCCAATGATTTATATCACCGCTTTCCTAGGTGTTACAGACATCTGGGTTCCAAAATTTTTGCGCAGCGGTGATTACTCCTACGGAATATATCTCTATGGCTGGCCTCTGCAGCAAGTATTAGTAGCCGTGCTTCCAGAAAACACATCTCTTTTCGTTCACTTCTTGCTCGTCATTCCCTTTATTACTTTATTTGCAGCTTTTTCATGGCACTTTATAGAACGTCCCATACTAAAGATCAGAAAAAAATTCTCGTTTGTTGCCCGCGTCCGGTTGGATGCGAACGCAGGCTGATAAATTATTTCGCTTCTCTTAATTTATGCTAACTTGTTAGGCAATGTTCGAACAAATGAGCAAATTATTTGTCGTCTATTGTTTTATTGAGCTTACATTCGGGTATTTAAAAGGGCGTCGATACGCACTTTGCGACTTTGCCCATTTTTAGACAAAATCTGATCCTTGCAGATCAAAGGATTGAGGCATCGAACGAAATTTAGGATCACAGAACGAAAGCAAAAAATTGCAGTTACACTCTTCGACAGATCACGTTTCGTTTTGACAGGTCGGGCAATTGCTTTGCGTTTTTTATCTTACCTTACGTTGCCCAAGCAATCGCAACCGCAAAGCGTTCAGTTTGATAAAGCCTGCTGCATCCTTTTGGTCATAGGCACCGGCATCGTCTTCGAACGTAACCACTTTTTCGCTGTACAGGCTGTTGGGAGATTTCCTTCCAACAACGCTCGCCAAGCCTTTGTAAAGCTTGAGCCGAACTGTTCCTGAAACCAGCGTCTGGCTGTGGTCGATCGCAGCCTGCAGCATTTCGCGTTCGGGTGAAAACCAGAAACCGTTGTAAATCAACTCGGCATATTTGGGCATCAGCTCATCTTTCAGATGGGCCGCACCGCGATCCAATGTGATGCTTTCAATCCCGCGATGTGCGCGGGCGTAGATTTCGCCGCCCGGGGTTTCGTACATGCCGCGCGACTTCATACCGACAAAGCGGTTTTCGACGAGATCAAGGCGGCCGATTCCATGCTTTCGGCCCAGTTCGTTTAACGCAGCCAATAAAGTGGCTGGCGACATTGCTTCGCCGTTCAAGGCAACGCCGTCACCTTTTTCAAAATCGACGGTGATATATTCCGGTATATCAGGTGCATCCTCGGGGTTGACCGTGCGCGAATACACATAGTCCGGGGTTTCATCCCAAGGGTCCTCCAGCACTTTGCCTTCGCTTGAAGTATGCAAAAGATTGGCGTCGGTAGAAAAGGGGCTTTCCCCCCGCTTATCCTTGGGCACAGGTATCTGGTGCTGTTCGGCCCATTCGATCAGGCGGGTGCGGCTGGTCAGGTTCCATTCGCGCCATGGGGCGATAACCTTGATATCCGGGTTCAAGGCATAAGCCGACAGTTCAAACCGCACTTGGTCATTGCCTTTGCCGGTCGCGCCATGGGCGATCGCATCGGCCCCGGTTTCCGCGGCTATTTCAATCAGGCGCTTGGAAATAAGCGGTCGCGCGATGGACGTGCCCAACAGATAATCGCCTTCATATCGGGCATTGGCCCGCATCATCGGAAACACGAAGTCGCGAACAAATTCTTCTTTTAAGTCATCAATATAGATGTGGTGATCCGGAACACCCATCAGCACCGCTTTGGCCCGCGCCGGTTCCAGTTCTTCGCCTTGACCTAAGTCAGCGGTAAATGTGACCACTTCGCACCCATATTCCACCTGCAACCATTTCAAAATAACACTGGTGTCGAGGCCGCCAGAATAGGCAAGGACGACTTTTTTGATATTATCTTTCATCAGTGATTCCATTTGGCAGTTGGGTAACGCCCGCGCGCCTATCAGGGTGGACAGTCCCCTGCAAGGCGATATGAATTAACGTCAGGAGGCAAAATATATGGCAAAGTCCGACAACAAGACGAAAATGACGGAGGTTTCGGTCGACAATTTTGTCGCAGCTGTTGCCGATGAACAGCAGCGTCTGGATGCAATAAAGATCGTTGACCTGATGGCGCGGGTTTCAGGGCACCCCCCGAAAATGTGGGGACCGAGTATTATCGGCTTTGGACACTATCACTATCGTTATGACAGCGGCCGGGAAGGCGACATGTGTCGCATCGGATTTTCACCCCGCAAAGGCCAGACGGTTCTATATATTGTCGATGGTTTTCAGGAATATGAGGCGATATTGTCCAGTCTTGGTAAATGCAAAACCGGTAAATCCTGCCTCTATATTAAGCGATTAAGCGATATTGATGTAACCGTTCTGGAGGAACTTTGCGCGCGTTCCCTCGCCTCGATGGCCGAAAAATATCCTGATTGAGCGGTAACCATTGCGTTGGTTTTGGCGAACCATTGGCAGCGGACGGGGTTTAACCTCCCTTTTTCCCCGCCCGCACCAACTTCAGGAAGCCGACCATGAACGCTTATATTACCGCCGGATTGTTACCGATAATTGCTGTTCTTGCCGCGTGCCAGCAAGCCCCCGAAATCATCGCTGAAGCCGATGCCAAGGCACCGGCATTGTCATCAAACACCGAAAACCCGATCATAATCGAGCTATACCAGAGCCAAGGCTGTTCATCTTGTCCTCCCGCCAATGCGGCCGTCAATGCCGTCGCGGATCGCCCCGGCGTCATCGCATTGAGTTTTGCAGTTACCTATTGGGACAGGCTGGGTTGGAAGGATATCTTCGGCGACAAAGCCTATACCCAGCGGCAATATGACTATGCCCATGCCCTCGGGAACCCCAATGTCTACACCCCGCAAATTGTGATCAACGGGAAAACGGCGATAACCGGAATTAAAAACGGCGAATTGGCAAAAAGTCTTGCGTCGACCAAAGCTGTGTCGGGCGGGCCGTCAATCGATGTTCGGGGCGAGACGTTAACGGTCGGCAAAGGGTCGGGAACGGCCCATATCTGGGTTGTACGCTATGATCCCCGCACGCAAAATGTGGCCATACGTTCAGGTGAAAACACAGGCCGCAATTTGCCGCACAAAAATATCGTTCGGTCACTTGCAAAGCTTGGCGAATGGAACGGAACCGAAAAGAGATATGCATTGAGCCGCGCGACAGACAAAAATCTGAAAACCGCGATATTGGTCCAGCGCCCGGGGGCAGGGGCAATTATTGCTGCGAAAGTGATTTAGGGTCAGGACCCTAAGTCCCGGCGCTTTTATTCGGCGGGCTGATTTTCGGTATTCGGCAAATTCTTGCCTCGGCCGGACTGCCTGATCTTGAATTGCCGGCGGTTGGATACATAGCGAGCGGTAACGAACGCCAGAACCAAAAGCATGAGCGCGCACAGGGCGTAGGCAATGATATATCGGTTTTCCATCTGAACGAAAGTTTCCATCGATTTATTATCTTCGGATAAGCAGTTCAGTCGGCTAATAATGTCCGGGAATTACCTTTCAACACTATTTTTAAAGAAAATCCAGGGCTGCAATCAAGCACTCGGCTTCGTCATCAAATTCAATAAAACTGCCCGATTCCAGCAATAAGCAGTCGCCGACGCCGCCACGAATGCCGTCGCTGGTTACTTCTCCTTTCAGGGGAACTATCCATAAGCGGTACCCAGGCGTAATTTCTGGAATTTCCTCAATAGACGTCACATGGCGCATGTGGAAAAACGGACTGTCTGATATGCAGAGGCCGCTTTCTATGTTACCCGATCTTTTGTCGGTATAGGGCACGGCAACCGACACCGCGACGCCGTCATCAAGGTGCAGTGGGCGTGGGCGGCCATAGTCATATAGTCGATAAGTAATGTCTGCATTCTGCTGGATCTCGACCAAAGTTATTCCAGCGCCGATTGCGTGCACGGTCCCTGCCGGAATATAGAAATAGTCGCCGGGTTTTACCGGTTTCCAATCCATCAGCGCTTCGATTTCACCCGATAAAGATGCGGCGCGCAATTCGTCGCTGCTCAACAGCCGGATCGTTCCCATGCCCAGTACGGCGTCTGGTTCGGCGTCAACGATGAACCAGCATTCCTCCTTCCCCGAAACCATCCCGCGCTGCTGCGCTTGTGCATCGTTCGGGTGCACTTGAATCGAGAGCTTTTCGCTGGTGAATAGCCATTTTACCAATATTGGCAGATGTTCGGAACGTTCATCTTCGTACCAGATTTCGCCAATCTGACGCCCTCCCATATCGCCGAAAGCGGCAGGGATGTCCGTTCGACCCCAAGGTTTGTCCACCAGATGCTTGTTCAATTTCATGGGAATCCCGTTAACAGGAAAATTATGCTTTTGCACCGCACAAACACGCGCTAGTGCGGCAAAAATAATAAAATCTCCCCGGGCGCCGACATTTGAAATTGGAGCCAATAATGAAGAATTATGTCACCCGTTCAAATCTGCATATCGCAGAAGAACTCGCCCTGTTTGTGGAAACGCGCGCGCTTGCCGGAACCGGCTTGGCCGTGGACCATTTGTGGCAAGGGCTTGCCGACATTCTTCAAAAATTCGGCCCGCTAAATCGCGCATTGTTGGCGAAGCGTGATGAAATTCAAGCGAAACTTGATGCGTGGCACAGCGCGAATCCCGGCCCAATTGCCGATATGGCCGCATATAAAAATTTCCTCCGCGAAATTGGATATCTTGTCGATGAACCCGCTCCCTTTCATATCGGAACGCAAAATGTAGATGCGGAAATTGCGACGATGGCAGGGCCGCAATTGGTTGTGCCTTCGCTAAACGACCGCTTCGTGTTGAACGCCGCCAATGCCAGATGGGGCAGCCTGTACGATGCGCTTTACGGCACCGATGTTCTGGATGCCGCACCGGCCAAAGCAGGCGGGTATGATTCGGTGCGCGGTTCGGCGGTCATTTCTTATGCTCGCAAATTTCTCAATGAAACGCTACCAGGATGGGAAGCCGTGCTGTCGGGCGGCCATGCTCCACATTTTATAGCCAAAGCTGTTTCAAACGATGTCACCCGTTTTTTGTTCCAACAAAACGGATTGCATATCGAGATCGTGGTCGATCCGTCGCACCCTATTGGCGCGACCGATGATCTGCATATCGCCGATGTTATGCTTGAGTCAGCGCTGACGACGATTATCGATCTGGAAGATTCGGTGGCCGCTGTGGACGCTACGGATAAAGTCGCCGCTTACACAAACTGGCTCGGCTTGATGCGCGGCGATTTGGTTGCGTCCTTTGACAAGGGCGGCAAAACCATGTCACGCGCATTGGATGCTGACCGTCAATATGACGGAATGATATTGCCGGGGCGCAGTCTGATGTTTGTCCGCAACGTCGGGCATCTGATGACCAATCCGTCCGTCCTTCTTGCGGATGGCAGCGAGGCCCCCGAAGGCATATTGGATGCGCTGTTCACTTCGCTGTGCGCTTTGCACGACCTGAAAAGACTAGGCACTCTCAGCAACAGCCGTGCGGGCAGCATCTACATCGTTAAACCCAAAATGCACGGGCCTGAAGAAGCTGCGTTTACCAACGCCCTGTTCGATGCCGTCGAAGATGTGCTGGGTCTTCCACGCCACACGATCAAAGTGGGTGTGATGGACGAAGAACGCCGCACCAGCGCCAATCTCTCCGCCTGCATTCATGCCGTGAAGGACCGGATTGTGTTCATCAACACAGGGTTCCTCGATCGCACAGGCGACGAAATGCACACGGCGATGCGCGCAGGCCCGATGATCCGCAAGGCTGAGATGAAGACTTCCAGCTGGATACAGGCATATGAAGCCCGCAATGTTCAAATCGGCCTTGCGTGCGGGCTTTCGGGCAAAGCGCAGATCGGCAAGGGGATGTGGGCCGCGCCGGATATGATGAAGGATATGATGGCTCAGAAAATCGGTCATCCCAAAGCGGGGGCAAATACGGCTTGGGTGCCATCGCCGACGGCGGCCACGTTGCACGCCATGCATTATCATCAATTTGACGTGTTCGCGCGGCAGGCTGAACTTGCCAGTCAAGCCACGCCCGGTCTCGACCCGTTGCTGACTATTCCGGTCGCGCCCGTCGGCCATAACTGGTCCGATGAAGACGTGACGCAAGAACTGGAAAATAACGCGCAGGGCATTTTGGGCTATGTCGTGCGCTGGATCGATCAAGGGGTTGGCTGTTCCAAGGTTCCCGACATTCATGACATTGGTCTGATGGAAGACCGTGCCACATTGAGGATATCGTCCCAGCACATCGCCAACTGGTTGTTGCATGGCATTGCGACCGAGGCGCAGGTTGACGCCGCCTTGGTCAAAATGGCGGCCAAAGTCGACGGACAAAATGCAGGCGATCCGCTTTATGAAAAGCTCACGCCAGACAGCATCGCCTTCAAAGCAGCACGCGCGCTGGTGTTCGAAGGCATCACACAACCCAATGGTTACACCGAACCTCTGCTCCATAAATTCCGGCTGAAAAAGAAGGCAGGTTAGGCCTTGAAATAAAAGTCTTTCCGTTACACAAAGCTGTAGTGGGAGATTTATACATGCGGGAATTAACGATCCGGTCGGTCATATTGGGCGGGCTTATTACGTTGCTGTTTACGGCGGCAAACGTCTATCTTGGCCTTAAGGCCGGTTTGACATTCGCGACATCGATCCCGGCGGCCGTGATCTCGATGGCCATTTTACGCATGTTGCCAGGCGGCACTATTCTTGAAAACAATATCGTGCAAACCATCGCCAGTGCGGCGGGTACTTTGTCGGCCATCATTTTTGTGCTGCCGGGGCTGGTTATATTGGGATATTGGCAGGGCTTTCCCTTTCTGACCACAGCCGCGGTGTGCGCCACGGGCGGCATTTTGGGTGTGATGTTTTCGGTGCCCTTGCGACGTGCGTTAGTTACAGGGTCGGATCTTCCCTATCCCGAAGGAAAAGCCGCAGCAGAAGTGTTGATTGTCGGATCTGCAGAAGGGTCCGGGTCGAAAGAGAACCAGCGCGGATTGACCACCATCATTGTCAGCGCGCTGCTATCCGCCGGGCTTTCGCTGTTGATCGCCATGAAATTGGTGGCGGCTGAAATCGCGCATTTTTTCAAAATTGGAGCCGGTGCAACAGGGGCTTCGACATCACTCAGCTTCGCCCTTGTCGGCGTTGGCCATCTGGTCGGCCTTTCGGTCGGGCTAGCGATGTTGTTGGGAATGGCCATTAGCTGGATCGGACTTGTTCCCTATTTCAGTCAGGGCGTACCCGGCGCCGATGCCGCAGAAATCGCGGGTACCGTTTTCAGGGAAAAAGCCCGCTTCATCGGCGCAGGCACAATAGGTGTGGCGGCAATTTGGACATTGCTCAAGATAATTGGTCCGATCATACAGGGTCTTAAGGGCGCCATGGCGGCGTCCGCAGCACGGTCGGCGGGCGATGCCTTGCCGTTGACGGAGCGGGATATTCCCATAAAGTTGGTCGGCGCCATCATAGTTGCAACCCTTGTTCCGATTGCGTTTCTGCTTTGGCAATTTCTGGAAAGCACACCGATTGCCGGACTGGCAGGGCCGATTATCGGATTGACCATATTTTATATATTGTTGGCCGGTGTCGTTATCGCGTCGGTGTGTGGCTATATGGCCGGCCTGATCGGTGCATCGAATAGCCCGATATCCGGCGTTGGCATATTGGCTGTGGTCGGAGCATCTTTGATGTTGCTTGGCTTTTTCGGGCGGGGCGAGACCGCAGAAGAAACCAGCGCGATGATCGCTTACGCCCTGTTTGCGACAGCCATTATCTTTGGCATTGCCACTATTTCGAATGATAATCTGCAGGATCTGAAAACCGGCCAGATTGTGGGTGCAACGCCATGGCGGCAACAGGTCGCGCTGGTCATCGGCGTTCTTTTTGGCAGCCTTGCCATTCCGCCTGTGCTCGATTTGCTCAATAATGCCTTCGGCTTTGCCGGAACTGCGGGTGCAGGCGAAAACGCGCTCGCCGCGCCACAAGCGCTTCTCATTTCAGCATTGGCCAAGGGTGTTTTGGGCGGTGATCTGGATTGGCCGCTTCTGGGCCTTGGCGCTTTAATCGGGGTCGCCGTCGTTATTGCAGATGAATTGCTGGGCAAAGCGGGCAAGCGCCGTTTACCGCCGCTTGGCGTGGGCATGGGTGTCTATCTCCCCATGGCGCTTACGTTCCTGATCATTGTGGGCACTGTGCTAGGGCATTTTTACGACAAATGGGCCGACACCCGAAAAGATACGGAAGCTGCGAAACGCATGGGTGTTCTGGCGGCAACCGGGCTTATTGTGGGGGAAAGCCTGTTCGGCGTTGCATTTGCAGGAATCGTAGCGGGCAGCGGCAGCGACGCACCCCTCGCTGTCGTCGGGGAAAGCTTTGAACCGTTCGCCATGTGGGGCGGTTCAGCCTTGTTTATCTTCATGCTATGGTGGATGTACCGGCGAACGAAGCGGGAGACATCGGCCTAACCGTCACCGCTTTTTTAACCAATTCGCATTAGGGTGCTCGCGTGAAAACACGCGACGCAACCCTCGACCCTCGGCCCGTTTCTGCAGTCAGCAATGCCGTCGGCATGTGCGGACTTGCCGGCTTGTTTTTGGCGGTGTGGATCGCCCGAAACTTCGGCACGATCATGGAAAATTTGGGTTTTGCCGGTTGGCCAGAACGCGCCGATGGAGGATATTCCGCTCTGGTCGCGCTGGTCTTTTGCGGACTGCCGATGGTGTTATGGTCTTTGCTGGTGGACAAGGTCCATCGTCGGCCTTCAACGGGTCTGGACTGGTCGCTAAATCGTCCGGTTGCTGATGTTCTCGATACCAGCATCGTCAAAATTGCGGGGCTTTGGGCGACCTGGGGTGCCATTGGTATCCTCTATGGTTTGTGCCGTTTCTACTGGGATGGCAATTATCTGTTTTCGATGGAGATATTTCAGGCTTCGGCCATACCACTAGTCCTGATCTCAGTGCCTTATATCGTCTGGCTCGACCGTTATCTGGTGAACCAGCACGATGGCGCGTGGCATCTGGGTGCGTGGATTGCAGGGCGCGATGATTGGGATAAGGACGAAATATTCCATCATTTGCGGGCTTGGGCGGTGAAGGGGTTCTTTCTCGCGTTCATGATCTCCATCGTTCCGGGCGGGTTTCGCGACATTGTGAACATGGACTTTGCTGTGGTTGCAGCAGACCCCGTCAGGCTGGCCAATGCGTTGATTACCGCAATGTTTCTGGTCGATGTGCAATTCGCGACCGTCGGCTATATGCTGACTATGAAGCCGCTGGATGCCCATATCCGCACGGCCAATCCCTATCTGGCGGGTTGGGTGGCGGCGTTGACGTGCTATCCACCCTTCATTCTGATGAACAACGGCGGCCCGCTTGATTATCATATCGGCACCAACGACTGGGCCTATTGGTTTCAAGGACAGACGTTGCTTTTGTGGATTTGGGGCGGGATTCTGGTGGCGTTGACCGGCGTTTACGCATGGGCGACCGTGGCGTTTGGTTTGCGCTTTTCCAACCTGACCCATCGCGGCATTCTGACACATGGACCCTATGCTTTTACCAAGCATCCGGCATATTTAAGCAAGAACAGCTATTGGTGGCTGGCGACGATGCCATTTCTGGTGACCACCGGCAACACATCGGACATAATACGCAACACTGCCATTCTCGCGTTGGTCAGCGGCATTTATTACTGGCGCGCCAAAACGGAAGAAAAGCATTTACGGGCAGACCCTGCTTATGCCGAATATGCCGAATGGATGGATCGTAACGCAATTATTCCGCGTTCTTTTGCGGCATTGCGCGCGCGCGCTGGCAATCGCTTGCGTAAGGGGCGTGCGGCTCAGCCTGCAGAATAATTTAATGGGCCCTGACCCAATATCAACCAGCCTTTAACCACGCGATTAAATCTGATACTCTCCCCTGACGATAAAGGAGAGTCGGTATGCATGATCTGGTGATACGCGGGGGAACGATCGTCGATGGCACGGGGGCTGCTCGATACGCAGCGGATATTGCTATCGACGGCGGTGTTATCACGGCGATTGGCCATATCAGCACCCAAGGCCGAAATGAAATTGACGCGACGGGCAAGATTGTCGCCCCCGGCTTTGTCGACATCCATACCCATTATGACGGTCAGGCGACGTGGGATAGCGAAATGGCCACATCGAGCTGGCACGGGGTGACCACGGTGGTGATGGGTAATTGTGGCGTCGGCTTTGCGCCTGCGCGGCATGACAAGCATGAATGGCTGATTGGTTTAATGGAAGGGGTAGAGGATATCCCAGGCACGGCGCTGGCCGAAGGTATGAAGTGGGATTGGGAAAGTTTCCCAGACTATCTCGACGCGCTGGAACGATTGCCGCGCACAATCGATATCGGCACACATGTCCCGCACGGTGCGCTGCGCGCTTATGTGATGGGCGAACGCGGCGCGGATAATGAAGAGCCGAACGATGCCGATATCGCCGAAATGGCGCGTCTGGTCGAAGAAGGCGTGCGGGCAGGGGCGTTGGGCGTTTCGACTTCACGCACGATCCTGCACAAGTCGATTGACGGTGAACTGGTTCCCGGCACTACGGCGACTGAACCCGAATTGCTGGCATTGGGACGCGCAATGGCGCGGGCCGGGCATGGCGTATTTGAACTGACTTCGGACTTGCTGCCCGAATGGGACGAATTTGGATGGATGCGTCGCCTTTCGGCCGAAACGGGGCAACCCATCGTCTTTTCCATGCTGCAATCGCCAATCAAGCAGATGCACTGGAAAGACCAGATGGCGGCGATGCGGGCGGCCAACGACAATGGCGCACATATTGTTGCGGCCATTGGCCTGCGCGGAATTGGTGTTATCATGAACTGGCGCGGCACCGTGCATCCGTTCATGCGGAAGCCAAGCTGGGACACGATAAAAGACCTGCCTTGGGATGAGCAAAAGGCAAAGCTTTCTAATCCGCAGTTCAAGGCACAGATGCTCGCCGAAGCGAATATCCCGCCTCCATCGCCTGATATGGCCCCTTTCTTTATGCTGGTAACTGCCGCCTGGGCCATGCAATTCCCGTTGGTGGATGATTTCAGTTATGAACCGACGCGCGCAGAAAGTGTTTTCGGATTTGCGGACGCAGCGGGCAAGGATGCCGCCGAATATGCCTATGACCAATTGATGCAGGATGATGGCAACGGCATGATTTATTTGCCCATCCTGAATTATATGGACGGCAATCTGGATTTCACAAAGGAACTGCTAGAGTCCGAAGATACGCTGGCGTCGCTATCGGATGGCGGCGCGCATTGCGGAACGATCTGCGATGCTGCCGCGCCGACATTCCTGCTCAGCTATTGGGCGCGTGATCGGAAAGCCGGAACTATCCAGCTAGAGCTGGCGGTAAAACGGCAATGCCATGACACGGCGCGGCTATATGGGTTGAATGACCGCGGCGTTTTGAAGCCCGGCTATTTGGCCGATATCAACGTCATCGATTTCGGCGAACTGAAATTGCAGAAGCCTTGGCTTGCCTTTGATCTGCCTGCGGGCGGCAAGCGTTTGCTGCAAAAAGCGACAGGCTATGTCGCAACGATCAAGTCAGGCGTGGTGACGTTCCGGGACGGCGCTATGACCGGCGCGATGCCCGGTACCGTTTTACGCGGACCACAAAGTGTAACGATGTCAGAGGCGGCGGAGTGATGTCATAATTGCTATTCGTGTCACAATATGATAGATGTGACATTCTGTTGTGATAGGATATTTAGCATGGGTATCGAAATCAAGGTTGCCCCAAATGGCCGCATGGTGCTTCCAGTTGACGTGCGAAAGCGACTGGGACTTGAAAATGGGGGCAAATTGATCCTGAATGAGGGCGAGTTTGGTTTGGAACTGACGAACCTTAACCAGCGGGTGGCTAAGTCGCAGGCATTTTACGAGGAAACAAGCCGAGGCAAACCGAGCTTTACCGTCGAAGACTTTCTCGCTCAAAAACGTGCGGACGCAGCACTTGAAAAATATTGAGTGTGGTTGTTCTTGATGCATCGGCCCTTCTGGCTCTGTTAAAACGTGAAGCCGGTGCGGAAATTGTTGAGGCTTCTCTTGATCAGGCGGTTATTGGATCGGTAAATCTGGGCGAAGCGGCACAGATTCAATATGCTTATGGCTGGAATCGAGCAGAATTCGAAACCGCGGTCGCCCTCATGGAAATTCCAGTCGTACCGGTATCCCACAAAATAGCCATCGACGCGGCCGATTTTCGCGAACTGGCGCGCAAAAATGGAATTTCACAAGCCGACTGTCTGTGCCTTGCTTTGGCAAAAAGCGAAAACGCAGTTGCCTTAACGGCTGATCGAGACTGGCTGAAAATCGCGGATATGGTTGGCGTTAAAGTCGAGCTAATCCGCTAAACCCGCATCGGCATCAGCACGTACAACGCTGGCGACGTGTCATTCTCGCGGATGAGCGTCGGCGCGCTGGCGTCGGCCAGGTGGAGTTCCACGACGTCGCTTTTGATCTCGTTCAAAATATCCATAAGATAACGGGCGTTGAAGCCGATTTCAAAGCCGTCGCTGCTATATTGGCCGGATACTTCTTCGGCCGCGGTGCCATTTTCTGGCGAGGTGACCGACAAGGTAATCTTGTCCTTGTCGAGCGCCATTTTGACGGCACGGGTTTTTTCAGTCGCGATTGTCGCGACGCGATCAACGCCCTGACTGAATGCCTTTGGATCGATTTTCAGCAGCTTGTCATTTGCGGTTGGAATGACGCGGCTGTAATCGGGGAAGGTTCCGTCAATCAGCTTCGAAGTCAGAATGATCGTGTCAAAGGTAAACCGGATTTTCGAGGCTGACAGGTCAACTTGCACCGAATTGTCGCCGGCCTCGTCGAGCAGTTTGCGGACCTCGGCGACGCATTTGCGCGGGACGATGATGTCCGGCATACCTTCTGCGCCCGCAGGACGGGGCAACGTAACACGCGCAAGGCGGTGGCCATCGGTCGCCGCGGCCTTCAAAACGGGTTCCGCATCTTCTGTCACGTGCAGGAAAATACCATTGAGATAATAACGTGTTTCTTCGGTTGAAATCGCAAAGCGCGTTTTGTCGATAATCTGGATCAGCGAGCTTGCCGGGATTTCGAACGATGTCGGCAATTCGCCTTCGGCTATCATCGGGAAATCGTCGCGCGGCAGGGTCGCGAGGCTGAAACGTGCGCGCCCTGCGTTAACTGCCATGCGGCCATCTGCGGCTTGCAGTTGTACTTGGCTGCCGTCCGGCAATTTGCGGGCGATTTCGAACAAGGTGTGTGCAGAAACGGTGGTGGCGCCGGGCGTTTCCACATCGGCTGCAAAGGTTTCTACAATCTGCAAATCAAGGTCGGTCGCGGTCAGCTTGATCTGGCCATTGTCGCTGGCTTCAATCAGGACATTCGACAAAATGGGGATCGTGTTGCGTCGTTCGACAACCGATTGGACGTGACTCAGGCTTTTCAGCAGTGTCGCGCGTTCTATCGTGGCTCTCATTTCAAATCCCCTAATCGGGCTTTTTGCCCGTACATCCGCCAAAAATCCTTCGACTTCCGGCGAATCTTCCTTAACCGCTTTGTCCACAAGGGCAAGCCGATAGCTTTTGCCATGTGCAATAAGCTGTGGAATAAGCGTGATTATGATTTCAACCGAAGGAAAACGACTGTTCATCGCGCGGCACGGTGAAACGGTATTCAACCGAATTGCGCGTATGCAAGGGCAGGCGGAATTGCACACGCCATTGACATGGGATGGCTGCGTCCAGGCGCGCGTCATGGGGCGGGCATTGGCCAATTATCTCGGCGACGACACGCGGCCGCAACTATGGTCGTCAAGTGCTGGACGTGCCTTGCAAACTTTGGCGCTTATTGCCGAAGAAATCGACGCCGACTGGCACCGGACGTCGCGTGATGATCGCCTGTTGGAAATCGATGTAGGCACTTGGTCGAGCCGCACTTATGCCGACATCGCCGCCGAAATCGGGCCGATTGTCGATTTGGAGCACAAGCTGTTTTCTGTCCGGCCCCAGGGAGGTGAATGGTATGACGATGTTGCGGCGCGTCTGACCGAATGGATTGGTGAGCAACGTTTCGAACAGGATATGCTCGTGATCTGTCACGGAATGACAGCGCGGGTTCTGCGCGGACTTATGCTCGGGCATCCGCCGCTTAAGGGCTTTGACGCGCCCATTGCGGGCAGCCTGGCGCAAGGCAGCATGGTGATGATCCGCGACGGGGTCGAAGAACTTGTCATAGATGGTGAAGGCGCAGGGGAGCGGGCGTGAAGTTCTGCTTATGGTTATTGTGTACCACTATCTGTGCGACGCCCTTGATCGCCAAGGAGCGGTTGGGTGTTTATCATGGCTGGGCCGCGTTTCGCGATGCCGACACGCCGCGCTGCTATGCGATTTCGGTGCCGGAAGACACGGTGGGCAAAGCGACGCGGAAAGCGTATATGTCAGTCGGGTTTTGGCCGAAAAAAGGCGTCACGCACCAGGTTTATGTTCAATTGTCGCGGGAACGATCAACAAACGGCGGTATCATATTGAGCGCTGGAGGTCGAAGATTCAGATTGAAAGCGAGCGGTGACAGTGGCTGGGCGAACGACCGGCGGATGGACTTGGCGATCATCGCCGCGATGCGCTCTGCTACATCGCTAAGCATCGAAAGCCTTGGCCGCGATGGCCGTTCGATCGTCGATACATATTCCGTCCGCGGTGCCCCGAGCGCGGTAGATGCAGCGGCGCTGGGGTGTATGAAAACTTGACTTTCCGGGAGTTTTATTACATATAAACAAATATCCCGTCCCCGGCTTGCCGTCTTGAGGCGCTCGAAAGAGCAGACATCAGCTCAAGGCCGCTCCCGGGGACAACTTTTTTGGAAACATTATGGCGACGGCAATATTAGTCGATGGCGCGTTCTTTCTACGCAGATTTAAGCACTGTTTCCCAGACCATAACCGTGATGATCCCGAAAGCGTAGCCCATGGGCTAGGATTACTAGCTTTCTGGCATTTAGCATTTCGCATCGGGCCGTCAGAACTTACAGAGAAAGTTGCAAAGCATAATTTTCAATTGGCAGAATCGCCTGAATTTTATCGCATTTTCTTCTACGATTGTCCGCCTCTGACGAAGCGCATGCACCAGCCGCTCTCTCATAAATCAATCGTTTTTGGAAAAACTGAAGATGCGAAGTTCAGATTGGCGCTGCATGAAGAGATCCAGAAGCTCCGCAAGGTTGCCGTCCGGCTTGGTCGGCTGAACGACACTTCCAAATGGCGATTGACTGAGTATGCAACTGCGAGATTGATCGAAGCGCCTGATAAATTCGTTGCGACTGACGGTGATTTTGAGATTGATACAAAGCAAAAAGGAGTCGATATGCGCCTAGGCCTTGATGTTGCTTCGCTTGCTTTCAAAAAACAGGTAGATCAAATTGTAATCGTGGCTGCCGATGCGGATTTCGTGCCTGCCGCAAAATTGGCGCGTCGTGAAGGGATCGATGTGATTCTTGACCGCATGGGTGATCATCGTGCCGCCAAAGATTTGATAGAACATGTCGATGGCATCCGAGATTGTTTCCTTCCTGCGCCCCTACAGAAATAGCCCAAATCATGCAAATCCCCGGCCATATCGATCCCGTTGTCACCACCCGTGCCATCACCCCGCGCGCTGATGGGCGCATTGACCTGTTGGGGTTGAACCATTTGCAGATCCGGCAATTGTTCGAAGAATCGCAACTGGATGAGAAAGCGGCAAAGTTGCGGTCGAAGCAGGTGTTCCACTGGATATACCATCGCGGTGTGACCTCGTTTGAGGCGATGACCGACATTGCCAAAACCATGCGGCCCTGGCTGGCGGACCGCTTTGTTATCGGCCGACCCGAAGTAGTTGAGGCACAGGTGTCGACGGATGGAACACGCAAATGGCTTTTGCGAACCGATGACGCGCAGGATTATGAAATGGTGTTCATTCCCGACGCGGATCGCGGGACATTGTGTATTTCGAGCCAGGTGGGCTGCACGCTGAACTGTCGTTTTTGCCATACCGGGACCATGCGGCTGGTGCGCAATTTGACGCCGGGTGAAATTGTCGGGCAGGTGATGTTGGCGCGCGATGCACTGGGGGAGTGGCCCAAAGGAAATATGGCGTCGATTGCGGACGACGATGAAGACGATGACGATGTCGGCCATTACACCGCCGACGGACGGATGCTGACCAACATCGTCCTGATGGGCATGGGGGAGCCGCTTTATAATTTCGACAATGTCCGCGACGCGATGAAGATCGTCATGCATGGCGATGGTCTTGGCCTGTCGCGGCGGCGGATTACCCTGTCAACCAGCGGCGTCGTTCCCATGATGGCCCGGGCGGGTGAAGAGATTAACGTGAACCTTGCCGTATCGCTGCACGCGGTGACGAAGGAAATCCGGGACGAGATCGTCCCCATCAATCGCAAATATGGCATTGATGAATTGCTGCGCGCCTGTGCCGAATATCCCGGTGTGAGTAACGCGCGGCGGATCACATTTGAATATGTGATGTTGAAGAACAAAAATGACCGCGATGAAGACGCCCATGAACTTGTAAGCCTGATCCGGCAGTATAAATTGCCGGCCAAAGTCAATTTGATCCCGTTCAACCCATGGCCCGGGGCGATTTACGAATGTTCGGATCCGGACCGCATCAAGCGGTTCTCCAGCATTATATTCGAAGCCGGTATCAGTGCGCCGATCCGCACACCGCGTGGACGCGACATCATGGCTGCCTGCGGCCAATTGAAATCCTCGAGCGAGAAAAAAAGCCGGGCCGAACTCGACCGGTTAGCTGAGGAAAAGCAGGCGGCGCTTGGTTAATTGATCCTCGCAATACTGCGCGCGGCCAGTCTATTTTCATCTCTCTGGATAAAGCCGTAACAATTGTAATAAAAGAAACGAAATAAGGAGCAACAGAACACCGGGGAGCTGCTGCATGTCGATACTTGACCGCATTTTGCGGGGAAAAATAAGATATGGCCGATTGACGATCATATCCCATGACGGCGAAACAAGCCATTATGGTGAGCGTATTGCGGGCTGGCCAGACGTTACTTTGCGCGTGCAAACATCCAGCGCAGTTCGCGGGATATTATTGAACCCCCGGCTCGGCATGGCGGAAGCTTACATGGATGGCGGGGTTAGCGTCGATGATGATGACATCATGGGTTTTGTCGAGCTGATCCGGCGGAACAATCCTTGGGAAAATGGCGGTGAGATCGGAGACCCCAAACCTCTGCGGAAATTACTGCGGCATGTATTCCGTCCGTTGATGCAACTCAATTCGCTCGCCAATTCACGGTCCAATGTGGCGCATCATTATGATGTTTCTAACGATTTTTATCAAATGTGGCTCGATGATGACATGCAATATAGCTGCGCCTATTGGTCGGAAGCCGATGCAAGCCTTGATCAGGCGCAAATGGCAAAAAAGGCCCATATCGCGGCGAAGCTGGCGTTGGAGCCGGGGCAGAAAGTGCTTGATATCGGCTGCGGTTGGGGCGGGATGGCGCTGTATCTGAACCGCGTAGCCGATGTCGAAGTTCTGGGGATAACATTAAGCGAGGAACAGCTGAAACTTGCACGCGAACGGGCCGAGGCGGCGGGTGTGTCGAACAAGGTCCATTTTGAACTGCTGGATTACCGCGTGCTGGCAAAGAAGGCGCCGGGCTATTTTGACCGGATCGTTTCGGTTGGTATGTTCGAACATGTCGGCGTTCCGCAGTTCGAAACTTTTTTCAGGGCGTGCGCCAATCTGCTGAAGGATGACGGCGTCATGCTGCTGCATACTATCGGACGGCTTGGCAAACCTGGCAACACTGATGCCTTTACGCGCAAGTATATTTTTCCAGGTGGATATATTCCGGCGCTTTCGGAAACATTGGCGGCGAGCGAAAAGATGAAGTTAATGCACAGCGACATTGAAAATCTGCGCCTGCATTATGCATTGACGCTGCGCGAATGGTATGCGCGGGTAACCGCCAATCGCGACGCCATCATCGCGCAATATGGCGAACGGTTTTACCGGATGTGGATATTCTATCTGGCTGGCGCAACCGCGGCATTTGAATCGGGTGGCATGTGCAATTACCAGATACAATATATCCGCAATCGCCGCAGCTTGCCAATAACACGTGATTATATCAGCGCGGCCGAGCGCAATTTATCAGGCTCTTAGGCCCAGACCCTATACGAAAATCGCGACGGATTGCATTCCGGTTAGAACGGGCACGCCTTCGCTATTATATGCCGTCATATACTGGCTGCTTGCACCGTTGGCGGCATGGTGTGTTTCGCTCACCAGATACCACCAGCCGTCTTTGGTTGCAGGTGTGTCGGTAAGCATATTTATCTGCCAGTTCATTGAACTCACCATGCCTTTTTCGGTCATCAGGCCCATCGCCGATGGCGGCAAGGCATCGCCGATGCAAATCAGTTCGGCGATAGGGTCAAGGCCGTCATGTTCGGTAAAGCGGTGCCAGCTGGCCAGACGGTTGGTTGCCATTCCCAATTCCAGCCGTTTGTCCGGATATTGCATATGACCCGTGAAGAATTCGGGTGGACCGCTTCGTGCGGTTTCCGGCGTCGGAACCGGCGGTAACTCGGGTTTTGGTAGACCTTCATAATCCAGATGGCTGTGCCGCCGGTTCATGAAAATGAATGTGCACGACAGGCCCACGCCATCCGATCCGAGGATTTCCGATTTCACAAATGCGGTATTTTTGCCCCGCCGCAAAATTTTTGCCGTGACTTCAACCTGATTGGCCAAAGGGCCGACAAAAGCGATTTGCGCGGATTGCAATGGAGGTAAATCTTCACCCGTTAGCTTTGCCGCCTGATACGCCAAAACCGAGCTTAATCCGCCATATGACGTCCGCCCCTGATGCCAGGTCGGCGGTATGGAAACGATGTGTGACGAAGCGCCCGGCGCAAACTGGGCAAGGAGGGATGCAAGGTTCATAAATGCGGCTTAGCGCCAGATTTTGGACGCTGCAACCCGCCGGAAATTCCCTCTTGCCATCGCACGCCGGGCGTGTTGAAGCTTTCCCTTACGTCATACAGGAGCAATGAGATCTATCGCTGGGTCAACAGTTTTTCGCAAAATGGCGCTTTTATCGTCCCCGATACAATTGCTGCCAATTTGCTGGTACGAATTTTGTGCGCTGCCGAAGCCGATGGCGGTGATCGGCGCGTGATGCTGGCAACTGTCGGGCTGGACGAGACGCAATTGCGAAACCCCCTCAATCGGTTTGCCGCGCCATTGGCTTTGCGATTTTTCAAAATGCTGGAACAACATTTCAAGGATCCCGCGATCAATTTGCGTATCGGCGAGCGGGCGTCGATGCAGAATTTTTCCGATCTTGGATATGCGACCCGACTGGAGTCGAACCTTGCTGCGGTGATCGAGGCCAATGTCCGCATCCAGATGCTGCGCCAGTCGATGTTTCGCACAATTTTCGAACCGACGGGGCGGCCACCCTTTCTGTTGTGGGAATGCCATCCCGATTTTGCCAACGCATATGCGCCGCTTATCGAATTCTCCGTGGCAACTTACGCCCGCCTGTCCCGCCAAATATTGGGAGAAGCGCCCATTTTGCGCGCAGTCCATTTTCAGCATAAAGCCCGCTTTCAAATTTCGAGATATGAGGCAGTTTTTGGGTGTCCGGTCGAATTTTCCAAACCGGAAACACGACTGGAAATCGCGGCGCGCCAAGTGTTCAGGCCATCCGCATTGGCAAATCCGGATCTTTATCATGCGGCATCTGTACGTTTTGAACAGCCGGCCCAATGGATGGCGCAAGGCAAGCATCATCTGGCCCACAGCTATTTTTACTTATCCAGCGAGATCGATAAAACTCCGCCTACTCTGGACAGGATGGCCAAGTCGTTCGGGATGAGCGAGCGTACATTAAGGCGCAAACTGGTGGAAGAATGTACGCCGTTCCGGAACCTCCTCGATTTGGTCCGGCAGGATCTGTGCAAATTATATCTTATGGAAGACAAACGACCCCTCGGAGAAATAGCGCTGCTGCTGGGCTACAGCGACTTAAGCGCCTTCTCGCGCGCCTATAAACGCTGGTACGGGACGGCGCCGAGCTTGACGAAATAAAGTCACTTGCGCAAGCAATGTCCGCTTTCTTGTTCGCCTGTTTGTATCTACGTATAGAGCGTTGGCATTTGGAGGACTTATGAATAAAATATGGTCAGCATCCCTATTTGCATGTGCCATATTGATGGCTCCAGCGGCCTATGCCTCCGATAAACGAGATTTTGAAGGATGTGACGGGCGCATTCATCCTGGCAAGCAAGATGATGGCCTCCGCGGTGAGGCAGCGCAAAACAGTTACAGCTTCTTTGGAGGTGTCCGGGGCATTGACATCGCGGCATGTACGCGTGCTCTGGCCAGTCCCCGCTTGTTGCCGACTCAACGACTTCGCAAAGCGCATCTGTTGCGAGCGCGAGCGGCTGGATATTTACAATCGGCTGAAATAGATAACGCCATTGCTGATCTGGATTTGGCCGAAAAAGAAACATCGGATCTCGCGAATGACCGATTTTTTCGACGCAGTTTGGGGGTGTCACTATCACTGATGCGGGCATTGGCGCTGACGTATAAAGGTCAAAACGACGGCGTAGCTTCATTGCTGAGTGCCGCCAAAGGAACCCGACCTTATTCGCTTCAAGTGCAATATGGCGTTGCAGAAATTTCACAGGCGTCGCGAAAAATTGGTGATGGTTCGCCTTCGCCTTGGCTAACGGTAATAAAACTAGAACCGGCGGCCGCCATCAATGCAGTCATACAAGAAGCAGAACTGGGAAATTTCGCAAATGCGCTGAAACTGGCACAAGGTGTAAAGCTGGAATGGCCCACACAATCTTTGCAGCCATATGGGCTGTTGTCGCCCAATGCCCAGACCTCTTCCTTGCTGTCTTCGGTAATCATGACTTTGCACACCGCATATGCAAAAGCGGCAACAGGTGATGTCGAAGGTGCGCGACAGGATTTATCGCGACTGGAAGAAGGTGTCGCTCCTGCATTGGCTACGTCACCACAGGCACCTGTGTCCAACGTGCAATCACCGGCGCGTAATGCGCTTAAAGATTTTATCGCATTGCGGAGACGCCAGATCGAGGCAAGGATTGCCACGGCAGAAGGACGCACAAATGACGCCCTTTCTGCGCTGGTTGGATCAGGGATGCCACGCGATGCGGCGACTATTGAATTGCTGACGGCCTTACGCACCGCGCTTCCGGCGCAAGGTGGATTGGTGGTTCCCGACATCACATCCTTTGAAAAGGATTTAGCCGAAAAGCGCCGTAAGGATTTGATCGAAATAGTCCGAAAACTTTTGGTCGCACCTGAAACACCGCGATCGGTTGTCGATTATGAACGGGCACGGCCTAATATCGTGGGGGCATTGATCGGCGGTGCATTGACGATGGGAACCAGCTTGCTGGGCGGAATAAATCGGACAGATGGCTTTCGTTCAACGGATAATGCCGATGGCACAACCAAAGTTGAATTTATCGGGAATACACCATCGGCCGCTTTGGTGCAGGAAATGACGTTGCTACGCGCTGCCGAGCTGGCCAAGTCGGCAGGTAAAAACGCGTTTGTAATCGTTGATCGCAAAGACTTTACCCGAACAATGCAGTCTACCCGAAATGGCATGGTTATCAGCAGCGTTAACAATGGCTTCAAAACAGAACTGACCGTGCGGTTTATCGAAAATACAGGCGATATGCCTTACGCATTTGGCACAGATGAGGTGCTGGATTCACTTGGGCCGCTATATTATGAAGAAGCACGTCCAGCCAAGAAATAGCGCCGTGAAACCTGATTGTTCGGCGTCGACATAATGATCTTATGTCCGGGATAATGTGTTGGCCATCTCATGGGGAAAATGGTGGTGTGGGCAGTCCTGGTTGATACGGTCTCGTCCCGATATCCCTGTTAAACAGCGTATTTGCAGGGAAAAGTTGCCAGAATTATAGGGCAAAATCCCGAACACGAGACCGAAACTCCCGAAATTCGGCCATTTTTAACTCCAAGACAACGCTCCAGAAGCAGTGAATAAAATCGCTGGCTGCAGCGATGTATCGTCGGTGGTGCAGCGACACTAAATAGAAACTGCAATGGCAGTCCCTCATAAATATAATGCTGACGGCATTAATGGCATTAATACCGAAGTTTTAAACTGGCGTAATAATAAATTATCAATATGAAATGTATTATAAAGTAATACTTGAAGTTACGACTTCATTATTACAGTAAAAAATCAGAAAAAATAATTTTATGTAGAATCTATATTGCGTAATTCGCGAATCATGTTATCTGACAATCAGAACCGGGAATTCTGTACTTCGTACGTTGTGTGCGAATTTTTAGGAGTCCTGGTTTATGAGTGAAATACGACAGATAGAATGGGTTGAGGTTTCAAAACTGAAACCTTCCCCGCGCAATGCGCGCACCCACTCCCTAAAGCAGATCGAGCAAGTCGCGAGGTCAATCGACGAGTTCGGTTTCAACAATCCAATCATTATCGACGGCGACAATATGGTGGTTGCAGGGCATTGTCGCCTTGCTGCTGCAAAAAGCCGGGGACTGATAAAGGTGCCTGTTATTGCGTTACGCAATTTGTCCAAGGCGCAAGTCAAAGCCTTTGCATTAGCCGACAACAAGATCGCGCTTAATGCTGGCTGGGACTATGAAATATTAGCTGAAGAGTTCGGCGAAATGTTTGAATGCAACTATGACACAACCCTAACCGGTTTCGACGCCGTCGAGATCGATATGATATTGACTGACGTAAGCGATGCCAGTGTACAGCCTACGATGCCGGAGGACGAATATCCTTCAATACCAGAAAGCGGAGATGTAATCGTCCAGCCAGGTGATATCTGGTCATTAGGGCGGCACCGTATCATGTGCGGCGATGCCAAATCGATCGCCGAAGTGGCGAAACTGATGGGGACGGATACCGCTACGATGGTATTCGTTGATCCACCATACAACGTTCCGATCGACGGCCATGTATGTGGGCTTGGACGCGTGCGTCATCGGGAATTTGCCGAAGCTAGTGGTGAAATGACATCAGGGCAGTTTGTTGAGTTCCTCACGTCATCATTCGTTGCTATCGCTAGTGTCTGCAAGGACGGCGCTATCATATATGCCTGCATGGATTGGCGACATCTCGCCGAAATCATCGCTGCAGGTGAATCTGTATTTACCGAACAGAAAAATCTTTGCGTTTGGTCCAAAACAAATGCCGGAATGGGAACCTTCTATCGCTCGCAGCATGAATTGATCACGGTTTGGAAAAAGGGTCATGCACCTCATATCAACAATTTTGGGCTAGGAGATAAAGGGCGATACCGAACCAACGTTTGGAGTTATGCCGGTGTTAATACGTTCAAGCGCGAACGTAGGGAAGAGCTTGCCGCGCATCCGACGGTTAAACCTGTAAATCTTGTGGCCGACGCCATCCGGGATGTCAGTAATCGCGGCGATACTGTCCTCGATACCTTCGGCGGATCCGGCACGACTCTGATTGCTGCCGAAAAAACAGGGCGCATCGCTCGATTGATGGAGCTTGATCCAGCCTATTGTCAGATCACCATCTGTCCGTCGTCAGATAATTTGAGACATATGCCAGCTTAAAACAGGTGAGTGTTTGGGTCCATTGGTTGGTTGATATTATGCGGCGAGCTTGCGGTGATGCAAGCGCCGATGTTCGATTGTTTTT
>NZ_JBJXFW010000010.1:0-54475 GCF_046154385.1 Sphingorhabdus sp. | reverse complement strand
TGCTTCTTGCCAAGCTGCCTCACTACTCGGTGCACCGTGCGATAGTACTTTGGCCAAAGCTGCTCGCAGCGCTGCCATATCACGATTAACCGTAGAGTGTGCCCGCGCACGCTTGACTGGGTCTTCGCTATTGCGACGGCTCACAAGGACGGGTTGCACTTCTAACCGCTCCCGCCATTCTTTTACGTGGCGTCGCCGCAGTTTATCCAGTCTCACTTTCGCGATGGCATCGTCATAAACGTATCGTTGAAATCGTTGCTCTGCCTCTGGCCGGTCACTGGCGTAGTCGCGACAAGCATCAGCCACTGTTTCGACCTTGGCGCGGAGTACACCTCCAGTTTCTAACAGTTCAGCCAACTTTTCAGTCTCTCGCTTCGCCGCAGCGAACATCTCGTTCCCGAGAAGTGTTCCGAAGTCGCCCAGCGATTTTACGTGATACCTACTGGCGTCGTCATCGTAGATACGAGCAATCCAAGTTCCCTTACCTCCACGCTTGGACGGTCGGAATCCCAAGAAGCAACCGGCACGGAGCCTCTGCCAATGTGGCTCGCGCTGCACTTTTAACCTTTCCCGGTTGCCGACCTTGCTCAGGTCCAACGCCATTATCCGTTTCCTCTCAAACTACTGTATGGAATGAGTATGGAATATATATGGATATCACTAGACACAAGAAGATATATATTTCACTAATTTTCATGCTGTTAAGTGTATTCAGTTGCTTCCCATTGTCCGTATACCCTGCCCTCCGAAGGCAGAGGCCAGAGGTTCGAATCCTCTTGGGTGCGCCATTTTTCGGCTGTTGAAACGCGCCCCTCATGTCTGGCTCTCTTACATATTGGTCAAATGCATTACTTGCCTGCACTTTAATCGATTAAAACGATTACTGATTGCAAAAACAGTTGCTGGACGATTCTGTCACAATCCGCTCTTAAGCATGCATCGAATTACGCTTCAAAATCGAAAGGACAGAATATGGGTATCATTGGTTCAACACTTAAGCCGTTTACGACACAGTCTTACAAAGCCGGGAAGTTCGTTGAAGTTTCCGACACGGATGTGACTGGTAAGTGGGCCGTATTTTTCTTCTATCCTGCCGATTTCACATTTGTGTGCCCGACCGAGCTTGAAGATCTGGCCGACCAATATGCTGATTTGCAAGCGATGGGCGTAGAGGTTTACGCCGTGTCCACCGATACGCATTTCAGCCACAAGGCATGGCACGACAGCTCGCCGGCAATCGGCAAGATCAACTATCATATGCTGGGTGACCAGAATCACGTCATCAGCAACAATTTCGGCGTCCTGCGTGAAGGCCAGGGCCTTGCCGACCGCGCGACATTTGTTGTTGATCCAGACGGCGTTATCCAGGTTACCGAAATCACCTGCGAAGGCGTTGGCCGAAACGCGGTTGAACTGGTTCGCAAGATCAAGGCCGCCATCTATGTGCGTGAGCATCCCGGTCAGGTTTGCCCTGCCAAGTGGGAAGAAGGTAGCGAAACCCTGGCTCCTTCGATCGACCTTGTAGGCAAGATCTAACCAAGTCCGACAGGTGCCGCGCCGCTTTCCGGTGGCGCGGCCCTGCCTTCCCCTTATCGCAATCCGTCCCGTCGCTCATTTGCGGCTCCATTTCGCTCGTTTTGAAAAGACATCCTCATGCTAGATTCCTCAACAACAGCTCAGCTAAAAACCTATTTGGCCAATTTGCGGACGCCCGTTGAGTTGGTCGCGACGCTGGACGACAGCGCGAAGGCAGCCGAGATGCGGTCGCTGGTCGAAGAAGTCGTGGCGCAATCAGATCTGTTGAGCGCCCGCTTCGATGGTCAGGCAGACCGCGTTCCATCCTTTGCAATACGCCGGGCCGACGGGACAGCCGAAACTCACTTTGCCGGCCTGCCCTTGGGGCATGAATTCACGTCGCTCCTGCTCGCATTGCTCCACATGGGCGGCCATCCGCCCAAGGAAGAGGCCGAGCTTCTCGATGCCGTGCGGGCGCTGGAGGGTGAATATTATTTCGAGACTTTCTATTCGCTCACCTGCCAAAATTGCCCGGATGTGATTCAGGCGATCAACATCATGGCGGCGCTTAACCCAAATGTCAGCCATGTTGCCATCGATGGCGCTTTGTTCCGCGAAGAAGTGGAAACCCGCAAAGTCATGGCGGTTCCCGCGGTTTACCTGAATGGTGAGCCATTTGGCCAAGGGCGAATGGACCTCGCGCAAATCATGTCCAAATTGGACAGCGGAACTGTGGCACGCGCTGCCGAAAAAATTGCAGGCAAAGCACCATTTGACGTTTTGGTTGTCGGCGGCGGCCCTGCCGGCGCGGCGGCGGCAATTTATGCGGCCCGCAAGGGTATCCGCACAGGCGTCGTGGCCGAACGCTTCGGCGGCCAGGTTCTTGATACAATGGGCATCGAAAACTTCATTTCGGTTTCGCATACCGAAGGCCCCAAGCTCGCGTCGCAATTGGAACAGCATGTCCGCGATTATGAAGTCGATATCATGAACCTGCAATTGGCGGATGAACTTATCCCGGGAAAGGCAGGCGAATTGCATGAGATAAAGCTTGTGAACGGCGCGCGTTTGAAGGCGAAAACAATCATCTTGTCCACTGGCGCACGTTGGCGTCAAATGGGTGCGCCGGGTGAAGATGCCTATCGCAATAAAGGTGTTGCATACTGCCCCCATTGCGATGGGCCATTGTATAAGGGCAAGCGCACGGCGGTTATCGGCGGCGGCAATTCCGGCGTTGAAGCAGCCATCGACCTTGCCGGCATTGTCGCACACGTCACGTTGATCGAATATGACGGGCAACTGCGTGCCGATGCTGTTTTACAGGCCAAATTACGCAGTTTGCCCAATGTGGACATCATCACCTCGGCGCTTACGACCGAAGTACTGGGCGACGGCGAAAAAGTGACGGGTTTGTTGTATAAGGACAGGACAACAGACGCAGTGCATCAAATTGATCTGCAAGGGATATTCGTACAGATTGGTTTGGTCCCCAACACCGAATGGCTGAAAGGCCCGTTGGCGCTATCGGCGCGCGGCGAGATTGAAATAGACTCGCACGGTGCAACCAATGTGCCCGGAATATTCGCGGCGGGGGACGTGACCACCGTACCGTACAAGCAGATCATCATTGCAATGGGCGAAGGCACAAAGGCCGCCTTGTCAGCCTTTGACTATCTCATTCGGTCCTGACGTCAGGGTCGAACAGGCAAACTACCCAAGTAACAAGTGACTCAGTTTGGCGCGCTGCCATGCGGCGTCGCCAAATTGGGACGCATGGAAAATTGCGGCGCGGCGATGCAGCCCGGCGTCACAATCATGGGTAAAGCCAAAGCCGCCGTGAAATTGGATCGCGCGGTCTGCCGCAAAGCTATACACGCCGTCCGCAGCAGCCTTTGCCATTCGAACGGCAACTTCGCCCAATCCCTGATCGCTGAAGCTGCTGGCAGCGCTGTACAAATGCGACCGCGCTTTTTCATAATCTACATAAGCGTCGACCGTCGGATGCTTCAATGCCTGATATTCACCGATTATTTTCCCGAACTGCTTTCGCGTTTGCAGATAGCTGACGGTATAGTCGATCACGCTTTGCGACCCGCCACACATTTCGGCGCTCTGCAACAAAGTCGCCGCCTGTTCGATGTGCGCCAATATTTGCATGGCCTTGCCGATATCAAGCGCGGCGGATTTGGGTATTGAAAGTCCATCGAGCATTAAGGCAAAGCTGCGTTTGGTCTCGTCAATAATCGCTTCGCGGCGCAATCGGCCCGCAACCTGCGCCGCGTCGAGCAGAATGAGAGCAGCTTTGCCATCCAGCATCACAGAAGCGATGACCAATTCGGCATTTCCGCCCCACTGCACAAACAGCTTTTCACCCGACAATAGCAAAGAGTCGCCATCGGATTTTGCTGCGGCTGTGATATTGCCAAGGTCCCAATCTCCATGCGCTTCAAACAACGCCAATGTTCCGATTGCACCTTCGGCAAGCTTGGGAAGCCAATGTGATTGCTGGGTTTCTGTTCCCCCGGCAATCAGAGTTTGCGACGCGAGTGTTGATGCAACAAATGGCGAGGCCATCAAATGACGGCCCATTTGCTCCACGACCGGAACAACTTCTGCCAAAGACAGGCCAACCCCGCCATGCACCTCGGGGATCGCAATTGCCGTCCAGCCGAGCGCGGCCATTTCAGCCCAAATGTCGGCATCGAAGCCCGTGTCGCTTTCCATCAGCTTGCGAACCTTGTCGATAGGGGACTTGTCGCGGCAAAAGCTTGTCGCAACATCAAGCAGCTCTATCTGCTCCTCGCTATAGCCAAGTCCCGCCATCTGCATCGCACTCTCCCGTCTGGTATTTATTCCTCTATGACGCGATGGAGCACAAGAAATCAAGCGTGTTTAATCGCACGGTTAAATACGGCCGGTGTTTGTGAGCAGATTTTATCGCCCTTACGCAGATTCCAGAACCTTGCGACCCGGCCGCACTTTCATGCGATGGCTGGTTTTTGTCTCCATGGAAACATCTTTGACCGACTGCATAAACACCCACTCATTCGTCGCAGCCTGTTGCGTGAGTGACAAATGCATATAGCCACGATTGGAGGTATCGACCCAGCGCAGCTCCTGCTTGCTGCCTTCAACCAGTCCGCGTGCGATGACGGCGGGATCAGTGCCTTGCGTCGCACTTTCAAAACCGGGGGAGGACACGCTGTGCCCGCCAAATTCGACACCAGCCGGCTTGCCACCTTCGGGAAGATCATAGGCCCAGGCATTGTGACTATCGCCCGTGACAACGACCAGATTGGCATCATTGCGCTGCACCGCCGCCAAAAGCCGAGACCGGGCCGCAGGATAGCCGCCCCAATTGTCCAGATTATAAGGCAGCCCGGCTTTTGCCGTCGCAATGCCCTGCCGTACAAAATTCTTTGTGCGGTCAGGCGCATTTGCGGGGAACCAGTTCAAAGCGTCTTCCGGGGTGTAATTATACCCCATATTTGTGCCCGATCCGACAACCGCCCAAAGGCCCTGATTACGGCCGATTGCCTTGTACAGCCAGCTTTCCTGCTCTGTGCCCATCATCGTCATTGACGGATCGAGCCAATCGGTTTGGCGAAATTCTGACAACGCTTTTGCAGGGTCGGCCGCGCGCATATAATCGCTTGCTTCATAAGGTCGTGAACGACCGACTGCACGCGTGTCGGTGCGGTAATAGGTCGCTAAATCGCCTATCGGATATTCTTTCCAGGGTGTTTCACCGACCGGCAGCCATTCGCGCCAAACTTGCATCGCGGCGTTTTTGCGGTTGGTCCAATCGCCCTCGTCCGCTTGGTGATTTTGTGCGCCGCCTTCCCACATGTCATTGGTGCCTTCATGATCGTCCGTGCTCGGGACCATGGGGAAATTCGCGTGCAAAGCCTGCAACTGTTTGTCGGCGCGATAGCTGGCATAGCGCAACCGGTAATCGGCCAGCGTCAAAATTTCATCGGATGGGAAAATGCGCGCGGCAAATTTTGCGCCGCCGTCATATCCGCCGCGACCATATTCGTAAATATAGTCGCCCATGTGCAGTACCAGATCAATATCATCGCGCGCCGCCGCATGGCCATAAGCGTTAAATTCACCAAAGCCGAGGTTCGAGCAGGAAAATATAGCGATGTTAAATTTTGCGGTTTTTCCAACCGGAAGCGTCTTTGTCCGGCCAACGGGCGAAATCGTACCATCGGGCGCGATGAAGCGGAACCAATGCCATTTGCCCGGCGCCAGATTATCCACCGTAATCTTGACCGTATGGTCACGCCACGGCCCCGTGACCATTTGGCCTCCGCCGGCAATTTTCACAAAATCCTGACTTTCCGAAATTTCGACACGAACCTTGGAAGGGCCGCCGGTGGGGTTCACATAGCGGGTCCATAGCAACACAGAATCTGCGGATGGTTCACCGCTTGCAACATTATGTGTAAATCCGGTTAGCCCGAGCAACGCCTGTGCCATTAAAGCACCGCCAGGAAGCATCAGTCCGCCTATGCCGAAACCCGCAGTTGCCAACAAAGCGCGACGATTTATGATGAATGACATTCCTGTTTCCTTCTATTTTCAGTCTATTAACTTCAATATGTCGTGCAATCGGTCAACGTCTTTTTCATCTTGATAGATACCGAACCCGAATCGCAGAACGTCTCCTCTGACGTCGGTCACAACGTGATGCCCCGCCAAAGCCGCATGAATCTGTGACGCCCGCGGGCCCTTTAGCGCCAAAAACCGGGCATGGGGTTTATCGCCAAGCGGATTGACAATTTGCATATGCGACACATTCAAATTGCTAAGAAATTGCTGTTGCAGACGTGTGACATAAGCTGAAATAACTTCCGTTGTCAGGCCTTCAATTTCCAGCATATTGCGAACGGCGCAAAACCGGTAAAGTCCGGAAGGATCAAATGTACTCCCAAGAAACCGTCGGCCATCGGGCGCGTAACCGACGCTTCCGGGCGATAGGGCAAGGTCATCAAACTCCGCATACCAGCCCGTTATCTCCGGCCTCGGCGCAAATCCGGGTGGCGCGTGCAGGAAGCAAACCCCTTCGCCCGCCATGGCATATTTATACCCACCCGACAGATAGAATATCCTGTCGGCAACATCGGTCAGATTAGTGGGGATAGCCATGAAGCCGTGATAGCCGTCTACAACAACCCACGGCCCCTCGGGCTTTGCCAGCGCAGCCAACGGCGCAATGTCGACAACCCGGCCCGAATTGAACAGCACATGACTCGCAAAAATCAGATCATATTCGTTTCGGCCCGCTTCGGCCGCCAAAGCATCCGGCTGCACCTGTCTCCAGACGATTTTCCCGCTTTCCACCCAGCGCGCCATTTGCCGCCGGAAACTGTGAAACTCGCCATCGGTCGACAATATGCGCAACGTTGGACGGTCCATGGCGGAAATAATGCGCACCAGGAAATCATGCGTGTTCGGAGAAAAGCTGATCGTCGATGGATCGGGCAAGGCCAGTTCCGAAGCAACATGACCCTGCGCCGCTGACCAGAGGCTGCCCATGATGATGCCCCATTTATGATCCGCCATATGGGCGGCGTCCGCCCATGCCGCCATCTGCCCATCATGGCTCGCATCCGGCCACAAATGATGGCTATGTGCGGCAAAGTGCAGGCGATCGGGCGCAGCGGTCAGCGATCGGCTGAAGAGATGCTTGAAACTCACAACTGGGTCCGCAGCGACCACAATTCGGGAAAGGCGCGCTTGCTGAGAGTGCTGCTTAAATAGCTGACACCGGCGGTTCCCCCCGTACCGCGCTTTCCACCGATGATACGCTCCACCGTTATCACATGCTTGTGCCGCCACGTCGCCATGGCATCGTCCAGATCAACCAGCTTCTCCGCCAACTGATAGAGCTCCCAATAGCGTTCGGTATCGCGATAAACTTGCAGAAATCCGGCTTCGACTTCGGGCGAAAACACATGTGGCTGCGCCCAATCACGCGACAATTGCCCCAAGGGAACATCAATACCGGCACGCGCCAGAGCGATGATGGTATCATCCCAAATGCTTGGCTCTGTCAGCGCCGTCATCATCGCCGCGCGCGCTTCGGGACGATCCTCCTGAAACTTCAAATGCGCGCTGTCTTTCAGGCCCAGCATGAATTCGACGGTACGAAACTGGTCAGATTGAAAACCGGAGCTTGGCCCCAGAACATGCCGGAAACGCGTGTAGTCGGACGGCGTCATAGTCGACAAAACATCCCAACTCAGTGTCATAACTGCTTGAATACGGCTCACTCTTGCTAACGCCTTGTAAGCTGGAATAAGCGCATCGCTGCGAATTTGCGACTGCGCGAGTTGCAGTTCGCGGATCATCTGTTTCAACCAGAGCTCCTTGGTCTGGTGGATGATAATGAATAGCATCTCATCGTCCAGTTCCGACTGGGGATGCTGGCAGGATAGCAATTCGTCGAGCGCGAGATAGCGCGCATAGGTCATGGGGGCATCGCTCATGCCGCAACATTAACGTTGCATTTGAAACTATGCCAGCAAACTATCCAACCACTTTTCCGCAAGCGCCTCTGCCTCATCGACACTGAAGGGCGCGTTGCCCAGACTGAGTTCCAGCCAGAGTCCATCGACCATAGCCGTTAACGCAACCGCCATCAGGCGCGGATCATTGGGCGCGCCGGGACAGGCTGCGATCAACTGCTCCATATCGCGTCTATTGTCCGCGTATATCTCGCCATGGATTTGCCCGATCACGGGATCTGTTCGCGAAAGGCTCCAAAAGGCAATCCATGTGGCGAGCAACTCGGGATCAGCAATGGGCTCGCGAAAACTCGCGGTTACAAATGCGAGAAGCCGGCCGCGCGGATTATCGGCGGGCACCGCTGCGACCGCCTCATGCAGCGCCTTGGCAACCCTCGCTCCTGTTGCCCGGTAGGTTGCCGCGACCAGCGCATCGATACCGTCGAAATAATGACGCAGCAAACCCGGTGACACGCCTGCCTCAACACAGATGGCGCGTACCGATGTGCCCTGCGCACCGAATGTCGCAAGACAATGGGCACAGGCCGCAATCATCGCTTCCTTGCGGATATCGGCGCTCTCGCGGGTAAAGACTTGTCGCGCGCTCATGCTGTTGTTATACACTCGTATAACAAAGGAATCAACATGTCCGTTCAAACCGCTCAGGATCATACACACGCACTAGAAGGCTGGAGCCTTCCGGCATGGACGTACAACGATCCCGAATTTGCGAAACTTGAAGTTGAGCGCATCTTTCGCCCCGCATGGCAGGTTGTTTGCCATATCAGCGACATTCCCAATGCAGGCGATTGGCACAGCCTCGACTATGTTGGCGAGAGCATTATTGTTGTGCGTGGCGCAGACCAAATATTGCGCGCCTTTACCAATGTTTGCCGTCACCGCGGTTCGCGGCTCGTCGATGGATCGAGTGGTTGTGCAAAAAAGCTTGTATGTCCCTATCATGCGTGGACCTATGACCTTGAAGGCCGGCTGACCGGTGTTCCTGACAGCGCATCCTATCCTACTCTCGATAAAGACAAGGCCGGGCTGGTTTCGGTGGATATGGAACTTTGGCGCGGTTTCATTTTTGTCCGGTTGGAAAGTGGCGGACCATCGGTGGTCGAGATGATGGCCCCTTATGAAGATCAGGTTGCGCCGTATAAATTCGAAGAATTGAAGGCCTTGGGCCGCGTTACCTTGCGCCCACGCGCGGTGAACTGGAAAAATGTCGGCGACAATTATTCCGATGGTCTCCACATCCCGGTCGCGCATCCCGGACTGACCCGGCTTTTCGGCAAAAGCTATGGCGTCGAAGCCGAGCCCCATGTCGACCGCATGTGGGGGGATCTGGTGGACCGGACGTCATCCAACTGGTCGGAGCGTGCCTATCAAAGCCTTTTGCCGCCCGTCCCCTATCTGCCCGACGCCAATCAGAAGCGCTGGCTCTATTTCAAGCTATGGCCGTCGGTCGCCTTCGACATTTATCCTGATCAGGTCGATTTCATGCAATGGTTGCCGACCGGCCCCGACAGCTGCCTGATCCGCGAGATCAGCTATGTTCTGGACGACGATCGCCGCGAAATGCGCGCGGCGCGGTACCTCAACTGGCGTATCAACCGGCAGGTTAACGCCGAAGACGCCGAACTGATTACGCGTGTTCAACAGGGCATGGAAAGCCGCAGCTTTTCGATGGGCCCTTTGTCGGACAAGGAAGTTTGCCTGAAAAGCTTCTGCCGCCGCGTCCGTCACCTTATTCCTGAAGCCTGTCTCGAACATCGCCCCGCGCCGGGCTGGAGCCAAAAATGACCAAAAAATATGATGCCCTGATTATCGGTGCCGGCCACAACGGCCTTGTGTGCGCTTTCTACCTTGCGCGTGCCGGACTGAAAGTCCGGATTGTCGAACGCCGCGACGTCGTTGGCGGTGCTGCCGTGACCGAGGAATTTCATCCGGGTTTCCGCAACTCCGTCGCAAGCTACACCGTCAGCCTGCTTCAGCCCAAGGTTATTTCCGATATGCGGTTGGCCGATCATGGCTATCGCGTCATCGAACGTCCAATTAGCAATTTTCTACCACAGGAAGATGGTGGATATTTGAAGCTGGGTGGCGGGCTCGAACGCACGCAGGCGGAATTTGCCCGGTTTTCCAAACATGATGCGCAGGTTCTGCCCGATTATTATGAAATGCTGGAAAATGTCGCTGATGTCCTGCGCGATCTGGCACTCAAATCCCCACCAAATGTTGGCGATGGCCTGAAGACATTTATCGATGCCGCCCGCCAAGGGCGTGGCCTGATTAAATTGTCGCTCAGCCAGCAGCGTGATGTACTCGACCTGTTTACGAAATCGGCGCGTAGCTTCCTCGACAGCTGGTTTGAAAGCGAAGCTGTAAAGGCCGCGTTCGGCTTCGATGCCGTGGTGGGCAACTATGCCAGCCCCGATACACCCGGCAGCGCTTATGTCCTGCTGCATCACGTCTTTGGCGAGGTGAACGGAAACAAGGGTGCCTGGGGCCACAGCGTCGGCGGGATGGGCAACATCACGCAGATCATGGCCAAGGTATGCCGCGAACTCGGCGTGGACATCAGTCTGGAAGCACCTGTTGCACGCGTTCTGGTCGACGGCGAAAAAGTTGCGGGCGTGCGGCTCGAAAGCGGCGAAGAAGTCATGGCCGACCGCGTCATTTCCAATGTCGGACCCAAGATTCTGTACGAACGCATGTTTGATGACAGCGATCTGAAGCCCGAATTCAAGCGCCGCATCAAAGGTTTCAAGGCAGGCAGCGGCACTTTCCGCATGAACGTCGCCTTGTCGGAATTGCCGAAATTCACCTGCTTGCCGGAACCCGGCGAACATCACCAGTCCGGCATCATCATTGCCCCGACACTGGACTATATGGACCGCGCCTTCCTCGACGCAAAGCGCGATGGCTGGTCGCAAAAGCCGATCGTGGAAATGCTGATACCGTCAACAATCGACGACAGCCTTGCTCCGGCAGGCCAGCATGTCGCGTCGCTATTCTGCCAGCAATTTGCCCCCGAACTGCCCGATGGGCGGGATTGGGATGCCGAAGAAGGCAAGGCAGCCGATCTGATTATCGATACGGTGGAGGAATATGCCCCCGGTTTCCGTGCATCGGTTCTGGGTCGGCAGATATTGTCGCCAAAGGGACTCGAACGCAAATTCGGGCTTGCTGGCGGCGATATTATGCACGGTAATATGAGCCTCGACCAATTGTGGAGCGCGCGGCCTGTCCTTGGCCATGGCGCGTATCGCGGGCCATTGAAGGGCCTGTATATGTGCGGCGCTGGCGCACATCCGGGCGGCGGCGTGACCGGCGCACCGGGTCATAATTGCGCCGCCGAAATATTGGCGGACCGCAGCTTTCTGGGTCGTTTGTTCGGCTAACCGCACATGAAAAAGCCGGGTCTAACAAGACCCGGCTTCTCCCCCTGTCACCCTTGGCGATTAACCGTGGTCGTGACTAACTCATTAGAATTTTGTGCCCAGTTTCAATCCGAATATCTGCGGCTTGACCGGATAGACCCTTGAAAATGCGCCGCAAATGGTTGTTGAGCAAGCTGTGTTCAGGCTCAATTGGCCGCGTTTGTCGAACGCATTCTGGATGAAGGCTTCAACACTCCAATTTCCAAAATTGGTGCCTGCGGAAAAGTCGAAAGTGGTAAAAGCACCGGTCGGGCCAACAGCAGCGAAATCGTCGTCAGTCAGAAAAGTCCGGGTTCCACCTTGATGGTTCATCGAACCTTGGACAAAGGCGTCATTGCTGCCCAGTGGAAATTCATAGCGGGCGGTCAGGCTGCCCTTGAACTTTGGCTGAACCGGCAAACGGGTGCCCTTTGCCGCAGCCGGGGTAACGCCTGGAACACAGACAATATTGCCCGTCGCATCGACCTGACAGAAATCTGTTGTCAATTGCGCGTCGATATAAGTTCCCGAACCTGACAATGTGAAGCCACCCAGTGACAGCGCAAAGTCGCCTTCAATGCCATAAATGCGGGCATCACCGGCATTATAGGTGTTAGTCACGCCATTGTTGCCAACAGGTACAAGGCCGAACTGCAAATCTTTCCATTCTTCATAGAAGACCGCGCCATTCAGGCGGAGTTTCCGGTCCAGCCAACTGGTTTTCCAGCCAATTTCATAGTTGGAAAGCGTATCGGAATCGAAAGGAAGAATGCCCGGACGACGGTTGTTACCGCCCGGACGGAAACCGGTGGAATATGTCGCATAGATCATCTTTTCCGGCGTCACTTGCCAGCTCAGATTGACCTTATGTGTTTCACCGGTTTCTTTGTATTTCTTGTCGACATTGTCGCACGGACGGTTGGTTGCGGTCGTCGGCAAACAGATTGCCTGCAACGCATTGCGGTTAAAGCCGGAGAAACCAAATAGCGAACTTTTGGCTTCAAACCCGCGAATACCGGCGGTCAGCTTCACTTCTTCCGTTATGTCATATGTTGCTTCGGCAAAGGCGGCAAGATCGCGGTCTTTGCGGTCGATCCGGGTCAGGAACACGGTATCACCGAATGCAGCACCAACGGGTATCAAATTGCTGTTGGGCGGTGTTGGGATCCCGCTTAATCCGGCAATGTCGTAATTGGCTGCAATCGCATCGGTTTGACGCTGGAAAAACACGCCTGCAGTTACACGAAACCGGTTTTCCGACGGCGAAACAAACCGCAATTCATGTGTCTGCTTGGTGTACTTGTCGGCGGTAAACACAAATTGCGACGGATCAAGAAACCCGCCCGTTCCGGTGGGGAAGTTTGTGTAGTACGAACCGTAAGTGTCATAAGCGACCGAATAATAGGAATAATCTGCGGCACTATTGACCTTGCGTTCGAAATAACCACCGGAATAGACCATATCCCAATTGCCGATCTTGCCTTCAACCGTCAACGCGGCCTGGAACCAGCGATCCTTGTAACGGGTTTCCTGAAAGTCGGTGACTTTCAAGTCTCCTTTGCGGGGATCGAACAGGAATGGCCCGGAAGTCTCCTGATTCTGGTAGATGATCGTTGGCGTCACCGTCCAATTGTCATCGAGATCAATCTTCAACGCTGCGCGACCACCAAAGGTTTCGGCATCGTTGAAATCATCTTCCACAAGTGCCGCGTTGGTGACGGTCAAATTTGTTGCTGGATCGGTATCATCAAGCGTAAACGTCCGGCTGCCCGCGATATTGTCGATATAGCCGCCTTCACGACGGTAAAATCCGACGACGCGCAAGGCGGCATTGTCGGACAGCGGGAAGTTCAAAAATCCTTCAAGACTGCCGCCAAATTCGCCCTTGCCATATTTGTTGATCTGGACGTCGGCACCGCCTTCAAATCCAGCGGTAGATGGTTTGTTCGTAATCAGGCGCAACGTGCCCGAAAGCGAGCTTGCGCCAAAAAGAGTGCCCTGCGGACCTGACAGCGCCTCGATACGGGCGATATCATAGACATGAAGATCGACCGAACCTGCGATGGTCGTGACCGGAATTTCGTCAAGATAAAGGCCGGTTGCAGGTGCAGGCCCAATGTGCAGACCGTCGCCACCACTGGAAACGCCACGGAAATAAATCTGCGATTGACCGGGACCGAACGACTGGAAACTGACGCTTGGCAAAAGCTTTGAAAAATCATCAAGGCTTGCGACCTGTTGTTGGTCAAGCGTCTCTTCACCAAGTGCCTGTATGCTCAACGGCACCTTTTGCAGACTTTCTTCGCGCTTTGTCGCGGTAACGACGATTTCGCCCGGCAATGCCTCTTCATCTGCTGGTGCATCTTGCGCTACCGCGGGCATCGCAAAGCCCAAGGCAGTCGATGCGAGCAGCATGGATGCGGCTGCGCGGACTTTGGTTGTTCTGTTCATATGGCGCATATTGCGACCTCCCTAGTTTCCCTGAAACAATTAGACTCCTATTCCCTGCCGCAGCGCAATATATTTTCGGTTAATGTCGCAAATCGGCATCATTTAGCCTTCGCCCTGTTGCAAGGATGCAACTATTGTTTCCGGCGCGGTTGCAATTCACCGGCGCTATAGAACGTCGGGATAGCTGTCCAAAACACTGCCAAGAACAGTCTTTAGCGGTTGCAGATGCCGTTCATAGGGTTTCCATTGGTCAATCCCGTCGCGATTTATCGGACGGCGTACCTGTTCGGCGCTTGGAGTCTGAACGGCACGATCATTTTGCCAGAACTGCAGACACGCCTCCTCAAACGGCAGACCGAGATATTCCAGCAAAGCCCCGATTTCACGTTCCGGATTTTCAATCAAAGATTCGTGAATCACGCGATGGACACGGCCCGGCAAGACTGTATCGACCCGCTGCATATAACCGACATAGTCTGCATAATATTGGCCCACATCATGAAGGCTGTATGAAAAACTCTGGCCACGGGCAAAATGCTGTTTAAAATTGGAAAAGCAACAATCCATCGGGTTGCGCCGCGCATCGATAATTTTGGCGTTGGGCAGGATCAGGTGGATCAGCGCAACATTTTGCCAGTTATTCGGCATTTTATCGATAAAATATGGTTTGTCACTTTTACGATGTATGCGGGTGCGTGATATATATTCGGCTCCGATACGTTCACGGTCGGACGCACTCAAATTGGCAAGGCCCTGACAATAATCGCCCCCATGCGCTTCTTTCGCCTGCCCTGCGACACGTTGCGATATCATACCAATATCAGGCAACTCCTGCGTTCCTTCGACGCTGGAATGGCTGGACAATATTTGTTCGATCAACGTCGATCCCGCACGCGGCATTCCGAGAATGAAAATCGGGTCAACGGCGTCGTGACCGCCATTACGCGATGTAAAAAAATCCGGGGTCATTTGTTCAACCCGCCGCGCGATCATCGCGCTGTTTTCATCTGCATCATAATCAAGGGCCGACCGGCGCAGACGATTGGCGGCATCATAATGGGCAAAGGATTCGTCCCATGATTTGCGATCCTCCAACGCCTTACCCATTGCAAAATCGAGGTGGAAACGATCTTCATCAGCGATATCTTCGCGTGCCAGTTGCGCGCGCATCACCGCCAGTTCATCGTCCGAAATCCGCAATGTCTTCAAATTCGCGAGGCTCCAAAACGCCTCGCCATATTCGGGCTTTAACGTAACCGACTTGCGATAGGCGGCTACACTGTCGTCGCGTCTACCAACTGTTTTCAGAACATGGCCATAAGACAGCCATATTTTTTCCTGCTCCGGCTTTGATTTCAAAACCTGTTCATAGAGCGCGACCGCATCGGCGTAGTCGCCGATGCGACCGGCGGCGGCGGCCTTCAAATTGGCTGCGCCAATATCCTCAGGATCGTTGTCGAGCAACAGGTCCAGCTCGGCAATGGCTTCCTCGGGTCGCCCTTGCCGATACAGCACCAATGCCAGATTGGACCTTGCCGGAACGAAAGCTGGTGCAAGCTCGACCGCCCGGCGCAAGAGATTTTCGGCATCGGCAAAGCGGCCGATACGCCCGGCAAGTTCAGCAAGCATTCTGATCGTTGCCACATCAAACGGATTTCGTTTCAGCCGCGCCTTCAATATCGGTTCGGCATCGTGGAGACGATTTTCATATAAAGCCAACGCAGCCGCCATAAGCTCCGGGTTGCGAAGGGCGGAATTTATGGCGTGGTGTTCAGGGTTCGCTTTCATCTGGTGACACTAGGCGATGACCTCGTCATTTTGAAGCAGGCAAATCAGCGGCGGTATCGATATCACGCAAAAAGGCAGGATCGATTGCGACGATCCGCGCCGATCCTAAAAGCGCCGCGCCGCCACGATCCCCTGATGTGGCCAATAAATCCGGCCAGCTTTCCCGGGGAAACAAAGCGGGTGGCAAATTGGCCGTGCCGTTATCGGAAGCGGTCAAAACACCGGCGTGCGCGATGGCTTTTAGATGCGATTCGGGTACGAACGGCATGTCGGCTAACGTAACCATCAAAGCCTGCACCGTTGTGGCGCGCGCTGCTTCGACCGCCAGATGCAGGGAATGGGCTTGCCCTGCCCCGGGTAATGCATTCTCTATTATCTGAAATCCCAGGTCGGCATAATGAACCGATATCGCAGACGCCGGCCGGCAAACCGCAAAGCGCCAGCCAAAACCCATGTCGGACACGGTACGCCCGATATGAACGCCCAAGGGCAAATCACCCAGAGGAGTCATTAGTTTATCGCCGACAAACCGCGTGCCTAGACCGGCGGCCAATATCACGACAGCAATATCAGCGCAGTCCATTGTTAAACGCCCGCACCATTCCTGCCGCGATCGACAGAGCGATTTCAGGGGCGCTTATCGCATTGATCGCCACGCCCGCAGGCCCCTCAATACGTGTCAGCCGATCTGCGTTCATACCCGATGCCAACAGCCGCTCGGTTCGTTTGGCATGGGCTGCTTTTGACCCGAGCGCCGCGATATACCCGGCATCACTCGCCAATGCAGCAATGAGCGCCGGGTCATCGATTTTGGGATCGTGGCTTAAGGTGACGATTGCCGTTCGCATATCGGGTTTGCGCGCCAATATGGCGTCATCGGGCCATCGGTCATCCAGTTCGGCCTTGGGGAAACGCTCTTTTGTCAGAAACCGTGCGCGGGGATCAACCAAGATCGCTTCGATATCCAGACCGATTGCGATTTCAATCAGCGATGCGGCGATTTCGACAGCGCCGACGATAATCAGCCTGCGCGGTGGCAGATAATTATTGATAAATAGATCACGTTCATCGGTGTCGACAATGCGGCTCATGCCATTTTGCAAATCGGTTCCAATATGCAAAGCCTTGCCCGCTGTCCGCGCCTCGATTATCGAACCAAATAGCGCACCCGAAAACAGCTCGGGTGCGACATTTTGAACCAACACCACGATATCACCGCCACAGGGCAAGCCTACCTCCCACGCGGCTCCATCGGCAACGCCATAACGGCGGATAACAAAGCTGTTTTCAGCGATAACTTGCCGGGCCATTTCGAGGACGTCGCCTTCGACACATCCACCAGAAACCGACCCTGTAAAGCGTCCATCCGCATGAACCAGCATGTGGGTGCCCAAAGGACAAGGTGCGGATTTCCAAGTTTCAACGACAGTTGCCAGCGCCATGGGTGCGCCGCGCCATGACTGTGCACTGGCCAAAATGCGGTGATGATCGGCTAACCCTGTTTGCATCCGCAATTGCCTAGCAAAGCGTGCAACAGGTTGCTATATGAAACGCAATTGAGAGCAGGAGTTATTCAACATGGCGATAAACGCGACTATCAATGGCAAAGCCGTTACGCTTTCCGCAGAACCGGATACGCCCCTGCTGTGGGCTATCCGCGAAGAAGTCGGACTGACAGGTACCAAATTCGGCTGCGGAATTGCGGCCTGCGGTGCGTGTTCGGTTCATGTTGATGGCGAAATTACCCGGTCTTGCAGCGTACCCATCAGCGAAGTTGAAGGAAAATCAATCACGACGATTGAGGGATTGAAAAGCGCGGATGGCACGTTGCACGCGGTCCAGCAGGCGTGGATTTCCGCGCAAGTCCCGCAATGCGGATATTGCCAGTCTGGCCAAATCATGGCCGCCGTCGCGCTCATCAAAAAAACCGGCAAGCCTTCGGATACCCAAATCGACGAAGCCATGACGAACATCTGCCGCTGCGGGACATATCCGCGCATCCGAAAGGCCATTCATGCCGCCACGGGCCAAGCGGCAACCGCTATCGAAGGAGCTGCATGATGGCCGATAACCCCACATTGGAAATGGAACCCGCCGCCCCTGCCAAGCGCAAAGGTGTTAAGCGCCGCGCCTTTTTGATCGGCGGTGTCGCTGTCGCAGGCGCTGGCCTGTTTGGAATTTCAATCGCCGATAGCAACGCCGTCAAAACGGCCGCCAAGTTGACGGCTGGCAAAGGCGAGCACAGCTTTGCCACTTGGCTGAAAATCGCCGAAGACAACAGCATCACAATCTATTCGCCACACACCGACATTGGTCAGGGGTCGAATACCGGCCTTGCCCAGATGCTGGCCGAAGAACTTGATGCGGCTTGGGATCAAGTCAAAATCGTGTCCGCACCCGCCGAATCCGCCTTTGCCAATGTTGGTTTAGGCCGTGGTTTCTTGGGCGAAATGACCGGGCAGCCGGGCATTGTAAACGGCTTGCCCCAATCATTTCTGTCGCTCATCGCACGGCAAATGAACTTGCAGATCACCGGCGGCTCCTCGGCGCTTCGCTATACCGGACAAGTAACATTCCAGAAGGTCGGCGCGGCGACCCGCCTTGCGCTTATGGAAACCGCCGCCAAGCGCCTTGGCGTTCCGGTATCGGAACTGACTACACAAGACAGCCAAGTCCTGCATTCCAAGTCCGCACGGACCTTGCGCTATGGCGAATTGGCGGCAGAGGCAGCGACGCTTTCACTCGATAACAATCCTAAGTTAAAAGACCCGAAGCAATATCGTCTGGTGCGGCAATCCTTGCCTCGGCTCGACCTCCCGGCGAAGGTCGACGGAACCGCGCAATATGGAATGGACTTCTCGGTCCCCGATATGCGGGTTGCAACCATCATGGCCGCCCCTGCACGTGGTGGCAAATTGACATCTGTCGATGAAGCTCCCGCCCTTGCGGTCAAGGGTGTCGAAAAAGTCATCAAGCTGGACGACGCCGTCGCTGTCGTTGCCAAAGGCTATTGGGCCGCCATTAGCGGTTTGCGCGCCATGACGCCGCAATTCACAGATGGTGGTCATGGCGCCATTTCGACCGCATCCATTTTCAAGGCCTATGACGACCTGATCGCCAAGGGTGAACCGGCCGGGGAAGCGGGCGAAGGTGATGTCAAAGCAGGACTGGGTGCAAAGCCCAATGAGGCGAAATATCAGGTGCCTTTCCTGCATCATGCAATGATGGAACCTTTCGCCCTGACCGCCCACCACAAGGACGGGAAGCTGAATATCTGGGGAGGCATGCAGGATCCTCTGGCGACAAAGATGATGGCGGTAGAAGTGTCTGGCCTCGATACCAACGACGTCACATTCCACCCCATGCTGATCGGTGGCAGCTTCGGCCGCCGCTTGCCGATGTACATGGAAATCGTAAGTCAGGTGACCAAGTTGGCGATGCAATTGCCGTATCCGGTAAAGTTGATCTGGAGCCGCGAAGAAGAAATCGCACAAGGCGCGTATCGTCCACAAAGTTCGGCGCTGTTAAAAGCTGCCGTCAATAAAAATGGCCGGATTGCCGCATACACAAATGATTATGCCCAGACAGAAAGTGCCGAGGCAGAGACTAGCTTCATATATAATCTGCCGGTCGTGGCCCGTCGCCATTATGAGCATGCCTCCAACCAGATTACAGGGGCTTGGCGTTCGGTAAACTCGACGCAGCAGGGCTTTTATAATGAAAGCTTTATGGATGAACTGGCGCATTCGGCAGGTGTGGACCCCGTCGAGTTTCGCCGGAACCATTTAAAGGCAGACTCCCGCCATTTGCGTGTTCTTGACGAATGCGCACGTCTGGCGGGATGGGGCACGCCATTGCCTGAAGGCGTAGGCCGCGGGGTGGCGATTGTCGAAAGCTTCAAGACCATTGTCGCACATGTGATCGAAGCATCGGTTAAAGATGATGGCTTGCCCAAGGTGCACAAGATCACGACCGTCGTAGACGCAGGCAGCATTGTCAATCCCGATGGAGCCAAGGCCCAGATTGAAGGCGGGACGATCATGGGCCTGTCATCGGCGATAGGTGAAGCCGTTACGCTGGAAAAAGGCGCTGTGCAGCAGAGCAATTTTTCCGATTACCCCTTGCTGAAGCTTGCCGATGCGCCGTTGGTGCACGACATCCACTTCATCAACAGCGGGGCGTTTATGGGTGGCATCGGCGAACCCGGCGTGCCACCGGCTGCCCCGGCGCTTGCCAACGCATTGTTCGCTGCCACCGGAAAGCGTGTTCGTAATCTACCCATTTTGACGCAGGCAAAGGCTTGAGCAACAGCAAAGCAAAGCTTCTTGCCCCAACCGACAATCTGGAAATCGCGGAGACCTTGGCCCGCGCGTTCCAGACCGAAACGGGTTGGAGCTATGTCATCCCCGACCCGAAGCTGCGCGCGCAGCGGCTTGCGGGTGCATTCCACCTGTTCTTGCAGGACGAGCACCGCAAGGGCGCGGTATTCGGTACAGACGGGATTGAGGCGGTTACCTTGTGGCGTGGCCCGGGTCAGGCCCATGACAGCCTATGGGACCGCACCCGTCTGATCATTCCCTTTATCCAGCGTCTGCGCTTTTCGATTTTCCGTGGGCTGGAAGTCGCGGACCTGATCGAAAAGCACCTTCCTAAAGAACCTGTCTGGTATCTGCATTATGCGGGATGCGATCCGGCGCATCAAGGCAAGGGCTTTGGCGGCGCAGCAATCCGGGCAGGCCTTGAGCGCGCCGACGAGGATGGCTTGCCAGCTTATCTCGAAACCGCTGACGAACATAATATTGCGCTTTACCAAAGCTTTGGTT
Organism: Sphingorhabdus sp.; assembly: GCF_046154385.1. Taxonomy (GTDB): domain Bacteria; phylum Pseudomonadota; class Alphaproteobacteria; order Sphingomonadales; family Sphingomonadaceae; genus Sphingorhabdus_B. The sequence goes on along the minus strand of NZ_JBJXFW010000010.1, from coordinate 33,958 downwards.
TCAAAATAAAGCACAGCTGGCAGGTTCCCGAAGGGCCGGTTTTTTGGGGAATGCAGCGGCCGGGAAAGACACGGCATTAAAACCGGGGGCGTCCCTATCCATTTGTAGCCTTGCCCTGAAGGCCGATCCGGCCTAACTGGCACGCACGCATCAGGTCTGCGCGGGAGCGTGGATAATAGGGAAGCCGGCGGAAATCCGGCGCTGTTCCCGCAACTGTAACCGGCGAGTTTTGCCCCTTATGCCACTGGGAAACTGGGAAGGCGGGGTTTGGATTTTGACCCGGGAGCCAGGAGACCTGCCTGTTTGCGGTCTGTCCTTTGTGCTTGCGGGACACTGGCGCAATCGGGGTTTTCCTCCGCGTGACGACATTTGTTTGGACGTCATGTGAAGGATCAGATTGATGAAATTGTTAAAATATTCGGCAGCGGCGCTCGCGCTGTCCCCTGTTTGCGTGTTCGCGCAGGATGCCAACGAAGACATTGTGGTTACCGCGAGCGGTTTTGAACAACCGCGCTCGGAAACCGGCCAAGCCATATCGGTTCTTGATAATGCACGGTTGGAAGAATTACAGGCAAACAGCATTATCGATGCTCTCCGCACTTTACCCGGTGTTGCAATCGCCACACGCGGACCCGTTGGCAGCCAAAGCAGCGTATTTTTGCGCGGCGGCAACAGTTCGCAGACTTTGGTGTTGATTGACGGCGTGCGGATCAACGATCCTTCCAGCCCCAACGCAGCATTTGATTTTGGCGCGTTGCTTACCGGCAATGTCGGTCGCGTCGAGGTTCTACGTGGTCCCAACTCGATTATCTGGGGCAGCCAAGCCATCGGCGGCGTCGTGAATGTGCAAAGCCTGTCTCCTACACAAGCTTTGGCCGTAAATGCCGGTGCAGAATATGGATTTGCGGATACGTTAAGGGCCAATGCCAATCTTTCGGGCACAAGCGGTCTATTTGAAGGCAGCATCGGTGGCGCGTTTTACCGCACCGATGGAATCTCTGCGCTTGCCGGCGGGGCCGAAAAAGACGGTTTTGAAAATTGGGCGGCCAATGGTCGGTTGAAAGTCAATGTTGCGGAGAATTTTGCGCTTGATTTCCGTGGCTATTATAATCGCGGAACCATAGAATTTGACTCACCATTCGGGGTCGGGGCAGACGGATTGCCCGTGGCACGCAATCGCCAGTTCATTGGCTATGTGGGTGCGAATTTCGATTTGGCGGACGGCCGGTTTCAAAATCGCGTGTCTTATGCACGTACCGACATCACCCGCGTTGGAACAGACCCCGTCGTTTTCAGCTTCAACAATTTTGACGTCAAAGGCACTATCGACCGATTTGAATATCACTCTGCCTTTGATGTCACCGACGCGGTTACGCTTGTATTTGGGGCTGACCATGAACGCACGTTCGCCAGCACTTCGTTCGAAGGTGCACCGGCCGACATCGCGCGCAATCAGGTAACAAGCGGCTTCGGCCAGTTGATCGTGCGCCCTGTCACAGGACTTACGATCACCGGCGGCGTTAGACATGATGATTATAGCGATTATGGCGGGCAAACGACGCTGGGCGGAAATATCGCATACACCCCCAATGGCGGCGATACAGTCTTGCGCGCGACATATGGCGAGGGTTTTCGGGCACCCACGCTGTCAGAGGGTCAACCGCCCTTTGGCAACCCGAACCTGAAACCGGAAACCGCGCGTAATTTCGACCTTGGGCTTGAGCATCGGTTTCTGGATAACAACGCGCAGGTCTATGCGACCTATTTCAACCGGAAAAGCAGCGATCTGATCGCTTTTTCCTTCACCACTTTCCAATCCGAAAACATTGACCAAGTGGACACAGACGGGATTGAAGTGGGATTTGCGCTGCAGCCTACCGACGGGCTGAATATTCAGGCCAATTACACATTAACCAACGCTATAAATCGTTCGGCCGGTGCCAATTTAGGTAACCGCTTGGCACTGCGTCCGCAACATTCCGGCAGCCTGACCATCGACTGGCAGACGCCCTGGCGCTTAAAGCTTGGGGCTTCGGTGTTGCTTGCCGGGGACAGCTTTGACAATGCATCAAACAGCGTGCGCTTGGATGGCTACACATTGGCGCATTTGCGTGCCTCTTATCCGTTAAATGACCAGCTCGAACTTTATGGTCGGGTCGAAAATCTGTTCGATACGCAATATGTTCAGGTGGCCGGTTTCAATACATATGGCCGCAATGCCCATTTCGGAATCAGGGCGAAGTTTTAATGTTCCGGGGCTGGCCGCTTCTGCTATTTTTGGGCAGTTGTAGCGGCCAGCCCGCTATTGCACCGGGCGGAATTGTATCAAATAATCCATGCATAGACGCGATCCTGGCTGAAATCGCCGCGCCACATCAAATATCGGCGGTCAGCGTGTATTCGCACGAAAGCGCAAGCGCGTCGGCGCCGGTCGATTGGGCCCGGCAATTTCCTGCGCTGGGAACGGCAGCCGAGGATATCATTGCGGCCAAACCGCGACTGGTGTTAACCGGCAATCTCGCATCGTCAGGCACAAATACGGCGCTGGCAAAAGCGGGAATCGACGTTGTTGCGATGGGCGTTGCGGCCACGTTAGACGAAGACATCGCGCAAGTCCGTCAAATCGCAAAGGCCATTGACCGCATTGATGCCGGCGAAGCTCTGGTTGCGCGGATCACGCAATCCATCTCCACCCCCGCTGCCATTCCGTATCGACCAACCGCAATCATATGGCAAAATGGCGGATTTGTCGCAGGCGAAGGCACCATGCAGGACGAATTATTGCAACGACATGGGTTTCGTAATGCCAGCTCCGGCTTTGGCCTGAAATCTTGGGGAATATTGCCGCTGGAAACCCTTATCCGCAACCCGCCGGAGGTCATTTTCATGCCCGTAAATGCCGACGGAAGAGAAGATCGGGCAATGGCAGCGCGCGTGCAACTGATAAACAATCTTCGCAACAAAACATCTATTGTGCATTTCCCCGACAGGCTGCTCTATTGTGGCGGTCCGACGACGATCAAGGTTTCAAAAATATTGGCCAAGGCGCGCGAAGATATATTGGCATTGCAGCAAAAGGATGCCCCATGACTTTGCGTTGGAACACAATTTTGCTGATGTGTCTAACCCTGGCGGCATTTTGCCTTTCTTTGATGGCGGGCAAGGCCTGGATTTGGCCCGCCGCTTGGTTTGACAATACTGCGGATGGCTGGATATTTCTGGAATTGCGCCTGCCACGGGCACTGCTTGGACTGGGAATCGGCGCGGCTCTAGGACTTTCGGGTGCCGTCTTGCAGGGCTATTTACGAAATGCCCTTGCCGACCCGACCGTGCTCGGTGTGTCATCAAGTGCAGCCTTCGGTGGCGTGGCCGCCATCTTTTTGGGCCTGAACTCGCTTCCTCTGGGCCTATTCGCCTGCGCCATGTTGGGGGCCGGGGCCAGCATTATTGCATTACTTGCCTTGGCGCGTGGCGGCGGGCCTTTGGGGTTCATCCTGGGCGGGATGGTCCTGTCGACCCTGGCCGGTGCGATGACCGCTTTCCTCATCAGTATCGCGCCAAATCCGTTTGCGACCAGCGAGATCATAAACTGGTTGATGGGCGCACTTACAGACCGGCTCATGAACGATGCCATTCAGGCATTGCCGTTCATTGCGGCGGGCGGCGCATTGTTGCTGACGACCGGGCGGTCGCTTGACGCACTGACCATCGGTGTCAACGGCGCGCGCAGCCTCGGCGTCGATATCGGGCGCTTGCAATGGGTCATCGTTGTGGGGGTCGGCTTGTCGGTCGGTGCATCAGTCGCCGTATCGGGCGTAGTGGGTTTTGTCGGCCTGATCGTGCCGCATCTGATGCGCCGGATTTACGGCGAACAGCCTTCCGCAATTTTGCTGCCGTCTGCAGTCGGCGGTGCGCTTTTAACACTAACGGCAGACAGCATTATTCGCATCATTCCAGGACCCACCGAAATTCGCTTAGGGATTGCAATGGCATTGTTGGGCGCCCCGTTCTTTTTCTTTCTGCTCCAGAAAAAACAGGGGCGCATGCTATGATCTTGCGAAGCGAAAATATATGTTTCGCCCATGACGGACGCCCAACTCTATCGGGGATTGATGCGCAATTTTTGCCCGGCCAGTTCAGTGTCATTCTTGGCCCGAATGGTGCAGGCAAATCGACATTGCTTGCGTGCCTTGCGGCGTTGTTGGAACCCGACACAGGCATGGCTACACTAGGGTGTAGGGCAATCTCCGGACTAAGTGCACAAGAACGCGCAAGGGCCATTGGCTTTCTCCCGCAAGGCGGCGAGACGCATTGGGCGCTGTTAACCGAGGCGCTCATTGCGCTGGGCCGTTATCCGCATCGAAACGGCTTTGGCCTGTCGGCCGAAGACCGAACAGCCATTGCCGCCGCTATGGCCGCCACAAACACGGCGCAATTCGCCAAACGCCCGATCACGCAATTGTCGGGCGGTGAATGCGCGCGCGTGTTGATGGCGCGGGTATTGGCAGGCGAACCCGATTGGATATTAGCCGACGAGCCGCTTGCCAATCTGGATCCGGGGCATCAACTGGACATGTTGGGTTTATTACGCGCCCAAGCCGACAGCGGCAAAGGCGTCATCGCCGTGCTGCATGATTTGCAACAGGCGGCACGCTTTGCCGATCATGTCGTTTTGTTGCACTACGGCAAGGTTTTCGCGCAAGGTGACGTCACATCCGTCATCACCGCCAATAATCTGGCCCATGTTTATGGCATTGACGCGAATCTTTTCACAGACGAGGAAGGGGTGACCCAGCTTTTGATAAAAGGAAAGATTGCTTCATGAAACGCATCCTCCCCATAGCTGCCCTGTTCCTGTCCGGTTGTGCTGTCAGCGTCACCAACAACGAAACCGCAACGCCGGCAGCAATCCCGCAAAGCGCGCCAGAAGCGCTGCGCCCCTTTTACGCGAGGCTCGATACCAAGTTACCGCAATCAGCGCCGAATCCGGCACTTTCCAGCGACGAGATTATCACCCGCTTTGCCTTTGGGTCGTGCGTCAATGAACACCGGGACATGAAAATATGGGACATTATCGCCGCCCAAAATCCGCAGGCTTTCCTGTTGATCGGCGACAATGTCTATGGCGACACACGCTCAACAAATAGCGCGGATATCCCCACCTTGACCGCAAGCTACCGCACGCTTGGCAGCCGCATCGAATTTGACCGTTTCCGCCGGACAATCCCCATGATGACAACATGGGACGATCATGATTATGGCGCAAATGATGCAGGCGGAACCTTTGCTTTCAAGGAACGGGCCGAAAAAATCTACGAAGCCTTTTGGAACAGCAGCGCAGAGGTCACGTCGCGACCTGGCGTTTATGAAAGCCGGATGGTCGGGCCAAAAGGCAAGCGGGTCCAGTTTATCATTCTTGATGCCCGGTTCTTCCGGTCCGACCTTGCCGTCATGCCCTATCGCGACCCTGGCCCTTCACTTGGTTGGTATATTCCGAACATTGACCCTAATGCTTCGGTTTTGGGCGAGGCGCAGTGGAACTGGCTCGCGGAAGAACTTGGCAAACCCGCCGACCTGCGATTCATCATTTCGTCCACACAAGTCATAACCGACGCGCATAATTTTGAAGGTTGGACGAATTTTCCAAAAGAACGGGATCGGCTCTATGATCTCCTGGCGGACAAAGGCGTCAGTAACGCCATTTTCCTGTCGGGAGATCGCCATTCGGGTGGCTTTTACAAAGTCAGTAATCCCCGGATTGCAAAACCATTGTGGGACTTCACGTCAAGCTCGCTCAACTTTGCCTTTGGCAAGGGCGACGGCGGCGACCGCGAACCTGATCCGCGCAGAACCGGAGGACTTTGGGGGGTTCCCAATTTTGGCCAGATCGACATCGATTGGGCGGCAAAGACGGTCAAAATGTCGCTTCGTAAAGATGACGGCAGCGTGATTGAAGAACAGGTCGTTCAGGCAATCGATTGAGGAGCAGTGGGCCGTTCACGTGCCAGCACGGCATAATCGACGGCCCCCACTTGCGACAGCACGGCATCGCGAATGGCCATCGCGGTGTCGAGCGGTAGCGCGATCATTTCCAGTGAACCACCTGAAATGCCAAAATTGATTGAAGCCAACCCCTGATGCCGGGCGATCGGGCCTTGGCAAATTTCGACTGTCTGAACCTTTACCTGAGGTGCAATCGACAGCCGCTCACGCCACCAGCCCTCGCGTACATATATCTGCCGACCGTCAATAAAATCTCCATAGCGCCGCCATTCGAGCCACCAGAGAAACCCGATAACGACCGGCACCAAAAGCAGCAGCACCGACCGATAAAAAGATATGCCTGCAAAAAACATGGCCGCCGCCATGGCGAGGATGATTATCGGCACCAGACCGAAAAACCGGATCGACCACCACCTCGCATCCCCGGATCGGAACCGCATCGACACATCCGGCGCATCAATCATAGCGGCATTCGCAATTGGCCATATCTCAGCCAATGTCGCAAATGGCGCAGCTACAAAATTGGTTTCTTCTTTGCTGTCTTGGGCCAGGCTGACAAATTTCAGGCTGTGCCAGCCGCGCCGTTTGCGGATCGGGCCCGTCTGGATCACAGCAGCCTGCACCCGATGCGCCGGCATGACGGCATCCGTCAGCGTCAACAAGCCACGCCGTCGCCGGAACCCTTTGGCGGTGCGATCCAGCCGAAAGCCATGTTCACGCAACAGGGTGCGAATGACACCTGTTGCAAAGCCAATGACGACAAGACCGACCAAGGCCACAACCGCCAACATAATTTGTGTGGCCCAGCCGATCCCGTCCAAATTATCGACGGTTACCCCACGCTTTTCGGCCACACCGATCCAGTGCCGGAAATCCCAAATCTCGAAAGGCAGCAGAAAATCAAACTGTTGCGCCAACCCGCCAAGCACCGCAAAAATCACCAGAGAAAATGAATATAGTCCAAAGATAAGGACACGCCGTGGGTCCATGGCGAAAATCGGCGGTGTCAGGTCATTGGACGCTTCATTTTCAGAATCTGCGACATGCACCAAACCGCTCTTATGGGCTTTAACCAGCTCCCTCAGGCGGCTCGCTTCATCCATGCTCACAAAGCTAAGCCTGGCATCATCGCCATCGCCGCCGCCCGTTTCAAACTTGACTTCGCCCAAAGCAAAAAGCCGTGCGAGCGGCTTTTGCTCTATGCTGACATCCTGTATCCGTTCGAACGGAATGGACCGCGCGTTCCGGCTCACAACGCCGCTTTCAATGCGAATATCATGCTCACCGATATGATAGTGGAACCGTATCCAAGCCAACCAACGAAAGAAAAGGCTGAACAAAAGTATCGCACAGACCGCTGCGATCGAAATCAACGGATTATCGCTGCCCCGTGTTCCGAAGAATGCAGCAAAGATCGGGAAAATAAGTTGCGGAAGGCCGGTAATAAAGCCGACGAATAGGCCGAGGATATGAAGCTTTGTTCCTTCACCCCCGGTAACCTCGCCGTCCGTCTCGGACGTGTCTCGAGAAGCGGAATTGGTCAAATCTGGTCCTGCCGGATGGCGGCGCGAATGGCCTCGCGCATCGACAGCGCATCTGCGTGCAGCAGGCCGGGCAAGGTTACGGTACTGTTATGATTTCCTGCGGTATGGACGGTAATTGTCGCAAGGCCATAACGGCGATCAATCGGCCCCTGCTCCACATCGATATGCTGGATACGGCCAAAGGGGACTACGGTATCGCGAAAGAACATATAGCCACGCACGATACGCAAGCGGTCACGCCCCATTTCATAACCCCAATGCCGATATTTGCGCGCCGGAACGACAAAAGCCGCAAATAAATAGAGCAAGAATGCAGGCACAAAAACACAGCCGGGCGGCAATAATTGCGCGTATTCCAATACCCCTGCTCCGACCACAAAGGGCAGATAGCCCAAGGCGGATGCAATCCGCGTTGTTGTCACATAAGCGGGATTGAGCGGTGTGAGTTCCGCCAAGGATTCGGTGGTCATGTCATCGATATGCGTCTACTGTGTTGTATTAGCAAGACGGTTTCGTGCCGCCCTGACGCACGGATGGCCTTATCGTGCCAAGGCTTCTTCCGCTTCTGTGACCAGCTTGGCGATAATATCAACCACCGGCCGTTCGACATGGACCATGCCCACCGATTGCCCCGCCATGACCGACCCATATTCGACATCGCCGTCGATAACCGCACGCCGTAAGGCCCCTGCCCAATATTTCTCGATTTCCAATTGGGCCGCTTCCATATCAATTTCGCCCCGGTCAAGCATAGCCGCCACTTCAACCTGCTTTTTCGTGAATTCTTCAGTGCCCTTGTTCTTCAGCGCACGTACCGGAATAACCGGCAGGCGCGGGTCAATCTGTACGCTTGCCACCGCATCACGGGCATTGGCACGCAGAAAAGCCGCCTTGAAATTCGGATGTGCAATACTTTCATGGGCGCATACAAATCTGGTGCCCAGTTGGACGCCACTCGCGCCCATTTCAAGGTAACTGGCGATCAACCCGCCCCGGGCAATTCCTCCCGCCACAAAAATCGGCAATTGCTCACCGAGTTCAGGCAAAATTTCCTGCGCCAAAACGGAGGTCGCCACCGGCCCGATATGCCCACCAGCCTCGCTGCCCTCGATAACCAACGCATCCACACCGGATCGCGCAAATTTCTTGGCGAGCGTCAGTGCTGGCGCAAAGCAGATTACCTTGGCGCCAAAGTCTTTTATTGCCTCGATACTGCCCTTGGGCGGCAGGCCACCGGCGAGAACCACATGGCTGACATTATGCTGGGCACACACAGCGATCAAATCCATGATCTGCGGATGCATGGTGATCAGGTTCACGCCAAAAGGCTTGGCCGTCATTGCCTTTGTCGCGGCAATTTCCGCGTCGAGCAATTCCGGCGTCATCGCCCCGCATGCAATGACCCCAAAACCACCCGCATTGGAAATAGCGGATACCAGATTACGCTCCGAAACCCAGGACATCGCGCCGCACATGATGGCAACCTCGCACCCCAGAAATTCGGTACCGCGTTGCATGAGATGTGTTAGTTTTGTCATGGTTTCCAAATTTCCAATTTCAGTCCGTCAATGTCTTCGAAATCATCGCCATTAATAGTGATGAGAGTAAGGTCAGCGACCAAAGCTGTGGCTGCGATCATGCGGTCGATTATTTTGCGTCGGGAAAATCCGGTTTGCCTCAGAATCTCTCCATATGCATCGGCCATTGAGGACATGAAATTTAATGTCGGTAACATTGCCAGAAGCTCATCCACTGCCTCGCGGCGAGAGTCAGTCCATTCTGGGTGGCTATATACGCCACTTTCCAACTCGACCCGCGTCACCACAGAAATATGGGGCTGCACACTCAGTTCGCTGAAACGGGTCAGGATGTTCTCGTTTCGCTCGCGCATATGCACGACGATATTCGTGTCGAGCAAAAAAGCCAATTTTCAATAAAGTCCGAGACGATCAGGAAACTCGATAGGTTCACGAGGCTCCGGATTTTTCACCGGGCCTAAAGCACGTAAGCGCCGAACCAGTTCCGTAACTTGCGCTTTTTCATATTCAGGATCGAGGATCGGTCGCAATTCAAGCTTACCTCCCCGCTGGATCAATTCGAATTCATCGCCGGGCTTCACACCAAAAGCCTTGGGTAAGCGCACAGCCACACTGTTCCCGCTTTTGAAAGCGCTGATTTTAGTGGAGGCATTCATATTATGTATATACCGGATATACCAGCTTAAGTCAAATCGAACAACGCTGGTTGCTTTAGCCTGGGATGTCTTTTGATTGCATATTTTATGCCGCGCAGCTTCAACGATCGGCATCCAGCCCATAAGCCGTGTGCAACACACGCACGGCGAGTTCGGTCTCGTCCTCGTCGATCAGCACGGAGACCTTGATTTCCGATGTCGAGATCGCCTGGATGTTGATCTTGCGGTCGGCAAGGCTGCTGAACATGGTGGAGGCGACGCCGGCGTGGCTCTTCATACCGACGCCGACGACGGAGATCTTGGCGACCTTGGTGTCGGGGATCAGGCGGTTGTAGCCGATGGCATCGCGCTGGTTTTCCAATATGTCGGTGCAGCGGGCAAGATCCGCCTGCGGACAGGTGAAGGTCACGTCCGTCTCGCCCTTGTCGCGGCCGACATTCTGGATGATCATGTCGACGTTGATATTCGCGTCGGCAAGCGGCGCAAAGATGTGCGCCACCGCGCCGGGACGGTCGGGGACGCGGGTCAGGGTGATTTTCGCCTCATTCTTGTCGGCGGCGATGCCGGTGATCAGCTGGCGTTCCACTTGGGCATTCTCCAATTCTTCGTCGGTCACGATCATCGTGCCGGGGATGCTGTCTGCGTCGGGGGCGTTTTCGTCGATGAAGGAGGATAGCACCTGCACGCGCACACCTTCTTTCATCGCAAGGCCAACCGAACGGGTTTGCAAAACCTTCGACCCGACCGAGGCCAGTTCGAGCATTTCTTCATAGGTCACCGCCTTCAGCTTGCGCGCGCGGGCGACGATGCGGGGGTCGGTGGTGTAGACGCCGTCGACGTCGGTATAGATATCGCACCGGTCCGCCTTGACCGCCGCGGCGACCGCAACCGCCGACGTATCTGACCCGCCGCGTCCTAGGGTTGTGACGCGGTTGTTATCGGTCAGCCCCTGAAAGCCCGGGATGACCGCGATGCAGCCTGTGCCCATCGACGCCAGCAATTCGTCGGTGTCGATCGAGCCAATGCGTGCCTTGGCATGGGCGTCGTCGGTGTGGATCGGCATCTGCCAACCAAGCCAGCTTCGCGCATTACAACCCAGGGCCTGCAACGTAATCGCCAACAGGCCAGACGTAATCTGTTCGCCCGCCGCAACCACCACATCATATTCCGCCGGATCGTAAAGCGCATTGGCTTCACGGCAAAAATTCACGAGCCGGTCGGTATCGCCCGCCATGGCCGAGACGACCACAGCCACCTCGTCCCCGCGTTCGGCTTGCCGCTTGACGAGCTGGGCAACGCGGCGGATACGTTCGGTTCCGGCCATAGACGTGCCGCCAAATTTCATTACAATGCGCGCCATACTAGGGCTCTGATTCCCAACCTTACAAAGTCGCTATATTACAATCGGGCGCCCTGATAGGGACAGGATATGACAAAGGCAAGCACCGCAACGACAATAAACGCCGCCGAAGCGGCACATTTCGGCGCACTGGCAGCGGACTGGTGGGACCCGAAGGGCAGTTCGGCGATGCTGCACAAGCTGAACCCGGTGCGGCTGGGCTTTATCCGCAATGCCATTGACGCCCATTTCGGCGGCGATGGCAAGACACGGACACCGCTCGCGGGCAAGAGCGCGCTGGACGTTGGTTGTGGCGCTGGCTTGCTGTGCGAACCCCTTGCCCGCATGGGCGCGGCCGTCACCGGCGTCGACGCGGCACCAGAAAATGTCGAGGCCGCCAAGGCCCATGCTGCGCTATCCGGCCTTAGCATCGACTATCGCGCCGGCGAAATTGCGGCACAAGGCTTGGGCACATTTGATGTCGTCTCCTCGATGGAGGTGATCGAACATGTCACCGACCCCGCCGCCTTCATCGCCGAATTGGCACGCCATCTGAAACCCGACGGCCTGCTCCTGCTGTCGACCCCCAACCGCACGGCGGCGTCGCGCCTGTTTCTGGTCGAGGCGGCAGAACGTCTGGGCCAGGTCCCGCGCGGCACGCATGATTGGGACCAGTTCCTGACGCCAGAAGAACTGACCGGGCTGCTGCACGAAGCTGGTCTGGAAGTTTCGGAAATGCGCGGGATCGCCTTTTCACCGCTGAGCGGACTGCATCTCAGCGATAATAAGGCGCTCAACTATATATTGTCGGCCAAAGTTGCCTAAACCCCTCTCCCATTGGGAGAGGGTTGCGCAGACTTATGAGCGAAGCGAATTAGTCGAAGCTGGGTGAGGGGTTGTGCGCTGTCGATAGGGCGCAGTCCCTCACCAACTGCGCCTAAGCGCAAGCGCTAAGGCTACGTATCCTCTCCCAAGGGGAGAGGGACAGTCTTTTAATCATACCCCGCATCGGCATATTGGTCGTCGGCAAGATCGCTAAAGCGCGTGATCTTCGCCTCGAACTTCATCCGCACCCGTCCGGTCGAGCCATGCCGCTGCTTCGAAACGATAAGCTCTGCAACCCCGTGGATTCTCTCCATTTTTTCGTTCCAGGCGTCGAATGCAGGCGTGCCTTCATCGGGCTTTTTCATCAACTCATAATAATCTTCGCGGAACACAAACCAGACCATGTCCGCGTCCTGTTCAATCGAACCAGATTCGCGCAAGTCTGACAGCATTGGCCTTTTGTCTTCACGCTGCTCCACGGCACGGCTCAGCTGCGAAAGCGCAATAACCGGCACGCCGAGCTCCTTGGCGAGCGTCTTCAGACCACGGCTGATTTCCGAAATTTCGTTGACGCGGTTATCGTTGGCGCGGCTCGATCCTTGCAGCAGCTGCAGATAGTCGACCACGATAAGGCCAATGCCATGCCGCCGCTGCAACCGCCGCGCACGCGTCCGCAACGCCGCAATGGTCAGCGCAGGCGTATCGTCGATAAAAAGCGGCAGTTCCTGCAATTCACGGCTCGCACGCGACAATTCACGGAAATCTTCGCGCGAGATTTTACCCATGCGCAGCAGTTCGGAGCTGATACCCGACTGTTCGGCCAAAATACGTGTCGCCAACTGGTCGGCGGACATTTCGAGGCTGAAAAAGGCGACCTTGGCCCCTGCCCCCTTGGCCTCTTCGATCCCGTCTTCGCGTTCCCGGATCCAGCGGCGCGCGGCGTTGAACGCAATGTTGGTCGCAAGCGAGGTCTTGCCCATGCCCGGACGTCCGGCGAGAATCACAAGGTCGCTGTTGTGCAAACCGCCGCATTTGGCGTTGATGCTGTCGAGGCCGGTGGTCACACCCGAAAGATGCCCGCCGGACTGCAATGCCTTTTCCACATTTTTGATGGCTTCGGTCGATGCAGCCAAAAAGCTTTTCATCGAGCCTGTTTCGCCCTCACCTTCGGCAACCTTGTACAACGCGCTTTCCGCAGCTTCTATCTGGCCCTTGGGATCGACGCTTTCGCTAGTGTCGAGGGCATTGTCGACAAGGGTGCGTCCGACCGTCACAAGTTCCCGCAATAAAGCCAGATCGTAAATCTGCTGTGCAAAGTCACGTGCACCGATTAGGCCGGCGCCATCGGCCGTTAGCTTAATGAGATAGCCCGGACCGCCCAATTCCCGCATCGCCTCGTCCGCCTCGAAAAAAGGCTTCAGCGTGACTGGTGTCACCAGCATATTCCGGTCGATCAGGCGCAATATCTGTTCAAAAATACGGCCGTGGAGCGGTTCAAAGAAGTGGTCAGGCTGCAACTTGATCGACACATCTTCGATGATGCGGTTATCGATCAGGATCGCGCCCAGAAACGCGGCCTCCGCTTCGATATTGCGGGGCAAGCGTTGGGGTTCAGCTTCGTTAACAGCAGCAAGTCTAATCGGTTCGGCCATACCGCCCTATCCTTTAGCACAAGCCCATGCGCAAGGCCCTCCAAAAATAGAATGGGGGACAGGACTGTGGACAAATTTTTTCCGCGAGGCAAACGCGCGGTCGGGAGGATTCACTTGCCCCAAAATTATCACAAGCTAACACAGCAATATGAGCGAAGCGCGCATCATCAAAGTAGAACTGGACGAGGCCACGATCCTGCGGCGCAATGCCGATATCGAGCAAGAACGACGCGTTGCGATATTCGATTTGATCGAAGACAATATTTTCAAACCGTTACGCGATTTTGGCGACGGCTATGCAGGGCCCTACCAATTGCATCTAAGTGTGGAAGAGGGTCGTCTTATCTGGGATATCCGCCGCGAAGACGGCAGCCCGTTCGAGGTCCTGATCCTGGGGCTTGGCCGTTTCCGCCGCGTGGTCAAAGATTATTTTGCGATCTGCGACAGCTATTATCAAGCCATTCGCAAAGCCAGCGCTGCCGAAATCGAAACCATTGACATGGCCCGTCGCGGCGTTCACAATGAAGCCGCCGAGATATTGATGGAGAGGCTTGAGGGCAAAGTCGAAGTCGATTTCGCGACTGCACGCCGGCTGTTCACCCTGATTTGCGTTCTGCATATCAAGGGGTGAATTCAGGCTCCATCGCGGATTTGCTGGTGGTGGCGGATTACCTCATCGATGATGAAGCGCAGGAATTTCTCGGTAAAGTCGGGATCAAGCTTCGCATCGCGGGCCAATTGGCGCAACCGTTCGATTTGCCGTTCCTCGCGCGCCGGATCAGCGGGTGGCAAGGCAGACTTGGCCTTGAATTCGCCAACCGCTTGCGTGATCTTGAACCGTTCCGCCAGCATGAACACCAATGCAGCATCGATATTGTCAATGCTATCCCGATAACTCTTTAAGGTGTCTGCATGGTCCATAGGCCTTCATCTGCCGACATTGACGGCGAAGAACAAGTATAAAAGCCCCATTTGCACTTGCCTTGCTGCCTCCGGCTTGCCAGAGCGGAAGCGTTATGACAGCTATCATTCACCAAATCGGCGGACACCGCGCACCTTCGCTGGATCCCATCCTGAAACTCGTCGCGCCCGAAATGAACAAGGTAAATGCGGTCATCCTCGACCGGATGCAGTCGGAAATCCCCTTGATCCCCGAATTGGCCGGGCATCTGATCGCAGGCGGTGGCAAGCGGATGCGGCCGATGCTGACCTTGGCCTGCGCGCGCTTGCTCGATTATCCAGGCGACCGGCACCATAAGCTGGCAGCGGCGGTGGAGTTTATCCATACCGCGACGCTGCTGCATGACGATGTCGTTGATGGCAGCGATATGCGCCGGGGCAAGACGGCGGCGAACCTGATTTTCGGCAATCCTGCCGCCGTTCTGGTCGGCGATTTCCTGTTCAGCCGGTCCTTTGAATTGATGGTCGAGGACGGATCGCTCAAGGTTCTGAAAATCCTCTCGCACGCGTCGGCGGTGATTGCGGAAGGTGAGGTCAACCAGTTGACGGCGCAGCGGCAGATAACGACGACCGAAGAAAAATATCTCGACATTATCGGTTCGAAGACCGCTGCCCTGTTTGCGGCGGCGTGCCGGATTGCGGCGGTTGTGGCCGAAAGCGGCGAGGCGCAGGAAATGGCGCTCGACGCCTATGGCCGCAATCTTGGCATAGCGTTCCAGCTGGTCGACGACGCCATTGACTATGTGTCCGACGGCGCGACGATGGGCAAGGATATCGGCGACGATTTCCGCGACGGCAAGGTGACCCTGCCGGTCATTCTGGCGCACAGCCGGGGTTCGGCGGAGGAGAAGAAATTCTGGCATGATGCGATGCTGGGCAACCGCGTGTCCGACGAAGATCTGGTGCACGCGACGAGCCTTTTGCGCGCCCATGACGCCATTGACGACACCATCGACCGCGCCCGTCACTATGGCCAGCGCGCTATCGATTCCATCGCCCATTTCCCGGGTAGTGAAGCCAAGGCGGCGTTGATCGAGGCGGTCGAATTCGCCATCGCCCGCGCTTATTAACCGTGGATCAACGCGAACCCCTGTCGGACGGATTTGATCGCATCGGTCCGTTCCATCCCTATGTGGTTATGGCGTCGGTCTTGGTGCTGGATCTGCTGCTGATTTTGCTCGTCCTGTCGGCGCTGACCTTTGCCGGGGACAAGATCGAGGACATCATCTGGCCGGGCGGCAGGGAATGGGTCGACCTTTGAATGCGGGATTGCCGGTGGACGCTGTCTTGCCGGATTTGCTTGCCACTCTGGCCTTACAGCCCAATGCCGTTCTAATTGCCCCGCCGGGTGCGGGCAAGACCACGATGGTTGCGCCGCGCCTGCTGGACCAGCCATATTGCAGCGGCAAAATCCTTCTCCTGTCCCCGCGCCGTCTCGCGGCCCGCATGGCGGCGGAGCGGATCGCGGAGCTGATGGGGGAGCAGGTGGGCGGCCTCGTCGGCTATGCGACGCGCATGGACAGCAAACAGTCCGACGCGACGCGCATATTGGTGTTGACCGAGGGCATCTTCCGCAACCGAATCATCGCCGACCCCGAACTCGCGGGCATATCCGCCGTGCTGTTCGACGAGGTGCACGAACGCAGCATCGACAGCGATTTCGGCCTCGCGCTGGCGCTGGAGGTGCAGGGGGCGTTCCGGCCCGACCTGCGGCTGATCGCGATGTCCGCGACGCTCGACGGCGCGCGCTTCTCCGCGCTGATGGACGGCGCGCCGGTCATTGAAAGCGAAGGGCGAAGCTGGCCGCTGGAGCTGCGCTATGTCGGGCGGCAGGTCAGCCAGCCGGTCGAGACCGACATCGCCCGCACCATCCGGCAGGCGCTAGGTGAGGAGAGCGGCGATCTGCTCGCCTTCCTGCCCGGCACCCGCGAGATCGACCGCACGGCCGAGGCGCTGGCCGGGATGCCGGACAGCATCGTCGTTCACAAACTGCACGGGCAGGTCGACCCCGCAGCGCAGCGGCAGGCGGTCCGGCCCGATCCGGAAGGCCGCCGCAAGATCATCCTTGCCACCAACATCGCGGAGACCAGCCTCACCATCGATGGCGTCCGCATCGTCGTGGACAGCGGCCTTGCCCGCCGCGCGCGCTTTGACCGGGCGGCGCGGGTGACGCGGCTGGTCACCGAACGCGCCAGCCTGTCCGCCGCCACCCAACGCGCAGGCCGCGCCGCGCGGCAGGGGGCGGGCGTCGCCTATCGCCTTTGGGAGGAGGCGAGCAATGGCGGCCTTCCGCCCTTTGACCCGCCGGAAATATTGGAAAGCGACCTCGCACCGCTGCTGCTAGATTGCGCCTTATGGGGGGAGGGCGATCCCACCCGCCTGCGCTGGCTCGACGCGCCGCCCGCCTCGGCGCTGAACGAAGCGCGCAAAGCGCTGTTTGCCATCGACGCGCTCAACGAGAATGGCAGTATAACACCACATGGCCAAAAGCTCGCCACCCTGCCGCTGCCGCCGCAACTGGCCCATATGGTCCTGCGCTCCGCCGCGCATGGGCAGGCAGACACCGCCGCAGAGCTCGCATTGCTGCTGCAGGAGCGCGGGCTTGGCGGGCAAAGTGAGGATCTGGAAAGCCGCCACGAACGCTTCGGCCGCGACAAGGGTGGCCGCACCGACGCCGCCAAGGCGCTCGCCCGACGGATCGGCAAGATGGCGGGCGAAGGCGGCACCCAAGCTCCGCTGTCGGTCGGCGCACTGGTCGCGCTGGCCTATCCCGAACGCATCGCCAAACGCCGTGATGCCAAGGGCGAGAACTGGATCAGCGCATTGGGCCGGGGCCTGCGCCTCGACCCGCTGTCGCCGCTGGCGCAGGCCGAATGGCTCGCCGTCGCCGACCTGCAAGGTGCGGCATCCGGCGCGCGCATATTGTCCGCCGCCGCCCTCAGCGAGGCAGAGGTGCTGGACCTGTTTGCCGACCGTTTGGAGACAAAGACCGAAACCCGCTACGACGCCGCCAACGACCGTGTCGAAATCCGGCAACGGCAAAGGCTCGGCGCGATTGTGCTGCGCGAGGCAAACGTCGCCAAGGCGGACGAGGCCGTGCTGGCCGGGGCGCTGCTGTCGGCGGTGCGCCAATGCGGCATTGCCGCGCTGCCCTGGTCCGATGCCGCCATCGCCCTGCGCCAACGTGCCGCCTTTGCCGGACATGATGAACTGTCCGACGCAAGCGTGCTGGAGACGCTCGACCAGTGGCTGCCCCCTTGCCTGAACGGCGCGGCGCGGTTGCGGGATATCTCGAAACAGGCGCTGTCCGATGCACTCGACACCCTGCTCGGCTGGGACAGCAAGCAACAGGTCGAACGCCTCGCCCCCGCCCATTTCACCAGCCCCGCCGGCACCACCCATCCGGTCGACTATGCCGCCGAGGCCGGACCGACGGTGGAGTTACGGGTGCAGGCACTGTTCGGGCTGGACACGCATCCGTGCATCGGCATCGAACGCCTGCCTCTGGTGCTCAGCCTGACCTCGCCCGCAGGCCGCCCGATCCAGACCACGCGCAACCTACCCGAATTCTGGCGGGGCAGTTGGCGCGATGTCGCCAAGGAGATGCGGGGACGCTATCCCAAGCATAATTGGCCCGATGCCCCGTGGGAAAGCGTCGCCAGCCTGAAAACCAAAAAGGCCCAAGCACGCAGCGCTTGACGAATCCGCCCTATTTGGCGCAAGGCAAATCCAGATTTTCAATCAGGAATTGGCTATGTCCGCACGTATCTATCAGCGCAGTAAAAACGCCATGCAGTCCGGCAAAGCACAGACTGACCAATGGATGCTGGAATACACCCCGACCGAAGCGCGCAAGGCAGACCCGCTTATGGGATGGGCCGGATCAGGTGACACGCAGGCGCAAGTGCAATTGAAATTCCCGTCATTGGAAGCCGCCCGCGCATATGCCGCGAAGAAAGGCATAACGGCCACACTTATCCCGTCGCCACCGAAGACTCTGAAAATTCAGGCTTATGCGGATAATTTTAGATAAGCGAACTTGCGGTTTTAGCGCATTCTGAATTCGGTTCATCGTCTGGTAACACGGGCCAGTTCGCCTTATTAACACCCGGTAAAGCAGGCATTGAAATTTTATTGCGAATCTGTTACACTCCGTGTTCGCAGGCCGGAAACGGTCAAGAGTTGTATAGGCTATGGGGCCTTGCAAACGACTAGCGCAAGGGATGAACAGATAAGTCTTATGGGTAACCCAGTGTTGCCGGCAAAGCCAATGCATCCCGAAAAATCAGAAAGGGTCCGAACATGACGTCCAACGCGGCGATATTTGATGTAGGTGATTATGTAGTTTATCCAAAGCACGGCGTAGGCCGCGTGATTGAGCTGCAAGACTCCGAAATCGCAGGAATGCAGCTTCAGCTTTATGTTCTGCGTTTCGAAAAAGAAAAAATGACCCTGCGCGTGCCCTTTAACAAGGCCGAAGGCGTCGGAATGCGTAAGCTTTCGTCTGACAAGACCTTGAAAGAAGCCATGTACACGCTGACCGGCAAGCCAAAGGTCAAGCGCACCATGTGGTCGCGCCGTGCACAGGAATATGAAGCCAAGATCAACTCCGGCGATCTGGTTTCGATTGCCGAGGTGACACGCGACCTGTTCCGGCCCGACGACCAGCCCGAGCAAAGCTATTCGGAACGCCAGATCTTCGAAGCCGCATCGAGCCGTTTGGCCCGCGAACTGGCGGCCATGGAAAAGACCGATGAAAAGGCGGCGCTGCAGAAAATCCTGGCGGTTCTTAATGAAGCCGCTCCACAATATTACGAAAAAGCGGAATAAGAATTTCCTTACCGGAAATCTGAGGGGGTGCTGGAAACGGCACCCCTTTTTTTGTTGAATTCCAGCTATTTTAGTGTATTATAAACACAATACAGATGGAGTGGATCATGAAAATAAAACTACTGCTTGTAGCTTCAGCCGTGTCAATAATTTCGGCCTGCGGCTATTCAATCATGGATGCAGCAGAGGATATCTCCGGCTCTGATAACGGCCTAGCCAACGGCAGCCAAATTAGTAAATCCCTCACAAAAATTGGCACGTTTACCGAAATCGAAGGTGTTGGGCCGGACAATATCATCTACGTCGTCGGTGACACTTTCAGTATCAAGGCAGAGGGGAATGACGAAGCCTTGGCCACCTTGCGTTATAAACTGGATGATGGCTCTCTGCGCATTGGGCGCACCAAAGGCACATGGTTCGGCGACAGTGCCAAAGCAGCCAATATTACTATTACGGCGCCGTTGCTCGACAAAGCCGAAATAGCAGGATCAGGTGACTTTATCGCAGACACCATGACGGCTGATGGCCTTGACCTGTCGATTGCCGGGTCTGGCAGCATTAAAGTTGGAGCGCTTACCGGTCGAAGGATCGACGTCAGCATCGCCGGTTCGGGCGAAGCAACACTGGCGGGGAAAGTTGACAAAGCAGAATTTTCCATCGCTGGCGCAGGTACTGTTGATGCAGCCAAGCTGGCGACTACCGATGCCGAAGTGTCCATCGCCGGATCGGGTGACCTGAAACTGAACGCCACAGGTACAGTGGAAATTAGCATCGCAGGTAGCGGCGATGTTGATGTGACAGGCGGAGCAAAATGCACAACCTCCAAAATGGGCTCAGGCAAGGTAACGTGCCCGTGAACGGCTTTTGGGACCGGCACGTCGTTCCCCGACTTATCGGCTGCGCCTGTCGTCAGCCTGCCATTACGAAGAATCGCGCCAAGATTATTCCGCAAGCGACCGGAGATGTGCTCGAACTGGGCTGTGGCGGGGCTGCCAATTTGCAATTTTATGATTGGTACAAGGTTCGCACTCTGTCTGGCGTAGATCCTTCGGCAGAGTTGCTTGAACGTGCACAAGCCGAACTTGCGGAACAAGGGCGGAGTGCAAAGTTCATCACCGGCATTGCCGAAGCATTACCTTTTGCAAATGATAGCTTTGATACGGTCGTCACCACCTTCACGCTGTGCTCCGTACAAGACCCCCAAATGGCGCTATCGGAGGCGAAACGTGTGCTAAAACCTGGTGGCAAGTTGCTATTTGCCGAACATGGTCTTGCGCCGGATTCGGCACCGGCCAAATGGCAGGAGCGAGTCGAACCCTTATGGAAGCATATCGCAGGCGGTTGTCATTTGACCCGTCCCGTAACAAGCGCCATATCAGCCGCAGGCTTTGTGACTGATGCGACGCAAGGTCAGTATATGAAAAGGACACCGCGATGGCTGGGCTGGGTCGAATGGGGCGAGGCGCGATTGGCTTCTTGATATCAATCATACTTGTTTGCAGTGCGTCCATGGCACAAATCAACAAGCCGATTGAACGCAAATTATTGGTAGCCAGCTTTGAAAATATCGTGGTGATCGGCGACATTGAAGTCACCATCGTCACCGGTAAATCGCCCTCGGCAATTGCCAATGGGGACAAACGTGTGCTGGAATCCCTAAAGCTGGAGCGGGTTGGCACGACATTGCGCGTTCGGTTACAGGATATAATCAACAACAATCGCGGCGTTCCGATCGTCGCACCCTTGAGGCTGAAGCTCACAACACCGGAAATCAAAGACATCACCTTGAGCGGGAATGGCGTGCTCACTATATCCGAAGTGCGGCAACAAAACCTCTCGCGCATATTGCTATCCGGAAATGGTTCAATCGAAATTGGGAAATTGGCCGTTGACCAGTTAACCGCTAATATCATTGGTAACGGCAAAATCCTTTTGGGTGGCGGTAACATCAGCGGTGCGCGGGTTACAATCGATGGATCGGGCGCGTTCGGAGCAGAGAAAGTATCGATGCGAAAGCTGCGCCTTGAACATATCGGCAATGCTGTTTCTACCGCAACCGTTGAGGAAGGAACCGATATCTACAACCGCGGTTCCGGTAAGATCAGCATAAGCGGCAAAGGCACATGTTTTATAAAACAGGCTGGTGCGGCGGCCATCAATTGTGCCAAAATTGACACGGGTTCAGGAAAATGAAGTGCGAAGAATTTATGAAGTTTAGCAGTTTGATTTTGGCTTTGGCAATATCGGCATGCAATTTGCCAGCCAATGGCGGAAGCGTGGCCAATGGGTGTGGTTCGGGCAATGAATTGGCGCCATCGACAGCGGGGCTGTCACAAACAACATTGTGTATCGAAAGCGGCACAAAGAAACAGATATTTACGGTCGAAATTGCCCGCAGTTCGATGGAACAGGCCAAAGGTTTGATGTTCCGGACCGAGTTACCGGATAATACTGGTATGATTTTCCCATTTCCAGAACCGAAGGTTGCGAGTTTCTGGATGAAGAATACCGTCATTCCACTCGACATAATCTTCATCCGCGAAAATGGAACAATCGAAAGCATTGCGGAAAACACTGTACCTTATTCGACAGAGCCGGTGAGCGCTGGTGAACCTGTCATATCCGTCCTCGAATTGCGGGGGGGATTGACTTCCGAACTTGGCATAAAGGCTGGCGACAGGGTGACGTGGCGATCCAAATAGGGATTGCACACGCGCCCGCTTCGCCCTAATCGCTCATCCATGGGAATCCTCGGAAAAATCTTCACGTGGTGGGACGGTGCCACCATTGGCACATCCTTCTATAGCTGGCGCAAAGGCAAGCCGGTTGGGCAAGATGATGCCGGAAACACCTATTATCAATCCGCTGATGGCAAGCGCCGCTGGGTGATCTATAACGGTGCAAATGACGCAAGCCGCGTCTCGCCCGACTGGCATGGTTGGCTGCACGGGACCCACGACGGGGCACCTGAAAGTTATTTGCCACCTGTGCGCGGCTTTGAAACGGCCCCTGTTCCGAACCTGACGGGTACCGACGGTGCCTATCGTCCAAGCGGGGCGATCGAACATGGCGGGCGTCGTGCCCGGGCAACCGGCGATTATGAGGCGTGGAGTCCCGACGCATTATGACTCTGCTTCGCGGTCTAATGCTGGTGCCATTGCTGGCAATGGTCGCCGCTTGTGGATCGCAAAATCCGAATGAGGCTACGTTGGCGCCGGTTAAATCCGGAAAAGCACAAACAACGCGGGACAAAATAACGATCTCAGCCGGCAAAACATTGGGCACCCCGATGGCCGAACGTGTTGCCATTTTGGGAATGCTGAACAAGCGCAATGGACAGACCCGTGACATCGAACTGAAGCCAGGTGAAGCGATCAGATTCGGCAAGGTCGTAGTGCGCCTACGTGCTTGCGAAAAAACGGCCCCGTGGGAAACGCACCCGGATGAGGGGGCATTCGTTCAACTCATAATCAATGAACGTCCACCAGGCACAACACAGGCCGAGCGTTGGCGTCAGGTTTTCTCAGGCTGGCTGTTCAAGGAAAATCCGGCCGCAAATGTTGTTGAACACCCGATCTACGATGTCTGGGTCAAGGCCTGCAAAATGAGTTTTCCCGGGGAGGAGGACGAAGTCGAAGAAAAATCAACCGATGCGGTCGCTGCACCAGAAGCCAAAAAGCCATCTAGCGCACCCCAATCACCCGCTCCCGAAGCTCCGGCTGATGCAGCAGGCGATTCTGAAAATACTACAGAAACCTGAAAGTCACGCCCGAGCGCTTCTTCCAAAAGCACAAGATAATCGACCTGACTGATTTCGATTGCGCCCAAGCTTTGCAAATGGTCAGTAATAAATTGGCAATCGAGTAATGCAAAACCCCCAATTTTTAGACGCGCTACAAGCCAAGCCAAAGCGACCTTTGAAGCGTCGGTTGCGCGCGAAAACATGCTCTCACCAAAAAATGCCCGACCCATCGCCATACCGTAAAGTCCGCCAACCAACTCTTCACCCACCCAGCATTCAATGCTATGCGCATGGCCGCGACGGTGTAGTTCACAAAACGCATTTTCAATATCGGGGTTAATCCAAGTATCCCGGCGATCATCTCGCGACTCGGCGCACGTTGCAATGACGCGCGCAAAAGCTGCATCAGCGGTTACCGTAAATCGCTGTTGCCGGATTGTTTTGGCCAATGATTTTGACAATTTGAAACCATTCAAGGGCAATATGGCCCTTTGCTCGGGCTCGATCCAGAATGTGTCGGGATCGTCCCGCGCATCCGACATCGGAAATATACCGCTGGCGTAAGCCCGCATCAGCAAATCGAGGTCGATGGGCAAAAAGCGGATCCTTTATAGCTTGGCATTGAAGCCCAACATCCTATCTCGAATTGCACCGGCGCTTGCAATGGATTATAGCAGCAAAATCAGCCCCGGCTGCGTTGAGTCCGCGAAGGACCTTCGCTGCCGGGGCGTATCATTTCTAGATAAGTCAGGGACCAAATATGACCCGCCGTCGCAAAATCTATGAAGGCAAGGCCAAGATCCTTTATGAAGGTCCTGAACCGGGCACGCTTATCCAGTATTTCAAGGATGATGCTACCGCATTTAATGCCCAGAAAAAGGGGACGATTGCGGGAAAGGGTGTCATAAACAATCGCGTTTCAGAACATGTTTTTACCCGTTTGTCGCATATTGGCATCCCGACCCATTTCATCCGTCGGCTCAACATGCGTGAACAATTGGTCCGTCAGGTGGAAATTGTTCCTATTGAAGTTATCGTGCGGAATGTCGCCGCAGGGTCATTGTCGAAGCGGCTTGGCATCGAAGAAGGCACGCCTTTGCCACATACCCTGCTTGAATATTGCTACAAAGATGACGCCTTGGGAGATCCTCTGGTTGCCGAGGAACATATCGCCTGCTTCGGATGGGCGACACAGGAAGAGATGCAGGACATCAGTTCGATGGCCATCAGGATCAACGATTTCATGTGCGGGATGTTCGCAGCGATTGGCATCCGGCTTATCGATTTCAAACTTGAATTTGGCCGATTGTTCGATGGCGATTTTTCACGGATTATCCTGGCGGATGAAATCAGCCCCGATGGCTGCCGCTTATGGGATATCGAAACCGGCGAAAAACTTGATAAAGACCGGTTCCGCCGCGATTTGGGGGGAGAGGCCGAAGCATATCAGGAAGTGGCCCGCCGCTTGGGACTGATGCCTGATGAAAATGAAGGCGCTGTTCTCGACATGGTCAGCCATCGCCTTCGCAAGGGTAAATAAGCCGGGGTGTTAAAGTGCGGAATTTGGGGGTTGGCGCTATCAGCTTTGCTGATCATTGCCCCCCCTTTGTCGGCGGCATCGGAAAAGGCACCTGAAGGGGCGGAACGGACTGCCGCTTGGAATGCCGAAACGTCTAATCTGGAGCCCGATCCAAGCATTATTTATGGAAGGCTTTCCAACGGGTTGCGTTATGCAATCCGCCCAAATCAACGGCCCGAGAATCAGGTGATTGTCAGGATGGCGATTGACTTTGGATCAGCTGCCGAGGCCGATGACGAACAAGGGCTCGCCCATTTTATCGAACATATGGCCTTTAACGGCACGACGCATGTGCCCGAAGGCGAAATGGTCAAGATGCTCGAACGGCTCGGGCTTTCTTTTGGCGCTGACACCAATGCGTCCACTGGATATACCCAGACGCAATACAAGCTCGACCTGCCGCGTGCTGATCCATCTTTAATCGAGCGCGCACTCTTTCTGATGCGCGAAACGGCCAGTGAAGTCCTTTTCAATGCCAACGCAGTTGATAGAGAACGAGGCATCGTCATCGCTGAAAAGCGCGAGCGGGAAAATTATGGTTTTCAAAGTGCGCGTGCCGCCAATGACCTTTTCTATCCCGGAACATATTACGCGACACGTTATCCGATTGGACAACAGGACATTCTGGAAACCGCACCTGCCGAACGGATGCGCGCACTCTACAAAAAATGGTATCGGCCTGACCGCACCAGAATAATCATCGTTGGCCCGGTCGATGTTGCGGCAATCGAACGGGAAATAGTTCGCAAATTCGCCAATTGGGAAAATGAAAGCTCGGCCTTACCTGATTTTGATACCTGCACCATCGACATCAACCGAAGCGGAGCAAGCAGCTTTTTTGTGCATCCAAAAATCGGGGAAGCCATCAACATTCAGCAATTCATTCCGGACCAACGCCGTCCCGATACAGTTGACCGTGCGTTGCTGGACCTGAAAATGCAGATTGCGTCCTCTATCATCTCCCAAAGGATGAGCCGCAAGTCGCGGGAGAATGATGTCGCGTTTCTGGGAGGCGGAACAAGTTTTGAAATCGGCTTTTGTGACCAATATGCGCGCATCGGTTTTGGTGCATCCGGAAAAGATGGAAGCTGGCGCGAATTGCTGCCCTTTGCCGAACAGATTGTCCGACAGGCCACCCAATTTGGCTTCAGCGAAATTGAAGTCGACGAACAACTAAAGCGGCTTGATTCTGCTTTTGAAAATGCTGCGAAAAGCGAACCGACCAAACCCAGTGTTGCATTTGCGAACGATCTGGCCGGGCTAAACGATGATGTTTTGAATTCCGCCGCTTATCGCCTCTTGCTGTGGCGACAGCTGCGGCCGTTCATGACGAAGACGGCAATCGACAGCAATTTTTCCAAATGGTTCGGCAAGCTGGAACAACCCATCATATTTTACACCACCAAAAATGGCGACGGATTTACACGCGATCAACTGCTCGCCGAGTTTACGGCAAGCCGCAACGTGGCTGTCACGCCGCCGGTGGCGCGCAAAGAGCAGATATTCGCCTATACTGACTTTGGTGCGGCGGGCATTGTGGTCAGCGATAATATGATTTCTGACCTCGGGATCCGAACCCTGAAATTTGCCAACGGTGTTCTGCTCAATATCAAAAAAACGGATTTTGAAGATAACAGACTGCGATATTCGCTGCGGATCGATGGCGGCGAATTACATTTCGGTAAGGACAATGCTGCGCTGGCCGCGCTGATGTCCGGCGCTTTTGTCTCAGGTGGACTTGAAGCGCATGACATAGAGGATTTGCGTTCGTTGTTGGCCGGGACAACAGTTTCCGCAAGCTTAAGTGTAGCCGATGAATATTTTGGGAGTTCCGGTACCATTGCGCCGGCCGACCTCGAACGCCAATTGCAGGTAATGGCAGCATTTACAAAATATCCCGGTTACTCGGACAAAGCGCTGCGTCTGTTTCAACGGCCTTTGCCCGAATTTTACGCACGCCTCGATGCAACGCCAGGTTCGGTATTGGGTGTATCCTCGATCAAGATCATGACGGACAATGATCCGCGCTTTAACATTGCGCCTCTAGAGACAATGAAAGCCCTCGACTTTGTTTCTCTCAAGTCGATCTTGGGCGACGCCTTGACAAAAAACCCGTTGGAAATCGCGCTCGTGGGTGACGTTGATGAAAATGCGGCAATTGAGAGCGTTGCGCGCACATTTGGTGCCTTGCCCCAGCGCAATTCCGATAAAAATGGCTATAGCGACCAACGTAAAACGGCATGGAGCAAGGCCAACGGCAAGTTCGACTTGCCCCATAAAGGAGAAGCCAACCAATTGGGTTGGCGTAGAATATGGACCACGACTGACGACAGTGACCAGAAGACAAGCCAAGGCTTGGATTTGCTCGCGCGGGTTATCACTTTGCGGCTGACCGACGAGTTACGCGAAAAATTGGGGGCGACCTATGGCGGCGGCGCCAGTTCTTTTATGTCGAGTGTATATCCGGGCCGGGGAACTTTCACCATCGGGACAAGCGGCGACCCCAAAGATATTCTTGTAATCGAAGCTACAGTTGACGCAATCATAGCTGAAATTCTGGCAAAGCCGGCCGAATCCGACCTCTTTGATCGGGCTCGCAAACCAGTGCTGGAGAGTTATGCCGATTGGAAAAAGCAAAATGCTACCTGGATCGGTATCGCCTCAATCGCACAAACGAAACCGGAGAGGCTGGACCGGTTTCGCAAAAGCGAGAGTCTATTCAAGGCGATAACAGCGGACGATTTATGGCAATTGGCAAAAATGTGGCTCGGCCAGCCGGCGCCGTTTACATTTCGGGCTTTACCCGACGAATTGGTCGATAAAAGTGCGGTTAACTCTCAGAAGATGAACAACTAAATAGGTTGTGGACAGCACAGCCCTACCCGCGGGTTTTATAACCGCAGACAATCCCCAGAATAAACGCAATAAACAATCCCAGTTGGACCTCATCATTGGGCACACCGCTCCAGCCGAGCATTTCATGCCCGAACGCGAACAGCCCTATAAACATCGCGGTTGCCAATCCAACCATAGGTCCCTCCGATCGGCACAATCACATCCACAAACCAATTGTGGTGAATGCGCTTAAACCCAATACCCTCAATACAGCATTGCCTATCATGGTTAAAATCTGGTTATCGGGCACCTGCCCCCTTGTTTCAATTTGCGTGCCTTCTATAGAAAGCGCAAGACAAGCAACACAGGTGAGTGCCATGAAAACCCGCGTCTTCGTTACCTTAAAAAATGGCGTGCTTGATCCGCAAGGCAAAGCGATTCATCACGCTATCGAAAGTCTCGGTTTTTCCGGCGTAAATGATGTCCGCGCGGGCCGGCTTTTCGAAATCGAACATGAGCCAGGCCTGTCGGCAACCGATATAGAAGCGATGTGCACCAAGTTACTCGCCAATATGGTCATCGAAAATTTCGAGATTGAACAGGCCGTCTGATGCGCGCGGCCGTCATTCAATTTCCCGGCTCAAATTGTGACCGCGACATGGCGGTGGCAATACGCCAGATAACCGGTGCCGATACGCACATAATGTGGCACCGCGAAACGGAGTTGCCGGAAAATCTTGACCTCATAGCGATTCCAGGTGGCTTTTCATATGGCGATTATCTGCGTTCAGGCGCAATGGCGGCGCGGTCGCCGATTATGCAGGCTGTTTTTGCAGCCGCGCATCGCGGCGTGCCCGTATTGGGCGTTTGTAATGGCTTCCAGATACTTACAGAGGCGGGTCTTTTGCCGGGCGCATTGATGCGGAACGCGGGCATCCGGTTTGTCTGCCGGAATGTGCAATTGACGGTCGAAAACAACCAATCGATTTTTACAAATCAATATGAATCCGGCCAGTCAATCACATGTCCTGTCGCCCATCATGATGGCAATTACTTTGCCGATGATGAAACGCTGAACCGTCTTGAAAGCGACGGTCGTATTGCATTTCGCTACGCAGAATCCGTCAACGGTTCAGCGCGCAATATTGCAGGGATTCTAAATGATTCAGGAAATGTTCTTGGCATGATGCCTCACCCGGAACGGATGATTGAAACGCTACAAGGTGGATCAGACGGCCGCAGGCTCTTTGAAGGCCTCATCCGCCAGATCGCGTGAAACATCCGGCTTGGTTTCGCGCTGCTTCCTTTGCGGTGGAAACAAAAAGCGGCCCAGTACCAGAATAACCGTTGGCCAAAACATTGTATTATACAGATCATGCACCGCGGCATCGATCGTAGCCTCGGCTGGCGCCACGCCATGAAAGTCGGCAAATTCGTTAAACAATTCGGCGATCAACACGATCAACCAGCACCACAAACTATCCGGTCGGCGTCGAAGCAGTATGGCCGAAACGAATAAGATCATAATCGAACCATGAATGTGCATCGCATCATTGGTTAAGCCGACAAAATCGATCAGCCAAATTTTATAGCCAATCCATTGATCAGCCAATTTCTGTAAGATATCCTGCATCATATTTTCGTCTTGAAAGGGGAGAAATCAGTGTCCTCGTCAAAAATATCGACGCCCTCTTTATTTTTCAACCATCCGACCACCAGATAGGTGACCGGAGTAAGCACCACTTCCCAACCCACTTTCAAAAGCCAGTTGGTTATCATGACAATAATAACTTGTTCGTTCGACCACACGCCCCAAAAGGCAAGCGGATAGAAAATCACGCTATCCACCCCTTGGCCAACAATTGTGGAGCCAATAGTCCGTGTCCATAAATGCCTGCCAGCGGTCCAGATTTTCATCCTTGCCATGACATAGCTATTGACGAATTCGCCTGCCCAAAAAGCGGTTATCGATGCCGCCACTATCCGCCAGACCTGACCAAAAACCGCTTCATAGGCCGCCTGCCCTTCCCAACCGGATGCGGGTGGCAGGGCAACGACGACCCAACTCATGAATGCCATGAAAATCAGACCGACGAATCCGGCCCAAATCACCCGACGCGCGCGGGCATATCCATATACTTCGGTTAAAACATCACCGATCACATAGCCGAGGGGGAAAAATAAAATTCCGGCACCAAAAACCCATTGTTCCCCGCCAAGTGTAAGAGCAGCCGGCTTGGCCGCACCGATCACGTTGGACAGCAACAACACAGCGACAAACGCCGCCATGACAAAATCATAATATCGAAAGTGGCGACCGGTCGAAGCACTGGCGCTTTCGGTAATAATTGGGGTGTCTTGCATATTTGTCGTCATAAGCAGCTTTGCAGGCGCACGCAAAGTGGTTATTGCCCTCCCCAGCGCGCGCCCTTAGCTCAGCTGGATAGAGCGCGAGACTTCTAATCTTGAGGCCACAGGTTCGACTCCTGTAGGGCGCGCCACGCAGTCCTTAAAATCACAGTTATCCAGAGACTTTTGATGCATCACTGCGAAAGCGGCGGACTTCCGCGCGCTTTGGCGGGTGCAAAATTCAAACAGAAGCCAAATCAGTCTCTGATTTGAGACAGTTTGCCAAAAATATAGGCCCCGTCTCAGGGGCCCAAAAAACAGACTTCTGTTGGAATGTGCGAGGGGTCAGCCGAATCCGAGTACGCGCTTCTGTTCGGCCCAGGCAAGCGGAAGCTCGGCCGCAAGTAGCTTGCCTGGTGTGAGTTTAAAGGGCTGACGTCCTTCGACAATTGCAGTGACAATTTCGGGCGCGAGGCAGACGAGCTTTGCAACGTTCATCATACGAACGCGGCATCGGCCCTGCTCCGAAGCAAGAGTGGGGATCGATTTATCCGGGCTTTCAATGATCTGCGCCATAATTGTACGAGACTCGGCGATCAGTGCGATGAGTTTTTCATCGCGCATTTGGATATCGCTTTCCGATGTTGGTGCCGGGATGATTAGTCGTAGTGCTTTTCCCCGTCGCAGCCTGATCGCCTGACGCTCAATCATCAGATTTGTGTGTGAGGGTTGGACCGAACTGTCGGCTCTAACAATGTGCAGCAAGCCGCGATTGTCCATCCGGATAACAACGCGGTTCTCGTGCAGTTCGATACGGTCCAGCACGTTTCGAATGACTTCCTGTTTCCGGGCATACTTGGCAGCGCCTAGTTCGGTCGCCAGCTTGCTGCACCGTGAGATTACATTGTGCAGCTGTTCACTTGTATATGAGCCGTCCAACAGCAATCTCTGCACCTTGTTGCCGGAAGCTAGTGTTTGCGAAAGCTGATCGACAACAATGTTCTCGATATCCCGCGCGCTAACGCGTGATGCCGTTGAGTCACCAAGGGTTTCATAACGGTTCGCGTAATAGTGGAACCTGCGATTGCCTTTCTGGGTGTGGGTAAGGGCCATTGGCCTGCTCTCGCCATCAAATATGAGGCCTGCCAATACGCCGGTTCGGGGACTGACCTTGCGCGAACTGCCACCCTGCCCTTGCTTTGCAAGCCTTGCTTGGACCTGATTCCACAATTCTTCGGTCACTATTGCTTCATGCTCGCCTTCAAAGGCTTCGCCCTTATGGACTGTCATGCCGCGATAAATGCGGTTCGACAGGAGGTGGTACAAATTGCCGCGCTTGAAGTGGACCCCACCCTTAGTGCCGCCATCTTTGCGCTGTTGGACTTTGGTGAAGCTGCCGGTCCGGGCCAAAATCTCGACCAACTCGGGAACCGAGCTTGCTGTCAGATAAAGATGCACGATATTGCGGACCTGTTCGGCTTCTGGCTCGTTAACGACCAGTTTGCGCTCCACAACGTCGTAGCCCAGCGGAACTGGTCCGCCCATCCAGATGCCCTTGCGTTTGGATGCGTAGATTTTGTCGCGGATGCGCTCGCCGGTAACCTCACGTTCGAACTGGGCAAAGGACAAGAGCATGTTGAGGGTCAACCTGCCCATGCTGGTAGTAGTATTGAACGATTGGGTGATCGACACAAAGCTTGCGCCCTTGCGGTCGAGGATTTCAACGATTTTGGCAAAGTCAGACAGTGAGCGGGTAAGTCGGTCGATCTTATAGAGCAGGATGATATCGACTTTGCCTGACTCGATGTCGGCCAACAACCGCGTGAGACCTGGACGTTCCAACGTACCGCCCGAGAACCCGCCATCATCATAGCGGTCTTTGGTTACAGTCCAGCCTTCGTGCCGCTGGCTTAGAGCATAGGCTGTGCACGCATCATATTGCGCATCGAGGCTATTGTACTCTTGCTCGAGACCGTCCTCGGTGGATTTGCGGGTGTAGATCGCACAGCGGACCAGCTTCTTTGTTCGGTCCATATTAGGCCGCCTTCGCTGTCAGGCCGAAGAATCTTGGGCCTGACCAATGTGCGCCGGTAACAGCGCGGGCGATTTCGGACAGCGAGCGAAAGGTTTCACCATCCCATTCGAATCCGCCTTCGGTCGCCGTAACAGCGATGGTCTTCCCGTTCCATTCGCGAACGAACCGTGTTCCGGGCAATATAGGGCCGCGTCGGGGTAATGTTGACGCGGTTGCATCGTTGTTTCCGCCAAGTCTATCGAGTTCGCGCTCAATATACGTTGGTAGCTTGCCCAGAGTCTTTTCTTGCAGTCGCTGCGCTATCATATGCCGCAGCAGGCTCGGTGAGGCATGTGGTAGATTTATGCCGGATAGGACTAACCACGATTGTCTGAGTTGCACCGGCGACAACGTCGCTAGTGATTTCAGTTCGGAATCAAGCTTAACGGAGCGCGCCATCATGCGCCTCCGCTAGATACAATTCGATAGCGGCGGACGCCATCGATCTTATCACTCTTAATGACATGGCCCTTTTTCTTCAGGCCGGTCATGAAAGATCGCGTCGAATGAGGGAGCCAACCGGCAACCTTTGACATCTCTTCGAGCGTCGCACCGTCCTCGCGTGACAGTAGATCGATAACTAGCTGGCTCTTGGTTCTTGTTTCCGGCTTTGCAGATAGGGCAGCCGGTTTAGCGGCTGACGTTTTTGTCATGGGTGATGGGGTGGACGCCCCCTGACGGCATTTGTGTGGTAAGCGAGGGGTCATTTTGCACCTATGGATGGGAGGTTAGGATGAGTGATGTTAAGATAATCGGCTTGGATATTGCGAAGAACGTATTTCATGCGCACGGCGCCGACAGCGCGGGAAATCAGATTTACAGCCGGAGGATCAGTCGCGGCGCATTGCTTAAATTTATGAAGTCTCAGCCTAAGTGTCTGATTGCTATGGAGGCTTGCGGAGGAGCGCATCACTGGGCACGCGAGTTTATGGGGCTGGGCCATGAGGTTCGACTGATCCCACCTGCTTATGTCAAACCCTTCGTGAAGAGGCAGAAGAATGATGCCACGGATGCGGAAGCAATTTGCGAGGCGGTGCAGCGTCCGAACATGCGGTTCGTAAGTGTCAAAAGCGAGAATCAGCAGGCGGCAGCTCTCATTTTTCGCACGCGTGATATATTCGTGCGCCAACGCACGCAGATGACAAACGCGGTCCGCGGTCATCTTGCCGAGTATGGCTGGGTCGCACCAAAAGGACCATCGCATATGGCGCAACTCAGCAATGTGCTCGATGGCGATATGGGAACTTCGGTTCCGCCAGACGCGCAGGCGATGTTGAAAGTGATGCTCGACACGATAGAGCACCTTGGCCACAAGATTGCCGAACTGGATAAAGAGATCGGCATTCGTGCACGTGAAGACGAAGTTTGCCGAAGGCTTATGACGATCCCGGGCATCGGCCCCATAGCCGCAACCGCAATAGCGGCATTGGCTCCCCCAGCGGAGACTTTCCGGCGAGGCCGTGACTTTGCCGCCTGGCTCGGCCTCACCCCACTTCAGAAGTCTACCGGTGGCAAGACTCGGTTGGGCCGAACGTCGAAAATGGGAGAACGCACGCTGCGGCGCCTTTTGGTCATCGGCAGCAGTTCGGTTGTAATGCACACCAGTCGGCGCGGCGCACCCGCTGGCTCGTGGCTCGAACGGATGCTGGCTTGCAAGCCGCGCATGTTGGTTACAGTTGCACATGCCAACAAGATGGCCCGCACCGTCTGGGCGCTGCTGACCAGTGGGCAAGATTATAGAGCTCCGGTCTCGATCACGGCCTAGGCCAGGGTCGCCGATCAGAGGTCGTCGGAAACGTAGGCGGTCGAAGGAGAGTATGGCACAACAGTCGGCGAGACGGGGCTGGAAGAACCAGTGAGAACCAAAGTGCTTCAAAGCACGCATTGGGTGATTTGGATCTGGTCCGCGAACTCCCATACAGGCCAGCGGTGAAAATACCGCACAAACAGGCCGGACAGATGGCAGCATCCGACTACGTAACAGACTCAATTTTATGCTTGCGTTTCTTCGGGCGTCCACAGATGGTTCTCC
>NZ_JBJXFW010000016.1:0-24861 GCF_046154385.1 Sphingorhabdus sp. | reverse complement strand
AGCATGGCCATCGACTGGACATAAGTTTTGTCATCGCCGCGGGGTCCAGATTGATTGGTATATACGCCCCAGGCATAGCCATGCGCCATCACCATCCAGTCGTTGGCTACGGAGAGATGAAGGCCGCCTCCGTGACCTCCGCCGTAACGCCCATATTCCCATGCAGGCAAGCGCGATGTACCTGAGCCATCCGCTGGGACACATTGCCGTGGCACGATGTAATCCACCTGGTTCCCATCTTCTTCTGATGCGCCGATCATGTCGGACCCGCATGGACCGACATTTGATGAATATGCGGGGTTGCTTGTGCCGTGATCCATCCGGCTGTGGTCCTGCGCAAGGGCAGGCGCGGCGAATAGGACAAGCGTGCTCAAGCTCACCCGTAAAATAGACATTTTCATGAAATTATTCCTGTAGATTGAATGACGTTTTGGTCGTTCAAGTCTCAGCTTCGCGGAGGGGGTATCATTGGCGCCGCGGTAGAACCAGACAATTCGCGGTAAGGCGTGCTTTGCGTGATGAACGGCAAAGCCGCCGATGGGACGACATTGAAAACCGGCGAAACGGGAGCAATGCAACCGATACAGCCATGGAGCCGCAGGCTTTTGTCGTGCTCCCCGGCGTCGTTATCTTGATTCTTGATTGGCATAGCATGGCAATCTGATGCCACAGACTCCGACGCTAATGCTGGTGCAACCGGCACAGCAAGCGCGGGCAAAGCCAGTGCAAACAGGAAAGCGGCCAGAAACAGATTGCGGAGCATAGGGGGGCTATAGCACCTCAGACATTAAACCGGAACAGCATGATGTCGCCGTCCTTGACCAGATATTCCTTGCCTTCGGAACGCCACTTGCCGGCTTCCTTGGCTCCGGCCTCGCCCTTAAACTGGACGAAATCGTCGTAAGCCGTGGTTTCGGCGCGGATGAATCCCTTTTCGAAGTCGCTGTGGATTGCGCCTGCCGCGTTGGGGGCTGTGGCACCCTTGGTCACGGTCCATGCGCGCGCTTCTTTCGGGCCGACGGTGAAAAAAGTGATCAGGTGAAGCAGTTCGTAGCCCGAGCGGATGACCCGGGCGAGGCCGGTTTCGGTCAGTCCCAGATCTTCAAGGAACACTTCGCGGTCTTCGGCGGGCATGGTCGAAATTTCGGCCTCGATGGCAGCGGAGACTACGACGGCTTCGGCGCCTTCGGCCTTGGCCTTTTCAAAGACCTTCGCCGACAGGGCATTGCCGTTCGCCGCGCTCGCCTCTTCGACATTACAGACATAGAGCACTGGTTTTGCGGTCAGCAACTGCGCCAACTGGAAATGCCGCTCTTCTTCGACATCATCGCGTTTGGTCAACCTCGCAGGTTTGCCTTCGCGGAGCAGATCAAGCGCACGACCCAGAACGAGCGCACTGATTTTGGCTTCCTTGTCGCCCTGCGTCCCCTTTTTAATCAGGTTCGGCACGCGCTTTTCAAGCGACTCGAGGTCAGAAAGCATCAGTTCCGTTTCGACGGTTTCAGCATCTGAAATCGGATCAATCTTGTTGTCGACATGCTGAATGTCATCATCTTCGAAACAGCGCAGCACATGGACAATAGCGTCCACCTCCCGGATATTTCCGAGGAACTGGTTCCCCAGACCTTCCCCTTTCGACGCGCCACGCACCAGCCCGGCGATATCGACAAAGCCCAATTGCGTTTCGATAATCTTCTGACTGCCACCAATTTGGGCGATGGTCTGCAATCGGGAGTCCGGCACGGCAACGTTGCCAATGTTAGGTTCAATCGTGCAAAATGGATAATTGGCCGCCTGCGCCGCCGCCGTCTGCGTCAGTGCGTTAAACAGGGTGGACTTGCCCACATTGGGAAGCCCGACAATACCACATTTGAAACCCATGATGACCTACTCTTGACTTGAACTGGAGGAGCGCCTTTAGCGCCAGAATTCCGAAAAGGGGAGCAAAATGGAACAGCTTTGGTCAGGCCTTGGTATCTTTCTCGATTTTGCGACGATAATCGCATCGGCTTTGGCTGCGTGGTTCTGGTATTTGGCCAGTATTCAGACGATCCACCGAGTGCATGCAACAGAGACATTCGATTATCATGATTTGAACCGGATTATTGTTGCCATCAATCGCAATTCCATACGAAACCGCAGGGGCGCTTTGGCAAGTGCGGTTGCGGCGGCGCTTTTGGCAATTGATCTAGGGTTTGATAACCTGATCGCGTTTTGATGACCCAACGAGCACGCATTGCACGAGCTTATTCCTGCAACCGAAGCGCCACATCATTCATAAATCGCACATCGTCGCCCTTTGCCAGCCAGTCGGCCTCAGCAGCGACCGCACCCAGCAAATCGGCCAGATCCTCGATCTCGCTTTTGTGAAAATTGCCCAGAACATATCCTGTGACCCGGTCTTTGTTGCCCGGATGGCCGATACCCAATCGCACGCGGCGAAAATCTGCACCAATATGGTCAGTGATAGAGCGGATGCCATTATGACCCGCAGCGCCTCCGCCCGTTTTTACTTTCACTTTGAAAGGCGCAAGGTCGAGTTCGTCGTAGAAGACGGTTACATCCTGCGGTTCCAGCTTGTAGAAATCCATCGCCGCGCGAACACTGCGGCCACTTTCGTTCATGAAAGTCGCTGGCTTTAACAGGATGATCTTGTCGGAACCCAACCGAAGTTCCTGAACCCAACCTTGAAACTTTTTTGCAGGAACGGGGAGGTCGTGAATTTCGGCCAAGGCGTCAATCGCCATGAAGCCGATATTGTGCCTGTGCATTGCATAGGTGGCTCCAGGGTTACCAAGGCCGACCCAAAGTTGCATGCGCACTCAACTCCCTTTGGGCAAGATGGATAGGGAGCAGGTCACGTTCAAACGTGCCTGCTCCCCCTCTCCCTATCCCTCTCCGCTATCGCTGAGAGGGTAAAATTTATGCAGCTCCGCCGTCCACTGTCGTGTCGCCATCGCTCGATTTTAGAGCCGAAGGCGCAACGATAGTTGCGATGGTGAAGTCGCGATCGGTAATCTTGCTTTCCGAACCAGCGGGAAGCTTGACGTGGCTGATGTGAATCGAATCGCCGACATCAAATCCTGTGACATCAATCTGGATATCGTCAGGGATCTTGTCGTTTTCGCACACCAGTTCCAATTCGTGACGAACAATGTTCAAAACGCCGCCACGCTTAAGGCCGGGCGAAGCGTCTTCGTTGATAAAGATCACGGGAACCTCGACATCAACTTTGGCACCTTTGACGATACGCAAAAAGTCGACATGGGTCGGGCGATCGGTAACCGGATGGAACGCAACGTCTTTGGGCAAAGTCGTTTGCTTTGTTCCGCCAAGGTCGATTTCAACAACACTGTTCAGAAAATGGCCCGTCATCAATAATTTGATGAGTGCTTTTTCTTCCAAATGGATGAGTTCGGGTTCTTGTTTGTTGCCGTAAATAACAGCGGGTATCCGGTTTTGACGACGCAAATCGCGGGAGGCTCCCTTGCCAGCCCGATCGCGCGTCTCGGCCGACAATGTCAGCTGATCGCTCATGATAATTCTCCAATAAAGTTACGCATGCCGTCACGCCTCCAGGGATGACCACGAACGGCAAGCGCGCGCCTATATGCGTGGACGACCCGAATTGCAAGCATTGTCCCGCTTTTACGAAAGCGCCTTATACAGGCTGAACATGCTGGTTGCGATTAAAACAAGGCTCACCGCGAAAAGAAGGCGACGAGGCTGGATCCTTTTGGCAACCAGCGCACCCAAGGGCGCAGCCAGCAAACCGCCGATCAGCAATCCACCTGTGACAACCGTGAAAGCCTGCAACCCTATGGTCATGATAAATGTCATCGAGATCGACAATGTAAGGCAAAATTCAGCGGTATTTACGGTGCCAATTGTTTTGCGGGGGTCGCTGCCTTGAATAAGCAGGTTGGACGTCACGACGGGCCCCCAACCGCCACCACCCGATGCGTCCAAAAAGCCTCCGACCAGACCTAAAGGGATCGTTACCTTGGGGTCGCGGGTTTTGTGGTCGTGCGAAAATGTGATGGCCTTGTATAGCAAGTAAAAGCCGATCAACGTGAGGTATAGCATCACAAGAGGTCGCGCCGCTTCGGTGTGTACGCTGGCAAGAAGATATGCGCCTGCACAGCCGCCGATAATGCCCGGAATGGCAATGCGGCTGAAAAGCCGCCAATCCACATTTTTATGAAGAATATGGCTGATACCGGATGCGCCGGTGGTAAACATTTCCACAAAATGCACACCTGCCGATGCCCGCGAAGGGGGCACGCCCATGACGCTGACTAATAATGTGCTGCAAATTACGCCAAATGCCATGCCCAGCGCGCCGTCGACGAGCTGGGCCAGAAAACCAACTGCTATATAGGGTGCAATGGACCCCCAATCCAAATTTACTATGAAATCGAGCATTTAGTTATCCCTTGCCTTGCGGGTGTGTTGGCGGGTTATCATTCAGGCCGCATAATCATTGCCAAATCGATTTGCTACCGCATTAACCCTATTAGTCTCGCTTTCACCATAATTGCCAACCGCGCCAAACCCGGTAGGTTTAACGTCTTTCAATAATATTGCAGTCGGCCCTTCTAATAGGCCGCTCTTAATCTCAACTAATTTAATAGACAATAAGATTCGGAGATTTTCCTCCGGCAGAACGCCGAAAGGTTCTGTCTGTGCGTTATTGGGACGTTTGGTTTATTCCGCCGCCTGCAAATAGGCATCCGCCTCGACATTATCCGACAGGTTGATCGAATCGAGCAAATTGGCGGTCTTGTCACGCACTTGCAGCATCAGGGCCCGGGTGCGGCAGTTATCTTCTTCGACACAATTTTGGCAGCGTTCATGTGCGTACCGGCTGGCACAAGGGACCAAAGCGAGCGAACCGCGCATGATGCGGATGAGGTCGCCATAACTAATGTCGATGGGGGGAACGCCGAGCCAATAGCCGCCGTCTTTCCCCCGTTGCGAGGCGACTAACCCCGAACGGGTCAATTCGGATAAAATCACGGTCAGGAATTTGGGCGGAATTTTCTGAGCTTCGGCAATGTCGGCCAATTGCACAGGCCCCTTCCCGCAGAAATCAGCCAGATGCTGCATTGCGCGGATAGCGTAACGGGTTTTTTGCGACAGCATGACCCACTAGTGCGCCTTATCCAGCGGATTTTCAACCCCGTTAGTAGACAAACAGAATCGCATTTGGCACGAATCGCCTGATTGGTGCAACGCTCTTGCTTTGCAGGGCGCTCCTGCATAGCCTCTTTAACGCGCTAAGTCCGAATAGAGGCCGGAGATTATAATGAAACTTAATAGGCGACATATTCTGGCAGGGGTGGCGGCGGCGTTGTCGGCTTCCCCGGTCTTTGCGACGCAAACAGCGCCTCGTGCAGCGCAAGGGCATCGAAAGCCCGCGCGTTTGCGCAAGGGCGATACGGTCGGGCTGATCGAACCTGCATCGGCCAGTGATGAACCGTTCCAGCTTCAACTGGTTGAGGAAGCAATAGTTGCGATGGGCCTTAAACCCAAACGTGCTCCGCATATTCTTGACCGGTACGGTTATCTGGCCGGAAGGGACAAGGACCGGGCTGCGGACGTCAATGCGATGTTCGCCGATAAGGATGTAAAGGCTATTTTTGCCGTGCGCGGCGGATGGGGCAGTGCGCGATTGTTGCCCTATCTGGATTGGGACGTCATTCGTGCCAATCCGAAACTGCTCACCGGATTCAGCGATATAACCGCGTTGCATATGGCGATTGCGGCCAAGGCAGGCTTTACAACCTTACATGGTCCCAACGCCGGAAGCGCATGGGGCAAGGCGTCGTGGGACGCATTTTATCCTATCGCTTTTGATGCTGCCACCTCTGTCTTGGTCAATCCTGAAGGCGGTGAGGACCGCATGGTGCAACGCCGTTGGCGGACGCAGACCATAACCCCTGGAAAGGCAACAGGCCGATTGTTGGGCGGCAATCTAACGGTGTTGGCGGCTCTTGTTGGCAGCGCTTATCTTCCGGATTTCACAGGGGCGATCTTGTTCCTCGAAGATGTTGAGGAGGCCGAATATCGCATTGACCGGATGCTCACGCAGCTTGGACTTGCGGGCGTGCTAAAAAATCTGGCGGGTGTGGTGTTTGGACAGTGCACCAGTTGCACCGGCAGCAGCAGCGGGGTCTATGGCGGGTTTACCCTGAATGATGTGCTGCGCCAGCATTTGGGCGCGCTGGGCGTGCCTGTCTATTCAGGTGCGTGGTTCGGCCATATTGCGGACCAGTTTACGCTGGCGCAGGGCGTGATGACCGAAATCGATGCCGATGCCGGGACTTTACGGATGCTGGAACCTGCGGTTACCTAAACAACGGCCTGCGTCAGCAAAAGCGCGGCTGCGTTATTGAGAATGTGTAACAGAATATTGGTCCGCAATGACCCTGTGCGGTGATAGAGATATCCGAAGGCGATGCTAAGCGACATCAAACCCGGGATGGCATAGAATTGAAAATGAACCAGCGCGAACGCGAAGGAAGAGAGCAAGATAGCCGCCCAAATCGGCACAAAACGGGTGAGCGCATTTTGCAAAAACCCCCGAAACAGCAATTCTTCAACCAATGGCGCTGCTATCGCAAAAGCGAAAAAACCAGCGATGATGTTGACCGGTGTGCGGGGAATACTGGCCAACATCTCGGCCACTTCTTTCTGCATGCCGATGCCGGGAATGACATAATGGGCGTATAGAAAGTTGAACAGCATCGCACCGACAACCAGTATGAACGCGAGGCCACAAGTGTTTAGCAGGGGCATATGACCAAAATTGTCGAGACCGATCTGTGCGAAGCGATTGTCTTTGCGAAGGTAGAGAAACATCAGCGACAGTTGAATAATGGCCGACGAAACTATACTCCAAAGCACCGCTACCCCTTTGTTGGTTCCGGCGTCGGTAACTTCGGTGCCGCCATTGACTGCGAATGCGGCAATAAAAACGGCGGTGCATATCAGTTGCAAAACGAAATATAGGAAAATCCAACCTAGCGTTGGCAATATACCCGGAAATAGGTTGAGCTTTTCAACAAAAGAGGGTGCCGAACTGTCTTGCAGTTGGTCCGGCGCTCGATTTTCGGAAACTTCCATCATTCCCCCAAAACAGATAAAGGCCCGCATCATGCGAGCCTTTATCCCGTGGCAGATCAAAGGTTAATATGCCACTCTTTCCGCGTTCAGACCATAAGCGGGGAGCAGGGATTGAACGCTGGTGGGGCCGGCCAAATGTCCGGTTCCGACCGCCATGAATGTCACGCCCGGCTTGTCCATCTCGGCCTTGATCCATTTGGCCCAATTGGCATTTCTTCGGGTCAGCAATGCATCATATATGACGCGGCTGGTAAGGCCTTCATTCATCAGGGCGGCCAACCCATCGGGGTCGGGTGCACCCCATAATTCGATCATGCGGTCCATCATTTGTCCCGAATTGTCGATGGCTTTTGCCGATGCAATCAGAAAACGGATCTGCTCGTCTTCGGGCATGGTGTCGAATACGCCCAACTGGAACTCCATTGTCTCCACGCCGCCCACGGGTTTTTGGGCGATTTTGGCTGCGGCGGAGAGTTGCTTTTCAACGCCGCTATTCACATCATAACCCAGTTTCTGGATCGCCAAGACCGACATGGTCACGGCTGCGGCCCAAGGATCAAGCGGGTCGAGCGCTTGGGCCGGCAAACCGACTTTTGTGATCGCCGCTTCATAAATCGCGCGGTCGGCCTCGTTCATTTTGGACCGCAGCGTTTTTCCGCTCGGGTCGATGGCCAGCTTGCCGAAAAGCGCCTGTGTTTCGGCTGCTGGCGGCTCCACCATTTCAAGCACCAGCCTGTCCGATTTGT
The DNA here is from genome assembly GCF_046154385.1 of Sphingorhabdus sp. Taxonomy (GTDB): domain Bacteria; phylum Pseudomonadota; class Alphaproteobacteria; order Sphingomonadales; family Sphingomonadaceae; genus Sphingorhabdus_B. Next base: position 16,987 of record NZ_JBJXFW010000016.1, on the reverse strand, counting down.
CAAAGGCGGCTTTGACTCCTTCGTCAAACCAGTTGAGGCCGGGCTTCAAAATGTGAACGGTGCCAAATAGATAGATTGTCGTGTCTTCGTCTTTCACAACCCAAAGCGCCGGATCGACGTCCTTTGGCGCCGGTGGAGCGGCTTTGACGGGGTCCAGTGCTTCGACGGCCGCGGGCGCTTCGGTTTGCGCCATGGCTGCTGGTGCAAACAAGATCGCGGTGGAAATTAAAAGGGTCTTCATAATTGATGACATGACTTTCTCCTGTGAAACGCACTTTGTGGAAATGAACGATAAATTTCGGAATGTCAGTGGTATTTCTTCCAATACCAAACAGCGGACCATAAAAGGGCAAATATCATGAAAATAGCTGGTCCATTGGGTTCCGGCGCGATTCCGCCGCGCCACAACATCCACCATGTCGGTGCCCCGATAAGATAGGTGTACGCCGCATAATAGCCGCCGTCACGATAGGCGCTGGCTTCCTGCTCATCTATGGCGCGCTTATGCCAAAACCATGCCACGACAGGCATGATGACCGCCCAGAAAAACGCCAGCAGAATGGCGATTGCAGGCGCAACCGGACTATCGGACAACACCGCAATCGCGGATGGTTCAGAGCCGACAATGGTAATATCGTAAAGCGCCAAAAACAGGCCGATGACGCCACCGCTTAAGCCGCATCCCAAAATGATGTTTCGATTGAGCTTTTCCCGTTTGGTCAGCATGCTACCGCTTGTCCTGAACTTTTTGCCACTGATCCAAGCCAGATAGATAAGGCCGGCGATTATCACGCAGAACACCGTCAGCACGACTATTGCAGGCACACCCAAAGGTCCGCCGCCTTGGGCGTGATGTTGCGTGAGAAATCCGGCGATTGCGCCGCCGGTCATGGCGATGCCTAATATGGAGAGCACTATCCACAGAATGAGCCGAGCATTGGAGTTCGGGGCTTCTTCACTGTCCGTCATCTTTGCCTCCGCTAAATCCATCATCGAAAATCTCCTCAATGGGTTGCCCGAACAGACGCGCTATTTTGAACGCGAGCGGCAAGGACGGGTCATATTTGCCCGTTTCAATCGCGTTCACAGCCTGCCGCGATACGTCCAGTCGCTTACCCAATTCCGCCTGACTCCAGTCGCGCATCGCCCGCAAGACTTTCAGCTGATTCTTCATGTCAGGTTTTGCTGTCGTTCTGTCATGTTTACCTTACTATAGCGATTCGCAATCAATGTCAATAAGACCTTACATAATGCCATGGGAGGCTGACAAAATCGCGTCGCACTGTCCAGAACCTTGATTTCACGCGTTATCTCGGCCAAGGGGCTGGCCATGTCTGAGGTGGCAATATTAAGTTTTCAGGACCTGATCCTGACTCTCCATGATTATTGGGGTAAGCAGGGCTGCATCATTTTGCAGCCTTACGACATGCGCGTCGGGGCAGGGACTTTCCATCCCGCCACCACGTTAAGAGCGCTGGGTCCGGATAGCTGGAACGCCGCCTATGTGCAGCCCAGCCGTCGCCCCACCGACGGGCGTTACGGCGAAAACCCCAACCGGTTGCAGCATTATTACCAATATCAGGTCATCATGAAGCCGAGCCCCGCCAATCTGCAGGAGCTGTATCTGGGCTCGCTCGACGCCATCGGCATTGACCCGCTCAAGCATGATATCCGCTTTGTCGAAGATGACTGGGAAAGCCCGACTTTGGGTGCCTGGGGTCTTGGCTGGGAAGTGTGGTGCGACGGCATGGAAGTCACGCAGTTCACTTATTTCCAGCAAATGGGCGGCTTTGATTGCAAGCCTGTTGCAGGCGAGCTCACCTACGGCCTTGAGCGTCTCGCCATGTATATCCAGGGCGTCGACAGCGTGTATGACCTGAAATTCAACAATCATGGCGTCACCTACGGCGATGTCTTCCACAAGAATGAAGTTGAATTCTCGACCTATAATTTCGAGGTCGCCGACACCGCCGCCCTGTTCGACGGTTTCGCCAAGGCCGAGGCGGAATGCCAGCGGTGCATCGCGGCGAACATCCCGCTCGCGGCCTATGACCAGGCGATCGAGGCCAGCCATCTGTTCAACCTGCTGCAGGCACGTGGCGTTATTTCCGTGCAGGAACGCGCATCCTATATGGGCCGTGTCCGCGATCTCGCCAAAGGCAGTTGTCAGGCGTGGATGGAAAAGAATGGATGGGCGGAATGATGGCCGACTTCCTTCTCGAACTTCTCAGCGAAGAAATCCCCGCGCGGATGCAGGCCAAGGCCAAGGAAGATCTTGCGCGCCTGTTTAATGATGCGCTTTCCAAGGCAGGCCTTGCCGCGCAATCGGTCGAAACCTTCGCCACGCCCCGCCGTCTGGCGCTGATTGCCAAAGGTCTGCCGCTTGCAACCGAGGCGGTTTCCGAAGAAACCAAGGGGCCAAAGGTCGGCGCGCCGCCACAGGCGATGGAAGGGTTCTTGCGCAAAACCGGGTTGACACAGGACCAGTTGGTGGAGCGCGACGGCATCTATTTCGCCATCGTTGAAAAGCCCGGCCGCAACACGGCCGATGTGCTGGGCGAAGCCATACCCGCAATCATCCGCGCATTCCCATGGCCCAAGTCGCAACGCTGGGGTGCGGCGTCGAGTTCGACCGAGAGTCTGCGCTGGGTTCGCCCGTTGCAGGGCATTATCGCTCTGCTCGGCAATGATATCGTGCCCTGCGCCATTGATGGCATCGAAAGCGGCCGCCACAGCATGGGCCACCGGTTCCATTCGCGCGGCCCGATCGAAATCGCCAATGCCGACGCCTATGTCGAGGCCGTGCGCGCGGCGCATGTGATCGTCCACTTCTCCGAACGCTGCACGCTGATCCGCGATGGGGCAAAGGCCGCGGCCGAGGCCGCCGGTCTTGTGCTGGTGGATGATGAAGGGCTGGTTGCTGAAAATGCCGGACTGACCGAATGGCCGGTACCGATGCTCGGCCGGTTCGATCCCGCCTTTCTGGAGGTTCCGCAAGAGGTCATCCAGCTCACCGCACGGGTGAACCAGAAATATTTTGTCTGCCATGACCGCGACGGCAAACTTGCCAACGCGTTTGTCTGCACCGCGAACATCGTCGCGAACGATGGCGGCGCGGCGATTGTTGCGGGTAATGAAAAAGTATTGGCCGCACGGTTGAGCGATGCGAAGTTCTTCTGGGAACAGGACCTGAAGGTCCCGCTCGATGAGCAAGCCAAGAAACTGGCGCAGATTACCTTCCATGAAAAGTTGGGCACGGTTGCCGACAAGGTCGAGCGCGTCGCCAAGCTGGCGCGCTGGTTGGCCGAAGAGGGCATTGTCAAATCCTCCCCGGAACGGGGAAGTGGCGGCGCAGCCGACGGAGGGGGGGCTCAGCCTTCGACGTCGCTTGAGGCCGACAGCCCCCTCCACCGTGCAAGCACGGTCCCCCTCCCCGCAAGCGGGGAGGATTTAGCGGCCCACGCCGAACGCTCAGCGCGTTTGTGCAAGGCAGACCTTGTGACCGGCATGGTCGGCGAATTTCCGGAACTGCAGGGTCTGATGGGCGGCTATTATGCCCGAGCCCAAGGTGAGAGCGATGCCGTCGCCGATGCGGTGCGCGACCATTACAAGCCAGTCGGGCAGGGCGACGATGTGCCGACAGCGCCGGTGACGGTGGCGGTGAGTTTGGCGGATAAGCTGGATACTTTGACCCAATTCTTCTTGATTGACGAGGCTCCTACCGGTTCTAAAGATCCGTTCGCGCTGCGTCGCGCGGCATTGAGCATTATTTCGCTGATTTTAAATAACAACTTACGTTTCCATATGGACTCTGTGCTGCTTAAAGCTGTTGAGGACGATCTTGAGAAATTCGAAGTTGTTTGGAATGGCCATCTTGAAAAGAGACTTGCAGATTTCTTCGCTGACCGCCTCAAAGTCCAGCAACGCGAAGCAGGCGTTCGCCATGACCTGATTGACGCGGTGTTTGCGCTGGGCGGGGAAGATGATCTTGTCCGCCTGCTCGCGCGCGTGAAAGCGTTGCAAGGCTTCGTAACAACGGACGAAGGCGCAAATCTTCTGGCCGGGTACAAACGTGCGGCCAATATCTTGAAGCAATCGGGTGATGACAAAAACAGCCGTCACCCTGAACTTGTTTCAGGGTCTTATTCTGCAGACGTTGAAGACACTAAGATGCTGAAACAAGTTCAGCATGACGGTTTGGGAGAGGCAGAGGCGTTGTTGCTCACCGCCCTCGACGCTGCCGAGCCAAAAGCCGCCGCTGCGATCGAGGCCGAAGATTTCGAAGGCGCCATGACGGCTTTGGCCAGCCTGCGTGCGCCGATCGACGCCTTTTTTGAAGGCGTGATGGTCAATGATCCCGATCCGGCGGTGCGCGCCTTCCGTATGGGGTTGCTCGCGCGTTTCCGCGATGCTGTTCACCATGTGGCCGATTTCACAAAAATAGAAGGATAGACGTCAACTATCCTTTTGAAACGATGTTCCCCCTTTATTGCCTTTGCCAAGTGCGGGGCGTTTTGGCACGGACGGCACGGACAATGATTTTGGAGGCGATATGACCCAATATGTGTTTCGGTTCGGCGGAGGCGTTTCGGACGGTGACGAGACGGTTCGCGGCAACAAGAATCTGTTGGGTGGCAAAGGCGCGAATCTCGACGGCATGGCATCAATCGGCCTGCCGGTCCCTCCCGGTTTTACGATCACGACCGAAATGTGCACGGCCTATTATGCCAATGGCCAGACCTTTCCGGAAAGCGTCCGCGCTGAAGTCGCCAACGGTCTCGCGCATATCGAGAACGTAACCAGCAAGAGCTTTGGTGATCCGGCCAACCCGTTGCTGGTTTCGGTCCGCTCCGGTGCGCGCGTGTCGATGCCGGGGATGATGGACACCGTCCTCAACCTTGGCCTGAACGATGCCACGGTCGAAGGTCTCGCCAAATCGTCGGGCGATGCGCGCTTTGCATGGGACAGCTATCGCCGCTTCATCCAAATGTATGCCGATGTCGTTCTCGAACTCGACCATGGTGCCTTTGAAGAGGCTCTGGAAGTCGCGAAGGAAGATCAGGGCTATTATCTCGATACCGAATTATCCGCCGATGATCTGAAGGCATTGGTTGCCGCTTATAAGAAACTGGTCGAGGCCGAATGGGGCAAGCCCTTTCCGCAAGATGTGCATGACCAGCTTTGGGGTGCCGTCGGCGCGGTGTTCGGTTCATGGGAATCGGACCGGGCGAAGGTCTATCGCCGCCTCAATAATATCCCCGGTGACTGGGGCACTGCGGTCAATGTGCAGGCCATGGTCTTCGGCAATATGGGTGAAACATCCGCCACAGGTGTTGCCTTCACCCGCGATCCCGCCACCGGCGAGAATGCCTATTATGGCGAATATCTGATCAATGCGCAGGGTGAGGATGTCGTTGCCGGCATCCGCACGCCGCAATATCTGACCAAGGCCGCACGCGAACGTGCCGGGGCCAAGCCGCTATCCATGGAAGAGGCGATGCCGTCGGTCTATGCCGAACTGGCGCAGGTCTTTGAAATCCTCGAAACCCATTATCGCGATATGCAGGATATCGAGTTCACTGTTGAGCGCGAGAAATTGTGGATGCTGCAAACCCGGTCGGGCAAGCGCACCGCAAAGGCCGCGCTCAAAATCGCGGTGGATATGGCGGAAGCCGGTTTGATTAGCACGGACGAGGCGGTGTTGCGGGTCGATCCGATGGCGCTCGACCAGTTGCTGCACCCCACTCTTGACCCCGATGCACCGCGCGATGTGCTGACGTCGGGCCTGCCCGCGTCGCCTGGTGCGGCATCGGGCAAGATCGTGTTCGACGCCGACACGGCGGAACGCTTCAACGATATGGGCGAGGCGGTCATTCTGGTCCGCATCGAAACCAGCCCCGAAGATATTCACGGCATGCATGCCGCCAAGGGCATACTTACCGCACGCGGCGGGATGACCAGCCATGCTGCGGTTGTTGCGCGCGGCATGGGGCGTCCCTGCGTTTCCGGCGCGGGCAGCTTGCAAATTGATGCCGCAGCACGCGTCCTGCGCATCGCTGGCCGCACCTTGACCGAAGGCGACATATTGACGCTCGACGGATCAACCGGCGAAGTGATGGCGGGCGAGGTTCCGACCCTGCAGCCGGAACTGGTCGGCGATTTCGGCACGTTGATGGTGTGGGCCGATGCCGGCCGCCGCATGAAAGTGCGCGCAAATGCCGAAACGCCGTTGGACGCGCAGACAGCGCGGGACTTCGGCGCGGAGGGCATTGGCCTGTGCCGTACCGAGCATATGTTCTTCGATGCCAGCCGCATCACCGCCGTGCGCCAGATGATATTGGCGGAAGATGAAAAGGGCCGCCGTGCGGCGCTCGACAAATTGCTGCCCGAGCAGCGCAACGACTTTACCGCGATTTTCGAAGTGATGGCCGGGCTTCCCGTCACCATTCGCTTGCTCGATCCCCCCTTGCACGAATTCCTGCCGCATCAGGAAAGCGAATTTGCCGAAGTCGCCGAGGCCGCAGGTGTAGGCATTGAAGTGCTCAAACAGCGCGCCGCCGAACTGCACGAATTCAACCCCATGCTGGGTCATCGCGGTTGCCGTCTTGGCGTCACTTATCCGGAAATCTACGAAATGCAGGCGCGTGCGATTTTTGAAGCAGCATGCAGCCTCGCTATCGCCCCTGTGCCTGAAATCATGATCCCGCTTGTGGGTACCAAGCGCGAACTGGAATTGATGAAGGACGTCGTGGACAAGGCAGCTGAAGAGGTTTTTGCCGAGCAAGGCAAACGCATCGACTATATGGTAGGTACGATGATCGAACTGCCGCGCGCCGCACTCATGGCCGATGAAATAGCCGAAGTCGGCAGCTTCTTCAGCTTCGGCACCAATGATCTTACCCAGACAACTTTGGGCGTCAGCCGCGACGACGCCGCCCGCTTCCTGACGCATTATGTGGACAAGGGCATCTATGCCCGCGATCCTTTCGTCAGCCTCGATGTCGAAGGCGTCGGGCAATTGATCGAAATTGCCGCCACCAAGGGCAAGGCCACACGTCCCGACATCAAACTCGGTATCTGCGGCGAACATGGCGGCGATCCCGCATCCATTGCCTTCTGCGAAAAGATCGGCCTCGATTATGTCAGCGCCTCGCCCTATCGCGTGCCCATCGCGCGGCTGGCGGCGGCGCAGGCGGCACTTGCAAAAGGTTAGAAAAGGGGTTGCGCCCGCTGTAATCCCCTTCTAATAGCGGCGCTCCAGTGCACCCGTAGCTCAGCTGGATAGAGCATCAGACTACGAATCTGAGGGCCGGGCGTTCGAATCGCTCCGGGTGCACCACTTTCCCTCTCACTGCTAAAAACGTTCGTCTCGATTGCAGTCTAGGGGCCTCTCGACTTCGATTGAGACGAACGGCTATGGGAAACTATGAACTCCAATCGCAAATCCGCTATCGTCCTTTTGTCCGGTGGTCTCGACTCGATGGTTGTCGCAGGTATGGCGAAAGAGGCGGGCTATGCGCTCGTTGCCCTGACAATCGATTATAACCAGCGTCACCGTATCGAGCTGGAATCGGCCGCGAAAATTGCAGGATATCTGAACGCGATTGAACATATTGTCCTGCCGCTCGATCTCACACGCTTTGGTGGTTCTGCGTTGACTGCGGATATTGACGTGCCCAAGGACGGTGTCGAAGAAAATGCGATTCCGGTCACTTATGTCCCTGCGCGCAACACTATTTTCCTCTCGCTTTGTCTTGGCCTCGCCGAAGCGCGCGGTGCCCGGGATTTGTGGATTGGCGTGAATGCGCTGGATTATTCGGGCTATCCGGACTGCCGACCCGAATTTATCCGTTCGTTCGAAGCCATGGCCAATCTTGCCACCAAGGCAGGGGTGGAGGGCGATGCGTTCACCGTGCACACGCCTTTGTTACATATGAGCAAGGCCGACATCGCCACCCAAGCGGCTCGGCTGGGGCTGGACGCGGGAATGAGCTGGTCCTGCTATGACCCGACACCCGATAACAAGGCGTGTGGAAAGTGCGACAGTTGCCGCCTGCGCGCAAAGGGTTTTGCCGATGCAGGGCTGGTCGACCCGACCGTTTACGCATGAGCTATGCGGTCAAAGAGATTTTCCTGACCTTGCAGGGCGAGGGCGTCCATGCAGGGCGCCGCGCCGTTTTCCTGCGTTTTGCCGGATGCAATTTGTGGACCGGGCGCGAAGAAGATCGGGCGACCGCCATTTGCCAATTTTGTGATACCGATTTTGTTGGAATGAACGGCGAAAATGGCGGGCGCTATTCCGCGGCTGATTTGGCGGCGAAGGTAGATTCGCTATGGGGTGAACGGCAATCAGACCGCTATGTCGTGATGACGGGCGGTGAACCGATGTTGCAAGTCGACGATGCGATTTTGGACGCGCTTCACAATCACGGATTTACGGTCGCTATTGAAAGCAATGGGACGATGGCCGTGCACCCAAAGGTTGATTGGGTCTGTATCAGCCCAAAGGCCGGATCGGATATTGTGCACAAACATGGTGATGAACTGAAGCTTGTCTGGCCCCAAAATGCGAGTGACATAAACGAGATTGAAGGTTGGGATTTTGCCAATTTCCTGATTCAACCGATGGATAGCGGCTCGCATATAGAGAATCAGGCCAATGTTATCGCGGCGACAGAATTTGTTATGGCCCGCCCAAAATGGCGTTTGTCACTGCAAAACCACAAGATTTTGGGCCTGCCATGAATGTTGGTAAATAAGCTTGAAAATATGTCAGCAAGGTGACAGTCTCCACCCCGGAGAGTAAAAAGGGGAGAGCGGTTATGGCAAAAGCCGAGCACGCAAAGATGGTTTTGAATAAAAGCTATTCCAAACGCATGTCAGACAATGTGGCATTCGCATTGGTGGTTTATACGCTGATGTTGATATTTATCGTAACGCCTTCGATGGAATCGAACGGCACTTCGATTTTTCCTTATTTCATGTTGGTTGTTTTTGTCGGTCTGGTGATTTCGCCATGCCACAATCTGGAACGCCGATGGCAGGCTTTACAGGCCCGCGACACAGGCGACGGGATGCTCAATTCCCGATTTAACCTGGATCGGGCGATATTGTGGATCGCAACAATCGGCGTGCCGGTGATAATCGCTGCAATTTGTCACATGATTAAGTCGGTCGCCTGATTGACGCTTTTCACCCCCGCGCCTAAGCGGAGTTCATGTTAAAGCCTAATGAGGCGCTCGACCGGGCGCAGAATCTTGTTTCCCAAGCTATCAAGGCCGGAGCCGATTGTGCGGATGCAGTCTATGTGTGCGATTCGTCGACAGAAGTGCAAGTGCGGCTTGGCGCGTTGGAAGATGTGGCGCGATCCGAGGGCGAAGATATCGGGCTTCGCGTTTTTGTAGGGCAACGCTCTGCGACAATTTCTTCGTCCAACATGAACCCGGACATATTGGCAAATTTGGTCACCCGCGCCATCGACATGGCGAAAGAAGCGCCCGAAGACCAATATGCAGGCCTGGCCCCGCAAGACCGTTTGATGAAGGGTGATATGCCCGATCTTGATGTGGATGACGGACAAGATCCCGATCCCGCATTTTTGCGTGCGGCGGCATTGGAATGCGAAGATGCCGCGCGCGCCGTTGCGGGCGTTACCAACAGCGAAGGCGCAGGGGCGAGTGCAGCGCGATCGATTTTTGCGCTTGCGACCAGCCACGGTTTTGCAGGAGTCAAATCTTCAACGGGTTATGGCTTGTCCGCAAGCGTTTTGGCAGGCGAAGGTGATGCCAAAGAAAGGGATTATGACTGGCGCTCGGCCCGTCATCTGGCCGATCTCGACAGCGCTGTTGCCATCGGCACACGGGCCGGTGAACGGACGGTCCGTCGCGTCAATCCCGGTGCGATCAAAAGCGGGGCCATGCCCGTCATTTTTGACCCGAGGGTGGGAAGTTCACTCGTGGGTCATTTGCTCGGTGCAATTTCGGGATCGTCTATTGCCCGAAAAACCAGTTTTTTGCTGGAGGCCAATGGCACGCAATTATTCGACAGCAATATATCGATCATTGATGATCCCTTGCGTCATCGGGGCCTGTCCAGCCGTGCTTTTGATGGTGAAGGGCTGCCCACAGCACAACGGGCGATCATCGAAAACGGTGTGTTGACAGGCTGGCTGATGGAAAGCGCATCAGCGCGTCAGCTTGGTTTGCAACCTACCGGTCATGCGAGCCGCGGGGTAAGCGGCGCGCCGGGGGTCAGCACGTCCAACCTGCATCTGGATGGAGGCACAGTTCCGGTTGCCAAGCTTATCTCGGACATAAAATATGGCGTTTATGTGCATGAGCTGGTGGGACAAGGCGTCAATCTGGTCACGGGCGATTACAGCCGCGGCGCCGCTGGCTTCCTGATCCTTGATGGCGAGATCGCGGGGCCTGTGAGCGAATTTACCATCGCGGGTAACCTGAAAGATATGTTCGCCGCCATGGTTGCCGCCGACGATCTGGAATTTATCCGCAGCAGCAACGTTCCGACCTTGCGTATTGACGGGATGATGATCGCGAGTGCCTGAGCAGCGGTTAGATCGCGCAGCGGTGGTCGCCGCCGTGGAAGAAGCGGGCGTTTTGGCGATGACAAGTTGGCGAAAGGGCGCGACGCCTGACACCCGCGTTTGGGCAAAGAGCAACGATACACCGGTCAGCGAAATCGATATGGAGGTTGATGCGCTTTTGAAAAAGCGGCTGACCATGATTTTGCCTGACGCGGCGTGGCTTTCGGAAGAAACAGTGGACAATGCCGCGCGGCTGGATGCGCGTTTGTTGTGGCTGGTGGACCCCATAGACGGAACGCGGGATTATGTTCGCGGGCGTGACGGCTGGTGCGTGTCGGTCGCGCTGGTGGCAGATGGCCAGCCGATTTTTGCGATAATGGCAGCGCCCGCACAACATAAATTATGGGTTGCAGCACGGGGTGAAGGTGTGACCTGCAATGGTGACCGGTTGATCGCAAGCGCGCGGCAGCTATTTGCAGGCGCGCGTGTCCCCGCCGATGAGCTGCCGAAGAACGACTATGACCTGGTGACGGTGACCAAACCCAACAGCATCGCGATGCGCATGACCATGGTCGCGTGCGACCGCGCCGATTTAGTGGCGACATTGCGCTGGGGCCATGAATGGGACGTTGCCGCGGCGCATCTTGTCGCGCAAGAGGCTGGCGCGGTGGTGACCGATGCGCTGGGCCTGCCGCTGTCCTATAACAAGCGTGATCCGCGGGATTTCGGTCTGATTTGCTGTGCGCCGGGGATTCATACGGCGGCCGTCCAGAGGCTTGAGGACAGGGCACGCAAATTCAGGGCCGAAGGCTAGGTTTTTGCCCGAGTCCACAAGCCCCGCCGATCCATAGGGCGCGGATTATTGGCCACGGCATCGGCAAAGGCCGTTTTCACCCAGCGAAACTTCTCCGGTTTGCTGGTATATATCCGGTGGTCCCACGCCTTGGGCCCCGCGCGGCGCACCTGCCTTGCGATATCTCCATATATTCCTGCGGCCGACAATACGGCCCAACGTGCACGAAAGGGAAGGGCAACCGCCCCGATACGCGCCGACGCCTCATATTGCTCCGCCTCGTCGGCAAGCCAGCGTCCGATCAGAGCAAGTTTTTTGCGGTTATGCGGGCGCATATGTTCGCCCGGGCTGATGTCGAGGGTTGCCAGCCAGTCATCGGGCAAATAACATCGCCCCGCGGCATCATCTTCGGCAATGTCGCGGGCAATATTGGCGAGTTGAAACGCGAGGCCAAGGTCACAGGCCCGGTCCAGCGTTGCTTCTTCTTCGGGAGAAACACCCATGACCACGGCCATCATGACGCCCACGGCCCCTGCAACATGGTAACAGTAGCGATATAAATCGGTCTCCCGACGCGGATGCCAGTCGGCGGCGTCGAGCGCAAAGCCTTCAATGACATCATCGGCCATTTTGTGCGTCAGCCCACACTCACGTGCAACGACGCCAAGGCAATCGAAAGCAGGTTCGCCCGTTGGTTCCCCTGCCATTGCCTTGGCGGTCAAATCGCGGATAACCGCGAGCCGTTCGAGCGGATCATCGACGACAGCCATCGCGCCGCCATGGTCCTGTCCATCGGCCATATCATCACATTTGCGGCACCACGCATAAAGCAGCCAAACCCGTTCCCGCGTCGTCCGGTCAAACAGGCGGCTGGCAAAACGAAATGATTTGGAACCGCGCGATATGGAATCGCGGGCGAATTCGACAAGGGCGGGGCGGTCTAACTTCGAAGCCTCCACTTCCACCACCCTTTGTCATTCCCGCGAACGCGGGAATCCATGGTCCACCATCGCAAATCCACACAACGGTGCGTTGGGCGGAAAGTTCAGACCATGGATTCCCGCGTTCGCGGGAATGACAACGTAAGTGGAAACAAGGGTGGCCTTCACAAATCGTCCGCCTTCATCTGGAAAATCGTCTTGTGCGGGACATAGGCCGCCATTTTGGCAAGCAGTCCGTCCAACATATCATCGACAAGCATAATTCCCGCATGTTGCGGACGAATGAAACCCACGTCGATCATATTCTGGTTAAAGGCAATAAGCTGGTCATAAAAACCAGCGACATTCAATACGCCCACTGGCTTTTGATGATAGCCAAGTTGCGACCAGCTGATCGCCTCCCACAATTCATCCATCGTGCCTACACCGCCGGGGATGGTGATGAATCCATCGGACAGGTCGGTAAAACGAGCCTTGCGTTCATGCATGCCGGACACGACGTGCAATTCCGTGCAGCCCTTATGCGCGACTTCAGCGCCGACCAAAGCTTCGGGTATGATGCCAATGACTTCACCGCCGGCTTCCAAAGCAGCATCGGCAACCGCGCCCATTAACCCCAGCCGGCCACCGCCATAAACAACGCCAATTCCGCGTTCGGCGAGTGCTTTGCCGACAGCCGCGGCTGCCATGATGTAGATCGGGTTTTCAGGCGTTGCTGAACCGCAATAGACGGCGATACGTTTCACTTATGGATATCCTCCAATATCAGCGCAGCGGTCGCCTTTGCGCTTCCAACAACACCGGGAATACCTGCACCGGGATGTGTCCCGGCGCCAACAAAATACAGGTTGGGTATCGCATCGTCACGGTTATGCGCGCGCATATAGGCCGATTGCCACAGGACAGGTTCAAGGCTGAACGCGCTGCCAAGATGCGCCGACAGGTCGCGGCCAAAATCGGCAGGTGTGTAATGGAACTGGGTCATGATCCGCGACCGGATGTCGGGGATAAGCCGCCGCTCCAGCTCGTCCAAAATCCGCTCCGTCATGGCTTCTCCCACATCGCCGTCCCAATCGAGCGGTGCCTTGCCCATGTGCGCGACCGGCGCGAGCACGTAAAAGGTCGAGCAACCTTCGGGTGCGAGACTTGGGTCGGTGACCGTTGGGTGATGGAGATAAAGCGAGAAATCCTTGGGCAGCACGCCATTTTTGTAAATGTCGTCGAGCAAACCCTTATAACGCGGGCCGAACAGGATCATATGGTGCGGAATACCGGGCCATGTGCCCTTGATGCCAAGATGGAGCACGAACAGCGAAGGCGACCAGCTTTTGCGGTTCAGCGATTTTGCGGCGCGCTCACCGCGTTTGTTGCTGGTCAAAAGGTCTTTATAGGTGTGCATCAAATCGCCGTTGGATGCGGCCACATCGCAATCCATTCGCCAGCCGGACTTGGTCCGCACGCCAATGACCTTGTCACCGCGCGTTTCGATTTCTTCGACCGGATCACCCAGACGCAATGTACCACCCAGCCGTTCAAAATGTGTGACCATCGCGGCAACTAGGCGGTTGGTGCCGCCTTTCGCAAACCAGACGCCACCCTCTTTTTCGATGGTGTGGATCAATGCATAGATCGCGCTGGTCGACATCGGGTTTCCGCCGACCAACAGGGTGTGAAAGGACAGGGCCTCCCGCAGTTTTTCGTCTTTGACGTAGGAGGATACGATTGAATAGACCGACCGCCACGCCTGATATTTCATCAGCGCAGGCGCTGCCTTGATCATCGATGCGAAGTCCAGAAACGCGACAGAGCCGAGCTTTTGATAACCTTCCTTGAACACGCCCTTTGAATATTCAAGGAACTTGCGATATCCTTCGACATCGTCGGGGTTCAGCTTTTCGATTTCCGCTTTCAATCCCGGCGCGTCATTGGAATAATCGAAATTGGTGCCATCCGCCCAGTTCAGCCGGTAGAAGGGGAAAACAGGCATCAATTCGATGTCGTCGGCCATTTTGTGACCCGATACGCTCCATAATTCTTCGAGGCAGGGCGGGTCGGTGATGACTGTCGGCCCGCCGTCAAAGGTAAAGCCGTCTTTCTCCCAATAATAGCCGCGCCCGCCGGGTTTGTCCCGCGCTTCGATTATGGTCGTGGCGACGCCTGCGGATTGCAGGCGCATGGCAAGTGCCAGTCCGCCAAATCCGGCGCCGATAATTGCTGCGGTTTTCATTTCTTTTTGCTCCGGATCGCGGTGATGGCTTTTCCGATTGGAATGGGCGGCTTGCCAGACAGTATGCGCGCCTTGTCACTAACCGTCGTCTCTCCCGCATAGAAGCGTTCGATCAATCCGGGCTTTAACCTGTAGAAGCGTTCAAGGATTTTGTAGCGATCCGTAACATCCGCGCCGCGGAACAGCATCCGGTTGAGCATGCGGTAGAATTTACCGCTCTGCCAATGTTCCTGTGCGCGTTGCCGCATGACCATGTTCAGCTTGTCGCCATCGAGATCGGGCTGTTCGGCAATGAAAATCGCATTGCGGACCGCATCGGGCAGGGAGTAACTGGTCACAGCCTGGAAAAAGGCGCCGCGCGCGCCCGCTTTTGCTGTCCGTCCGCTGCCGCTTGCCCAGTAACTTTCCAGATCGCCGCCCATGACGACGGGCAACACTCCATTTTCTTCGCGCAGGACGCGCTCGACCTTCCAGCCTTTGCCATCGGCATATTCGGCAAGGCGTTGACGCAAACGGCGCGGGTCGTGATTTGGTGTGTCGCTATAATATGTGTCTTCGACAAATATCTTGTCCATGCCAAAGGGCAGGACATAGACAAAGCGATAGCCGTCATGCTGGTCGACCGTAGCGTCCATGACGATGGGCTTCGTCAGATTATGGGGTTCGGACAATTGCATCAGCTGGCCGGTGAATTTTTGCCAACCGCAATCAAGGTGGTGCAAGTCCCCTGCGCCGCGCACATCGATAACACCGCCTGCGTTAATTCGCTGCGCCCCGTCAAGTACGACGAGCCGGGGGGATACAGCCTTCACCTCGCGGCCCAACATCATCGCCGAAGCAGGCAGATTGTTTCGCAAAACCCAATCCAGCCGTTCGGATTCAATGGTGTAATAGATATTTTCGAGCGACCGGCTATGTGCAGGAAAGCGCACTTCATATCCGGACCAGCCATAGGTAACCAGCGGCGCGGTGAGCCAGCGATGCTCGGGCAATATGTCGCTCGCAAAATAGCTCCATATATGGTTGCCGCCAAAGCTGTCGCCCTGTTCAATCAGGACTATTTTAAGTTCCGGCCGCATTTTGGCGAGCGCCAGCGCTATCAGCCCACCGGCAAGCCCGCCGCCGACGATCGCAAAATCAACTTTTATATTCTCACGGTTCACCCCCCGGCTCTAGCGCAGGCATTTTACAAGGGAAAGCCTTGTGCCAACGAAATACACAGCTTTCTGGGTGGTTGACATTTGGGGAAGGATTGGGGACCACGGCAAAATGGAAAACAACGCAAAAGTCATTGCTGTTTACAGCCTGAAAGGCGGAGTTGGCAAAACTACGCTGACAGTTAATTTGGCGGCGGAGGCGGCGTTGCGACGGGGCAAGAAGGCCTTGCTTTGGGATCTTGATCCGCAATCGGCCGCCAGTTTCATTCTTGGCTGTAACCCTGAAAAAAAATCGAAAGCGCGGTCGGTATTCGAACGGGATATTGAACCTGGAAAACTGATTGTGCCAACCACCGTCGCCGGGCTCGACTTGCTTCCAGCGGATATTTCACTGCGCGGACTGGATGGATTTTTCAATTCGCTGGGCAAGAAAAAGCGGCTGGCGAAGCTGGTTGAGGCGATCAGCGGAAAATATGACCGGATTTTTCTGGATTGTCCGCCGGGCCTGACCGAAACCAGCGAACAAATGATGCGCGCCGCCGATATCATCATTGTGCCGGTTATACCGTCGCCTCTGTCCCAGCGTGCGCTGGAGGATGTCGTGTCGCATCTTAAAGAACATCACAAGGGACACGCCCCCTTGCTGCCGGTTTTCTCGATGGTTGATCGCAGACGCAATCTGCACGTTGCCGCGCTGTCGGCCAATCCGGATTGGCCCCGAATTCCGATGGCGAGCGCGGTAGAAATGATGGCTGTGCATCGTTCTCCGGTGGGCGTTTTGCCCATCGGTCCCCGGCGGGTGAAGCTTTCCATATGCTTTCGGGGGCCATCGAGCGTAAGCTTGCCAAGTCGAAGGAATGAATTGGTCGTTTAGGTCTTGACCCTAAGGAACGGGATATGCGGAAAAAATGGCTTTGGGCGCTGCTCGGTGGCGTAGCGTTGGCAGGTACGGTCGGCTATGTGAAGCGCGACGCCATTGCCATCAATCTGCTCCATCGCGGCGCTGAGGCCGCTATGAACCGCAATGCGCTTGCCGGTTTGCCGAAGGATCAACTGCATGTCGCCTTTTGCGGGACAGGCTCTCCGCTTCCCAGCCGCGACCGCGCGGCGGCGTGCACGGCGGTTATTGCGAACGGACGGATTTTCGTGTTCGATATGGGCGAAGGGTCAGGCGAGACCTTGTCGTTGATGGGCTTCCCGCTCGATAAGATCCAGGGCGTTTGGCTGACCCATTTGCACAGCGATCATTTTGAAGGGCTTGGCCCCTTCACCCTGCAACGCTGGGCGGGAAGCAGTGCCGCTATTCCGCTCGCCGTGTACGGGCCG
>NZ_JBJXFW010000006.1:0-105256 GCF_046154385.1 Sphingorhabdus sp. | reverse complement strand
TGCACGGGCAACCAGCCCGCGCTGCACGGCGTTCCTTGCCGAAAAGCTTCCAGCGCCAATCACGGTGGGTCAATCTAGGTCGGAAAGACTCTAGCCGGTGCCCGATGTCGTTTTCCAGGCAGACCCGCTCGAAGATGTGGATCAGCCATTGCCGGTTCTGGCCGCGCTGGAGCTGGACGAACTGGATGCCGTTGTCGGTCAGCAAGGTGTGGATACTGTAGGGCACGGACCTGACCGGCACCTAGAGGAAGGCGGCGGCGGCCAGCTTGGTAGCCTTGCGGCAAATGCGGGCGAACACCAGCTTCGAGGTGCGGTCAACGGCAACATGGAGGAAGCCCTTGCCGCCTTCGTAGCGCAGCTCGGCGATATCGATGTGGACGTTGCCGTTCTACACGACGACCAGCATGGGGCGCCAGACCCTCAACATGCTGCTCTCCTTCGCCCAGTTCGAGCGCGAGGTCACCGGCGAGCGCATCCGCGACAAGATTGCCGCACTGCGCGTATGATTTTGCATCCGCACGATATCCCGCGGAACTGCGCCATTGCCGGCGCCTGATGCGCGAGAGGCCCCTTGAGGGGGTGTTGCTCAGGACTGATTGGTGCGGTCGAGAAGACTCGAACTTCCACGGGGTTTCCCCCACAACGACCTCAACGTTGCGCGTCTACCAATTCCGCCATGGCCGCACGCGCCTCGACAGGTAGGACGCCGCCCCTAGCAAAGCGGTCCGGTGCGCGCAACAGGCTTTGTGCTGACCATGCCAATCATATTGCTGTCGCATAACGGCACAGTTTTAACTTTAGGGCCAATCGGTCGTTTGATGGCGGGTATGTTTTGGATATTTGCCCTCTATGCCGCTTGCGCAACATGGTTAAAACGGCGTTATCATTTGGCTGTGATATCGCTTTTGCCCCTGCTGTTGGCTGCAACGCCAGCGACCGCACCGAACGCGTCGCCGCGCGTAAGCCGGGTAGGAACGGCGACGGTGCAAATCATAAGGGCTGAATCCGTCATTCCAAAATCACCGGAGCAGGATCGCAAGCGACGTGATCGCCAATATCGGAAACGGGACAACATGCCTTTGGTCGATTTTTATTAGGCGGCGATTTTTTCGAGGCGGTATTTCCGCATTTTCTCGATCAAAGTTGTGCGTTTCAATGTAAGCAGGCGTGCGGCTTCTGAAATAACACCTTCGGCATGGATAAGCGCCATCTGGATGCGTTCCAGTTCCATCCGTTCAATCTGCGCCTTCAGATCGATGGGCGCGCCGAATGGTTGCGGTGCGGCAACGGCTGCTGGCGGAACAATGTCTGGCATATCGACGGCGACGGGCAGAGAGGTGACGGGCAGGGCGGGCACGGCGGCCAATTTTGGCAGGCTGCGGCCCAGGAGCTGATCGACCCCAAAGGCATCCAGTGTTTCACCGCTGAACAGGATATTTGCGCGTTCGATCACGTTGCGTAATTCGCGGACATTGCCCGGCCAGTCATGCATCGACAAACGCTGGATTGCGCTGTCATCAAATTGGCAAAGCTGGCCGGTGCGACCTTTTTGGAAATGGGCAATCAACTGGGGAATATCTTCCACCCGCGAAGCCAGATCGGGCACTTGCAACACGACTACGCCAAGGCGGAAAAACAGGTCTTCGCGGAAACGGCCGTCAAGAATGGCCTTGTCGATTTTCTGATGCGTTGCCGAGATTATGCGGACGTCGACGGGGATATTGCTGTTGCCACCGATGCGCGAAATCAGGCCGTCTTCCAAAACACGCAGCAGTTTGACCTGCATGTCAAAACGCATATCGCCGATTTCGTCGAGAAACAGCGTGCCCTTGTCGGCATTTTCAAAATGGCCGGTGCGGCGTGCTTGCGCCCCTGTAAACGCACCGCGTTCGTGTCCGAACAATTCGGATTCAATCAATTCAGCCGGTATGGCACCGCAGTTCAGGGCAACATAAGGTTTCGCGGTGCGCGGACTGGCGTTGTGGATGGCGCGGGCGACAACTTCCTTGCCGCAACCCGAAGGGCCGCAAATCATGACCGAGGCGGACGAATTGGCGACGCGGCGGACCATGTCGCGCAAGGTGCCCATGATAGGGCTTTTCCCGATCAGCATTTCTTCTATAGAGACGGGCTTTTCGTATTTTGCGGGTGCCTGAACCGTTGTCGTTACCATGCTGATTTCCTGTCGGATGACTGCCTTGGACCCGGTTTTTGTCCAACATGGTAAACGAAATACTAACAAAACCGGGCCCAAGCGTTAACTGATCCGAAACGGATTAAAGATGGGGCTGATTGTCAAATTTTGTAAACAGACATATCCATTTTGGATATCATTCCGCGCCTATTCCGAAACGGTTCGCCATCCCAGGGTGATCGACATGCGCCGGTTACGGGGGTCATAGGGGTTGTCGCGGATATAGGCTTCACGGTCGGCCACGCCTTCGATACGGACAAACCGGTTCGGCGATACGCCAGCACGGGCGAGCGCGGATCGAGTTGCTTCAGCGCGCGCCGATGACAATTGCCAGTTGTTGACGCCCAGCCGGCTGGATGTGGGCTGCGCGTCAGTATGCCCGCGAATGATAAGGCCATTTGGCAGGTCCGAAATGCTCGCACCGACGTCCCCCAACAGCTTGATGGCATCAGGTGTCAAAATATCGGTGCCCGATATAAACATCGAAAAATTGGCTTCATCGACCATATCAATCCGCAGTCCATCGCGGGTTTCGCTAAAGCGCAGGCTTTTTGCGATGCGCCTTACCTCTTTGCGTTCCATCAACTTGGTCAGCAACGTCTTGCGGACTTCCTGGAATTTTTGCCGGTCCTTGCCAATTCCGGACGCTTCTTTGGGGCCACCGGTCGCATCGCGCGGGATGGTCATGCTGCGGGTACCGGTTTGTCCTGCGCGGTGCGGATATTTGTCGACCGAAGTGATCGAATCCCCGCCAAAGAAGCTTGTTGAACCTGCACTGTCCTGTTTGCTCGACACCAAAGTCGGCGAGAAATAGTCGGCCAAGGCCTTGCGTTGCTTTTCCGTGGTCGCACCGAGCAGCCACATGAGTAGAAAGAACGCCATCATTGCGGTCACAAAGTCGGCATATGCCACCTTCCAGGCACCGCCATGATGCCCGCCATGCGGTGCCTCATAGATCTTCTTGACGATTACCGGGCGAACGGGTTCGTTTGCTCTGGCCATTACCGCCCCCGCATACCGTCAAATACTTCGGCAAAGCTCGGCTGGTTGCTATGTTCGATACCCGAACGGGCGGCCTCGATTACCAATGGCTGCGGATGGCCGTGCAGCGATGCTATGATCATCTGCTTGACGACATGATAGATGGCGGCATCCGCCTCGATTACCTGTTTGGCCCGGTTGGCGAAGGGACCGACAAGTCCATAGGCCAGCAACACGCCCAAAAAGGTTCCAACCAATGCAGAGCCAATCATACCGCCCAAAATGGCAGGCGGCTTGTCGATTGATCCCATCGTTTTGACGACGCCCAACACAGCAGCAACAATCCCGAGCGCCGGCAACGCGTCGGCAAGCCCTTGGAGACCTTCGGCAGGTTTTACGACATGATGGTGATGGTTCTTGATGCTGTTATCCATCACTTCTTCAACGGCATGGGGGTCAAGTGTTCCCGATGACACAACAACCAGCCGCAACGTGTCGCAGATCAGGTGGACGAGAGTCTTGTCCTTTAACAATTTGGGATATTCGCTGAACAATGAGGAACTGGCCGGGTCCTCAATATGGGGTTCAACCGCAACCGGGCCTTCGGTCTTCAGCATTTTCATCAGCTTTGACACGAGGAAAATGCAATCGAGATAATCTTGCTTGCCATATTGCGGTCCTTTGAAAACCTTGGCCAGACCGCCACCCAACGCCTTCAATTCCTTCGCTGAGTTTCCGATGATCAAAGCGCCCATACAGGCTCCGCCGATAATCAGCATTTCATGCGGCAGGGCATGCATGACAGGTGCCAGGTTGCCACCTGTGAGGGCGAATCCACCAAACACCATGACCAAGAGGACGATGATACCGACAACTGCAAACATGAAATGATTGGCCCCTATACGCGTCTTACAATCATGGTAAACGGCAGGAGCAACCGGATATTAAGCAGTTTTTCGTTTTTTCGAGTGGGAGGAAGAACTGCGATTTTCTACTTCGCTGCAGAATTCGCACAAAGATGAATGGGTAAGAAAAGGTTGCGCGTTAAACTTGACTTCCAATTCTGCACCACGTCACCCTGAACTTGTTTCAGGGCCCATTGGTCAGCCCAATCCTGCCTTTCTTGTACCAAGACAAGTCATGACTTAGGGGTGCGCTTCTTATCGCGCGACGGTCGAGGCTTCATGATGGACCCTGAAACAAGTTCAGGGTGACAGTGACGCTAAATTCACTCAATTAGCACCGTTGCTCCCTCAAGCGACCCCAATCTTCCTCTTAGTGGAGGGATTTGAGCAACATTCAATTTCGCCCTAGTTCAGAATGTCCATCAACGTCCGTCGGTTGATGCGGGCGAATGCGGCTTGGGCGGCTTCCAATGTCAATGTCATGCCATTCAATTCGGCTATCGCTGCACTTAAGTCGGTATCTTCAAGTGCCGATCGCTCGGCCCGGATACTGATTGAACGCAATTCGCGGTCGTCATTTATGCGTTCCAGTCGGGCGGCATTTATACCGACCGCTGCTGCCATATCGGCCGTATGGTTTATGGCACTATCTACCGCGGTATTTGAAAGACCGATTTGTGCGGCGTTACCGGCTGTTACTGCCGCGGCGGTATCCCGGATGATTTGCGATATCGAAACACCGGCTACATCAAATGCCTCTGCGCGAGTCGGGACGGGTGCAAAGGTTGCGTTGTCGTCGAAACGTATCGGCATATTGGCACCGGTCGCAAACAATGGCTGGCCCGTGGCCGATTTAGCCGCAGCCATCGCGTCGATTTCGTCGGCAATTGTTGTAAGCTCGATTGCTATGGAGCCTCTGTCCGCCGCTGAGGTAGCGCCGTTTGCACCAACCAATGTCAGTTCTTTGGCGCGCGCCAGCAAACCTGACATCTGACGCAAGCTGCCGTCGGCCTGTGCCGTCATGGTAATGCCGAGGTTGATATTCGCGGCGCGCGCCGTGTCGTTGGCCTGTGATCGGGCCAGATCTGTGACCCGTGCAGTAGCCACCGGATTATCCGATGCCCGTTGCAACCGACGGCCTGTCGAAATTTGTATCTGCTTTTCGGCAATCTGTTGCGCCATGCGCGACTGCCTTTGGATTTCCTGGGTCATCCGGTTGCCGGTTGCGTTGATCATTTCGGCCTCACCTTAAAATATGTTCAAAAGCGATTGCATGGTTTCACGGGCAACCTGAATAGTGCGGGCCGCCGCTTCATACGCCTGTTGGAACCGAAGCAACTCGGCAGCTTCACGATCAAGATCGACCGCGCCTATCGCATCGCGCGCGGCAAATGATCCATCCCGTCGGCTGCTGGCGGCGGCCTCCTGTGCTCGGGCGGCTGCGGTTGTTTGCGCCTGCGCCGCAATCATTGCGGAAATATTCTGCTCTATGCCACCTGCGCCCCGCAGATTGTTCATTGAAAGGACATTGCCGTTCAAGCTCGACCCGTTTGCAGCCGCGACATCATCGGGAGCCAGAGCAACCGCAACCATTGCGGCAGCGCCTCCGTTAAAGTTGAGCAAAGCGGCACCCGGATTACCATTGGCATCCGTACCGGCTTGATGGGCGGCATTCAGTTCTGTGGCAAATTGCGAGGCAAGCGTGTCCAGTGCCGTGCGTTGACCGGCGATATGGTCGGCCGCATCTTGCAGCCCGGCCAATGTTCCTGATCCTGGTATTAAAACGCCGGTTGCGCTCGGGTTGATTCCAAAACCAATTGTGCCATTGGCGGCAACGGTCACGGAGATGGTTGCCGTCGTCGCACCATCGACCAACGCATCGCCCGATGGTGTGCGGACAATGGCTGCGCCTCTGGCATCATAAGATACGACAACATCGGTCGCATTGGATAGATTGCCGACAAGGCGATCGCGTTCATCTAGCAAGGTTGCTTCGTTGCTCGATCCGGCGCGCGCGCGGCGCAAGCCGTCGTTGATGCGTGCCAAAGCCGATAGGTCAGAATTTAGCTGCGTTGCTGCGCCTTGGGCTTCGGTCGCGACACCTGCGGCTGCGGAGCCGAGCGCACTCGCGGTGCGACGGAAATTGGCCGCGCTTTCATCGACGGATGACAAGAATTGGCGGCGTAACGTATCGCTACCGGGGTTGCCACTGAGTTGTTCGGCGGCGGTGAATACTGAAGTGACTGAATTGCCGATCCCTGCACCGCCATCTGCGAGTACAGACTCGGTTGCAGTCACCCAATCCAGCTTTGCGCTTTGCCGTGATGCTTCGCCACCTGCAACGCGTGCATCGTCGACCAGCCACATATCGATCGACCGGGTAACCCCGGCCGCAATGACTCCGCCCGGCCGGATACTGTTACGTGAAAGGACGATGTCCCCGCCTGATGGCGCTTCGGACAGTCTTACGCTGCGGCGCACATAGCCTTCGGTCTGGGCGTTGGCGATGTTATCGCCGACAACCGATAGCGCCTGGCCATATGCCTTGATGCCCGATGCACCGATGGCGAGAAGGTCGCTCATCTTGTGTTTCCTTTGTGTTCAACCTGCACGGGGGCAGGACTAGCTGACGTTTTTGCCAATTGCCGTTCGACCATATCGGCAATGCCGAATTGCCGAAGGCCAGCCATATTGTCGGCAAGTTTTGCATCCGACATCTCGCGAAAATTATCGGTCGCGCTGGAACCGAATACATCTTTGCCAAGCTTGGCCTGCCGCATACTCGCCATCATCTGGCGCAGCATGACCGCCTCGAACGCTTCGGCAGCCTTGCGGAGCGCCGGATCGGGCTTTGTCGACGGCACGACTGGTTTTGAAAGGCTAACGAGAGGTGTCATATCACCACCAGCTCTGCACTCAATGCGCCCGCTTGCGATAATGCTTCCAAAATGGCGACAAGATCGCCGGGGGATACATTCAGCTTGTTGATTGCCGTTACGATATCAGAGAGCGAGGCACCCTTGTCCCATAAAAAGGCGGGGTTTGTGTTTTCCTGAATGGCGATATCGCTTGCCGGTTCGAGTGCAGTTTCACCCCGGCTAAACGGTGCGGGTTGAACCACCGTGGGGTTCTCATCAACTTTAACCGTCAGCTTGCCATGACTCACCGCCGCCGGTCCTACTCTGACAGCGCCGTTGATAACGACTGTTCCGGTTCGGGCGTTGACGATAACGCGCGCCGGTGGCTGTGCCTTCTTGATTTCGATATTTTCGATGACCCCCATCATGCGAATACGGGATTCACCGCCGGTGGGCGCATTTATGCGGATCGATGCGCCATCAACGGGTTGGGCAACATCGCTACCCAATTGCCGGTTGATGGCATCGGCAACCAATCCGGCGTTGCTGATATCTTGTTGCGCCAGGTTAAACGTTAAATGCGGGCTTTGGGCAAAGCCTGTATCCACGCTGCGTTCAACGGTTGCGCCGCTGCCGATGCGGCCGGCGGACGGAATGTTGACGGATAGTTTGGAACCGTCCGCGGCATCAACGCCCAGACCGCCCACAACCAGATTGCCCTGCGCCATCGCATAAATCTGCCCATCGGCACCGTAAAGCGGGGCCATTACCAGCGTGCCGCCTCGTAGCGACTTTGCTTTACCCAAAGCCGATACCGTGACGTCAAGACGTTGACCCGGTTTGGCAAAAGGCGGCAATTCTGCCGTGACAACGACCGCCGCCGCGTTCTTGAGCGCCGGGTTGATGCCGGCGGGAAGGTTGACACCAAAGCGGGAAATAGCGCCTTTCACGCCCTGCGTCGCATAATCGAGGCTGTCGTCACCGGTTCCGGCGAGGCCGACAACTACGCCATAGCCGGTGAGCTGGTTCGCCCGCAGGCCTTCGAATTGCCCCATATCTTTTATCCGTTCTGCATGTGCAGCGGATGAAAATAGCATGGCGAGGAGGATAAGCAGCGCGCGCATCAGAAAGGACTTATTCTGGAGAAGAAGCGTTGCAGCCAGCCTTGCGAGCTGCCGCGTGCGATTTCGCCCTTACCGGTATATCGGATGCGGGCATCAGCGACGCGGGTTGAAGGAACCCGGTTGTCGACGCTGATATCGGCGAGGCGGACAATTCCTGAAAACTGCACTTTTTCATCGCCGCGATTCAACGTGACGAACTTTTCGCCTTTTACCAGCATCGTGCCATTGGGATAGATGGCGGCAACGGTCACACTTACTTCTCCGGACAAGGCATTTGATTGGGAGGCTTCGCCTTTGCCATTAAACGACTGGTCGCCACTAATGTTTACATCGCTTGGACTAAACAAATTGAGCGGCCCGGTGGTCGGTGGAGTTAGACCCACGCTTCCTGTGCGTCCTGTAGTTGCGCTATTGCTCTTTGTTGCGCTCATTCGTTCGACAAGAATGATCGTCAGCAAGTCGCCAATACGGCTGGCGCGTGCGCCGGATGTCAGCGGGCTGTAATTTTCGGCCAGGAATATTGCGCCTTGTGTCGGCGCGTTCACCGGCATCGCTGGCGCAGTGGGCGTAAAATTGTCAGGTAGCTTACGTTCTTTGGCCACCCCTGGCGCGGGCACGGCCATGACCAGCATGGCCAGAACGAGCCTGCCAAAATGATGCGCACTTGATTTCACGATCTGTGCGGGATTAGAGGTTTTGTGTGGCATTACGCATCATTTCATCGGTGGACTGGATCATCTTGCTGTTGACCTCGTAAGCGCGTTGGGTTTCGATCATGTCGACCAATTCTTCAACGACGTTGACATTGCTTGCCTCAAGCGCCCCCGAGCGCAGCGATCCGCGCCCTTCTTCACCGGCAGCACCAACCTGCGGCGCGCCCGAAGCAGGCGTTTCGACCAAAAGGTTATTTCCGATCGATTGCAGGCCCGCCGAATTGGCAAAACGGGCGATTTCGATACGGCCGACTTCAGTGACATCGGCTTGTCCGGCAATTTGCGCGGACACGGTCCCGTCAGCACCAATCGAAACAGCGGTTGTGCCATCGGGGATTTGGATTTGCGGCTGAACCGGCATGCCGTCGGGGGTCACCAACGTACCTTCGGCGGACAGGCTGAAATCGCCTGCGCGGGTATAGCCGATGCGTCCGTCGGGCATCTGCACCTGAAAATAACCTGCGCCTTCAATGGCGACATCCATACCGTTTCCGGTTGTGGTTAGCGTGCCTTGCGTGTCGATGCGCGCGGTTCCGTTTACCTGAACGCCGGTGCCAAGGTTAAGGCCGATGGCATATTTGTTTTCCGCCGACGATGCCGAACCGGCGACAGTCATGGCTTGGTAAGCCAGTGTTTCGAAACTCGCGCGATCCTTTTTGAATCCGACGGTATTAACGTTGGCCAGATTGTTGGCGATGACTTGCATCCGCATATTCTGGGCATCCAGACCGGTGCGGGCGACATGAAGGGCTCCGTTTGACATAATCTATATTCCTTATTGCGGCATTGACATGAGGTCGGCGGTCGCAGCGTCCATATCGCGCGCGTCACCAAGCAGTTTGAGTTGGGTGTCCCACGACCGGCTGGCCTCGATCATCTTGACGAGGGCTTCGGTCGCGCTGACATTTGAGCTTTCCAGGTTGCGCGTGGTGACACGGGCGTCGGGGTCGTCGGGTAATACGCCGCCGCCTTTGACGCGGAACAGACCATCCAGCCCCTTAACAATGTTTGAACCGGCCGGGCTGGCGATCTGCAATTTATCGACCTGTTGCGGTTGGCTGGCATCGCCGCCTTGCGGGACGATCCAGACACTGCCTTGTTCATCGATGTTGATACTGTCCGCCGGCGGAAGGGTAATCGGGCCCTGACTGCCTTGCACCGGGCGGCCATCGCCCGTCGTTAAAAGGCCGCTGGCCGAAAGCAATAGATCACCCCTTTTGGTGTATCCGATTTCGCCATTTTCAGCTTGCACCGCCAACATGGAGTCGCCCGACATCGCAATATCAAGATCGCGGCCTGTGGAAACGACGGTGCCTGCGTCCATATTCGCCGCCAACACCTCTTCTGAAGCAAAGGCGCGTGTGTCCAGCCTTTGTCCGTCCAGCCACAGGGACTGCGCTTCGGCCAAATCGGCCTTAAATCCCGGCGTGTTGGCATTGGCAAGGTTGTTGGCAATGGCGGTTTGCCGCGCCATAGAGCCGCGCATCGCGGTCAGGCTGGTATATATCAGACGGTCCATGCCATTGCTCCGGTTTCGGCGGTCAATTTCCGGGTCCTGTCTGCACCCCGAATAATCTTCGTTATGCAGACAGGCAGGAAGTTATTGGCCATCATTATTAGTTGATCTGGACAATCGTCTGCGTCATGTTCGACGCGGTTTCGATTGCTTTGGCATTGGCCTGAAAGTTGCGCTGCGCCGAAATCAATGCGACCAGTTCTTCAGTCACATCGACATTGGCGCGTTCCAATGCACCCGAGCGGATGGTACCCAAAGGACCATTGGTTGCGGCATCAATCGACGGCGCACCGCTATCACCGGTGGATTGCCAATGGGCATCACCGACAGGACGCAGTCCTTCTTGCGCAGTAAAGCTGGCCATGGCGACCTTGCCCAGTAGTTCACTCGAGCCATCGGCGTAAGTCGCCGAAACAAGGCCATCAATGCCAACCGACACGTTCACAAGTGCGACCGTTGGATCAGCAGGCGAGTTGGCCGGCAATACAAAGTCAAATGCGGCGCCCAATGTTGCGGATGTCACGTTGCCCGCCGCATCGACCGGTAAAAGCTGCAAGGTGGATCCCAAAGTATCGACAACCTGCCGGTTCGCATTGACCTGAAACGCGCCGTTGCGGGTGTATGTTACCGCTGCACGGGGTGGATCACCGCGCGATACGAAAAATCCTTCACCGGCAATTGCCAGATCGAGCGTTTTGTCGGATGCTTCCAACGTGCCTTGGGTAAACTGCTGCACGACGGAGTTCAGGCGCGTGCCTTGTCCTGCAATCATCTTGGTGGTTTGGGTCGGCGCACTGGCGAACAGGTCACCAAATTGGGCGCGGCTTTTCTTGAAGCCCGTCGAGCCAACGTTGGCGAGGTTATTCGAGATTACCGAAAGATCGGTTTGCGCGCCTTTCAGCCCAGATAATGAAGTGTAAAATGACATGGGTTATACTCCTGTGGTGGACGGGGTGGTCGCTGCCGCGCCTGACGATTTGAAATCAGTCAGCAGCGCGGTTTGAGCCGATATCTGTTCGGCTATGGATTTCAGCGATGTGTTCATTTCAGAAATGCCGGCCACGCTCGAAAACTGGGCCATTTGGGCAACCATCGCCTGGTTATCGACCGGGTTGAACGGATCCTGTTCCTTCAATTGTGTGGTCATAAGGCGCAGAAAGTCATTCTGGCCCAATTGTTTTTGCGCGGCGTCCTTGGAAAGGACGGGCAAGTTCCGTGAGTTTACAGCAGATACGCTTGTCATGATTATTGTCCTAACCGCAGGGTTTCGCTGATCAGGCCCTTGGCGGTCGCAAGCACCTGAACGTTGTTTTGATATTGGCGTGAAGTTTCGAGCATCTCGACCATCTCCGCCGCACTATCGACGGCAGCTTCCCAGACATTGCCTTCCTTGTCGGCAAGCGGGTGGTCGGGTTGGTAGCGTTTGACAGGGGCTGTGGTGCCATTGTCGATACGGTCGACCTGCACGGTCGCTTTGCCCGCTTCGCCCATGACGGTCCGAAAAACCGGCTTCATCGAACGAAAGGCCGTATTTTCGCTGCCTGAGACTGTTCCGGCATTGGCAAGGTTGGAAGCGGTTGTGTTCAAACGCACAAGCTGCGCCGCCATTGCCCGTCCGCTGATATCGAATATAGATAGATTTTCGGCCATCTTCATTCTCCCTTAAGCGCGCGGGTCAGCGTGCCAATGCGGCCTTGCAGAAAAGACAGGCTCGACCGGTAGGCGAGGGCGTTTTCGGCAAAGGCGGTTTGTTCAGTGGCAAGCTCTACGGTATTTCCATCCAATGAAGGTTGGACCGGAATACGATATTGGATCGCGGCTGCGGGTGATTGCCCTTGTTCCGCCATTTTCAATGCGGATGAAAATTCAATGTCGCGGGCCTTGTACCCCGGCGTCGCGGCGTTCGCGATATTTGACGCAATCATCCCCATACGCTGTTCACGCAGCTTGAGTGCGGTGGCATGAATGCCGAACATATTGTCCAGTGACGGCATGGCCGACTCCTTTCGTTACTGCACCGGTTCAGGTGCTCACGAATGTAGTTCAGCAATTGCCGTGCCAAATATGATTATGTAATTTTATTTCAGATATTTATGATGTATTTTGATAGTGTCAAAAGTCCGACTGTCAAAATCCCGACGCGCTTATATGCCTTACATATTATCCCCCTCCCGCCTGCGGGAGGGGCTAGGGGAGGGAGGCGTGCCGCAGGCGCGCCTTGGGACCTCGCCGACTCACCCCCCCCCGGCCCCTCCCGCACGCGGGAGGGGAGAAAAAGGGTTTATTCCCCCTTCCGCGTGCGGAAGAGAGGTCGATTTTGCATCACCTTCGGCTCAACCCCATATACCCTAACATCCCGTCACCCTGAACCTAGAAAAGCAGCCCTAGCCCTTCCGCAGCAGGAATACCGCATGTTCCGCCATCAGATTGGCCAGCGCCTTTTTGCGCGGCCGGTTGCCCGACAGGAACCATTGCCCTTCGATCACTACGCCCCGATCTTTCAGGAAACTGCGGAAATCGTCGATCGTAACGTGGTGGATATTGGGCGTGTCATACCATCGATGGGGCAATTGTTCGGTTACCGGCATCTGGCCGCCAAACATATGGGCGATGCGAATGCGCCATTGTGCGAAATTGGGGAATGATACAAACGCCTGCCGCCCGATACGCAACATATGGTCAAGTACGAGATCGGGACGCCGGGTAGTCTGTAACGTCTGGCTCAGGATCACATAGTCGAAACACCCGTCGGGATAGTCGACCAGATCGCTATCTGCATCCCCTTGAACCACCGACAACCCTCGCGAAACCGCAGTTGCGACATTGCCCGGATCAATTTCCAGCCCACGGGCATCGACCTGTTTGTGATCGCGCAGGGCCGCCATCAATTGGCCATCGCCACAGCCGACGTCGAGTATGCGTGATCCGCCGCGGACATTGCGCGCGATAATCGCAAGATCGGAACGCAATTGCGTCACAGATTTTCTCCTGCCCTTAAGAACCCGTCGACAATCCGGTTCATTTCAGGTGCGTCGAGCAGAAAGCTGTCATGGCCAAAGGGACTGGACAGTTCGACAAAGCTCGCCGCAGCCCCTGCAGCATTTAATGCATGGACAATGCGGCGCGATTCCGATGTTGGGTACAGCCAGTCACTGTCAAAACTGATGAGGCAAAACCGTGCTTTTGTCGCCGCAAAAGCCTTGGCCAGCACCCCGTCATGCGGTTCGGCCAAATCGAAATAGTCCATCGCACGGGTAATATAGAGATAAGAATTGGCATCGAAGCGGTCGACGAAACTAAGTCCTTGATAGCGCAAATAGCTTTCCACCTGAAAATCCGCATCGAAGCCGAAGCTTTTCGCGCCCATGCTTCCGTCGGGACGGTTTTGCAGGCGGCGGCCGAACTTTTCGGTTAATCCGGCTTCGGACAAATAGGTGATATGCGCGGCCATACGGGCAACTGCCAAACCGGACGCCGGAGCCTCGCGTCCATAATATGCGCCGTTGTTCCAGCGCGGATCGGCCATGATCGCCTGTCGGCCGACCTCGTGAAAGGCGATATTCTGGGCCGAATGCCGCGCTGTCGATGCGATCACCACGGCAGAACGCACCCGTCCGGGATAGAGCGCGGCCCAGCTTAACGCCTGCATGCCACCCATGGACCCGCCGACGACCGCGGACAATGTTTCAATGCCCAAATGGTCGAGCAATATTGCCTGCGCCCGCACCATGTCGGCGATCGTAATCACGGGGAAAGCCATGCCATATGGACCACCTGTCGACGGATCGGTGCTGGCGGGACCCGATGATCCCATGCAGCTGCCCATGACATTGATGCTGATAATGCAATGGCGTTCCGGATCAATCGGTTTGCCCGGACCCACCATCCGCGTCCACCAGCCATCCTTGCCCGTGACCGGATGAGTCGAAGCCACATATTGATCACCCGTCAACGCATGGCAAATCAATATCGCATTGGACCGATCAGCGTTAAGTGGCCCGTATGTTTCATAGGCGAAATCCACCGGTGCAAATTCCGCCCCGCTGTCAAGCCTGACCGGCCCCAAGAGGCGCACCCTTTTATCTCGCCCGAAACGCTCATCCCCATGCATGGGTTTCGCCATATCAGGAGGACGAGCCTAGACAACAGATTATTGTGTATTCCAGATTGTTCCGGACAGAAGCGTGTAATCGGTCACCTGCATGGTCGGAAGATGTGATCATCAGATATTTCGAAAGACGGGACTTACGCTGCCTCGGCGAGATGTTTGAGTGCGCCACGGTCATTGATGACCACACGGCGACGATCCGGCAAAGTAATAACACCACTGGCCTTGATGCGCGTCATTTGCCGGCTAACCGTTTCGATCGTGAGCCCCAGAATATCTGCCATTTGCTGGCGATCCATGGGCAATTCAAATTCGTCTAGGTTAATCGCGGGTCCGGAGCATCCGTCGGCACTTAACCGTTCGGAAATGCGGATAAGCAAGGTCGCGATCCGCTCTTCGGCGGTTTTTTTGCCCAGCAGCATCATCCATTGGCGTGCATCGTCGAGCTCTATCAGCGTGCGTTGCAACAATTTATGCTGCAAATCCGGATGTTCCCTTGCGAACTGGTCAAAGGCCGAGCGCTGGAAAACGCACACTTCGGCGTCGCTCAAGGCGGTCACACTATAGGGGCTTTCTTTTCCGAAAGGCCGCCCGATGAAATCGGACGGAAACACCACGCCCACAATCTGCTCACGGCCATCGGCGGTTGAAACGCTTAATTTCAATACACCCGTGATGACATTGGCAACGACCAGAGCGTCATCGCCTTCCCACACCAGAGTCTGGCCGCGTTTAACCGATTGCTTCCGCCCCTTTTGACCAAGCATAGCGAGCTCGTCGGGCCGCAAGCTGGAACAGATGGCCCTGTTACGGACTACGCATTGGGTGCAATCGCTCATCTGTGTTGAGTAGCAACTTTCCCCATCGGAGACAAACCGATTTAACCGAAGCCGCGCACCAGTTCCAAAACGGGTCCCGCCCATTCCGGACGGCAGATAAGCAAGTCCGGCATATAGACATCGGCCTGATTATAAATCAGCGGGCTACCGTCGACCCGGCTGATGTGCAGCCCATAAGCGGCAGCAACGGCTGCGGGCGCACAGCTGTCCCATTCATATTGGCCGCCGGTGTGCAGATAAATTTCCGCTTCACCGCGCACGACTGCCATTGCCTTCGCGCCTGCGCTGCCCATGGGGACAAGTTCGGCTCCAATTTTCTCGGCAACCGCCACGGCTTCTGCAGCAGGCCGGGTACGGCTAACCAGCATCCGGGGCTTTTCAGCGGCGGGTGGCAAAGGCTGTGGCTGGTCTGTCCGAAGCACAAGATCAAGTCCGGGCAACGCAACCGCGCCGATGGTTGGAACACCGTTGATGGCAAGCGCGACATGCACGGCCCAATCCGTTCGTTCTTCCCCATATTCTCGTGTGCCATCGACGGGATCGATGATCCACACGCGGGATTTGGACAGGCGGTCGGCATTATCCTTTTCTTCTTCGGATAACAAACCGTCATCGGGACGCTGTTCGCGCAGCGCGTGGCACAGGAACTGGTTCGCTGTCTGGTCGCCAGCCTTCCCCAATGCCTTCAGGCTGAGCAGGCCAGATGCCCGCACCTCCAGTAACAATCGTCCTGCTACTTCTGCCAGATGCGCTGCTAATTCGCTGTCGTTCATCTCCATCCTCACTTCAGTGGCATCAGGAGACGGATGATATGTTCGGCAGCATCTGCCGCTGTCATCTCGACCGTGTTGACGCGAATTTCAGGATTGAACGGTGCCTCATAGGGGCTGTCGATACCCGTGAAATTCTTCAACGCACCGCTTCGCGCCTTTTTGTAGAGGCCTTTCACGTCACGTTCTTCGGCAACCTCAAGCGGCGTATCGACGAAGATTTCGACAAACTCGCCTTCGGGCATCATGGCGCGAACCATGTCGCGTTCGGCACGGAAGGGCGAAATGAAGGCGGTCAGGACAATAAGTCCCGCGTCCGTCATCAGCTTCGCGACTTCGCCGACGCGGCGGATGTTTTCAATGCGGTCAGCTTCTGTGAAGCCCAGATCCTTGTTCAGGCCGTGGCGCACATTGTCACCGTCCAGCAGGAAGGTGTGGCGGTTCATCAGGTTCAGGCGTTTTTCAACTTCATTGGCGATGGTCGATTTTCCTGAACCCGACAGACCGGTGAACCACAGCACGCGGGGCTTCTGGTTCTTCAGATTGGCATGTTCCTCACGGCCGATATCGGTCGCTTGCCAGTGCACATTCTGCGCGCGCCGCAAGCTGAAGTGCAGCATACCTGCACCCACCGTGCGGTTGGTGATCTTGTCGATGAGGATGAACCCGCCCAGCGCGCGGCTGTCGGCATAAGGTTCAAAAACGATGGGCTTGTCGGTGGCAAGCTCGGCAACCCCGATGGCGTTGAGTTCGAGCGTCTTGGCCGCCAGATGCTCCATTGTGTTTACATTGACAGTATATTTGGGCTGTTGCACTGTAGCCGATACAATCTGTGTACCGAGCTTTAGCCAATAAGACCGCCCGACATGCAAGGGGTCGTCATCCATCCAGACAAGGGTGGTTTCAAACTGGTCAGATACTTCGGGTGGATTGTCGGCCACGGAAATAACATTGCCACGCGAACAATCGACTTCGTCGGCAAAGCAAATCGTGACGGATTGTCCCGCGACGGCTTCGTCCAGATCGCCATCGAGTGTCACGACTTTGGTCACCGTCGAAGTCTTGCCCGAAGGCAGCACGCGCACGGCGTCACCCGGTTTCACCGAACCTGTCGAAATCAACCCGGAAAAGCCCCGGAAATCGAGATTCGGACGGTTCACCCATTGCACCGGCATCCGGAATGCCTTGCTCTGGTCTTGCTGATTGTTGAGCTCGACGGTTTCCAGATGCTCCATCAATGTCGCGCCCTGATACCAAGGGGTGTTTTCCGAAACCGACGTGATATTGTCGCCCGCCAAACCTGAAATAGGGATGCACGTGTAATTTTCGGCGATGCCTGCTTCGCGCACGAACGCGCGGAAGTCGTCGCAAATGGCGTTATACCGGTCCTGATCATAGCCGATCAGGTCCATCTTGTTAACCGCGAGAACGACGTTTTTCACACCGATCAGGTGCGCCAGATAAGCATGGCGGCGTGTCTGGACGATAATGCCCTTACGTGCATCGACCAGCAGGATCGCGAGATCCGCGGTGGATGCGCCGGTGATCATGTTGCGCGTATATTGTTCATGGCCGGGGCAGTCCGCAACGATGAACTTGCGCTTTTCCGTTGCAAAAAAGCGATAGGCGACATCGATCGTGATGCCCTGTTCCCGCTCGGCAGCCAAGCCGTCGACCAGCAAGGCAAAATCGATTTCCTGACCTTGTGTGCCGACCCGTTTGCTGTCGGCCTGCAACGCTTCCAGTTGATCTTCAAAGATCATCTTGGAATCATAGAGCAGACGACCGATCAAGGTCGATTTACCGTCATCCACGCTGCCGCAGGTGATAAACCGCAGCAGGCTTTTATGCTGGTGCGTTTCCAGATAGGCGTCGATATCCTCGGCGATGAGGGCGTCGGTCTTGTAGATCGTATCGGCTTGCGACATCAGAAATACCCTTCCTGCTTTTTCTTTTCCATGCTGGCGTCGCCGCCATCCTTGTCGATGACCCGCCCCTGACGTTCGGACGTGGTGGTCAACAGCATTTCCTGAATGACCTCGGGCAAGGTTTTCGCATCACTCTCGACCGCGCCGGTCAACGGGAAGCAGCCCAAGGTGCGGAACCGGATCGAGCGTTCGGTGATTTCGGGGCGCTTGCCCATCACCCGTTCCAGCCGTTCGATATCATCGGCCATGAACAATTGGCCCTGATATTCAAAGGTCGGCCGTTTCGCGCTGAAATACAGCGGAACAATCGGAATGTCGTTCAGATGGATATATTGCCAGATATCCAGCTCGGTCCAGTTGGAGATCGGGAAAATCCGGATGCTTTCGCCCTTGGTCTTGCGGGCATTATACAGGTTCCACAATTCGGGCCGCTGGTTCTTCGGGTCCCAGCCATGGGTAGCCGTGCGGAACGAGAATATGCGTTCCTTGGCCCGGCTTTTTTCCTCGTCACGCCGCGCGCCGCCAAAGGCCGCGTCGAACCCATAATGGTCGAGCGCCATTTTCAGGCCCTCGGTCTTCCACATATCCGTGTGCAGCGGGCCGTGATCGAACGGGTTGATGCCCCGGTCCATCGCTTCCTGATTATGATAGACCAGCAGTTCCATGCCGCTTTCTTGCGCCATCTGGTCGCGCAGCTTGTACATGTCCTTGAACTTCCACGTCGTATCGACGTGCAGCAGCGGAAAAGGCGGCGGCGAAGGATAAAATGCCTTGCGCGCAAGATGCAGCATGACTGCGCTATCCTTGCCGACCGAATATAGCATCACCGGCCGGTCGGATTCGGCGACGACCTCGCGCATGATGTGGATGCTCTCGGCTTCCAATCGTTCCAAATGGGTCAAAGTTCGCACCATTATTCTGCAAGCTCCCTGTTACTTCGTCGAATCATATGCCCCGTGAACGCCATGCTTGCACCTCCCATATGGGAGGGTATAAGACAGCGATGCACACCGATGACGACAGCCTGTTGCAATCGCTTTACGAAGGGATGTTCGAAACGCCCCTATGGCGCGGATTTCTTAACAAGTTACTGGCCAAAACCGGCTCCGATACCGTGAAATTGCTGTTTCAGCCATCGGATGAGGAGCGCGTTATCGAACTGTCGGCCGGATCGGCAAATATGCTTGGCGAACCAATCCAGCCAGAAGGCCGCCGCAGAATCGGTGACGCAATCCCGATCCGCGCCATGCGCCCCAACCGCGTATACGCGCAGGACGAACTGCTGGATCTTGCCGGGGCAAAGCGTTCCGACGAACCGTCATCCTTCAAACAATTGCGGGCAATTCGGGTTACCGAACCCGGCGGTCTTGATCTGTGGCTGCTGTGTTCGGGCGGCAAAAATATCGGTTCAGCCACCAGCGCGCTGTTAACCGCGCTCGCCCCGCATATGCAAATCGCACTCCGAAGCCATGCGGCGTTGGAACGCGAACGGTTTCGGTCGTCGATTACGGGGCAGGCTTTTGACCGGCTGAAAATGGGGTGGCTGTCGCTGGATGCAGGGTGCCATATCATCGATACGACGGACAATCTGGAACAGCTTTTCCAATGGGGCGGGGTCCTGCGGCGGGGGCGCTATGACCGGCTGGTGCCGGCATCACCCGAGATTGATCGCGCCCTGACGGCGTTGGTCAAGGGATTTGTTGCCGACACAGGCACCCGCCCGCAGGCATTTAACCTCAGCAAGGACCCGTGGGTCGAAATGCTGGTGACACCGCACCAAAGCCACAATATTTCGGGCAACCGGACGCCTGTCGCCATTGTCTATGTCAGCGGCGACAGGCGGTCACAGGCGGACCGTTGCGACCAGTTGGTGGACCTGTTCGGATTGTTGCCAAGCGAGGCGCGGCTCGCATGGATGCTCGCACAGGCGACAAGCATCGCCGAAGCGGCACAGGCTCTGGGCCTCAGCGTGGAAACTGCGCGGAATTATTCCAAGAAAATCTACGCCAAAACCGGCGCCCGCGGCCACGCAGAACTGGTCCGCATCATCCTCACAAGCGTTTTGGCGATCAGTTAAAGGCACACAATCCCCCTCCCGCCTGCGGGATGGGAGTAGGATTCAAGGTGCAGGGAACTTGGGTTCAGGATGAAGTCTACTTTCTCTGCGGGCTCCGCTAGCTCCGCGTCCTCTGCGAGAACCCAAAAACACGGCGCTAGTGGGTTCACGCGGAGGACGCGGAGGGGGCGGAGTTCGCGGAGAGAGTAGAATGGAGGATTCGCCGCTTCACAAAAACCAATCCCCCTCCCGCCTGCGGGAGGGGTTAGGGGAGGGCGGCGTGCCGCAGGCGCGCCTTGGGGCGGTGCCGATTCACCCTCCCCCGACCTCTCCCGCAAGCGGGATGGGAGAAGAAGCTTCAATCCCTCTCCCGCAAGCGGGAGAGGCGCGAGACTTGCGAATTCATTCGCTAGTCGCAGCGGAGAGGGCTTCCCCCGAACCTCTGCAAACCCCCTGTAAACCACCCCCAAATCCAGCCTCACACCATATAAAAAGCAAAACTATGTTTACATACATGGCAACACTATGTATTGGCCGACCGATTCCCCATCGCAAGCCAATGGCTGCGCGCCGGATCTGTATGAATAATAAAGGAGCATTTCAGATGTTAAGCCGTAAGAATTTACTGACCGCCGCGCTCACCAGCGCCAGCCTCGCCGCACTTGCCATGCCGACATCCGCTTGGGCGCAGACAGTAACTGCCGAACCTAATTCCACGGCGGAATGCGCTGAAGCACTGCAAGACGCGACTAGCCCGACGCCAGGTGCGGTAATATCGGGATCAACACAATGTGGCATCGGTGCAAGTGCAGGACAAAATGCCGTCGCGATAGGTGCTGGTGCAGCTGCGGTCATCGAGGGCACGGCCATTGGTCACCTAGCAAAAGCGCAAGGACAAAGTTCTGTGGCATTGGGCGATGGTTCGGTGGCGACTTTAGCAAATACCGTTTCGGTGGGTAATGCCTCGCTGAAGCGCAGGATCGTCAATGTCGCGAACGGCTTTGGCACATTTGACGCGGTGAACTTCGGGCAATTGATAGATGCGACGAAGTTCGTTGCAAGTAATGGCGGTAGTAATACCACCGCCGCTGTGGCTGGGCGGTAGCAGCAATGCATCGGGTCTCCGCTCGGTTGCGCTGGGCAGCGGGTCCGTTGCATCGGCGGATAATGTGGTATCGGTTGGCTCGGGCAATGCCGCAGACGCAGGGACCATTCAGTTCCGCAAGATCGTCAATGTCGCAAACGGCACCGCCGCAAATGACGCGGTGAACAAGGGGCAGTTGGATGCCGCGGCGGTCAATAACAAGTTCATTGCAATTAATACCGGCGGTGTTGTGGCTATCCCTACGGTTGGCAATCTATCCATCGCCATTGGCCCTGGGGCAAGTGCTGCAGGTGATCAAAATGTTGTAATAGGTATTAACTCTCAGGCCCTTGCGGGCCAATCGATTGCGTTGGGGCAAAATGCTTTAACGAATGGCAATAATTCCACAGCGCTTGGTCAAGGAACAAGAGCAGAAGCTGGAAATGGGCTCGCCCTTGGTCAGGGGGCCATTATCAATGTCGGCAATGCCATCGGAGCCCGGCAAGACTACGGTTGTTGGCGGAACCGCATTCTACCGCGGTGAAGGCGCATTCAGCTTTTCGTTCAACCACCGTCTGAATTTGGAGGCTCCAGTCTCCTTCGGCGGCGGCGTCGCGCATTCGGGTGGCAAAGACACCGTCGTCCGCGCCCATGTCGCGACCGAATTTTAAGCTTAGCCAAAAGTAAAAAAGGGGGCGCCGGTGTGATTCCGGCGCCCTTTTTATAGGCACTCATGTTGTTCGCAGGATTAAAAGCGTTGCGAAAAATGAGGTTTCATTGTAATGCTATCTATCGGCGGCGTTAACAAAATGGAGAATGATCGTTGAAGCAATATGGTGCGGATGGTGATCAATTTTGGTCCACGGAGTCGCAAGCGTTACTCTTCACGCGCCGTACTTTGGCACTTTTCGGCGGCATGGTGATGCTTTGGGCCGGACATAGTTTTCCCGCTATTGCCCAAAGCCAACCGCAATTGCCGCAGTCCGTGGCACCGCAAAATACCCTTTCTGCCGCTCCTATTCCCGGCGAACTGGAATTGGCGAAGTTGATTTGGGGAACAATCGCGGCGGTGGATAATGCCAACCAGTCAGGCAATTATTCCGTGCTGCGCGATCTTTCGGCAACCGGATTCCAGATCAACAATAATCCTGCGCGTCTTGCCGAGATTTTTTCAGGCTTGCGGAGCAGCAAGATCGACTTGTCCAACGCCTTGCTTGTTGCGCCTTCTTATACTGCCCCGCCGCAAATGGTCCAACCCGACGTTCTGTATCTGCGCGGTTATTTCGGCATTCGGCCTACCTCGGTCGAGTTTGAACTTTATTATCAATGGATGGCCGGTAAATGGCGGCTGTACGGCGTTTCCATTGTCCCGTTGCAGGTCGCAGGGGCAGCACCGTCGCCAGCCGGGACTCAGCCAGCGCCTACCCCCACCCCGGAAAAGAAACGGAACCGATGAAACCGGCTTCGAAAACTATCCTGGTGAACGCAGCCGCTTGACGCGGGAAAACAGACCGGGGCTCGAAAAAGGTTCGAACATCTGGTCGGCACTTTCGGGATCCAGTGCGGCCGTTTCGGCTATAACCTTCTCGGCTTCGGTCAGCTCCGGAATGGCAAGTCGCACAAGTTTACGGCCATTTCCCTGTGCCACTTCGATGATAGTCCGCATCGTCTTGCCTTGCCCCAAAAGTTCCATCACTTTGGTGTCCGAAAGTCCGCAATGTTCCGCCAATAACGAAGCCCGCAATGCCGTGATGGCCGGCCCCGCGCTCGCATTTCCAATACGGACTGTATCGATGAGTAAATCGCATTCGCTATCCAGACCCAGCGAACGGTTGTTCATATTCGCGGACCCGATGCGCAATATTTCGTCATCCACAATCATCAGCTTGGCATGGACATAGATCGGTTCACCCTGCTTGGTGTGCGGAACATAGATGCAGAACCGGTCCTTGGGGTCGTGCTTCCCTATGGCGCGCAGCAGCTGCGCGCGGGCGCCATCCATGGCCTTTTGTTCCAGCCATCCGTCCGCGGTCTCGGGGTTGACGATGATAATCTCGGGCGGGTCAGGTTCCGCCATGCGCTTGGCGATTGCATCGGCGATTTTGGGCGAGGCAAAATACTGGTTCTCTGCGTAAATGAACTTTTTGGCGCGGGCGATCTGTTCCAGAAACAAGTGCTGGATTTCGCGGATTTCGGTGGCGTCCTTATATTCCGCACGGGTGCGCGTAATCCCCATTTCGACAAATTGATATTCGGCCTTCAGAAATTCGGGCCAGGGCGAGGCAGCATCCGTGGGGCAGGGTTCCATAGGATCACCACCGGCCAATTCCCAACGCGCCCGGCTAAGGACGGCGAGTGCAGCGGCGGTGTCGCCTTCGACCAGCATGGTCGTGTCATGCCAGGGGCCATAGAGCTTCCCGTTGGGGCGCTTGCGCCGTAGGTCGCCGTCGACATGTTCGGGGGTATCCCAGCGGTCTGCGGTCATGTCGATGCCACCGCAGGCGGCCATCTTGTCGTCAATGACGACGATCTTCTGGTGGTGGCTGCATCCCACAGGATGCGCACTGTCGAGTTTGAACTGGATCTGCTTGTGCATTGCCCATTTAGCGACATCGACCATGGCCGACCCCCGTGTCATCAGCTTAAGCGCACCGAAATTCCATTTAAGCAGCTTGATTTCCAGCCCCGGCGTCCGGTCGGCCAGCCACAAGATGAAATCACCAAGCCGTTTTGGCGGGTCGCCTTTTTTCCGGCGGCTCCGGCTTAAATCGATACGTGTGTCGAAATCCCAACCGATCAGCATGATGCGGTGCTTGGCATTCATCATGGCGGCCTGGATGATCTCATAATAGGGTGCCGCGTCGACGACAGCATGCGCCCGCGTCGCTTTCGCATGGCACCAGATGCCCGGGCTTTCGGAAATGTCGGGGTTCATGTGGTCTCCTGCATCTTTCTATATGACAGCATCTAACAGGTCCTGCCCCAATTTAACGACAAAAAGCTGACTCCACATTCTGGAAAAAGAAGATATAGAACAAAACATGAACATTAAGGCGATTCTATCTGCGCCCCCGTCCAACAGGTTGTGGCAGCAGTACCAGTCGGAGAAGCCGCAAAGGCTTCTGCCGGTCGGCGCGCCTTTGGTGGACCAGCGACTGCAGGGGGGAATCGCGCAGGACGGTCTGCATGAATTTTTCGCTGCTGACCATAATGACGCAACTGCGGCAGCCGCCTTTGCCATGCTGATGGCGCTCCGCTTGCCCGAGACGGAGACGCATATTTTGTGGGTTTCGGGGGACAAGGAACGGCAGGCCTCGGGCCGGCTCTATGCCGCGGGTCTTGCGCAAATGGGTGCGGATCCCGCCCGCCTTTTGCTGGTTCAGGCGGCGGATATGCGCGATGCCTTGCGCGCTGCAGCCGATGGCATCCGTTCAAAAGCCGCAGGTGCCGTCATCTTGGAGGCGCAGGGCCATGCCCGGCTGATCGATCTGACATCGACGCGGCGGCTGGTGCTGGCCGCGCGCGAAGCCGGTGTTTTGGCACTGCTGGTGCGGGGTGATGCGGTCCCGATGCCCAGCGCGGCCACCACCCGCTGGCAAGTCCGGTCCGCGCCATCGCTGCCTCTACCCGGCAACGTGCCGGGCTTTGCAACATTCGACATCAATTTGCTGCGCCACCGCGGCGGCATTGCGCCTTTTGCGGCGAGAGTGACCTGGGATCATGGAGACAGAATTTTTCACGACGCGCCGTTATCTGGCGGTCTTTCTGCCGGTTCTGCCGGCGGAACGACTGATCCGGAGCTGCGGAGACAAAGCGCCTGACGTTCCTTTTGCGCTGATTGAAAAGCAGCGCGGGGCCATGCGGCTTGTCGCCTGCGATACGGCTGCGCTTGGGCTGGGCATGACGCCCGGCATGGCGCTTGCCGATGCGCGGGCGCGCGTCCCGGATCTGGCGGTATTTGACCATGATCCGCAGGCGGACAGGCAATTGCTCGAATGGCTTGCCGACGGATGCGAACGCTACACCCCCAGTTGCGCTTTGGATCCGCCACAGGGTCTGATTCTGGATATTAGCGGCTGCGCGCATATATTTGGCGGCACCGAAGCGGCCCTTGCCCGGGATTTGAAAATGCGGCTGCGGCGTCATGGCCTGACCGCGCGTATCGCCCTGGGTGCGACACCGGACAGCGCGCGGGCCAAGGCCAGATTTGGTGTGCGGACGATAAACGCATTGCCGGTGCACGCGCTGGATTGCGACGCAAAGGTGCATGCCGCGTTGCAGCGGGCCGGATTGAAAACGGTCGGCGACCTTGCCGCGCGTCCACGTGCCGCCTTTGCCGCGCGTTTCGGTAAGGATTATGGCCGCACACTTGCGCGTCTGTTGGAGGAAGAAGACCCCCGCATTACGCCGCGCCGGGCCGCCCCGGTTATCCAGGTGGCGCTCAATTTTGCAGAGCCGGTGGCGCGCACGCAGGATGTAATGGCGGGGATCACCCATCTGGCACAGCAAAGCGCGATCCTGTTGCAGGAACGTGGCGAAGGTGGCCGGCGGTTTGAAATATCCCTGTTCCGCAGTGACGGTCATGTCGCGCGGCTTGCCGTGGATACCGGCACCCCGACACGTGATGCGGCTTTGCTCGACCGGTTGTTCGGGGAGCGGATTGATACATTGTCCGATCCGCTCGACCCGGGATTTGGCTATGACATGATCCACATGGCTGTTCCGCGCAGCGAATATTTGGCGCATGTGCAGGCAGGTCTTGAATCCAAGGTGGATGTAAAGGCGGAAAAGGCGGCGCTGATCGACCGGTTGAGCGTACGCCTGGGGCCGGAGCGCATCCGTCATTTTCACATGGGCAACAGCCATATTCCCGAACGTGCAACCTTTGAGCGTCCCGCGCAGGCCGGACCGCCATCGGCTTTCCGGACAACAGCCCAGATGCAGGAACCGCAAATGCGGCCTTTCCGTCTGTTCGACCCGCCGCAGCCTGTGGAGGTGACGGCGCTGCTGCCCGATGGACCGCCGCGCCAGTTCCGGTGGCGGCGTCATGTCCATCTGGTCCATTCTGTCGAGGGGCCTGAACGGATCGCGGACGAATGGTGGCGGCGTCCTGCGGGGCATGAACCGGGAAAGGGCGGACTGACCCGCGACTATTACCGTGTGGAGGACAGTGAAGGCCGGCGTTTCTGGATGTTCCGGCATGGGCTCTATGGGGAGGGGGGGGACCCGCGCTGGTATCTGCACGGGTTGTTCGCATGATTGCCTACGCCGAACTGGTTGCTGCAACCCATTATTCCTTTTTGCGCGGCGCATCCTCTCCGGCGGAGATGGTGCTGCAGGCGGCCGCACTTGGTATGAAGGCACTTGGCATAGCCGACCGTAACAGTGTGGCAGGTGTTGTGCGGGCGTGGAGTGCGGTCAAAGCCGCCCGTGCCCAATCCCTATTGCCCCAAGGTTTCCGGCTTGTAACCGGCGCGCGGCTGGTCTTTGCCGACGGGACGCCGGATATTGTCGCCTATCCCCGCACCCGTCTGGGGTGGGGACGGCTGACCCGGCTTTTGACAACCGGGAATATGCGGTCGAAAAAGGGGGGCTGCATCCTTTATTTCGACGATCTGGCGGCGCACGCGCAGGATATACTCTTCATCCTTTTGCCTGTGTCCACGGCGCAGGAAAATACGCCGCAGGGCAGGCCTGTACCCTATGATCATCATGACGGCAGCGAAGGGTTGCGCCTGGTGGAGCCAACGCCGCAGGGGATCGAGAATATTCTGCTGCGCCTGAAAAAATGCGCGCCCGACCGCGTCTGGTTGGGGGTGTCCATGCATCTTCAGGGCAGCGACAGGCGCCAGTTCGAACAATCCCGCCTTTTGGCCCAGCATTTGGGTGTTCCCCTGCTCGCCACGAACGACGCCCTCTATGCAGAGTGCCGGAACCGGCCCTTGCACGATGTCCTGACGGCAATATCCCTCGGCGTCCCTGTGGCACAGGCTGGTGCCCGACTGGACAGCAATGCGGAGCGGTATCTCAAATCGCCCGGCCAGATGGCTGACCTTTTCGCACATTGTCCTGACGCCATTGCCGAAACGTCCCGCCTGTTGCGGCAGATCTCTTTTGATCTGGCGCAGCTGGGTTACGAATATCCGCATGAGCCCGTGCCGGAAGGCTGGGATGCACAAGGCTGGCTGGAACATTTGGTCATGACCGAGGCGCAGCGTCGCCATCCCGATGGGTTGCCGCCCAAATTGGTGAAGATGCTGAAGGAGGAATTCCAGCTTGTCCGGCAGAAGAATTATGCACCTTATTTCCTGACCGTGCACGACATCGTCCGATTTGCCCGCACGCAAGAACCGCCCATCTTGTGTCAGGGAAGAGGCTCTGCCGCCAATTCGGTGATCTGCTATCTGCTGGGGATTACCTCGGTCGATCCTGTCGCCAACAATCTGCTCTTCTCGCGCTTTTTGTCGGAAGAGCGGGACGAGCCGCCCGACATCGATGTGGATTTCGAACATGAGCGCCGCGAGGAGGTCATGCAATATATCTACCAGCGGTACAAACGCCACCGTGCCGCCATCGCCGCCACCGTGATCCATTATCGTCCGCGCAGCGCGGTGCGC
Source organism: Sphingorhabdus sp. (assembly GCF_046154385.1). GTDB lineage: Bacteria > Pseudomonadota > Alphaproteobacteria > Sphingomonadales > Sphingomonadaceae > Sphingorhabdus_B. The sequence continues at coordinate 77,563 of NZ_JBJXFW010000006.1, read as the reverse complement.
GAGGTTGGCAAGGCGCTGGGGCTGACCGAGGATGTGACGGCGCGGCTGGCGGGAACGATCTGGGGCAGTTTCGGGCGGGAATTGCCCGAAGAGCGGCTGGTGGAGGCAGGCTTTGATCCGGCCAATCCGCAGATTGCCCAACTGCATGCGCTGGTCGGCCAGTTGCTCGATTTCCCGCGCCATCTGTCGCAGCATGTCGGCGGTTTTGTGCTCACCGAAAACCGTCTGGATGAAACCGTTCCCATCCATAATGGCGCCATGGAAGATCGCACTTTCATCGAGTGGGACAAGGACGATATTGCCGCGCTCAACCTGTTAAAGGTCGATATATTGGCGCTGGGGATGCTGACCTGTATCCGCAAAAGCCTCGACCTCATCCGGGAAAACGGATTGGGCGATTATCGTCTGGACAGCATACCGGCAGAGGATCCGGCGGTGTACCAGATGCTGCAAAAGGGCGACAGCATCGGCACCTTCCAGGTGGAAAGCCGCGCGCAGATCAACATGCTCCCCCGGCTGAAGCCCAAGGAGTTTTACGATCTGGTCATCCAGGTCGCGATTGTCCGCCCCGGGCCTATCGAGGGGGATATGGTCCACCCCTATCTGCGCCGTCGCAACAAGGAAGAGCCCGTCGATTTCCCTGCACCCGCCCCGCCGCATGACCCGCGGGAACTGTACGACATTCTTCACCGCACCTGTGGCGTGCCGCTGTTTCAGGAACAGGCCATGAAGCTTGCCATGGTTGCGGCCGCCTTCACCCCGGATGAGGCCAATGGATTGCGTCGCGCGATGGCGACGTTCCGCAATGTGGGGACAATGCCCGATTATCGCGACAAGATGATCGAGGGCATGGTGCGCCGTGGTTATGAGCGTGATTTTGCCGAGCGGTGTTACAAGCAGATTGAAGGCTTTGGCAGCTATGGCTTTCCGGAAAGCCATGCGCAGGCCTTTGCCCATCTGGTCTATGTGTCGTCCTGGCTGAAATGCCATCACCCCGCTATTTTCACCGCTGCCCTGCTCAATTCCCAGCCCATGGGCTTCTACGCGCCCGCGCAATTGGTGCAGGATGCGCGGGCGCACGGGGTCGAGGTCCGGCCGATCGACATTAATTTCAGCCAGTGGGACAATAGCATCGAAGAAGGGGCCTTGCGGCTGGGATTTCGGCAGGTCGATCATTTCCGGCAGGATTGGGCCAGGGCGGTTGTTGCCGCACAGCCCTTTGCCTCCATGGAGGAGCTCGCGCACAAGGCGTCCTTGCCGTCGCGCGGCCTGCATCTTTTGGCCGATGCCGATGCGCTGCGGTCCCTGGGTCTCGACCGCAGCGCCGCCGGATGGGAGGCGCGGCGGACGCCGTCGGACCAGCTTCCCCTTTTTGCCGCAGCGGATGCGCGCGAACTGGCCGAAGAGATGGACGCCCGCCTACCCGTCATGCCGATGTGCGAGCATGTGGCTGCGGATTACCAGATGACGCGGCTGTCGCTGAAAGGGCATCCGATGCAGTTCCTGCGTTCGGTATTTGCGCGCGAGGGGATATTGAGCTGTGCCGAGACCGACAAGGCGCGGCACGGTTCTCGGGTGAAGACTGCCGGGGTCGTGCTGACACGGCAGCGCCCGGGGAAGGGCAATGCCATTTTCATCACCATCGAGGATGAGACGGGCGTCATCAACGCCCTTTTATGGGCACGCCTGTTCGAGCGGCAAAGGCGCGCTGTCATGGGCGCGCGCCTGATGGTGATTGAAGGGGAAGTGCAGCGCAGCAAGGAGGGTGTTGTCCACCTGATGGCGACGACGATTACCGACCGGACGCATGAGCTGGACCGGCTATCCGAAGACCATGATCCCAATGTTCCGCTCAGCCGGTCGGACGAATTTGCCCGTCCTGTCGCCCCCCGTCATGGCCACCCGCGCGACGTCCGCATCCTGCCGAGATCGCGCGATTTTCATTAGGCCGTGACCCATCTCTACTCCCCTCCCGCAAGCGGGAGGGGCCGGGGGAGGGTGAGTCGGTGAGGTCGCAAGGCGTACCAGCGGTCCGCCCCCTCCCCTAACCCCTCCCGCTTGCGGGAGGGGGATTGGTGCCTTCATTGACTGGCCCAATTCCTACCTCCGCATACTCTGCGGTCTCCGCGTGAACCCATTAGCGCCGTGTTTCTGGTTCACGCAGAGTTCGCAGAGTTCGCGGAGTAGGTAGACTTCATCCTGAAACTTAGTTTCCTTCTTCTTGAATACTACTCCTCGTCGAATCCCAACTTACGCGGCATCCTTCGCAGCGCGCCGTGCGGCGAGTTCGGCCACGGATGTGGCACGCATGAAGGGATTGGTCGCCTTTTCGAGAGCGATGGTGGTCGGCACTGTCGGTTCCCCCCGATCGCGCAAGGCGACAACCTCTGCCATGCGCTGCACCAAAGCCGTGTTGTCCGGCTCGACGGTGAGGGCGAAGCGGCCGTTGCTCAAGGTATATTCATGGGCGCAGTAGATGGCCGTGTCGTCGCCCAGCGCTTCGAGCGCGCGCATGTTGCCAAACATCTGCTCCGCCGTGCCCTCGAACAAACGCCCGCAGCCCATTGCGAACAACGTGTCGCCCACAAAAGCGGCCTGATCTTCGGCGAAGTGAAAGGCGATATGGCCTGCCGTGTGCGCCGGGACATCAAGGACATCAGCGGTCACATCGCCCAGCCGCACAACATCGCCGCCCTTCACCTGCACATCCAATGTCGGGATACGCCCCGCTTCGGCGGCCGGCCCTGTGATCGTGCAGCCGGTGGCCTGCTTTATCTCGGCATTGCCGCCGGTGTGGTCGGGATGCCAGTGGGTGTTCCAGATCTGCGAAATCTTCCAGCCGAGCTCTTCCGCCTTTTCCAGAACGGGGGGTGCAACGGCAGGGTCGACCACCATGGTCTCGCCGCTCACCGGTTCGTGCACCAGCCAGACATAATTATCGGACAAGACCGGAATGCGGACAATCTTTAGCATTATTACCAGCTCCCGACATTGGGCATGCTGACCCAAGGCTCCGCAGGCTCCAGATGGCCTTCCTGCAGAAGTTCTATCGAGATGCCGTCTGGTGTGCGGACAAAGGCCATATGGCCGTCGCGCGGCGGACGGTTGATGGTGACACCTGCATCCATCAGCCGCTGGCAGGTTACGTAAATATCGTCGACCCGATAGGCCAGATGCCCGAAATTCCGGCCGCCGCTATAATCTTCCGCAGGGCTGCCATCGGCGGGCGGCCAGTTGTAGGTCAGCTCGACTTCCGCAATCCCGTCCTGGCCGGGCGCGGCGAGAAAGATGAGCGTAAAGCGCCCCGCTTCGCTGTCGAAACGCCGCACTTCCTCCAGCCCGATCAGTTTGAAAAAGGCGACAGTCGCATCGGGGTCGGTGACGCGGATCATCGTGTGCAGATATTTCGTCGCCATAATAACTCCATTCATCTCTATTAACGCACGGTTCATCGTCAATACTATAGCAAAGCATGCAATAGGTCGACGCAACAGATGGACCCTGACAGTATCCGGCGCAAGGGGTGCACAAGGCTGCGGGGCAGAATTTTCAAGGATCAGATGATGGGTGATGATGCGGGTGAAATAAATGGAACAAGCTGGTTGGGTAAGCTGACCGCCAATCAGGGTAAGGCATGGCTCGCAGGAACGGCGCTTTTGGCGACGGGCCTTGTGGCGGGTGGCTATCTGATGGGTGACGGGCTGGTGCGGATGAAACAGTCCGACCGCGCGGTAACCGTCCGCGGGCTTGCGGAACGCGATGTGACCGCCGACCTTGCCACATGGACGATCGCTTATTCGGCAAAGGCGGGTGATTTGCAGTCGGCGCAGTCCAAAGTCGACGGCGACACAAAGGCAATCCGTGGATTCTTCAACAGCCTCGGTTTCGATGCCGATGCCCTGCAGCCAACCGGCGCCAATGTCTCGCAATATAATGAAAACGGCATTCCCACCTATACGGTGAAGCAGCGCCTGTCGCTGCGTACCACCGACATCAAAAAGGCCGAAGCCGCCGTGAAGCGGCAGTTTGATCTGGTCAAAAGCGGCGTCGAGTTGGAGGAGGGGTCGGGCATGTCGTACACCTTTACCAAATTGAACGCCATCAAGCCCGAAATGATCGCCCAAGCGACAAAGGACGCGCGCAAATCTGCGGAGCAATTTGCCAAAGACAGCGGCACCGGCGTCGGCAGCATCAAATCGGCGACCCAAGGCTATTTCGAAGTCACTGCCCGTGACGGCGATAGCGCAGGCGGCTGGGGTGTTTCGGATTCACCTTATAAAAAGGTGCGGGTCGTTACCACGGTGGAATATTATCTGGACTGATCTTGTTCTGGCGGCGTTGGCTTCATCCCCAACGCTGCCAATTGTGTATTTGCGCTCGCGGCCTGCCTGCTGTTTGGCGCTATAGCAAGGACTTGCTCCCATTGTTTGCGCGCGGTGCTTTCATCCCCTGCGGCAATGGCGATATTGCCCGCTTCCAAAGCAACAGAGGGGTCACGAGGAGCAAGCGCTGCAGAGGTCTGGATATACGCAAGCGCATCGGATAATTTGTTAACCCGCCGTGATAATGTAGCGGAAAGCAGCCAGGCAACAGAGTTCTCAGGCGAAAGGCTCCGTGCCGTGGTAAGCGCTGCCTCCGCTTCGCTATTCCGGTCGAGCGCGACAAGCGCGCGGGCGCGGTCAATTTCGCATTCGGCACGCTCGGCATTATCCAATAATGCACCTGCCAACGCCCGATCCAATGACTCTAATGCTACGTCCATTCGCCCTGCTGCTATGGCCGCATTTCCCGCTTGCGCCCAAAAACGGGCGGCGCGGTTGTCGAATTTAACTTCCGCACCTTTGGCTGCATCAGCAAGAATTGGAGATGCAAGTTCAAATTTGAAATCAGCGGCCAACGCAAATCCATGACAGGCTTTTGCAAGATGGCCCCCACCCTTTTGAGTCCATTCATTTGCTAGGGCTACCGCAGACGGTGCATCGGTTTGTGCGAGTTTCATGCACTCGTTAAACTGGACCTCATCGAGGGTCAGCAATGGTTGCGCTGAAACCGGGTTGGCCGACTGGAGAAGAAAAAGAGAAAGCAGAAGCATTAGATATCCAAAATGTCGGCACGGCGGACGTCCGCATTAGAGTTTTGCCACCACATCGATCAACAATGCGATGTCCTGATCGCGCGAAAGCCGGTGGTCTCCATCCTTTATCAATATCGTCTGCACGTCGGCTGAACGAAGACACGCGGCGAGCTTCAGTGAAAAATCCCAAGGGACATCCGGATCTTGTTGTCCGTGGATCAGCCGTACCGGGCAATCGAGTGCGACACGGCCAGTCAGTTGCAGATTATCCTGACCTGATGTCCAAAAATCTTGGGTAATGACCATGGCGTCATAACCATACTCGCTGGGCCGCTCGATCCGTCCCTTTTCCAGCAAGGTGGCTTTATCGGCTGCGTCAAAATCCCAATCGGTAAAATCAGGGGCCGCCGCAATACCGACCAGCGCCCCGACTTGGTCGCCAAGAGCTTGCGCCACCAGAAGCATCAGCCATCCACCCATGGACGACCCGATGAGAATGATTGGCCCCGTGACGACCGCAGCGATGACCGCGCAAACATCGTCGCGCCAGACATCAAGTGTTCCTGATTCAAATACCCCGTCACTTTCACCGCAACCGGAATAGTCCAATCGCAACATGGCCCGATTTTGCGTTTGCGCCCATGCGGCAAGCGCCTGCGCTTTGCCGCCCTGCATATCGGACATGTAGCCTGGTAAAAATACGATGGTTGGGCCTTCGCCGCGAAGATGGCGATAGGCAAGACGGGTCCCGTCCGGACGATTCAGAAACTGGACAGGCGGTTCCACCAGTGTCAAATCACCCAGTCAACCGTCAAAGTCTGGGCGACATCCTGCCCTTTGGCACGGCGTTGTTCGACCATGATTGTGTTAAGCCGCTTGACGGTGTCGCTGCCCGAAGTGATGCACAGGCCGGGAATGACCGCATGCACCAGCGCCTTCATGCCACCCCAGATCATTGTCAAACCGAAGCGGCCGGCGACACCGAAATGCTGCACATAATTTTCGTCAACGCTTTTGGGGTGATCGATAAAAAGGCGGCGAAACATGGTTGGGATAGTCTCCTTTTGCGCGCAATAGCGCTGCATCATTAAAAATCAAAGCCGAAGCCTGACTTCGCTTTGCGGTCCTGCGTACACATGGTCTTTAATTCGGTCCATTCTACGGCGGTCAGCGCGGGCTTGTAATTCTTGCCCTTTATGATGCTCTTTTCAAATGCCTTCTTACGCTCACGTGAGAGCGGATGACTGGACATATAGCCTGCAACTCCCTGGCCATCCTCTCCGTTTCGGGCGCTACCGTCCAATTCCGACAGTCGGTCGAAGAACGACGCGGTGCCCACAGGTGAGATATTGGCAGCGCCGAGCGCCTTCATCGAATGGGCGTCGGCCTCCGCCTCGGATTCGCGGCTGTAGCTCATGGCGAGCATGTTGTTCACAAGCGCACCGCTATTTCCATCCACGCCGCCGAGCACGACGGCGAGGCCCATTTGCCGCAACAACGCCTGCATCACATGCTTTTCGCGCACATGGCCAATTTCGTGGGCGAGGACACCGGCCACTTCGTCGGGTGAGCGGGCCTGTTTTACCAGACCATCGAACAAAATCACTTTGCCACCGGGCAGGGCGACCGCGTTGATCATGTCGATCTTGGCCACTTCGACTTGCAGGTCTTGCGGATTGGGGTCGATGGAACGTACCAGCTTTTGCAACGCCGCGTCTCCGGCGGGCGTGCTGCAGAAGCGTCCGCCAAAATCACCCACCAGCGCTTCGCCCAATTTTCTGTCGACACTGGAAGGAATCAATGGGGCAAGCCACTGTGGACTAAGAAGAACGACTGCGACCGCGGCTGCGCTTACAAGCGCGAACGCTATGGTCGCCTTGCCAAGCCCCAGCCGGTCGACCCACCCGCCGTATTTACGCTGCGCCGGCAGTAGCTCCAACAATTCCTTGGGAACAGGCCCAGAGATCATAAGCCGCCATCCGTCGATATCCGCCAAGCCATAAACGTCGACATTTTCCTTGCGCGTCACATATTCCACATCGGAAAAAGAAAACGGCCCGTGCCGACGCTCATTTTCGACCAGGAAGAACTGCCGCCCGATAGTCTGGACCTCAACCTTACGGCGAACCGCGCTGCGGCCGTCATAATGCCAAACGTTGAAGAAATTATCCATCGATCAGATCGCACCGACATCAAAGGCGTCGAGCAAACCTTCGCCATGTTTTGACACAATGGTCTTGGACTGGGTCAGTTCGTCAATGTTAATCTCGCCATAGGCTTCCATATGGTCGATAAAAAATTTCCAGTTTCTGTAAGGCATAAAGATATAGCCAATCCCGAGCGTGCAGATGACAATTACCATATTTGCCAGAAAAAAGAGGATCCAGTCCGGCGCCCTTGCGCGAAAATCGAATTCCAGATTATGCAGGCGAAGGCCGCCTACAGCGATCCGGAAATATTTGCTGTAATAGGCAAGAGCAGCCAGCGGCAAGATGATATAGAGGCTTAAGATAGCAACCACGACCAATACACTACCTATGGCCATACCGGTACCGCCCAGCCCCCCGAGCTGCCCGCCGGAAGTCGCTGCGGCAATCCCTAAAATTATCCCGCCGACGAACATCAGAAATGGAACCAGATAAAAAAGCAGATAGCGCTTCATTAACGGTTGCCACCGGGCATTGGATTCGAAGCTGTGCGGGCCAAAGCTCATCGAATTCCAACGTTCATTCCACAGAGAGATCATAGACCATGGTACCAGCAGGAAAATCGGCAGCACGCCGACAATGTTTTTCCACATATAGGAAATCCCGTACCCAAAGCCGGGATCGTTGCTCCCCCCCCGAATACCCCGCCAATAGGTGCGGCTAAGGCGGTAGCGAAGGGCACGGAAATAGGCGACGCCGCTGAGGTAAAACAACATTACAAACATGGCGATGGTAACAACGCCTGCAATGAAAGTCTGACCTCGGAAAATGAGGCCTTGGGAGACAAGCTGCATGACAATTATCGGCAGACCGAGCAGCAAGAATACCATGATGAAGCCGATAAACAGCTCCAATCCTTTGCCCGTCCATTCCAGCCGTTCATCAATGAAATCGGTTTGCGCCCACAGATATTCCCGTTCCCGCGTGGTCGCCCAGAAACGGTAAATGCCCAATGTAACGATGGTAAGCAACAGATTGGGAAAGGCAATTTTGGCAAATTCCTGCCAGCTTCCATGGAAACGGAATGCGCTATGGCGCTGTGTCAGGTCTTCGCTCATAAATTCAATGCCCCTTTATAACCTGCAAAACATGCGCGGAAGGGCTTGGATTTGTCAAGAACAGCGATGTCAAAGGGCGACGCGCTTCGACAAAAGCGCGTCGCATCGGCACTTATTGAACGGTTACGGTAACCGCGCGGCGGTTTTGCGCCCAGCTTTGCTCATCCGAACCCAGCGCCTGCGGGCGTTCCTTGCCATAGCTGACAGTCTGGATCCGGCTGGCATCGACACCCACCGATATCAGATAATTTTTTGCCGAGTTGGCGCGCCGTTCGCCCAAAGCAAGGTTATAGTCGCGGGTTCCACGCTCGTCGGCATGGCCTTCAACAGTAATTCTCGTATTAGGATAGCGGGCAAGCCATTGCGCCTGAACTTGCAACGTAGCCTGATCGTCGGTGTCGACATTGAAGCGGTCGGTATCAAACAGGATACGGTCGCCAAATTGACCTACTGTTTGCAGGAAATCTTCCTGGCTTCCCGGCTGAATAGTGTTGGTGACCGGGCTGGTCTCGGCGGGTGGTTGGCCATAATTGGTATTTTCCGCGACAGGCGGAAGCACCTCTACATCCTTTTTGCCGCAACCTGCGACCAATGACGCGGATGCCAGCAAAAATGCCAATCCCTTGATACTGTTGTTTCTCATCGGCTTTCTCCTTCTTTTCGAGCCCCGCTTGATTTGGAATTCGACATATTGTTACGGCAATACCGGCCCCCATGCCGGGTCGGAACCATCGACCGGCGTGGGTAATTTGCGTTCGTTCGATCCGGTCAAGTCTACCTGCCATATGCTTGTTTTACCACTAGCTTTCGCAGTACGGAAGAACTGGATGACACGGCCATTGGGTGCCCAGGTGGGTGCCTCGTCCTGCCAACTGTCGGTGAGCAGCCGTTCGCCGGAACCGTCGGGCCGCATCGTGCCTACGCGGAAATCGCCCGCGATGCGTGTATAGGCAATCAGGTCGGCGCGCGGGCTCCATTCTGGGGTGGCATAGCGGCCCTGGCCAAAGCTGATCCGGCGCTGGTTTGAGCCATCGGCGTTCATGACATAGATTTGCTGGCTGCCGGAACGGTCGCTTTCAAACACGATCTGGCGGCCGTCGGGGGAAAAGCTTCCGCCGACGTCAATGCTGGGCGAACTGGTCAGTTTCACGGGTGTACCATTGCCCGAGGCCGGGATCTTGTAGATATCCGTGTTGCCCGAAACCGCCATTGAATAGAGGATCGTCTGCCCGTCGGGTGACCAACGCGGCGCAAAGGTCGGGTTACGCGATTGCGTGATCAACCGCTGCCGTCCGGCGTCGATATCATACACATAGATCCGCGGATTGCCGTCAACATAGGACAGATACAGGATCGACTTGTAATTGGGCGAGAAACGCGGGGTCAGCGCGGTCGACTGGCCATTGGTGATGAAACGGTGATTGGCACCGTCCGAATCCATGATGGCAAGGCGCTTGACCCGTTTGCCCTTGGGACCGGTTTCGGCAATATAAGCGATGCGGCTGTCGAAAAAGGGCAGCTCGCCGGTCAGTTTCGAATAGATCGCATCGGCGCATTTATGTGCGGCGCGGCGCCATTCACGCGGCGGCACGTTAAAGCCAAGACGCGTTGTTTCATTGCCAAAGCCGACATCATATAGATAACAGCCCACGGTCAGATTGCCGTCGCCACCCACGCGGACAAAGCCCTGCACCAGCTGTTCGACCGGACGTGCTTTCCAATAATCGAATTGCGGTGCGGTGACTTCGGGCAAGTCGATGGCGCGCAGACCATTAGGCCCTTGCGTTTCAAACACGCCCGATGCGCGCAGGTCGGATGAAATCACCTCCGCAATCTGACGACCCAGCGCGGTGCTGTTGCCCGCTGGCGTGTCGGCAGGCGCGGGCGCAACGAGGGCAGGGACGGCGATGGAGCGGGTTTTGGCCGTATCAAATTCGACCAGTTCCGGTTCGTCCGCAGGCATCGTTGGTGCCGCGTCTTGCGCTTGTGCCTGTGCGGCAAAAGTTACCAGGAACAGCGCAAAAAATGCAGCCAATTTTTGGTAAAGGGTCGTGGGCATTGGTCGTTTCATTCCTTTATCCGCCTGATCTCTATCCTGTGGCGCGAAGTCTGAGTGCGTGGGTCTTCCATATATCGTGATATTCCGGGTCAAGCCCTTCAAACGGAGATGCGGCGCGAACCGCCTGCAATATACAATCCTTTAGCGGCGCGGCCTGTGGTTGATTGCTATCGTTTACCCCAACCTGCTTGTCAAAGCGAACTGAAGTCAGCCGCCCGCCCGGCTCAAGATTGAGCGTGACGAAGGTTTCGATCTTGTTGATCTCAACCCCCGAAGGCGCACAGGCGCGGACGCGGGCGCGGATCTGGCTGGCGAGCGACACGCTGACCGACCGGCGAACCTCAGAAGCCGTTTTCGCCGCCGGCGTTCCAACCGCCTTGCCCGCGCCCGGGGCCTTGCCGATGGCGTTCATGCTATCTTCGAAACTTTGGCTAAATCCGCCCGGCTTGGCAGGGGTCGTCGCTTTCCCGCTCTTCGCCGCGGCGGTGTTGCTTTTCGCAGGCGGCTGCTTGACGGCGACTTTTTTGGCCGCGGTCTTTGCCGGAGGCGGCGTATCGCGCGCCAATGGTTTTGCCACAGGCTTGGCCTGCGGCTTTTCAACCGGCCGTTCGATCTGCATCGCCGGACTTGGCGGCGGCTCAGCCGGTTCGATTTCGCCCGGCGCAGGGGGTGCGGATTCTTCCTGGATCGCGTCCGGCGCGGTCGAGACATCGGCAATCTCGCCGACCAGCGAGACCGAGATGGCTTCGGGCTTTGTGACGGGTTCTGCGGACATCATCAGGCCAAGCGCCATCGCGCCGAGCAGCACGACATGGCCACCAACGGCAGCGCCCAATCCCAGTTTCTCCGCCCGGTCCATCGCCCTACTGCCTAGTTTTCACCAGATGAACCTGTGGTGACCAGACTGACGCTGTTCAGCCCCGCACGGTTCAACTCGCCCATCACCCGCATCATCTGGCCGTAGCTGATTGTCGTGTCGCCGCGCAGCATGATCTGCCGCGGCGTGTTTTCATCTTGCGCAGCCGCAATCTCTTCCAGCCGTGCGGGCAGGTCACCCGGGCCGACTTCGGTTCCGTCGATGAAGGTCACGCCATCCTTGTCGATGGCGATCTCAATCGGTTCGTCCTTCTGGTCGAGGGCATTTGCGCGGCTTTCGGGAAGCTCGACCGGCACGCCGGTGACCAGCAAGGGGGCCGTCACCATGAAGATGATCAGCAACACCAGCATGACATCGACTAGCGGCGTGACGTTGATCTCCGCCATCGGAGCGCGCCGTCCACCCCGACCCCGCCTGCGTCCACCGCCGGAGGATAGGTTCATCGCCATCAGTTGCTTTCCCGTTCCAGTTCGCGGCTCAACGTGCCGTGGAATCCGTCGGCAAAGCGACCCATGCGCGCCTCATACTGGTTCAGCCGGTGCGAAAAACGGTTGTAGGCGATGACCGCCGGAATGGCGGCAAACAGGCCGATTGCGGTGGCGAACAATGCTTCGGCAATCCCAGGCGCGACCACGGCGAGTGAGCTGTTTTGTTCGGCGGCAATGGCTGCAAAGCTGCGCATGATTCCCCAAACGGTGCCAAACAAACCGACAAAGGGTGCAACAGAACCGGTCGTCGCCAGAAAGTTCAACCGGTTGGCGAGCTTGTCGGTTTCGGCCGCAATGGTTGCGTCCATCGCCGTTGCCAGCCGTTCGCGCGTTCCGGCGCGGTCGATGTTTCGGCCATTGGTCGATCGCCGCCATTCCGCAACACCGGCCGCAAACACCCGCGCCACGGGCAGTTCGCTTTTGCCATAGCCATTATAAAAACCGTCTATGTCGCTGCTCGCACCAAAATCGCGTTCGAACTTTTGGGTCTCTTTATTTATGCGCGCCATTTTCACGGTGAAGCTGATAATGATGGCCCATGCCCAGATGCTGGCCAACGCCAATCCGATAATTACGGCCTTTACCACCCAGTCGGCATCCATAAACAAGGTGATGGGAGAGAAATTTACGACTTGTGCTGCTAAAACAAAATTCATGGGCGTCCTTATTTGGCTGTCTGGTTCAATATCGGCTGGAACGCAGCTACCCAGTGGGCGGGTTGCCGGCGTGGCTTGCCGTCGGGGGATACAAACGCGGCCGTAACGGTTGCCTCGATCAGTATTTCACCGCCACGCATTACTGTTTGATGAATGTCGCAACTTGCCGCACGGACGGCCTCCACCGTGCTGACAACAACTAGCGCATCGTCAAAATGTGCCGGACGGCGGTATTTGATATGCATTTCGGTCACGGCATAGGCGCCTGCGCCCTCTTCATGTACGCGCCGTTGGTCGATGCCGACGCACGCCAACATGTCAGAGCGTGCCCGTTCCATGAAGTGCAGATAGCGTGCATGATAAACCACACCCGAAAAATCGGTGTCCTCGAAATAGACGCGGACCGCAAAATAATGCCGCGTGCCGTCAAAATGGCCTTGATAGGGTTGGGGCGGGGACATCGGTCAATGGCTTACCGCAAGGATTCACAGACCGAAAGGGGGTTTGGCAGGCAAATCCTCAACTTATCGCCCGAAAGAGTCGGTCTATCTGCTATTTGTCAAACAACCCGTCTTGCGATCCTGCGGGCGGGTTGAGGCCCAGATGCTTCCATCCCGGTGCATTAAGCGCGCGGCCACGTGCGGTGCGGGCGATGAGGCCGAGTTGCAACAGATAAGGTTCCACCACATCCTCGATTGTATCGCGTGGTTCCGATAAGCCCGCGGCTAACGCTTCGACACCGACCGGTCCGCCGCGGTAGATGTCGGCAATCATATGCAGATATCGCCGATCCATTGCATCCAGTCCTAGCGCGTCGACCTCCAGCCGATTGAGCGCGGCGTCTGCGATTTTTGCGGTGACCACCGGTTCGCCTGCAACATTGGCGAAGTCGCGCACTCGGCGCAGCAAACGACCCGCGATGCGGGGGGTCCCTCGTGCGCGCTTGGCAATCTCATTCGCGCCGTCGGGCGCAATGCCCAGATCGAGCAAGCGGGCGGCACGGGTCACAACCAGTTCCAGTTCGGCATGGGTGTAGAAATTCAGCCGCACCGGAATTCCGAAACGGTCGCGCAACGGCGTCGTGAGCAGTCCCTGCCGCGTTGTCGCCCCGACCAGCGTAAAGGCGGGCAAATCGATCCGCACCGACCGCGCCGATGGCCCCTCGCCGATCATGATATCAAGCGCGCGGTCCTCCATGGCAGGATAGAGAATTTCCTCGACCACCGGACTTAGCCGGTGGATTTCGTCGATGAACAAAACGTCGCCATCTTCCAAATTGGTCAGCAGCGCCGCAAGATCTCCCGATTTTGCAATCACGGGACCTGACGTCGCACGGAATCCCACGCCCATTTCCTTGGCGACAATCTGCGCCAATGTGGTCTTGCCCAAACCCGGTGGTCCAAAAAACAGGACATGGTCAAGCGGCTGCCCGCGACCTTTCGCCGCCTCGATAAACACCCGCAAATTATCTCGCGCGGCCGCTTGGCCAATGAATTCGGCGAGCGTCTTGGGCCGCAGAGCGGCATCGACATCTTCGGGCTTGCGCATAGGGGTGAGGTGGGGGTTGTCAGTCATGATCGATGCTATCCCCGACAATCTCTACCCATTTGTGTTTGCGATTTTCGTAAATCGATACTGACGGCGCACCGAAGGATGGATCGGCAAACGCGCCAATCGCCACCGCTGTCAAATTGGGAAATGGCCCTGCCTTATAAAAGACGGTCGCACCGCAATTCGGGCAGAAATAAAATTTGCCAACAGCACCGCTATCGCCTGGATGATCGTATAATTTTGAAACGCCGGTTATGGAAACCGCCGAGTCGGGAAAGCGCGCTTGGGCTGTGAAAGAACTTCCTGATCTTTGCTGGCATTTCAAACAATGACAGACCGAAATGCGCATCGGTTCCCCCGTGCACGCAACCGACAACTGGCCGCAACGGCACGTGGCGGCTCGTACCAACGTCACCGCTCCATCCCCTTTAACGCCCGCTTTGCATCCATCGCATGGTGCACGATTCGAGCAATGAACACCAAATTACCTTTCGCAGTGTAAAAAATACGGTGCTGCCGGTGTGTCAATTTGCGGATACCTCTGCCTAAATCTGATGCTGTTACACCAGCCTTTGGGAGAAGTCGAAGCAAGTCAAATAGTTCGTCGAAGCCGCGCATATAAGCGTCAGCGATGTCTTCGCCGAACTGTTCAAAGCTATAGGCATCAATGCTGTCTAAGTCTGCCTCCGCCGAACTGCTAAGCCGCAGCTTTACGCGTTCGCGCTTTACGTCGGGCAATAATTTTTTCGATGACGTCTTCCGGCTCTTCATCGACCACACCCGACGCGAGCCCCTCGGCAATCAATCCCCGTAACCATTCGGTTTCGGTCGTTGCGGCCTCTTGATCCCGCCGCACCAGATCGCGCACATAATCGCTGGCGCTGCTGTAGCGCCCTTCGGAAACTTTGTGATCGACCCAACTCTTGAGTGCTGGCGGAAGAGAGAGATTCATCTGTGGCATCAATGGAATATACAAATTTGTGCAAATTTGTCGAGAAAATTATCATTTTTATAGCAACACTCACTTCGAAGCCTTCTTCAACGCCAGCCGGACCAGCGCATCCAAACTCGCATCCGCGCCCAATTCCTCGACCGCCAATGCTACGGCAGAGCTCGCCTCGCCCGGTTTGAAGCCCAGATTGGCGAGCGCGGAAAGGGCATCGCCCGCATGGCCGCCGCTGGCCGTTCCGCCGGACATCAATTTTGCCCCGCCGCCGATACCGGCCAACGCGCCGACCTTATCCTTCAATTCATTGACAATGCGGCTAGCGAGTTTCGGCCCGACGCCATTGGCGCGCGCGACCATCGCGGCGTCGCCGCTGCCAATCGCAAGCGCGAGATCCTGTGGTTCGATGGCAGACAATATCGCAAGTCCCACCTTGCCGCCCACGCCCTGCACGCCAGTCAAAAGGCGGAACCAGTCGCGTTCTTCGCGCGTGGCAAAGCCGATGAGGCGCATGTCGTTTTCGCTGACCTGCATTTCGGTGAATACGGTGGCGAAATCGTCGGCCTTGCCAAGCGCCGCCAATGTCCGCGCGCTTGCCTGCACCAGATAACCGACGCCATTTACGTCGATGACCAGATGGTCCACGCCCGTTTCGTCAATCCGACCGTAAAGCTTTGCGATCATGTCCACCCCTTCATGTCCAACAGGTAGCCTGCCAAAAGTTCAAGAGCAAGAAAAAGAGAACAATAAGTGAACTAACGCCGAATGTGGTGCGCGTGGGTAATTGCTACAGCGAGCGCGTCAGCCGCGTCTGGCCCAGCCAATTTCAGGCCGGGCAGCAAAATACGTAACATCGCCTGAATTTGCTCTTTGTCGGCCTTGCCTGTGCCGACGACTGATTTCTTGACGAGCCGCGCGGCATATTCGGTGACAACGACCCGCGCCTTTGCCGCGCCGAGCAGAACAACACCTCGCGCCTGACCGAGCTTCAATGTCGTCTGCGGGTTTTTGTTCACGAACACTTCTTCGACCGCAACCGCATCGGGACGGAAGCTGTCGATCACCGCGTTCAGCTTGGCATCCAGCAGCAGCAGGCGGTTTGCCAGCGGCAGCTTGGCGTCTGTATCAATCTCGCCATTGTCGATATGCGAAAGGCGGTTGCCTTCCTTGCGAATGACGCCCCAGCCGGTCGTACCCAGGCCGGGGTCAAGCCCGAGGATTATCATCCAAGCTTCGCCATGACCTCGTCCGACATGTCGTAATTGCCCCAGACTGTCTGGACGTCGTCATCTTCCTCAAGCGCGTCGATCATTTTGAGCAATGTCGCGGCATTGGCTTCGTCGACTTCAACGAGCAATTGTGGCTTCCATGCAAGGCTGGCACTTTCTGCTGCACCCAACGTCGTTTCCAACGCTTTGGCAACTTCGTGCAAGCTGTCCATTGCCGTCCAGATGCTGTGTTCGTCTTCGCCAGATTCCACATCTTCGGCACCAGCTTCCAGAGCCGCTTCGAAAACTGCATCTGCATTACCGACGTTTGCGGGATATGTAATCAAACCCATCCGGTCGAAACCATGGCTCACCGCGCCAGACGCCCCAAGATTGCCACCATTTTTGGCAAAAGCGGTGCGTACATTCGTTGCCGTGCGGTTGCGATTATCGGTCAGCGCCTCGACGATGACAGCAACGCCGCCCGGGCCATAGCCTTCATAGCGCATTTCTTCATAGTCTTCACCACCTGCTGCTGCTGCCTTGTCAATCGCGCGCTGGATATTATCCTTCGGCATTGATTGCGCCTTGGCGGCGTTGACCGCCAGCCGCAGCCTCGGGTTCATGTCCGGATCGGGCATGCCCATTTTCGCAGCAACGGTGATTTCGCGGCTCAATTTGGAAAATTGAGCCGATCGTTTTTTATCCTGCGCGCCTTTGCGATGCTGGATATTTTTGAATTTACTATGGCCTGCCATGGCTCTTTTCTTTGAAGCTAAAGTGAAGTGAAGGCGCGCCCTTACAACAGGGACGGGGGCAAGGGCAAGCGGGGCGCTTATCCCAGCTTCACCGCCGTGCCCGACGCAGTGACCATCAGCATGGATCCTTCCTTGCCCAATACCTCGTAATCCAGGTCGATGCCGATGACGCCGTCCGCGCCCAGATTGCGGGCTTCGTCGGCCAGTTCGGCAAGCGCGGTCTGGCGGGCATCGCGAAGCGAGCTTTCATACGCCCCCGATCGGCCACCGACGATATCGCGGATGCCGGCAAACAGATCCTTGAAGATATTGGCACCCACAATGACTTCGCCCGTTACAACGCCCAGATATTGGCGGACAGGTTGGCCTTCGATGGAGGATGTGGTGGTCATCAGCATGGGATTTTTCGCTCCTGTAACAAAACTCGGGTTCTTCGTGTCTCATTATTGATCTAACTCGATCTCAGCCTCAAGTCTTGTGCAATGTTAAATTGCAATTTTCTTGATCGAATGGTTGAAGCAAGGCCGGAGGTATAAAATAATGATCAACAATAGCTTAGGGCAAACATTTTGCGGAGTTTTGGGATATGATGCCTTGGAAGCAATGATAAAAATGGAGGCGAATGAAAGCCAGCCGGCGCGGCGCGATTTCGTGCGAACCGCTTTTGCCGCAATTGAAGGTTGGCTGTGGTTGTATCGACAAAACATTCAGGAAATGGTGGCTTCAATTCGCGGACTGACGCCGCTGGAACGATCCGCATTTGAAGAAAAAAGCTTTGGCATAAACGAAACTGGCCAGCTCAAAGAGCAAGAGAGATTTGTCCCTCTAACAGCCATGTTCCGTTTTGTCGTCAAACTAGCCGAGAAGGAGTTTGGCGAACGGCTCATCGATTTTTCATCTGCAGACTGGCAAAATTTCAACCATGCAATTCGGATCCGAAACCGTATCACGCACCCTAAGACCATCGAAGACCTTAATTTGTCAAAGCAAGATATAGAACTGGTAAGAGGTGCGCTTTTGTGGGCATTTGCAAATGTCGTCACCGGCAGTGAGCAAGCTCAGCTCGCCTTGACCAACCATATCGGTTCAATGCGAGAAGTTTTAGACAGCTTGGCAACCGGTAATGCTGAGACAATGGCCTTATATAAGGCAGTTCTAAACAGTGACAGCTAACACCATCAGTTCCCAACTTACGCTAATCCCAAAGCCGACTTATAAGTGTCGAGCAGGGCTTCCATTTCTTGGCGATCGTCATTGCTCATTTTGCGGAGCTTCAAGATCTGACGCATTATTTTGGTATCATAACCTTGGCTTTTAGCCTCGGAAAAAACGTCGCGAATATCGTCAGAAATTCCCTTTTTCTCTTCATCCAAACGCTCGATGCGCTCCATAAAGAGGCGCAATTGTTCATTGGAAACAGCGGCATCTGCCATGATAATCTCCTAAATATTGGGGTGGGTGCCGTTGGTTGCCGGCGGCCCGAATCAGATGTCGACCCGCTTAATGCGCGGCAGCATTTTTCGCCACGCTTTCCTTCATGCGGTGCAGCTTTTCCGGTGTCGCCTCACTTTGGAAGCGGGCTTTCCATTCGGCGGCTGGCATGCCGTGGATCAGTTCGCGCGCTTCGTCCTTGGTCAGGGTGCCATCGGCCTCCATCACCCAGTCGGCGAGGCAATTGCGGCAAAAACCAGCGAGCCCCATCAGGTCGATGTTTTCAGCGTCGTGCCGGTGTTGCAGATGCGTTACGAGACGGCGGAATGCGGCTGCAGCAGCGTGGTCGGTCAGTTCTTTCATCGGTGAATACCTATTCTTGTGATTTGAAGGCCTTCCGCCATGATTCCCTTGTGCTATAGCCGGTCTTATTAAGAATTCCAGCCAACGGAGCGGACGCTTGACCCAATATTCGAAACCACGTGCCCGCAAAGTCCGCATTCTCGCCACTCTCGGTCCGGCCAGTGACACGCCGGAGATGATTGAAAAGCTGTTTCTGGCTGGCGCGGATGCATTCCGCATCAATATGAGCCACGGTGAACAGGCCGACAAGGCAAAGCTTGTCGAACATATTCGCGGATTGGAAAAAAAATTCGGTCGCCCAACCACAATATTGGTCGATTTACAGGGGCCGAAATTACGCATCGACAAATTTGCCGAAGGCAAGGTCGAATTGAAAACCGGATCAAAATTCATACTTGATGCGGACAAAACACCTGGCGACGCCAGCCGTGTTTATCTCCCGCACCCCGAGATTTTTGCCGCCCTCGAACCGCAAACCCGGCTTTTGCTAGATGATGGCAAGCTGGTGCTGCGCGTCGTGACCGTTGCCCCGCAAAAAATTGAAACAATGGTCGAAGTGGGCGGCATGCTGTCCGACCGCAAGGGCCTGAATGTCCCCGATGTTGTGGTGCCTGTTGCCGCGCTGACCGAAAAGGACAGGTCCGATCTTGCTTTTGCTGTGTCGCAACATGTCGATTGGATCGCCATGTCTTTTGTGCAACGTCCTGAAGACGTGGCCGAAGGCAAGAAGCTGATCGGTGGCAAAGCCGCTTTGCTCGCAAAGATTGAAAAGCCAGCGGCGATTGGACGGCTGGAAGAAATATTGGAACTGGCCGATGCGGTGATGGTGGCGCGCGGTGATCTGGGGGTTGAATTACCGCCTGAACAAGTGCCGCCTTTGCAGAAACGGATTGTCAGCACCGCACGGCGGATGGGCAAGCCGGTGGTTGTTGCCACGCAGATGCTGGAGTCGATGATCACCTCGCCTTCGCCAACGCGCGCCGAAGTGTCGGACGTGGCCACCGCGATTTACGATGGCGCAGATGCGATCATGCTGTCGGCCGAAACTGCTGCCGGGGCGTGGCCGATTGAGGCGGTGTCGATCATGGACCGGATCGCGATGCAGGTCGAAAGCGACCCTGATTACCACGCCCGCGTCCAGTTCACCAAGATCAGCGCCGATGCGACCACCGCCGATGCCCTCGCGGCGTCTGCGGCGCAGATTGTGCAGACCATTGATACGAGCGCGATCATCTGCTTCACCTCATCCGGTTCGACAGCGCGGCGTATTGCGCGTGAACGGCCCATGGTGCCGGTATTGGTGCTGACCTCGCACATTGCAACTGCGCGCCGGATCGGCCTTTTATGGGGCGCGCACAGTGTGCGGACGAAAGATATTGGCAGCTTTGAAGAAATGGTCGCCAAAGGCCGTCGGATGGCATTGCGCCATCATTTGGGCACCGCGGGTGCGCGGATTATCATCATGGCCGGTGTGCCCTTCGGCACGCCGGGGTCGACCAATGTGCTGCACATAGTCCGGTTGACAGGGGATGAACTGAAGGGCCATTGATCCGATTTGCGGTGATTTTGCTTAGGCCTTGAAAGGGAAAGGTAAAGAATTATATTATCTTTGCCCAAACACCATTATTCTCCCGTGCTTTGGTTTCATCTTCCTTTCTCTATGCGTCACCCTGAACTTGTTTCAGGGTCCTAGTAATGCGGCGTTGAAAACTAAGACCCTGAAACAAGTTCAGGGTGACGGTGGTTATGGATTTACGGGTTTGTGGCGGACAGTTGCGCTTCTTCCTTTTTCCCCAATTCCTTCTGATGAAAAATTTTCAACCTTTGTCTTGGTTCACCTCGCTATTCGGGTAGCAACAGGCTGGAATCACCATAAGAGTAAAAGCGATATTCGCTTGCGATCGCGTGCGCATAAGCCGCCTGCATTGTTTCGCGGCCCATCAGCGCGCTAACCAGCATGAACAGTGTCGATTTGGGCAAGTGGAAATTGGTCATCAGGCCGTTGATAGCCTTGAAACGATAACCCGGCGTAATGAAAATATCGGTGTCGCCTGAAAACGGCCGGATCGTTCCGTTTTCGTCAGCTGCACTCTCGATCAGGCGCAGCGACGTGGTTCCAACCGCAATGAGACGCCCGCCATTTTCGCGGATCGCGTTCAAACGAGATGCGGTTTCCGCGTCGATTTGTCCCCATTCATGATGCATATGATGGTCATTGGTATCTTCGGCCTTCACGGGAAGAAAAGTGCCGGCACCAACATGCAGCGTTAACGTGGCAGTTTCGATGCCCGCCGCGACAATTGCGGCCATCAATTCGGGCGTGAAATGTAGAGAAGCCGTCGGTGCTGCAACTGCGCCATCCTTCTGGGCAAACATGGTCTGATAATCCTGCGCGTCCCGTTCGTCTGTGGGGCGTTTGCCGGCGATATAAGGCGGCAAAGGCATTGTTCCTGCGCGCTGCAGCAGAATTTCGACCGGCTCGTCACCCTGAAAATAAAGCGTATAGCTGCCATCATCGTGGCGCTCTTCGGCGACGGCGATTACGCCCGAGCCGAAATCGACACTTTCACCCTCCCGCAGGCGCTTTGCGTTGCGGATAAAGGCCTGCCAACGGCGCAGGTCGAGGCGCTTGTGCAATGTTGCGCCGATTTTGGCCGCGCCGCGAAACCCGTCCAACTGGGCCGGGATTACACGCGTGTCGTTGAAAATAAGGCAATCGCCCCGACGCAACATTTGCGGCAGGTCACAGACATGATGGTCGGACACATCACCTGTACCTCCAACAGCCAACATACGTGCGGAATCGCGCGGTGTAACCGGCCGCAACGCAATGCGTTCCGGCGGCAGATGAAAATCGAACAGGTCTACCCGCATGTTTTGACGGTCTTTCGAACCCGCGAAAATCGGGTCAATCGGTCATGATCTGCGGAGCGGCTACAAGCGGTGGCGTTATATTGTCGGACGCGATCGATGCCTGTATGACCTTGCTCGGACTTGCAGGTGGTTCGCCACGTTCGATTGCGTCGACATATTGCATCCCTGAAACCACCCGGCCGAAGACGGTGTATTTGTTATCAAGACTGAAACGCGGTTGAAAGCATATGAAGAACTGGCTGTTGGCGGTGTCAGGTTCATTTGTACGCGCCATGGACACCGTGCCACGCAAATGCGGCAGCTTGTTAAACTCGGCTTTCAGGTCGGGCAGTTCTGACCCGCCCTGTCCGGTCCCCGTTGGGTCCCCGGTTTGCGCCATAAAGCCGTCAATTACCCGGTGGAAAACCACTCCATTATAAAATCCCTGACGGGCAAGCGTTTTGATGCGGTCGACGTGCGCGGGGGCTATGTCTGGATAAAGCTGGATGGTTACACGTCCGCCGGTCGACAGATCAAGGTGTAACATATTGTCCGGTGTAGCCGCCGGAGCCGCAGCAGCGGGGGCAATTTGTGCGGCCAGATGGGCAGGTGCAAGCATGGTCAACGCAAGCAAAATAGCCGTTGCGGCACGGATAATCGGATAAAAAGCGGACATCGGGATCAGGTCTCTCCTGTAAAAGGTTGTGACGCTATTAACGAAAGCCGCTGTCGCTGTCATGAATGAAATATCACGGACAAGATATTCGATGTTGATATTCTGCACTGTAAATATTGCCCGACCCATGGGGGCAAGCTGACCCTGAAAATACTGTGGCATAAATACTACATGCGCCAAAATTTCCCGTCGCGATCCAGCAATTTCTTTGCGCGGCATAGGCTTTTCGGCCAAAGCGAAGGCAACCTAGAGTAAATTTTCCGCCGTGGCGCATACCCGATGCACATGGAATGGATGAAAATCTGGGGCATTAACAAGCTTTGCAAACGCGACCCAAAGTGTTTGCATGACCCAAATAGCTATGGAGGGCTATACCGTGAAAACTACACGTATCAGCAATTTGAAATATGCCGCAGCACCGCTTGCAATCGGTCTGGCGCTGATTTCTACACCTTCGTTCGCACAAGATGCGGCCGAGGAAGAAGTAAGCGAGGCAATCATCGTCACAGGTTCGCGCATCGCGCGGCCAAATCTGGAATCCTCGAGCCCGATCACCGTTGTCAGCAGCGAAGACATCAAGCTTCAGGGAACCGTCCGGGTTGAAGATCTTTTGAATTCGCTTCCTTCGGTTTTCGCAAGCCAGGCTTCGACCTTGTCGAACGGTGCAGACGGAACGGCTTCGGTTGACCTTCGTGGTCTTGGAACAAGCCGTACCTTGAGCCTGATCAATGGTCGTCGTCTTCTTCCGGGTGATCCTAGCCCAGGAAGCGGTTCTGCTGCCGATATCAATATCATCCCTGCCTCCATCCTGAAGCGCGTCGAAGTACTTACCGGTGGTGCATCGTCCACTTACGGTGCCGATGCTGTGGCCGGTGTTGTGAACTTTATTATCGACACCGACTTTACGGGTGTTCGCTTTGATGGCCAGTACAGCTTGTTCCAGCATAACAACCGCAACAAGTTGCTGCCGCCGTTGCTTGATGCACGTCAGGCGCAGGGCCTTGCCGGTTACGGATATCCAGAAGGCAGCGTGACCGACGGTGGCGCTTTTGACGGCACGGTTTCGATCGGCAGCGGCTTTGACGGCGATCGCGGACACGCTGTGGTCTATTTCGGCTATCGCAATGTAAAGCCCGTCACTCAAGCAAATCGTGACTACAGCGCTTGCGTTCTTCAGAACACAGGTGGTGGTGCGAACCAGTGCGGTGGTTCGGCGACTTCACCCGAAGGTAACGTCCTTGTTTTCGACGGCGGCACTTCGACCTTTTATTCGTTCGCACCAGGTGGCGGGTTCAACAATGCGGCAACGCGTTTCAACTTTGCTCCTACAAACTTCTTCCAGCGTAACGATGAGCGTTACACGGCGGGACTTTTTGCGAACTATGAAATCAATGATGCTATCAAGCCTTATATGGAGTTCATGTTCATGGACGACCGCACGGTCGCCCAGATCGCGCCATCAGGTAACTTTGGTAACACATTGACGATCAACAGCGACAACCCGCTGATCTCGGCAGCGCAACGTGCGGTCATTTTTGACAATGAAAACCTGATTAACGGTTTCCTTGGCACATTCCCGCTTGCTGTCGGCGCGCCATATAACCCTAATCCCGGCGCTGCTCCGATCAACTTCATCGACCCTACAACCGGACTGCCTTACAACCGGGCATATTTCCAGTTGCTGCGTCGTAACGTTGAAGGTGGACCACGTCGTTCCGATTTGCAGCACACCAACTTCCGCGCTGTTCTCGGCAGCAAGGGCGATTTGGGTAAAGCATGGTCCTACGACGCTTATTACCAATATGGCCGCACCAATTATACGCAAGTGTACACCAACGAATTTTCGGTTGCACGGTTGACCAAGGCACTGGACGTTGTTGCCGGACCTGGCGGCGTTCCAATTTGCCGTTCGGTACTTGATGGCACGGACCCGAATTGCGTTCCTTATAACGTATTTGCAGGTCTGGGTGGCGCGAGCGCTGCTGCGATCAATTATCTTGACGCAAGCGGTTTCCAAAAAGGCCAGACTTCGGAGCAGGTCATATCTGCTTCGTTGACCGGCCAGCTCGGCGAATATGGCTTCAAGGCCCCTTGGGCGAATGACGGCGTTGCCATCAACGTTGGTGTTGAGTGGCGCAAAGAGTCACTCGAACTGCTGACCGACAATGCGTTCCAGACGGGCGATCTGACCGGTCAGGGCGGTGCGACTTTGCCGCTTTCGGGTGATTTCAGCGTCAAGGAATTCTTCGCCGAAGCACAGATCCCAATCGTGCAGGATAACTTCATTCACGAATTGTCGCTGAATTCTGGCTTCCGCTATTCGGATTACAAGACAAGCTCGGGTAATTCCTACAGCACGACCACGTACAAGATTGCTGCCGATCTGGCGCCTGTCGAAGACATCCGTTTCCGTGCGGCCTATAACCGTGCGGTTCGTGCGCCTAACATTCAGGAACTGTTTTCAACGCCAACAGTTGGCTTGAATGGTTCGGTAGATCCTTGCGCGGGCGTAGTCATCACAGCGACTGACTTTGGCTGTCTGGCTCAAGGTTTGCTGGTCGGTCAAACGACAGCGGCAAACCCTGCTGGTCAGTATAATGGCTTTGTTGGCGGCAACCCCAATTTGTCACCGGAAAAGGCAACGACCAAGACTTTTGGCTTCGTATTCCAGCCATCGTTCTTGCCGCGCTTTTCACTCACCGTTGACTATTTTGATATCAAGGTCGCGAACGCCATCCGTTCGTTCGGCCAAGATGCCATTTTGGGTGACTGTATTGCAAACGCGACTGCTACATTTACCCCCGTATCATGCGGACTTGTGGATCGTGACGCAGCGGGTTCAATCTGGCTCACACCAGGCGGTTTTGTGAACGATTTGCCGAACAACGTCGGTGAAGTGCAAACCAAAGGTATTGAAATCAATAGCGGTTACAATACGGAACTGGGAAGCATCGGAACATTGTCCTTCAGCTTTGTCGGAACCTATCTGGATGCTTTCAAGGTCGACAATGGCCTGACCCAACCTTATGATTGCGCCGGTCTCTATGGCCCAACATGCAGCAAGGGCGGCACCACAGACAGTGGCGCTCCATTGCCTAAATGGCGTCATAAGGTGCGGACAACGTTGCAGATGGCCAATGGCATTGGCCTGTCACTGCAATGGCGTCGTATTGGCAAAGTAAGGGCGGAAACGCTGTCGACGAACCCATCGCTGGCCGGTGCATTCAACTTTGATCCGGGTCTCCGCATCAAGGCACAGGATTACTTCGATCTGGCTACGACCGTTGCAATTGGCGACAATTTCAACTTCCGTCTGGGCGTCAACAACCTGCTTGATAAGCAACCGCCATTGGTCACATCAGGAAACGGCGGACGTGCCGGATCCAACCTGTGCCCAACCGGTCCTTGCAACGGCAATACCTATCCTGCGACCTATGACGCACTGGGCCGGTATCTCTATGCTGGTGTAACACTGGATTTCTAAATCCGGTTTGATTGCTAAGATTAGGCGGCTGGTCATGTACCAGCCGCCTTTTTTTTGGGTAATCAGCAGGCTTTGCAGCCTTTACGTTTCCGTCGCATTTGCCGTCGGCCTGTGCCAAAAGAAGCGCTCTTGAGTTAAACAGATAGACTGATATTCATGCTAGACCCGAAAACGGCTGAAATCCTGAAAATCGCGATGGCGCACATTCGGTTCGGCAATGTCGCACTTGCGACCAAGACCGCCCGAGAAGGCCTTGATCAATCTGGCGATCCAGTGGCGCTGAATGCCTTTCTGGGCATGATATCGGCCCGGAACGGTGACACAACAGCGGCTGCGGACCATTTATATCTCGCCCATCGGGGGAACCCGACCGATGGCGTCATTGCCGGTAATCTTATCGCCATATTGATCGAAACCGGCGACGTTTCGGCCGCACTTGAGATCGCATCATGGGAACTTGCCGAGCAGGAGCCATCGCTTCGCATTATGCGCTATCGTGGCTTTCTCTCGCAATCCTTGGACCGGTTTGCCGATGCTGCCCAAGCGTATAGATATGTCGTGGACCGCGTTGCGGACGATTTCGAAAGCTGGAACAATCTTGGCAATGCACTGCAGCCTCTGGGGGAATTTGAAGCAAGCATCGGCGCCTTGGAACGTGCGGTATCGCTGGACCCCAAATCAGCACCATCGCGGCTCAACCTTGCCGCAGCTTACGACGCGGCTGGCCGAACCAAGGATGCCGAAGAGGCTTTGGAAAAGATGATACGGGATTTTCCGGATTCGGCGCGGCCCATGTTCGAACTTCATTCCCACTTCAAAAGATTGAACCAGCCTGAAAAGGCACTCGCAGCGTTGGAGCAAGCGGTCACTATCGAGAGTGAAAACGCGGGAATGCAACTGAAACTCGCCATCGAATATGGCATGATCTTGCGTACCGCCGAAGCCGAAACAGCTTACCGCCGCGCCCTTGCCAGCGATCCGCATCTGGCCGAAGCCTATCTGGGGCTGGCCATCCATTATGAACATACCAACCGCGAAGAAGAATTCGCGCCGCTTATTGCCATGGCGGAACTGCACGGATTGGACGCAGGTGTTTTGGGATTTCTGCGCGCGCTTGAATTTCGCCGCGCGGGTCAATTTGCCGAGGCGCTGGAGTGCATCACGAATTTGCCGGCAACTCTGGAGCCGGAACGCAGCTCCCACATACGCGCAACCCTGTTGGATCGGATGGGGCTGTCGGACGAAGCCTTCGCCGCGTTTGACGAAACAAACCGGTTGCACCAGCTGGATGCATCCGATCCGGTACAGCGGGCCCACGACGTCCGCGCGAGGTTGCGTTCCGATTTGCAGTTGCTCACGCACGATATCGCGGCTTCGTGGCCGCATCCCGGGCTAAATCCGGATTCCCGCGACCCTGTATTTCTCGTCGGATTTCCGAGATCCGGGACGACCTTACTCGACACCATATTGATGGGGCATCCCCAAACGACGGTGTTGGAAGAACATCCCGCGCTAAACCGCGTTGATGGTGCGATTGGCGGACTGGCGGCAACCTTGTCGCTGGATGATGAGGCTATCCGGCGTGCGCGATCGCACTATTTTAAGGAAATCGGAGACAGCTTCGCTGTGTCGGGGGCAGATTTGCTGATCGATAAATCGCCGCTTTTCCTTCAGAAAGTTCCGCTCATTCGCCGACTGTTCCCCAACGCCCGCTTCATATTAGCCTTACGCCACCCGTGCGACGTTTTGCTGAGCTGCTATATGAGCAATTTCCGATTAAACTCGGCCATGTCAAACTTCCTGCGGCTTGAGGATGCGGCCGAATTTTATGATCTGACATTTCAGCATTGGCAGCGTTCGCGGGAGCTGTTTGCCCCCGATGTGCACGTCATCCGATACGAGCGGCTCATCGAAAATGTTGAACAAGAGGTCCGGCCACTTTTCGAATTTCTTGGCCTTGAATGGAAAGCCGAAGCGCTCGACCATCGCAGCACGGCAAAAGCGCGGGGATTGATTACGACCGCAAGCTATTCGCAAGTGACCGAACCGATCTATCAACGCGCTGCAGGCCGCTGGGTACGTTACCGAGACCGGCTGGAGCCTGTATTGCCCGTGTTGCGTCCTTGGGCCGATGCATTTGGTTACGAGATATAGGGTTAGGACCTTAGGTCCTGCGGGGCTGTCCGTGCCGCCATTGCTTCATGCTCTAGTAACAACGTCGTTCGGCGCAAGGATTATGGAATCTCCGCCTCTCCGAGCAAAAATTGCACTTCATTATATTGTCATTCAAACATTCTCGCTTACATTGCAGGGATAATCTGCTGCACATTGCGCAGGTGATGATAATCAAGGCGTAAATGATGAACGAAGAACCGGAGTCCAAAGGCAATCCGTTGTTGCGTAATATGGCAATTTGGTCAGCCATCATTGTCGCCATATTGCTTGTTGCATCGATATTTGGCGGATCATCGGAACCTGCCAAGGGTATCAGCTATTCCAGTTTCCGGGATAAGGTCGAAGCGGGCGAGGTCAAATCGGTTGCCATTGCGCCGGAACGCATCACCGGCAAATTGCAGAATGATGAAATTTTCATCACGGTTCCTATTCCCGGCGACAACAGTCTGTACCCGTTGCTCGATGAAAAGGGCGTGGATGTGCAAGGCAAGGCCGAAGAACAGCCAAGCCTGTTGTTGATTCTAGTTTATCAGGCGCTCCCTTTCCTGCTGATCCTCGGCATCGCTTTTTTCGTTCTGCGTCAGATGCAAAAAGGCGGCGGCGCGGGTGGTGCGATGGGCTTTGGCAAGTCCAAGGCGAAGTTGCTCACCGAAAAACATGGCCGCGTCACCTTTGAAGATGTCGCCGGTATCGATGAGGCACGCGAAGAGCTGCAGGAAATCGTCGAATTCCTGAAGGACCCGCACAAATTCTCGCGCCTGGGTGGCAAAATCCCCAAGGGTGCTTTGCTCGTTGGTTCGCCGGGCACCGGCAAGACATTGCTCGCCCGCGCCATTGCCGGTGAGGCAGGCGTGCCCTTCTTCTCCATCTCCGGTTCGGACTTTGTCGAAATGTTCGTCGGCGTCGGCGCAAGCCGCGTGCGCGACATGTTCGAACAGGCCAAGAAAAACGCGCCGTGCATCGTCTTTATCGACGAAATCGACGCCGTGGGCCGTAGCCGTGGCGCAGGCCTTGGCAACCAGAATGACGAGCGTGAGCAGACATTGAACCAGCTGCTCGTCGAAATGGACGGCTTTGAAGCCAATGAAGGCATCATCATCGTCGCTGCCACCAACCGTCCCGACGTGCTCGACCCCGCCTTGCTGCGTCCCGGCCGTTTCGACCGTCAGGTTGTTGTGCCGCGTCCCGACATTGATGGCCGCGTAAAGATCCTTGAAGTGCATATGAAGCGCGTGCCACTTGCCCCCGATGTTGATGGCCGCGTCATCGCGCGTGGTACGCCCGGCTTCTCCGGCGCCGACCTTGCCAATCTGGTGAACGAGGCGGCCTTGCTGGCGGCACGACGTGGTAAACGTCTGGTGGCGATGCAGGAATTCGAAGACGCCAAAGACAAGGTCATGATGGGCACCGAACGCAGGTCGATGGTCATGACTGAAGACGAAAAGAAAATGACCGCTTATCATGAGGCTGGTCACGCGATTGTTTCGATCCATGAAACTGCATCGGATCCGATCCACAAGGCAACGATTATCCCGCGCGGCCGTGCGCTGGGTATGGTCATGCGCCTGCCGGAACGCGACAGCTACAGCTATCACCGCGACAAGATGCACGCCAACCTGTCGGTATCGATGGGCGGCCGCGTCGCCGAAGAGCTGATCTTCGGCTATGACAAGGTGTCGTCGGGCGCGTCGAGCGATATCCAGTACGCCACCAGCCTCGCGCGCGACATGGTCACCCAATGGGGCATGTCCGACGAGATGGGCCCGCTGCAATATGAAGAGCGGCAGGACGGCTATCTCGGCTATGGTATGTCGCAACGTTCAGCCATGTCAGATGAAACCGCGAAGAAGATCGATGCCGAAATCCGAAAGCTGGTCGAAGGCGGCCACAAGCGGGCTACGGATTTGTTGAAAAAGCACAGCAAGCAATTGCATCTGCTGGCCAATGCGCTGCTCGAATTCGAAACTCTGTCGGGTGACGAGATCAAGTCGCTGCTAGCCACCGGCAAGTTCGAGCGGGACGATGGCGCGATTGCCAAGCCGTCGAGCATCCCGCAGATCGGTACTGCTATTCCCAAGGCAGGCCGCCGCAAGGCAGGCGATGTATCGGGCGAACCCAACCCGCAAGGCGCGTAAGCACCGACCGGGTCCGGCACCATGCCGATCTATTGCGATGAATCAGGCGGTGTAGGCCGGGGTGTGATGACCCTGGCTGCGCTCTTTATTGACGACGCTGACGCACAACTCGCACTTGACCGGTTTCGGTTGGCCACCGGCCTGTCAAGCGAACTGAAAGGTAGCCGGATTGATCTGGACGAACGCGCCCTTTTGTTCGAACTGCTTTCGGTATTGAACTGGTCCGCGACCGTAGGGATTGCAATTTCGGCTTTAACGCCCGAAATTGGGGGTGATCGGGGAGACCATGATGTCGCGATCTATGCTGCCTTATTAGAGGATTCCGTCGGTGCAATCCTGCCTGTGACTGGCGGTTGTGCGCAGGTTTTTATCGATGACGGACGTTATGGCCCCGACACTTTGGCGCGGGTCCGCAAAGATATCGCGGCGTTGATCGGCCCATGCGGCAACGCGCAACTGGAACTGAGCCACCGCCTGCCCGGCCTGCAAATTGCCGATGTCATCGCTAACACCTTCTTCAACCGCGCTATGGTCACCGAACGGCAGGCGCGTATGGCGGCCATCGTCGCGCCTTTTCTGGAAAGCGGTCGCATTCAATTGCGGATATTGTCAGGTCGCACCGAATAACATCCCTAAAAAAGAAAAGGCCCGGTCGATGCCGGGCCTTTTGAACTTTGTTTTGGACGGACCGGATTACCGGTCGTAATCGCGCTGCATACCAGCGCCGCGCGCCGGGGCTGCTGCGGTCAGGCGAAGTGCCTCAGCCGACAGGCTGATCGAACCGATTTCATCGGCTTCTTCGTCTTCGTCGACCTGGACCTTCTGCAGCGATTGAACAAGGCCTTCCTGCAGATGTTCAGGACGGACAGTTTCGTCAGCGATTTCGCGCAAGGCAACAACGGGATTTTTATCACGGTCACGGTCGACGGTCAGTTCCGCACCGCCGGAAATTTCGCGGGCACGCTCGGCTGCGAGCAATACGAGGTCAAAACGATTGGTAACCTTATCAATGCAATCTTCAACGGTAACGCGTGCCATAGTGGCTCCTGATTCTTCGCAAATTTCGGAAAGTTGAGCGCACCTAAGGTTATAGCAGGAAAATGTCAACGAAAACGGCGTGTCCCATGCTTTGCTTGCCGATTTTGGCGGGAGGCACTACCTCGACCTGATGGCGGCCCGTCTTTCCCTTACCGGATTTCCCGGAAAACATTTTGACGTCGCTGGGCATGACCTTTTTGTTGTCCACGCGCCCGAAGTGAGGCTCGCCGCGATGCACGCAGTGATTGCGGCGGCGACGCAGTCGATCCGGATGTTTTTCTATATGTACGCGGACGACGAAACCGGCAGGGAGATATTGGATGCGTTGATTGGCGCGGCAAAGCGCGGCGTGCAGGTGCAGCTTATTGTCGACAGTTTCGGTTCGGCCGATCTCGATTACGCATTTTTCGAACCGCTGGTCCGGGCCGGCGGGGCATATCATTTTTTCAGCACTCGCAAAGGCTTCGGATATCTGATCCGTAACCACCAAAAGATGCTCATAGCCGACGCTGCCATCGCTCTGGTAGGTGGGTTTAACATCACCAACCAATATTTCGGCCGCGCCGGAGAGGACAGCTGGGAAGATTTGGGTTTGATACTCTCCGGGGCCGAAGTGGCACGTCTTGCCAATTATTTTGATGATCTTGACCGGTTGTCGCATGACGGCAAGGTCCGTTATCTGGGGATCCGCGGAGTCATCAAAAACTGGCGACCAGGGATCGGAGAGATACAGTGGCTGCTCGGCGGCCCGACCAACCGCATTTCGCCGTGGGCGTTGACCTTAAAACGATCGTTACAGGTGGGTAAGAAGTTCGATATTGTCTCGGCTTATTTTTCGCCTTCGCAAACCATCCTGCGCCGTGTGGCCCGTGTGGCCAAGCGTAACGCTGGGTCGCGCCTCGTGCTGGCGGGCAAGACCGACAATGGCGCAACTATCCCCGCGGCCCGTTTGCTCTATCGCTATCTGATAAAGCGCAAAGCACGCCTGTATGAATATCAGACCCGCCCGTTGCATATGAAATTGATGGTTATCGATGATGCAGTTTACATCGGCTCGGCCAATCTCGATGTCCGCAGCCTGTTTATCAATCTGGAAATCATGGTTCGGATAAAGGACGCCGCATTGGCCGCCCATATGCGCGGTCTGGTCAACCTGTTGGTCGAACAATCTGAAGAACAAACGGGTACGCTCGTGAAAAATCGCGACCGCTGGTGGAGCCGATTCAAGGGCGGCCTTGCGTATTTTCTAGTGAACACGGTGGACTATACGGTCGGCCGCCGGATCAAATTCAGGTTGCTGCGCAACCGGTAACGGCAATATTGGAATGGGGGGCTGTCCCGAAAGCACAGCCCCTGGTTAAACTAGCTACTTTTGCAAATCTGTTCGTTTTTGCCGGAAAGCTTGACCTTGATTTCCTTGCCAGCGCCCGCAAGCGTGCTTTCGCCGTCTGCGGATGTCAGCGGACCGGCGGGGGCTGCTTCGGCTGCGGGCTTGGCGGCGTCGGTTGCGGCGGCGTCAGCGGCAGGCGCTTCGGGAGCAGGTGCGGTGACGCGGACGGCGGTGGCGGCCTTGTCGCCTACGCGGATGTCGGCGGCTTCATTCGCGCCGAGGAAATCGACATAGAGGATCGTGTTGTCGGCGCAGCGATAGGTGCCAGAGGCAGTGATCGCGGGCGGCATTTCGATTTCTTCTGCGGCCGCGGTGGCCTTGGTCGCGTCGGCTTCACCGGCGGCAGGGGTTTCGGTTTGGTTGCATGCCGCTAACGCCAGCATGGACAAGGGGGCGAGGATCAGGAGAGGTGTTTTCATAAGGCGGCCCGTTTGCCGTAGCCTTTCGCCATTGAAAAGCAAAAATGCGCGTCCGCCAAAGAATTTTGCGATTACCCGAAAGGCTTGACCCGAACAGCCGCTAGCGCCATTGCAGGGGGATGTCTTCCGAAGCACCCGAACTGAATTTCGAACAGGCGCTGCGCGCGCTTGAGGATATCGTCCACAAGCTGGAAAGCGGGGAAGCGCCGCTCGACGAATCGATTGCGCTCTATGAAAAGGGCAACGAGTTGCGCGCGCTGTGTCAGCAACGGCTGGATGCGGCAAAGGCGCGGATCGAGGCGATCACGCTGGGCCCCGACGGCACGCCTGCTGGCACCACGCCCTTCGACGCCGGCTGACCGGATATGTTGCACGACGCGCTGAACCAGATAGCTGCGGATGTAGACGCCGAATTTGACCGGCTGCTCGCGCTGCCCGGCGATGCGCGCGACCCGCTCTATGCCGCGATGCGCCATGCGGCGATTGGCGGGGGCAAAAGATTGCGGCCCTTGCTGGTCACCGCGACCGCCGCCCTGTTCCATGTCGACCGCGATGTCGCGCTGCGCGTTGGCACGGCGGTGGAGGCGATCCATGTCTATTCGCTGATCCATGACGACCTGCCGTGCATGGATGATGACGATATGCGGCGGGGCAAGCCCACCGTGCACCGCGCTTTTGGCGAGGCGACCGCCGTGCTCGCGGGCGACTCGCTGCATGCGCTGGCCTTTGAAATCCTGGCAAGCTCGCGCACCCACACCGACCCTTTCATCCGCAGCGAACTGATCGCCACCCTTGCGCTGGCGAGCGGCCCTGATGGCATGGCGGGCGGGCAGATGATGGATCTGGAGGCGGAAAAGACGACCTTTGACCTGCCCACGGTGACACGTTTGCAGGCCCTGAAGACCGGCGCGTTGATTGCTGCCAGCGTCGAAATGGGTGCGATCCTCGGCCATATCCCGCCCGAAGGCCGCGCGCATCTGAAAGGCTATGCCCGCGATATCGGCCTCGCTTTCCAGATTGCCGACGACATATTGGATGTAGAGGGCGATCCCGAACTCGCCGGCAAGGCGCTGCAAAAGGATGCCGAGGCGGGCAAGGGGACCTTTGTCTCGCTGATGGGCCTCGACCGCGCCAAGCAACAGGCGGGCATGCTGGTCGCGCAGGCGAACGAGCATTTGGCAAGCTATGGCAGCGAAGCCGACCTGCTGCGGGCCATTGCCAATTATATTACGGAGAGGGACCGTTAATGACACATCGCATCGGCGTATATCCCGGCACCTTTGACCCCATCACCTTGGGGCATATGGACATCATCCGGCGCGGCGCGAAGCTGGTAGATATGCTGGTCATCGGCGTCACCACCAACGCCGCCAAATCGCCGATGTTTTCCGACGACGAACGCATCGCGATGGTCGAACGCGAAGTGGCGAGCATCGGCGATGCGACCATCCGCGTTGTGGGTTTCAATTCGCTGCTGATGGATTTTGCGGAATCGGTTGGCGCATCGACGGTGATCCGCGGCATTCGCGGCGTGACCGACTTCGAATATGAATATCAGCTCACCGGCATGAACCGGCAGCTCAACAACCGCGTCGAAACAGTGTTTCTGATGGCCGACGTCGCCCTGCAACCCATCGCCTCGCGCCTCGTCAAGGAAATCGCACTGTATGGCGGGGAGATCGGCAAGTTCGTGACGCCCCCCATTCGCGACGAAGTGGTCGCGCGAGTTGCGGAGAAGAAGGGGTAGGTCAGGGGTTGGGGACAGTCCCCGAGGGGACAGTCCCCGCGTGAAGTCTACGGGGACTGTCCCTGCAGGGACTGTCCCCAACGCCTCCGCCCTCACCCCTTTTCCGGCAGTTCCAGATATTCCTCCGGCACATGGATCGCATGCGTCGCGAGCCGGATTTCATGCACAAATTGCAGCAGGCAGGTTGCGAGCAGCGCCAGCGACAGCATGAAGACTGACACCGCGATCCAGGGTGCCGAAAACTGCGTCAGGCCCATCAAGAACAGCAGAGCGATCATGATGCACACGGTGATGGCCGACAGCACCGCGAACAGAATGGACGATCCGACCACGCGCATCCGCCGTTCGATGATGCGCAGCTCGCTCACCACCCGCTGATGCGCCGCGCTTTCGGTGACGCCGTGCAGTTGCTGCAAATCGCGGGAGCGGTCGACAATGCGCGACAGGCGGCCGGTCAGGACATTGAGCAGGCTGCCCACCGCAACCAGCAGAAATGCGGGCGTCAGTGCGGTTTGCAACACCGAGATGACGACCGTCAGATTGGGCCCGAATTCAGGATGCATGCTGCTTCTCCGCCGCGAGATCGCGCAGGTCGGTTTTCAGCAGCTTGCCGATATGGCTGCGCGGCATTTCGGCAATTTCGTAAAGCGCGGACAGGCGCTGCGTCTTGCCAAGCTGCGCATTGGTCGCGGCCAGCACGGCGGCGCTGTCGAGCGCGGCACCCTTGGCGGGCGTGACAAAGCCGATGGGTGTTTCGCCCCATTGTTCGCTCGGCATGCCGATCACGGCGGCTTCCTCGACATCCGGATGCTGCAGCAACACGGCCTCCAGATCGACGGGGTAGATGTTGAACCCGCCCGAAATGATCATGTCCTTGGCGCGGCCGACCAGTTCGACAAAGCCGTCTTCATCGACGCGGCCGATATCGCCCATCCGCTGCCACCGGCCGCCGTCTTCATCGTACCAGCTTGCTTCCTGCGTTTTTTCCGGCTGGTTCTGGTATCCGGACATCATCGTCGGCGACCGCCCGACAAGTTCGCCAATGCTGCCCGGCGGCAGGCGGTTGCCTTCTTCGTCGATGGTGAACACCTCGCTGCCCGGTGCGGGCTGGCCGACGGTGTGCAGCTTGTCCGGATATTTATGCGCGTGCAAAAGGCAGACGACGCCGCCCTCGGTCATCGAATAAATCTCGATCAGCGCCCCCGGCCAGCGGCGGACCACCTCGGCCTTTAATGTGGCGGAAAAGGGTGCGCTGGTGCAATATTTGATCTGGAAGGACGACAGGTCGAAGCTGTCGAACGCGTCATGTTCCATCAGGCGCTTATACTGCACCGGCACCAGCATGGTGTGCGTAATCCGTTCCCCCGCTGCAATCTCCAGATAGCGCGCGGCGTCGAATTTGGGCATCATGTAAAGGCTGCCGCCATAAGCGAGCGTCGGCATCACCAGCGCGAGCGTCGTGTTCGAATAAAGCGGCGTGGAGATGAGCGTTTTCTGCTCCGGCTCGCCATAGCCTGCATTGGGGCCGACGGCGGCATGTTTCCAGCGCATCCCGCGCGAATGGACAATGCCCTTGGGCGTGCCGGTCGTGCCGCTGGAATAGATGATGTTGAACGGATCGCTGGCGGTGCAGCCCAAATCTGCTGGCGTCGCGCCTTCCTCCGCCATCCAACCATATATGTCCGGCGCATCGGGCAGTGGGGCGTCCAGCATGATGGTTTTGAGCGGCGGCAGATCTTCCCCCGCCAGATCAGCGCGCTTGGGTGCGTCGATGAACAGATGCATCGCCCCGCTGTCGCGCAGCATCGCGTCAAGCTGCCCGGGCGCGGCTGAAGTCGTGAGCGGCGCCGCACAGCCACCCGCCCGCACGGCGGCCAGATAGGCGAGGGCATAGCGGACCGAGGTCGTGCCGAGGATCGCGACCGCCTGCCCCTTGCGCAATCCATCGCGCTGCATCTGCGTCGCCATCCGGTCAACCAGCGCCGCCACCTGCCCCCAGGTCAAACTCTCCCGCCCATCATCAAGCGCAACCCGCCCCGGCCGGTCCTGCCCCCAATGCGCAATCAGATCGGGGTAGGAGCCAAAGGGTTTTTCAAGTTCGGCCTGCGGATCAAAGGTCATTGGGTGCCTTGGGTTGGATTTCGGAAATTTGGTTGTGCCAGTTTTTTCGTCAGAAGGAAGAAGGAAAAGAAGGAAAAAGGGTTGGAAATGGAGACATTCCCGAGTTCGCGTCTTCCTTAGACTTCCCGTCACTCTGAACTTGTTTCAGGGTCTATCGCTCCGCGAAACTCCGCCGTGGAATGCTTAAAAGTTATGGTAGGCTTCATAACTCTACCCACGGGGGCGCCCTCTGGATGGACCCTGAAACAAGTTCAGGGTGACGTAGTGCGAGGTAAAGAATGGCGCGAACCCACTTCCTTTTTTCTTCTTTTCCTTCTTCCTTTTGACGAAATAATCCGCGCAACATCGAAAAACAGCCAACTGCCTGATTTTACAAGTCAAATAGATGTGGAAAACGGTCGCATTAGCTTGGGTTTTGGCGCAGCTTCCTTTATAGTGCCACGATGAATGATATACCTGAAGAGCGTACCGGCGATAGCGCCGCTTCCCCCAACCAGAATGAATATGGCGCCGACAGCATCAAGGTGTTGAAGGGGCTTGATGCCGTGCGTAAGCGGCCGGGCATGTATATTGGCGACACCGACGACGGGTCGGGTCTGCACCATATGGTGTTCGAGGTATCGGACAACGCGATTGACGAGGCGCTGGCCGGGCATTGCGATCTGGTATTGATCGAACTCAACCCCGATGGTTCGGTCAGTGTCGAGGACAATGGTCGCGGTATTCCAACAGGGATGCATACCGAAGAAGGCGTGTCGGCGGCCGAGGTCATCATGACCCAGTTGCACGCAGGCGGTAAGTTTGAAAACACATCCGACGACAATGCCTATAAGGTGTCGGGTGGTCTGCACGGCGTGGGCGTGTCGGTTGTGAACGCGCTTTCGGAATTTCTCGAACTCACCATCTGGCGTGAGGGCAAAGAACATTGGATGCGCTTCGAACATGGCGATGCCGTGGGGCCGCTCAAGGTCGTGGGCGACGCGCCCGAGGGCAAGAAGGGCACCCGCGTAACCTTCATGGCCTCGACCGAGACGTTCAAAAATGTCCTCGAATTCGACTTTGACAAGCTTGAGCATCGCTACCGCGAACTGGCTTTCCTCAACTCGGGCGTCCGCATCCTGCTGCGCGACAAACGGCATGAAGAGATCAAGGAACACGACCTTTATTATGAAGGCGGCATCGGCGCTTTCGTGAAATATCTCGACCGGAACAAGGCGGCGCTGTTGGCAGAGCCGATCACCATTTCGTCTCAACGCGACGGCATCGGCATCGACGTCGCGCTTGAATGGAACGACAGCTATTATGAAAATGTGCTGTGTTTTACCAATAACATTCCGCAGCGCGACGGCGGCACGCACTTGGCGGCGTTCCGCTCTGCTCTGACCCGCACGCTGAACAATTATGCCGAGAAATCGGGCGTATTGAAGAAAGAGAAAGTCACCCTGACCGGCGACGATATGCGCGAAGGTTTGACCGCGATTGTCTCGGTCAAATTGCCTGACCCCAAATTTTCGAGCCAGACCAAGGACAAGCTGGTCTCGTCCGAAGTGCGGCAGCCGCTGGAAAGCCTGATGGCTGACCGGATGAGCGAATGGCTGGAGGAAAATCCCGGCCATGCGCGCACCGTGATCCAGAAGGTCATCGACGCCGCCGCCGCCCGCGAAGCCGCGCGCAAGGCGCGTGAAGCCAGCCGCAAATCGGTGATGAGCGTCGCGTCCTTGCCCGGCAAGCTCGCGGATTGTCAGGAAAAGGATCCGGCGAAATCCGAACTCTTCCTGGTCGAAGGGGACTCCGCAGGCGGCTCTGCCAAGCAGGGCCGTGACCGGCATTATCAGGCGATCCTGCCATTGAAGGGTAAAATCCTGAACGTCGAACGCGCGCGTTTTGACCGGATGCTGTCCTCCAAGGAAGTCGGCACGCTCATCCAGGCGATGGGCACCGGCATCGGGCGTGAGGATTTCAACATTGAAAAACTGCGCTACCACAAGATCGTCATCATGACCGACGCTGACGTCGACGGCAGCCATATCCGCACGCTGTTGCTCACCTTCTTCTACCGGCAGATGCCGGAGATTATCGAGAACGGCCATCTCTTTATCGCGCAGCCGCCTTTGTACAAGGTCGCCAAGGGACGCAGTGAGATTTATGTGAAGGACGACCGCGCGCTCGATGACCATCTGGTCGAAGTCGGCCTCAATGGTATTGTCCTCGAAGGCGCAGGCGGACAGCGTGCCGGTGCGGATCTGGGTGCTTTGGTTGACCATGCGCGCCGGATGCGCAGCCTGATGGCATTTGTTCCGCGCCGCTATGACCCGACAATTGTCGAGGCGATGGCGCTGACCGGCGCACTCGACCCCGATGCAAGCGATCGCACGGCTGCGGTCGCAAAGGCTGCCGCATGGATGGGCGCGCAGGATGTCGAAGGCAAATGGACCGGCCGCGTGGCTGCCGATGGCGGCTATCATTTTGAACGGCTGTGGCGCGGCGTGACCGACCACCACATCATCGAAGCGGCCTTCCTGCTTTCGGCAGAGGCACGCCGTTTACACAAGCTCGCCAGCGAGGAAAGCGCTAGCTACGAAACACCAGCGCGCCTGATCAAATCGACCGGCGCTGTGGTTGTCGAAGTAGAAGCCGAGATCGACGATGAAGGCGAAGACATCACCGCTGTCGGCGATCAGGTGCAGCGCGCTGTTACGCCAGCGGGCATCGGCAACAAGGGCGCGATCACCCGTCCGTCCGAACTGCTCGACGCCGTGCTGGCCGCGGGCCGCAAGGGCCTGTCGATTTCGCGCTACAAAGGCTTGGGCGAAATGAACGCCGAACAGCTCTGGGAAACCACGCTCGACCCCAACCACCGCAGCCTGCTGCGCGTGGAGATCGATCAGGCGGATGTGGCCGACGATATCTTTACCAAATTGATGGGCGAAGTCGTCGAACCCCGGCGCGATTTCATCGTGGAGAACGCGCTGAACGTGGCCAATCTGGACGTATGATCGGTCATATCACCTCGGCCCAATAATGGACCGCCGTATCGAAAGGCGGATTGGCGGGTTTTGGACTCGCCGATAAGTTGGGCGAATCGATGGAGGGGTCCATGAAAATCAGGTATCGTAAGGCGTTTCTGGCGCTCGCCCTATTGCCGGTTCTCGTCCAGGCTGGGGACATCAGGCGTCATGTCGGTGACGGTATGGCCAGCTATTACAGCAATGAATTTGCAGGCAGCCGCACGGCAAGCGGGGAGCGTTTTGACCCCGCCGCAATGACTGCCGCGCATCGCACACTCGCCTTCCACAGCCGGGTTGCGGTCACCAACCTTTCCAATGGAAAGGAAGTAGTCGTCCGCATCAATGACCGCGGACCATGGGGCAAAGGCCGGGTGATCGACATCAGCTACGCCGCCGCCAAAGCCATCGGCATGCATCACAGCGGTACCGCCCGCGTGAAGCTGGAATTGCTTTACTAGACTTTGTATTAAACGCCGCTGTTTTTCGCGATCCAGTCTTCGAGTACCGGGGCGATCTTGTCGCGCCATTTGCTGCCGTTGAAGATGCCATAATGGCCGACTTCAGGCGCCATATGGTATTTCTTGTGGCTGTCGGGCAGGCCGGTTGCGATGGTCAGCGCCGCTTTGGTCTGGCCGAGGCCGCTGATATCGTCCCGCTCGCCTTCGATGGCGAGGATCGCGATGTCCTTGATCGCGCCGGGGTCGACCAGCTTGCCGCGATAGTTGAACTCGCCCTTGGGCAGCAGGTGGCGCTGGAATACAGTGTCGACCGTCTGCAGATAGAATTCCGCCGTCATGTCGCAGACCGCGCGATATTCGTCGTAAAATTCCTTGTGCCGGTCCGCACCCTCGCCATCGCCTTTGACGAG
Source organism: Sphingorhabdus sp. (assembly GCF_046154385.1). Lineage (GTDB taxonomy): Bacteria > Pseudomonadota > Alphaproteobacteria > Sphingomonadales > Sphingomonadaceae > Sphingorhabdus_B. Next base: position 36,973 of record NZ_JBJXFW010000006.1, on the reverse strand, counting down.
GTCGGAGAACATGGACCAATGGCTGATCATATGGTTGCCTAGGTTCATCGACATAAAGCCCGAAAGCTGAAGGAACCCGGGATACACGCGGCGGCCCGAGCCTTTATAATAGGGCGGCACGGTCGCAATCACATTTTGCACGAACCAGTCGTGCGGACGGCGGGTCGCATGGTCGTTGACGGCGGTGGGGGCTTCGCGGGTGTCGATCGGGCCGCCCATCATGGTCAGCGTGCGCGGACGCAAGGGGTGTTCATTTGCGCTCATGATCGCGGCTGCGGCATAGGCGGGAACCGACGGCTGACACACGGCCAGCATATGCGCGCCGCGACCCCCTGCATCGGGACCGATAAATTCGAGCCACTCGATCAGATAGTCGATATAGCTTTCCAGATCGAAGCCGCCGCCGGTCAACGGCACATCGCGCGCATCTTTCCAGTCGGTGATATAGACGTCATAAACGGGCAGCATCCGCTCCACGGTGCCGCGCAGCAGCGTGGCGAAATGCCCCGACATGGGCGCACAGATCAGAAGCCGTGGCTTTTCGCTGCTGCCTTCATAGGTAAAATGCTTGAGCTGGCCGAAGGGCTTGCGCGCTTCGTTGACTTCGGTGACCGGCAGATGCTTTCCGCCAATGTCGACAAAATCGAGTCCAAAGGCAGGCTTGCCGCGCGGCATTACCGAATGGGCAAAGACGTCGAGCGCGGAGGCCGCAATGGGGGCAAGACCGCCGTAGCTGAACGGACCGGAAGCAAAATTGTTCAGGAAATCAGCTTGCTTCTGGGCAATCCAACCTGCGCCAGCAAGCCATCCGCGTTGAATATCATAACCGGTGTAAAGCATGGGTACGTCCTTAAAAATATCCGCCGGGCTGTTGCCAGCACCCGCTCATCGGGCCCGACATAAGCCTTTATTGTGCATTGCACCATAAAAAACTTAACACTTCGTCCCTCTCCGCAATTGTTTGCGTGTCTGCGCACTGCTAGGCGCATGTCATGACCGAACCGACAATTGTGACCGAAGCTCCATTGACCATCGACCCGTCCAACGAAACGCTTCCGCCGCCGCCAGCCCGCAAATTGGGGCAATTACGAATGGTTGCCCGTTTCGCCAGCCATTATCCGCGCCAGATATTCTATGCGGCTATCGCGCTCGTCGTTGCGGCAAGTGCCACGCTTGCCATACCAGCCGGTTTTCAGCGGATAATTGACAAAGGCTTCATTGCCAGCGGCGGCGATATTGACCCCTATTTCCGCTATCTGTTAATGATCGTTGCGATTTTGGCGGTTGCCACAGCGATGCGGTTTTATTTTGTGAGCTGGTTGGGCGAGCGCGTGGTGGCTGACGTGCGGGTTGCGGTGCAGAAAAACCTGCTCGGTCTCGCGCCGCGCTTTTTTGAAGAAAACCGCCCCGCCGAAATCGCCAGCCGCATGACCGCCGACACCGCCGTCATTGAACAGATTGTTGGCACCACCGTTTCGGTCGCCGCGCGAAACCTGGTGATTGGCGTTGGCGGCATCATCTATCTTTTCACCCTCGCCCCCAAATTGACGGCAGCCCTACTCATCGGCATCCCGATCGTCATCCTGCCCATCGTGTTCATCGGGCGTCGGCTGGAAAAGGCGTCGCGTTCTTCGCAGGACCGCGTCGCCGACATCGGCACCATCACCTCGGAAAGCCTGGGCGCGCTGAAAATCGTGCAAGCTTTCGGGCAGGAAGGGCGCGAGCATATCCGCTTTTCCGACGCCGTCGAAAGCACCTTTGCCGCGGCCAAGCGCCGCATCGGCCTGCGCGCCATGCTGACCGCCATTGTCATCGCCCTGATATTCAGCGCGATCACTCTGCTGATGTGGGAGGGTGCACAGGGCGTGGCCGAGGGCACCATTTCAGGCGGCACCATCGCGGCCTTCGTGCTGACCGGCGGTCTCGTTGCCGGCGCGTTCGGGGCATTGACCGAAGTCTATGGCGATCTGGTGCGCGGTGCAGGCGCCTCGGGCCGTCTTGCGGAATTGCTGGCGGCACAGCCCGATATCGCCCCGCCAGCCAAACCTGTCGCCCTGCCAGTCCCCCCGCGCGGGCAGCTTGAATTCCAGAATGTGAACTTCCGCTATCCCACCCGGCCCGAAGTATCGGCGCTCGATAATTTCAGCCTGAAGGTCAGCCCCGGCGAAACCGTCGCCGTCGTCGGCCCGTCGGGCGCGGGCAAGTCGACTTTGTTCCAATTGGCGCAGCGCTTCTACGATCCCGAAAGCGGCGCGATCCGCATCGACGGCGTCGCGTTGACGAGCGCCGACCCTGCCGAAATCCGCCTGCGCATGGCCTATGTGCCGCAGGACACCGTGCTGTTCGCCTCTTCGGCGCGCGACAATCTGCGCTATGGCAACTGGCTTGCCGATGACGACGCCATCTGGCACGCCGCCGAACAGGCCAATGCCGCGACCTTCCTGCGCGAATTGCCGCAGGGGCTCGACACCTATCTGGGTGAAGGCGGCGCGCGGTTATCGGGCGGGCAACGCCAACGCATCGCCATCGCCCGAGCCGTCCTGCGGCAGGCCCCGATCCTGCTGCTCGACGAAGCGACCAGCGCCCTAGACGCCGAAAGCGAACGTCTGGTGCAGGATGCGCTCGACCATCTGATGAAGGACCGCACGACCATCGTCATCGCGCACCGTCTGGCCACCGTCCGTTCGGCTGACCGGATCATCGTGATGGACCAGGGGCGCATTGTCGAAGAAGGCGACCATGCGAAACTGAGCGCCGCCGGGGGCCTCTACGCGCGGCTGGCGAGTTTGCAGTTCGACGCGTGAGGGGGATGAACCCTCCCCAACACATCGGAGCCGAAGGCGTGCAAATCACAGCTTGCCTCTCCGCGTCACCCTAAACTTGTTTCAGGGTCGATTTATCAGTTCATTCCCGTCCTTTCTTGACACGCCAGGCCGAGACGCAAGTTGGGCTACCTTCACACAACGGGTCCCGTTGCACGATGGACCCTGAAACAAGTTCAGGGTGACGGTGGTTTGGAGCCGCGAGGTGATGGCGCGTTGAAGCTAAAGGTAACGGAATACTAAGAAAGACCGACAGAGTCTCAAAACGATGCGCGAAGCCGTTCTATCATGGCCAAAGGCTCGGGCACCGGAGCCGTCATCGAGCGCATTTTTTCACTGATACGTTGCAGCCGGAAATAGAGGTCTTCACTGGCGACGACGAGGGCTTGTGCCTCTTCGGGGAACCGCTGCACCTGAAAGCCGTCGCTGGCGGGCGAATAGCCCAATTCGCGTTCGTCATTAAAAGAGTCGCGCCGTGATATTTCACCGGCGCGAATCGCTTTTTGGTTAAGCAACCAGGCGATGCTGTGCATCAGACGCGTCGTCACTTTTAACGATTCGCACGAAAAAGCGACCGATATTTCAGGCGACGAAAATCCATTGGCATGGTCCCTGTCGAAATAGGACCGCGCTTCATCCGCAAGCACCATCGCCTCCACATAAAGCGAGTCCAATAGCTTTGGCGTGATTTCGTGGTGCAGTGTGTCCATCACCCTCATATGCCACCGGTCGCGCCATATTGTTAGCGCTAAAACCCAGAAAACAGGGTTAACGGGCCGACTGTACCGGGATGAAACGCCTGATAGTTAAATGTAAACTTGCACGGATCAGGCGATTATATCTGGCACCAGCTGGTCTTCGAGACGCATGATGCGGTCTTTGAGGCCAAGCTTTTTTTTCTTGAGCCGGGCAATTTGGAGCTGATCGACGACCGGCTGGGCCATCAACGCACCAATGGCGTCGTCAAGATCGCGATGTTCGATCCTGAGCTGTTCAAGTAGATGCTGGTAACCCTCATCGTTCATGCTTCCCTGTAACCCTAATGCGGTTAACAAGTCATCGTCAAAATAATGCGCCGCACCTCCGTGCATCTGTCGAGACAAAAATAGGGAAGACAGCATCAATTATTCATGATTTACTTCGATCTTCAATCGTCGAGTCTCACAAAAAGGAGTATGAGGTGAACAACAGCCATATATCCGCGCTTCGCACGAAACACGCCCAATTGGAGGCCAAGCTGGAGCGAGAGGAGGTTCGGCCGATGCCGGACGAAAGCCTGATCCACAGTTTGAAAAAGCAAAAGCTGCACCTCAAAGATATGTTGCGACAGCAATCGTTGTCCGGTTGAAATGCGGACAATAACCTGAAACTATTTTAAGCAATAAGTATCGCTTGCCAAGGGTGCGTCTGCTAGACACGAGATATGGAAACCGCAACTCGCTCTGCCCGTAACATATTGACCGGTCTACATGAAGTCATGGCCTCCAAAAGCCTTGCCCAGACCAAATTGAACCATGTGGTCAATATCATCGGCGAGGCTTTGTCGAGTGAAGTATGCTCTATATATCTGCTTCGCGACGGGGCTTTGGAACTGTTCGCCACGCGCGGTCTTAACGAGGCGGCGGTCCATGTCACCCGGCTCGGCCTTGGCGAAGGGCTGGTCGGTACGATTGCAGAGAATGTCGAAACACTGAACCTGGACGAGGCCGCGGCGCATCCAAATTTCCGATATGTCCCCGAAACGGGCGAAGAACGATTTCACAGCTTCGCTGGTGTTCCCATCGTCCGGTCTGAGCGCGCCGTGGGCGTGCTAGCGGTGCAGCATGTCGAAACGCGTAAATATGACGAGATCGAGATAGAGGCATTGCAAACGGTAGCGATGGTCTTGTCCGAACTGATCGCCAACGCCGACCTGATCGATGATCCCGAAACAGGTGGCGGCATGGAAACCGGCACTGTTATCCTGACCGGCTTGCCGCTGGTAAAAGGCGCGGCGGCGGGGGTTGCGATATTCCACCAGCCAAATGTTCGCATCGAACATACGGTGGCCGAAGATACCGAGGCCGAACGTCAGCGCGTCTATTCCGCCTTTGACAAAATGCGCGAGCAAATTGACCGCATGGCTAGCCAGATCGATTTCGGCACCGGCGGAGAACATGAAGAGGTCATCTCGACTTACAAGATGTTCGCCTATGACGAAGGCTGGAGTCGCCGTATCAACGAAGCCATCGACAGCGGCCTGACCGCCGAGGCGGCAATTGAACGGGTGCAGCAACGCACCCGGATGCGGATGCGGCAAATTGACGACCCGCTGCTGGCCGACCGGATGCACGATCTGGAAGATCTGTCGAACCGGTTGCTGCGGATTGTATCGGGGCAAATGAGCACCGCCGCACAATTAGGCCTGAAAAAAGACACGATCCTGTTGGCGCGCAATCTCGGCCCTGCCGAACTGCTGGAATATGACAAAAGGCGGCTGCGCGGCGTCATCCTCGAAGAAGGGTCCCTTACGGCCCATGTCGTCATCGTCGCCCGCGCGATGGGTATTCCCGTGCTTGGCCGCGTTCGCGGCATTCGGCACAAAATCCGCGATGGCGATATGCTGTTGCTGAATGCCGATGACAAGAGCGTGATCGTCCGACCCGCGGCAGGGACCGAGGAGTTGTTCCAACATGATCTCGTCGACCGGCAAAAGAAGAAAGCGCGCTACGCTGCCATGCGGGACGAAGCGTCGGTCACAAAGGATGGTGTTCCTATCACCTTGATGATCAATGCGGGCCTGCGCGACGATATGTCGGCGCTGGCGACCACCGGGGCCGAGGGCGTCGGGTTGTTCCGCACCGAATTCCAGTTCCTGATTTCCGCCACCTTGCCGCAACGCGAGCGGCAGCAACGCTTTTACCGTGATGTTCTGGACGCGGCAGGCGAAAAGCCTGTTATTTTCCGCACGCTCGACATTGGCGGTGACAAGGCTTTGCCGTATCTGAAAGACGAAACCAGCGAAGAAGAAAACCCCGCGCTGGGCTGGCGCGCATTGCGCCTGTCGCTTGACCATGCCGGATTGATGAAAACGCAGGCCCGCGCCCTGATCGAGGCATCGGCGGGACGCACCTTGCATGTGATGTTCCCGATGGTGTCCGAACCGTGGGAGTTCGACGCAGCCAAAGCCATATTTGAAGGGCAGATGAAGTTTCTCGGGAAACAGAAAAAGCAATTGCCCAGCAAGATCCGTTATGGCGCAATGCTTGAGGTTCCGGCGTTGGCCGAAACGCTCGATATCTTGCTGCCCAAGATCCAGTTTCTGTCGATCGGCACCAATGACCTGACGCAGTTTCTGTTCGCCGCTGATCGAGCGGACCCGCGCCTTGCCGAGCGCTATGACTGGCTGAGCCCCGCTATTTTGCGCTTCATCAAGCGTGTCGTGACCGCAACCGACGGCCACGATGTCGACGTCGCCATATGCGGCGAAATGGGTGGGCGCAGTCTTGAGGCGCTGGCCTTGATTGGCCTTGGCATCCGTAGATTGTCTATCACACCTGCGGCGGTCGGGCCGGTCAAGGCGATGATACGCTCCGCCGATCACGCTGGCATCCGGGACAAGATGACCGAGTTGCTGGCAGCGCCGACATCCAATCTGCGCGCAGATTTGTCAGCATGGGCGGCCAGCCGAGGTATCGAAACAGGCTGATATCCCGCCCTTTATCGATTGACTTTCAACGGTGTGATGCCATTGTCCGTTCATCCGCCCGGAGAGGTGGAGGGACATAGGGTTGTGGAGATTGCAGTGGGTGACGATTCACCGAGTGAAGACGAGTTCCGGTTTCACACCGTCGGCGAACAGCTGAAAGCGGCGCGAGAGCGCTTGGGTTTTAGTCTTGCTGATCTTGCTGCCCGCACACGGGTGCCGATGCGGCATCTGGAATCCATTGAAAAATCTGACTTTGCGGCGCTACCCGGCTCGACCTATACGTTGGGATTTGCCCGATCCTATGCCCGGGCGGTGGAGCTGGATGCAATCAAAGTCAGCGCCGATTTACGTTCCGAACTCGCCCAAGGCGGACATGAAGGGTATCAAGCCCCGTTGCAAAATTATGAGCCGACAGACCCTGCACGTGTGCCTTCGCGCACGCTGGCGTGGACGGCTGCCGTCATTGGCGTGCTGGTGGTCGCTGGCTATTTTATCTGGCGCAGTATGATGCTGGATGCCGCGGTTGATATCACCATGCCTGCACCCATGGCCCAGAATGCGGCTCTGACCCCTGCTGCTGGCAAATCCGCCGCGGCACCCTCGCCCGATGCCGTGGCGACTGGTGGGCTTGTTGTTTTGACTGCCACAGATACGGTCTGGGTGAAAATCTATGATATTGAAAATAAAAGACTTTTTGAGAAGGAAATGCAGTCCGGCGACAGTTTTACCGTGCCGCAGGATGCCAACAAGCCGATGATCGTCACCGGACGGCCGGAGGTATTGAACGTCACCGTCGGCGGGAAGGCTGTGCCCACATTAGGCCCGCCGGAAAAGACCGTCGCCGATCTGGAAATCAGCGCCAAGGCCCTGCTGTCGCGTCAACCGGCCGCAACCACAACGCCCTGAAATCCGCCCCCGCAAGCGAAACTTTACATAAATACATTGCGATAGGCCTTTAATGCGTGAATCGGGCAGGCTATAGGTTCAGGAATTGGACAGCATTCTGGGGAGAAGCCCAATGACATTGAGAGTTTTTTTACTGGGCGGCGCGGCATTGATGCTGTGTATCCCAGCCGTCGCACAAGATGCAAACATCGACGGCCGCGTGGGCAAGCTGGAAAAGGAAATGCGCGCGGTACAGCGTCAGGTGTTCCCCAATGGCGCCGGAAAAACCCTGGAGGCCGAAATCCAGACGCCCGAGGTGCCCAGATCGACGGGTTCCGCATCCACCGCCACCGCCGATCTTTTGGCACGCGTCGACGCGCTTGAAACGCAATTGGTTACCCTGACCGGTCAGGTTGAACAGCATGAGTATGCCATGCGGTCGATGGAAAGCCGGTTAAAAGCGATGGAAGCGCAGTTAAAGGCGCAGGCCGACGCCGCCATCGCCGCGACTGCCCCGCCGCCCGCATTGACGGTCGTCAATGAGCCGGAATTAAAGCCGGTCGCAACCCCTGCGGCATCGACGCCCCAGCCCCGGTCCCAGCCCAAGCCCCAGCCCAAGCCAGCCCCCGTAATTGTGGCTTCCAAACCTTCGGCAGCACGGACAGCCGCCGTCGCGGCGATTGAAAAACCGGCCACCGGCGATGTTTTTGAAGACGGATATACCTATGGCTTCCGTTTGTGGGAGGCAAAATTTTATCCTGAATCACAGGCCATGCTGGAAGAAACCCTGAAAAAATTTCCGCAACACAAACGCGCAAGCTATGCCCGCAACCTGCTCGGCCGCAGTTGGCTGGATGACAAGAAACCGGCAACAGCGGTCAAGATATTCTACGAAAATTACAAGAATGACCCTCGCGGCGACCGCGCACCCGACAGCCTGTTTTTCTTGGGCTCTGCCTTGACTGATCTGGGCAAGACCGCCGAAGCGTGCGAAGCTTTTGGCGAACTGGCCAAGGCCTATCCCGATGCGGCGAGCGGTCGGCTGGCCGAACGCATTGTCGCCGGTAAAACCCGGGCCAAGTGCAAATAGACATTCCCTGCAACGGGCTGGACCGGTTCCGGCAGGCGCTGACCGATCTGGGCATAAGCGGGCCGGACAGAATGTTACTCGCCATATCGGGCGGGCCGGACAGCCTTGCGCTGTTATTGCTCGCGCACCGCGCATGTCCGGGCCAAGTGGCCGCCGCCACCGTCGATCATCAATTGCGACGGGAATCGGCACAAGAGGCTGAATTTGTCGGCGGCCTGTGCTGCAATATCGATGTCCCCCATAGCATCCTGCGGCCGGCACAACCCATATCTGGTAATATCCAGTCGTCCGCGCGGCGCGCGCGCTACGCGTTGCTGGACCAGGCGGCGGATGACCAGACGTGCACGTTCATCGCCACCGCGCATCATGGTGATGACCAGCTTGAAACGATGCTTATGCGGTTAGCACGGGGAAGCGGCGTTGACGGCATGGCGGCAATCCGCGCAAAGAATGGGCGGATTGTGCGCCCGATGCTGGGCTTCACCAAAGCCGAGCTAGAGGAAATCTGCGCCGCCGCCGGTGTCGAACCCGTGCGCGACCCGAGCAATGATAATCCGGAATTCGACAGGGTGGCAATGCGCCAATGGATCGCGCAGGCAACGCATCCGTTCCAGTTCGAACGGACCAACCGTACAGCGTCGGCGCTTGCCGATGCCGCCGATGCCCTGTCATGGATGACAGCGGTGCTGGCTGCGGAACGGACGACACAAGTTGACAGTGCGATTACATGCGACGCCAATGCGTTGCCCCGCGAACTGCAACGCCGCCTGTTGCTGCACTGTATCGCCCAGCTCGAACCGGCTTTGCATCCAAAAGGCGAAGCGGTCGACAGGCTGCTGGTCGAACTGGACGCCGGAAAAACCGCGATGATCGGCAATATTTTATGCAAGGGCGGAACCCGCTGGACACTAACCCCCGCGCCCCCGCGCCGGGATGGTGGGATCAAATAGAGCGGGATAGCCGTGTGGTCTCAGGGTACATAAATCACCAATATGGTTAAATATATTGACAGCGTAACGCTAATCAGGTAAATTACCTGAGGCTGGGACGTGTGCGTCCTGCCATTTCTCTCCCAAAAAAGGAAATCCTCATGCCTTCCAAAACCGTGTCACCCAGGTGGGTGCGGCCGTTTTTGCGTGCGCTTGGTGAAAGCGCCAATGTCCAATTGTCCGCACGGGCCGCAGGGATTGCGCGCCCGACGGCGTATAAATATCGAAGCCGAAGTCCAGATTTTGCAAAATCATGGGTAAAGGCCATGTCATCGGCACGAGACTGCATCGCGTCCGAAAAAGAATCAACCGGGCTGAAACTACCCGATGGGCGTGAGGGTATCGTGCGTTTAACCAAAAATGGTGGAGCCCAGATTGTTTTGACAAGCCCGGGAGGTTGGAGCGCAGAGGTCGAAGACAAATTTTTCACCGCTTTGGCCGCCACCGGGAATGTCATGGAAGCCGCACGGCAGATCAATATGGCCCAGTCAACCTTGTACCGCCGCCGCAAGATGTGGCCCGCTTTTGACGCCCGGTGGGATGAAGTCATCTCACTCGCCACCGAAAGGCTGGCGGTTCATTTGCTCACATCGGCCAGCAACGTGCTCGAACCGCCGGAATTGCCGGTCCCTGAACTGGAACCTATGTCGTTAGATCAGGCCATTAGAGTCGCCCAAATATATGAAGCCCGACGTCGGAAAAACGGCGAACTTCGGCGTTATCACCCGAACCGTCCACCCGTCGATGTGGAGGCGGTGAAGGAGGAAATCATCCGAAAGGCCAAGCTTCTGTCTGGCGGCAAACGTCTATGACGGATCACTTCTTGGATGTTGCGGCCAGCGAAGCTGGCGCGACGATCATCCGCAAACTGGACAGTCGCTCCGCGAAAAGGCTGAATGCCGATTTTGCCACATTTCACCATGAAGGGCAGTTGCCGCCCGACAGCGACTGGCGCACCTGGATGATTATGGCGGGGCGTGGTTTCGGCAAGACGCGGGCAGGGGCCGAATGGGTGCTGGCACAGGTGCGCGCGACCCCGTGCGCTCGTATCGCTCTGGTTGCCGCAACGCTGGATGAGGCAAGGCGGGTCATGGTGGAGGGGCCGTCAGGCCTGCTGCGGGTGGCGATGGACTACGAAGTCGAACAATGGTCAGCGTCACAGCGCACCGTGTGGTTCAAAAACGGAAGCATGGCGATACTCTATTCCGGGGCTAATCCCGAAAGCCTGCGCGGACCGGAGCATCATTTTGCATGGGCCGACGAACTTGCGAAATGGAAATATCCCGCCGAGACGTGGGACAATCTGCAAATGGGCCTTCGCATGGGCAAGTTCCCCCGGGCAACGGTGACCACCACGCCGCGATCACTGCCCGTGTTGCGCCGCATATTGGAGGCTCATGACAGTGTGCGGACGGGCGGGTCGACCAATAACAACCTGCATCTGCCGCAAAGCTTTGTCGACGCGATGCAGGACCATTATGGCGGCACGCGCATCGCGTTGCAGGAACTGGAAGGCCGGTTGTTCGACGATGTCGAGGGCAGCCTTTGGCCGCTAGAGCTGATCAACCGGTGCCGCGTTGTGTGCGATGAAGGCTTTGCGGTGACCCGCACCGTCATCGGCGTTGATCCGCCCGCTTCGGCCAATGGCACCTGCGGCATAATTGTGTGCGCGACAGCCAAAGATGGCAAAGCTTATGTGCTGGCGGATTGCTCGGTTGCGGGGGCCTCACCCGAGGGATGGGCCCGGGCCGTGGCCGATGCGGCGACGGCGTTCGATGCCGACCGCGTGGTCGCTGAACGGAATCAGGGCGGCGCGATGGTGCGGTCTGTCCTGTTGGCGGCGTCGGCGACTTTGCCGGTGGAGCTCGTTCATGCAGCGGTGGGCAAATCCGCGCGGGCCGAACCGGTGGCGGCCCTGTTTGAAAATGGCCGAGCCTTTTTCGCCGAAGAATTTGCCGAGTTGGAGGCGGAGCTGACCGGCCTTGTTCCGGGCGGCTATGTAGGTGAAGGCAAAAGCCCCGACCGCGCCGACGCGATGGTCTGGGCGCTGTGGGCGCTGATGCTGAAAGGCAAAAAAGGCGCGCCGCGGATACGGGTGCTTTAGGGGGAGGAGAGGGTGGATGTTGAAACTCCGCTCAGTTTACCCAAAGAAACAGAATATTTCACGCAAAGGCGCGAAGGTTTTTAAGAGGGCAGTCGAAAATATCAAACTCACTCAATCCAAATCGCGCGTGATTTATTTTAGGGGGCATCCGCCCTCTTGAAAATCTTCGCGCCTTTGCGTGAAACTATCCCCGGATAGGGCCAAGACCGACGCTTCCCTTACACACCGGATTTCAACAACCAGTCGTGGAAAATCTTCACCGCCCGTTGCTTGAGCGCGCGCGGGCGGCAGACGAACCAATAGCTGTAAGGGCTTTCAACCTCGATATCGAACAACCGCGTCAAACGCGGGTCGCGGGCGTCGGAAAAATGGCTGCCGTGCATGATGGCAACGCCCAGCCCGTTGGCCGCCGCCTCCAGCATCAACGGGCCGCTATCGATGTGGTCGATGGCCAGCGGTTTTAGCCGTGGATAGCCGACCGCCTCGCGCCATGCGTCAAAGATCATCGGCATATCACTGTGGACCATGACGGTATGTTTGCCGAGGTCTGCCGGTGTTTTGATGTCCTGTTCGCTGGCCCATTCTTCGGATGCGATCGCGAACACCACATTCCGGTCAAGCCGGACGCTGTATAATTTGGGGTCGACTTCAGCCGCGATTATGATGGCAGCATCGACGACATCGCCCAGCAGATTTTCCGCATGGCCGGATGTATCAACATCGATATGCAGTTTCGGAAACGCCTTACGCAGTGCAGGCAGTTTCGGGATCAGCCGCTGGGTCCCGAACAAGGGCAGAACGCCCAGCCGCAACCGATATTCACCGCCGCGACCGGCCAATTCCTCTACCGCTTCGGCCATCGCATCCATTGCAGGCTCGACCGCGGCCAGCAAAGCCTCGCCATCGGCGTTGATAACCATCGCCTGGGCACGCCGGTCAAACAGAGGTTTGCCGATGAAATCTTCAAGCCCTTTGATTCGCCGGCTGAGCGCAGGTGGCGATAGCGAAAGCTCGCTCGCTGCGGCTTTGGCAGAGCCAAGTTTTGCAACACGCAAAAACGCTTCAAGGGAGCGCAAGGGGGGTAAACGACGCATCACAACCTCCTAAAGATTTGTCGCGGCGCAACAAATACAGGATTTTCATCGCATCTGCCCGAACAGCACGATATTTCGCTCTGAAACCACTATTGTGCAGTTGCACTTTATGCAACCTAAATTGCATTGTTCGCACTTGCACAATAATTGAAACGATGGCATATCGATCATGCCTTATAGGCATCCTCTCCTAAAAACTTATTCAGGGTCGGCTTCGGTCGACCCTTTTTTTATGTCTTTTCAAAGGACGACACGACCAACGCCTTGCGTCCCCATATAATCAGGAACAGCAACGCGGCCCCGGTCAGGATGAACGTCGCGGGTTCCCACAGGTCGAGCAATGCCACTCCTATCGCAGGTGCAACAATATACGCCGCGCCGTTTATCGACGCGATTTTGCCTGCGACATCGCCTTGTTCATGCCTGCGTACCGCCAGCGATGCGCCTGCGGTGAACCCCGGACGGAACAGCCCGAAACCCAAGGATGCAATCGCAAAGCCCGTGCTGATTCCGTAAAAATCCTGACTGACCGCGGTCAATGCAACGCCGATCAGGGCGAGTGCCGATCCCAGCAAAACCGAACTGCGCGCGGCCAGCGATAGCATCGGGATCAGCCCCCATTGCGCCAGCAATGTCGCCATCGCACCGATCAGCATGACAGAGCCACTGGCCTGCACTGCCTCCCACGGGCGATCCTGAAGGCCGAGCCGGTCGCGCACCAGAAAACCGACGACGCCCAGCAATATTGCCTGTGCATGGCCACCGATCAGCCCGGCAATCAGCCAGGCCAACATCCGTTGGTCGCGCCACGGCAGGCGTACTTCTGTGTCGGGCAAAACCGAATCGAGCGCCTGACCGTCGGCCTGTTCGGGTTCGGGCGAATTCATCGATGCCGAATTGGGATAGGCCGCAACGTCGCCGCGCGCGGCAAACCGGGGCGTGTCGTTGGGCAATTGCACATGCAACGCCACCAGCACGGCGACCCCGAATGCGGCAAACATGATCAACGGTCCGGCAAGTCCGAAGGGTGGAAACAACAGATAATGCGCGACCGCCGGGCCAATGACAGTGCCCACACCAAAAGACGAGGCCAGCATCGACAGCGCCTTTGTCCTCTCCTCCCGCTCGGTCCGGGCGGCGACATAGGCCTGAACCGCAGGTGGCGCGGCGGAGCCAAAGCCGCCATACAGGCTGCGGAACAGGGCGAATAACACAAAGGTCGTGACAGGTCCGATCCAGCCCGCAAGCCCCATCCACAACGCCAGTCCGCACAGCCCCATGGATGCGATGAACCCGATGACACCAACGCTCATCAACTGTTTGCGGCCGCGACGATCGGACATTCGCGCCCATTTTGGCGCAGTGATGACCCAGAGCAAAGCCGACCAGCTGAACGCGAGGCTGACCCAGACATCGGGCATTTCCAGCTCGCTTGCTATTGCTGGCAGTGCCGATTGCATCGCCGTGTTACCGGCCGCAGCGACCAGCATGACGAGAAACAGGACGACGACGCGACTGTTGGAAATGGCGGGGACGGCGCTTATGCTTTTTTCCAGTCATAGCTGCGGGTGACTTGCGCGACGTGCAGGCTGTAATGCGTGTACCAACGGTCGCGCCCAGCATCGCGGATGGCGGCGTGTTCGGGGTGGTCGCGCCACGCCTTGGCATCGGCATCGCTGCGCCAATAGCTGACGGTGATCCCGAGGCCATCATGACCACGCACCGAATCGATACCCAGATACCCCGTTTGCTGCGCCGCCAAGGCATCCATCACATGTGCGGCGCGGGCATAGCCCTCGTCGTCGTCACCTGTTCGCTGTGCGATGAAAATCACCGATATCGTGCCTGAAGGAAGCGTGCCCATGTGCAAGGCATAGAACCTAATCATCCGGTGTTGCAACCCGTCGAAAACATATTCTGACCGATTGCGGTTGCAATCACCGTCCCGATTTGCGAGGTCGCGGGGCTGCAATAAAAATGTAATGGAACCGTAAAAATGCCGCTCACCACCTTTGTCAAAAAGCCGCTGATCGACCGTGCAAAGGCACGCGTGAGCCGCTTTTTGGGTCCGTGGGGTGTGTTTTTCAAAGGCTTTTTGAAACATCCGGTCATGGTCGGGGCGATCATTCCGTCTTCGAACCGCACCGTTGCCAAAATGCTGGCGCCGGTGGATTGGGGCAATACCCGATTGTTCGTCGAATATGGCCCCGGTATCGGTACATTTTGCCAGCCGGTGCTTGATCTTCTGCGGCCCGACGCGACCTTGCTGGTGATCGATCTCAACGCCGATTTTATCGATTATCTCCGCACGAATATCCGCGACAGTCGCTTCATCGCGGTCCACGGGTCGGCGGCGTGCGTGCACGATATTATCGCGCAATTTGGCTTCAAACACGCCGATTACGTCCTGTCCGGCCTGCCCTTTTCAACCTTGCCGGACAATCTGGGACCCATCATCGCCGAAAATACGGCCAGGGCATTGCGTCCGGGCGGGGCGTTTCTGGTGTACCAGTACCGCGCCCGCGCCCGTGATTTCATGGCCCCCTATTTCCGTAACATCGACACCGGATTTGAATTCAGAAACATCCCGCCTTGCCATCTGTTCTGGGGCTGGAAAGAATGAATCGAGGCCGCATTTATTTGCAGCGGTAATTTTTCCGCTCGATATGGCGGCCCAGCAAGGCTCCGCCTGCTGCACCCAATATGGTACCCAGCGTCTTGTCGCCGCTTCCCGCGAGTGCACGGCCCAGCAAGCCGCCGCCAGCCGCGCCGATGATCAAGCCGGTCGTGCCATCGTTGCGCTTGCAATAATATTGGCCATCGCGGCCCTTCCAGATGCGATCACCTTCATCGATACGTTCGGCCTGACGGTCCTTCTTCAGCGCGAGGGCGCTGGTGGCGGGCGTGGCTACGGCCAATATCGTGGCCAGAAGAACAAGTTTTTTCATTATATACCCTTTTTCATTTTATGCAGGGGAAGCAACTTCGGCCACGCAGGCTGAACCGTTGTTGCACGATCCGTTCAGAAAAGGATGAAATGGGCGGAACTTGCGATAAAAGATGTTCATCGGTCTTTTGCGGAAGTTTGCCGAAAATATTTCTCGCGGCCCTTGCCTAACGACCCGAAAGACCGCACACATCACGCATGGCCAATATCATTGCAATCCTGCTCGGACTCATCGCTCTCATTCTTGCCATCATCGGCTTCATTCCGTTGCTCGGCTGGTTGAACTGGTTGATTATAGTCATCGCAGGCATCGGCGCGGCATTCGGCTTTGCCTCGGAGAAGAACGCGGGCCGCAATTTCTGCCTCGTGGTGATGGCCATTTGCGCCCTTCGCCTGTGGATCGGCGGCGGCATCATTTAAGCCACGTGCCCGTTAAAAGCGAAACCCCGCCGCCCAATGGCCTGCCCTATGCCTTGGGCGCCTATCTGACATGGGGCTTTGTCCCTGTTTATTTCAAATTGCTCAGCCATGTCCCGCCGGTCGAGATCGTGGCGCAGCGGATTTTATGGTCGATCCCCCTGCTGCTGGTCATCATGGCCTTCCGCAGCCAGCTGGCCGACTATGCCGCCATTTTCCGCAATCGTGCGCTGTTGCGCAACCTGATCGCGTCGGCGGTGCTGATTGCGGTGAACTGGGTGATCTATATCTGGGCGGTATCGACTGACCATATATTGGCGGCCAGCCTCGGCTATTATCTGAACCCGCTGGTCAACGTGTTGCTTGGCCGGATGTTTCTGGGCGAACGCCTGCGCCCGATGCAGCTGGTCGCGGTGGCCGTTGCGGCGCTGGGCGTTGCAATCCTGATCGGCGATGCGCTCGATACGCTATGGGTGTCGGTGTCCCTGGCGCTCAGCTTCGGCGTCTACGGCCTGATCCGCAAGATTACCCCCGTGGGTTCGGTGCCCGGACTGGCGGTGGAGACCACCCTGCTTGCACCCGTCTCGCTTGCGGCGGCGCTCTGGTTTGCGTCGCAGGGCACCGGTGGTTTCGGCGATGATTGGCATACGTCGGGCCTGCTCATATTGGCCGGCGCAATCACCGCCATCCCCCTGCTGCTGTTCGCGACGGCGGCCCGGCGGATGAGCTATGCGAGCCTTGGCTTCGTCCAATATCTCGCGCCGTCCATAGCCTTCCTGCTCGGTGTGTTCGTCTATCATGAACCGCTGAGCACGACAAAGCTCGCCTGCTTCATCCTGATCTGGATCAGCATCGCCATCTTCTGCGTCGACGCCGTTCGCACCTACCGCGCGGGCAGGGCGTAGCGCGAAGCGTCAGCCGCGATAGACCCAGCCCAATGTTTCACCAGCGTGGAAGGGAACGATCGTGGTGCCGTTGGCGTCGACCGTATCGGGCACATGGGTTTCCACGCGTTCGAGCGTGATCGTGCCCTCATTCAGCGGCAGGCCGTAAAAGCGCGGGCCATTCTCGCTGGCAAAGGCCTCGAACCGGTCAAGCGCGCCTTCTTCGTCAAACACCGTGACATAGCTTTCCAGCGCAAAAGGTGCGTTGAATATACCCGCACAGCCGCAGGCGCTTTCCTTTGCCGATTGGGCGTGCGGCGCGCTGTCGGTGCCGAGGAAATATTTGGTGCTGCCCGACGTCGCGGCCTTACGCAGCGCCAGCCGGTGCACCTCGCGCTTGGCAACGGGCAGGCAATAGGCGTGCGGGCGCATGCCGCCTGCGAACATCGCATTGCGGTTGATATGCAGATGCTGCGGCGTGATCGTCGCGGCGACATTGGGTCCGCTGGCATCGACAAAGGCGGCGGCATCGGCGGTGGTGATATGTTCGAACACGATCTTCAGTTCGGGCAGGTTCCGGACCAGACCCGATAATGTGCGCTCGATAAACACGGCCTCGCGGTCAAAAATATCGACATGGCTGTCGGTCACCTCGCCATGGATCAGCAAGGGCATCCCTACCGACGCCATTTTTTCAAGCGCGGGCATGATCTGCGCGATGTCGGTCACGCCATGCGCGCTGCCCGTGGTGGCATGGGCAGGGTAAAGCTTGGCCGCGGTAAACACACCTTCGGCAAAGCCCCGCGCCAGTTCGTCGCCATCGACCCCGTCGGTCAGATAGGCGGTCATCAACGGCGTGAAATCCACGCCCGCCGGCACCGCCGCCTGTATCCGGTCGCGATAGGCGGCGCAGCCTTCGACGCTGGTCACCGGCGGAGACAGGTTGGGCATCACAATGGCGCGGGCAAATTGCCGGGCGGTAAAGGGAACGACCCCTTTCATCACAGCGTCATCGCGGAAATGGAGGTGCCAATCATCGGGGCGGCGGATCGTCAAGCTGTCAGTCATCTCTTCCCTTTAGGCGAAGCGGACCCTATCTGTCACCCATGTCCAACCCCCGCCTGTTCGATCGCTTTGTCCTCCGCCTCTCCCCCACCGAGGAAGGCGAAGATGTGCGCGGATTTCTGCAAGGCCTGGTAACGCAGGACAGCAAAGGCGCCCTGCCCGCATGGTCCGGCCTGCTCACGCCGCAGGGCAAGGCCCTGTTCGATTTCATCATCTGGGACGGAGGCGCGGATATCTTGATCGATTGCGAGGCCGCGCAGGCCGAGGCACTGGCACGGCGGCTGTCGATCTACCGCCTGCGCCGCAAGATCGCGATTGCTGTGGATGACGCATTCGGCGTCTTTTGGTCACCCGAAGGCACAGGCGACCCGCGCCACCCCGCGCTAGGGCGGCGCTGGATCGCGCCCATCGGCGCCGACGACACGGACGCAAGCGAAGCCTTCCGCCGCCACCGGCTGGCGCTGGGCATTGCAGAAGGCGTGGCCGAACTCGGCAGCGACCAGACGCTCTGGCTCGAAACAAACGCGGCGGAACTGGGCGGCGTGTCCTTTTCCAAAGGATGCTATGTCGGGCAGGAAAATACGGCGCGCATGAACTGGCGGCAAAAGGTCAACCGCCGCCTGGTGGTCGTCCCGCTGGCAGTCGCCGACCCCAAAAGGCAGCGCGTGGCCTATCCGGAGCTAGGGTTCTCGGTCGAGTTGCGGCGGGTGGAGGATATGGCGGGGCTTGAATTGCCGGAGTGGCAGCGGGGTGCTTTGGGGGATGGGGAGTGAATGAATTCTGGGTGTGGGATTTTTTTCGCTAGAAATTTTTTTCGCTAGAAGGAAGAAGGCAAAAAGGAAAAAGGCGTGGGGGCTCTTAATCTAGCTCGGCGCTCTTACTCAAACGCATGTTGAGCCATAAAACTCCGTCACCCTGAACTTGTTTCACCTTCGGTGACTACGTTCCAGGGTGACGATACTTTCGATTGAAGAGCAACGCCGCATTGGCCGCGCAAAGGCCTTCTTCCTTTTGGCCTTCTTCCTTCTAGCGAAAAAACCCCGGCCCCTCCCGCTTGCGGGAGGGGCCGGGGGAGGGCGAGTCGACGCGTAAAGCGTAACGCGACACTTGACAATGCAAGCATTTCTGTCTAATATTGCAAAGTGGAGATTGAGAGCATCACGCATAAAGGTCTGCGCCGCTTTTTCGAAACGGGAAATGCAAAAGGCTTGGTGGGTGATGTCGGGCGACTTCGAAAAATGTTGACCTATATAGATGCGGTGGAGTCTCTAGACGAATTACGGATACCGCCAAATTACGGGCTGCATGAATTGACCGGCGACCGGAAAGGCCAATGGTCAATGACAGTAACACGCAACTGGCGGCTTACGTTTTCGATGAATGCCGATGGCGCGTTGGTGGATATGGATTTGGAGGACCATCATGGCACTTAAAATGCATCCGCTTTTGGCCGTGCATGTCGGCGACTGGTTGAAGACCGAGATTGTCGAGCCTGCGGGCATCAATGTCACGGCCCTTGCCGCCCATTTTGGTGTATCGCGCCAGGCATTGAGCAATTTGCTAAACGGCAATGCCAATCTGTCGGCGGACATGTCCATCCGCTTTGAAAAGGCATTTGGTGTGAAGGCCGATACCCTGCTGCATATGCAAACCACCTATGAAATCGCCCGCGCCCGCGAACATGAGGCAGAGATTAAAGTGGAAAAGCTTGCGAAGGCAGCATGATCGTTCGGGGAAGCTGCCATTGCGGAGCGGTACGAAGCCTTTTGGCGTCGACCATGAGGACGAGTGGAGAAGTGGAGTTGAGGCACCTCACTCCCCTCCCGCAAGCGGGAGGGGGATTGCGCCTTCTTCACGAACTCTTCGTGAACTTGATAACACCGCTTTTCTGGTTCACGCAGAGGCCGCAGAGTTCGCCGAGATTGGAACGGCAGTCACCCGGGACAAGTGTCCGGTTTCAGGGTGTCCGAAAAGTATCCGTAACGTCTGGAATGTTGTGGTTAGCGGACGTTACCTTGAGTGCTTAGTTGGTTAAGCAAACGCACTTTATTTCGCTTTCCATGGGTTACCCAACTTGTGAGGCGAAGGTAGTTTGGCCGCTCTTGTTGCAGGGCAACTTCTGCACCGCGCTCTCGGAGAAAGCGACGAAACCTTTGGCAATTCTTGCGACCCCAGACTCCTACATATCTCATCATCCAAGGCGCTTGCCGATAAGAAGCATATCCGCTGAAGGCCTCGTCAAGCTCCGCAAGCGTCATAAATGGAAGCACCTTCGAAAGCGGCGCGATGCAGACGACCGCATCGCTACCCACAACGAATGCGGACTCAGTGAACTCGAAAAGGTGAACCGGCTTGGCCATAGCTCAGCAATGCACTGAAACGCGAATGCCCGCAATGTTGTCGTGAGCTGACTGTCGGCTTTTGGTTATTGTTCGGCGTTTCTATCTTTTAAAAACCCACAGACGCGGCAACACCCACCCATATGGCTAAACGGTAAGCACCATAGATAAGGATGCAGCAAATCACCGTAGCGAGTGGGCAGCCCCAAATCGGCACAGTGCAACCCGGGTTGTCTTCACCGCGCTCAATTTCATCGGACGAGTAACCATTCTGCATGGAAACCCATTAAAGTGCTCTCATTTAACGGTCAACGATGTGGCAAAATGAACCAATGTCCGCTTTGTTGTCGTGTCCTGTAAGTCCGCGTTGGCAGATTTGTTGTGGAAAACAGACATTTGATAACTTAGGCTGGCCCGATGTTCGTTAGTCGCTACACCGCTGTAATATCACGCGACCATGTTGCGCTCACCAACTGTAGGACGGGCGCTTCAGTTGCAAAATCTGCCCCGATCCCATTTTCATCCGATGAACAGCTCATCGAAAACTATGACGCGGCCTTTGATTTCGTAGCCGAACTAATTCGAACTATGGAAGGTCGCGCCCGTTGGTTTCGCATTCCAACCATTGTGGTGACAGTTCCAAACTCGCAAAACTCGAACCTTGATTCCCAAGCTGTTAGACGTCTTTTCGAGGAACTTGGTTATGTCCGCATTCAAATCAGCTAATTCTATTCCGACGTCCGCAATGTTGTGGAAAGCAGACATTCTATCATAACTTACTGCTTAATATTATTTAGCGAGGTTCGAGCGGCGCACCTCGTGCAGATTGATTTATTTTACTCTTTAGATTTTTATCAATTCTGCGGTCAACCCGCGGCTTGTTGAGGATTGCGACGACCATAAGCATTATCCAAATGAGGGACATCCCAGCAGCACATGCCGCCCAAATGTAATAGCCTTCAGGATTGTATTGGTAGAAGCTTCTCTTACGAGGAAGTAGCTCCAAGATGAGACGAAGGAGTGGCTCGCATTGCGCGCGAAAAGCA
This sequence comes from Sphingorhabdus sp., assembly GCF_046154385.1. Lineage (GTDB taxonomy): Bacteria > Pseudomonadota > Alphaproteobacteria > Sphingomonadales > Sphingomonadaceae > Sphingorhabdus_B. The sequence continues at coordinate 15,603 of NZ_JBJXFW010000006.1, read as the reverse complement.
AACATGAGTGCGCTAAGAAGCGCAAAACTTACACCTCCCGAAATCCCAATCAAGAGCAACCCTTTGTTAGTGTCGCCGAATGGTCGAAATATCTTCATGCCTACTAGCATAACACCGCCGCTTTCGACCGCAATGTTGTCGTGTCCTGACAGGCAGCTTTTATCGCATATCACTGGAAAGCTGCCCTCCGTTCACACTATGAACAAACGGCAGAAAACGATGACGGGAAACTATTGCCTGAATGGCAGGAATGTTTTGGTGCGCGGACAAAATTTACTCGGTGTCAAACCAAAATCTAGATCATCGACAGTAGCATTCAGATTACGCTATCATGACGTATGCCCGAGTATGATTTCGACCCGCTGTTTGCGCGCTATCGGCGCGACGCAATTTTGCTGTATCGGCCTTATCCGCCGCTTTTGAAGACGTCGACGAACTCAAAATTTGGCGGCTTACCTCGTTTGCCAGCAGACATAGCTTGGCCGCGCGATGCACATGGAACAGCATTGCACTTTTTGGCTCAAATCGATTGTTCCGACATTAAAATATCGTCCCAATTGCCTGATAAGGGCGTATTGTTTTTCTTTGGTCGTGATGACGAGGAACAGCTTTGGGCTGACACGCCTAAATCGGCGTCGGTCATATATTCCAAAGAGGCGACGGCATCAACGGTTCACCAATCTCCGCCGCCCGATCTTCCGCCGATCGGAGGTGAGTATTACAAGGCTTATGCTTGGAGGAATCTGTTATTAGCTGACGAAGTGGGGCCAAATGTTCATGTCGAGTGGCCGATCCAGCCGCTACCAATAGATAGCTGGCCGGACACGTTATTCGAAGACGGACCACCTGAAACCGCTTCGTTCGACTGGCGACACTTGCTGAAGCAATTGCTCGAACGAAAGCCGCAAGCCGAAAGCTGGCAGGACGAACAAAAGCGCTATGTCGCCTACACCGACCGCCATGAGGAATTGCGAAACGATGCTTTCGTTCGGGCCACCGGCAAGCCAATTCTGGAATGGAACCCGCTTGCAGGCGAACGTGAAGCCGCGCAACGCATATTTGACCATGCTGATGCGGGTCCAGATGCCTTTCCCCATTTCTGGATCCAAATTGAATATGCAGTGCGAACGTTCATTGGAAGTTTCGGGGACCGTCCGACCCACGGCACCTATGATGAAAAGCACCTTTTAAGTGCGAGAAATTGGCTTCGAAAAGCACAGGCATCCAATGGGATGACTGAAGTAAATGCGGCAGACAAGGCCGCATTTCGCATTTGGTTGATGCGATTGCATAAGCCCCGGAAGGGACCGCCATCGCCGACACCCTATGCCGAGTGTGTTTTTCACGCTGCGCGGTTGAATATTCGATCATGGGCGGGCGATCCGGACTTGTCTGCCAAGATCACACCGATTGTTTACGGTGCAATGGAACCTTATCTCTCCGGAAATTCCGCGTGGGGCTTGCAATACGCCCAAATGCTTGGCCATGCGCCATCGGCACAAAGCCCGCTACATCCCGATGAACCGGACATATGCCTTCTGAACCTCGCCAGCGATGCGGCGCTGGGCTGGATGTTTGGCGATGTTGGAAACGCAACGTTCTTCATCATGCCGGACGCGCTTGCTAAGCTTGATTTCAGTCAAGTCGAAGCTGATGTCGTTGGTCACTAAACACTCGAACGGTGAACCAAGTTGTGCGCTACACGACTTCGGCTCCCAGGTGACGGGTTCTGTAGATTGTGACTGTCACTTCAGCTCCAGCCCCGTCCATTTGGCGAGGAAGGCGTAGATGTCGGAATATTCCTCAATCAGCTTGTCCGTCGGCTTGCCCGAACCATGGCCCGCGCGGCTTTCGATGCGGATGATCTTGGGCCGCGATCCGGTCTTTGCCGCCTGCAGCGCGGCGGTATATTTGAAGCTGTGCCCCGGCACCACGCGGTCGTCGGTGTCGGCGGTGGAGACAATAACCGCCGGATAATCGACGCCCGATGTGATGTTGTGATAGGGCGAATAGGTCAGCTGCATCTTCAGATCGGCCTCTTTCGCAGGGCTGCCATAATCGTCGACCCAATAGCGGCCCGCGGTGAAGCGGTCGAAACGGGTCATGTCCATCACACCAACGGCGGCATGGCCCGCGGCAAAAAGGTCCGGCCGCTGGTTCAGCGACGCGCCGACCAGCAGACCGCCGTTGGAGCGGCCTTCAATGGCAAGCTTGCCCTTGGCGGTGTAGCCCTTGGCCACCAGATATTCGCCCGCCGCCGCAAAATCGTCGAACACATTCTGCTTGTTCATCAGGCGGCCCGCATCATGCCACGGCTTTCCATATTCGCCGCCCCCGCGCAGATTGGCGAGCGCGAAGACGCCGCCCGACTGGATCCACGCCATGCGCGTCGCCGAATAGGTCGGGGTCTGCGAAATGTTGAACCCGCCATAGCCATAGAGCAATGTCGGCGCGCCTTTGCTGAGGTCGAGGCCCTTTTTGTGGACGATGAACATCGGGATATTCGTGCCGTCCTTTGACGGGTAGAAGACCTGCTCGATTGCAAAGTCCGCCGGATTGAAGCTCAGTTTCGGCTCGGCAAAGGACGTCGACTGGCCCGTGCGGCTGTCGAAGCGGTAGACCGCGCCCGGCTGGTTGAAGCTTGAAAAGCCGTAGAAGGTTTCAGGGTCACCCGGCGTACCTGAAAAACCGCTCGCCGTGCCAATGGCGTTCAGCGAGATTTCCGTGGCCGGACCGCCTGCCAAATTGGTCATCATCGCCATCGATTTCGCGTCCTTGATAAAGGACAGGATCAACCGCTCGCCCACAATCTGCGCACGGGTCAGCGTTTCGGTGCGTTCGGGGACGATGTCGGCGAAGACCGGCGCCTTGCCCGCGACATCGACCGACACAACCTTTAGCCGCGGCGCATCCTTGTTGGTGATGAACCAGAGCTTATTGCCCATGCCCTCGACCAATTGCCATTCATGCTCCAGCCCTTTGACCAGCGGTGTCGCTTTCCACGACGGTTTCTTGCCGAGCGGCATGATGTGCAGCTCATATTTCTCGTCCGTCCCCTGCGACGTGGTGATCAGCGCCCATTTGCCGTCATGCGTGACCTGCGCGCTGTGGCCATATTCGGGCTTGTCGGGGGTCGCATAGATCGCCTTGTCTTCCGACTGGGGGGTGCCGATCTTGTGGTAATAGACGGTCTGGTTGTAATTGAGCTGCTGGAAAGCGGCGCCTTCCTTCGGCTCGGCAAAGCGCGAATAGAGGAAGCCGTCATTGCCGACCCAACTGATGTTGGTGAACTTCGCCCATTTGATCTCGTCGGTCAGGATATTGCCCGTCGCGGTGTCGAGCACCTTGATCGTGCGCCAGTCGGAACCGCCATCCTGAATTGAATAGGCGAGCAGCTTGCCATTTTTCGACGGCACCCAACTATCGAGCGCGGTCGCGCCGTCGTTTGCCCAACTGTTGGGATCGATCAGGATACGGTTCTTGCCGGTCAGCCCCTTGCGCACATACAGCACCGACTGGTTCTGCAGCCCGTCATTCTTCGTGAAGAAATAATGCCCGCCCGCTTTTTCAGGCAGGCCAAAACGTTCATAATCGAACAGCGTCTTCATCCGCGCGGCGAGCACTTCTTTGCCCGGCAGCGTGTCGAGATAGGCGTCGGTCACCTTGTTCTGCGCCTTCACCCAATCGGCGACGGCGGGATTGACGCGGACATCATCCTCCAGCCAGCGATAGGGATCGGGGATCTTGATGCCAAAGGCGGTGTCGACAACATCAACGGTCTTCGTCTGCGGATAGGTCAAACCACCCGCATCATCGGCAAATGCGCCCTGCGGCCCCGTCATCACCATCAACGCAACCCCCAACCAAAGTGCTTTACGCATATATTCATTCCTCAACCCGCAAAATTCTTTCGCTACGCTTAGTGCCCCGCTCGGCCAAGGCCAATAGTTTCATTGTATGGAACAATTTCCTCTCCCTCTTCGGCTCCAGGGTGACGGGTTTGTGTTGATGGAGCGGGTGAGTTGGCGCGCTTTACTCCCCTCCCGCGTGCGGGAGGGGCTGGGGGAGGGTGATGGAGGCATTGGTCTTGGTCTTAACCGAGGATAGTTTCACGCAAAGGCGCGAAGATTTACAAGAGGGCGGATGCCCCTCAAATATGTCACGCGCGATTTGGGTTGAGTGACTTTGATATTTTCGACCACCCTCTTACAAACCTTCGCGTCTTTGCGTGAAATATTCTGTTTCTTTCGGGACACCAAGCGGAGTTTCAACACCCGCTCTAAAACGCCTTCGGCTCAAGGGTGTCGGGAAGAGAGGGGGTGACGGAGTCCAGGGGATCTAAGTCGGCGTCAGGGAGACAGGCCCATGCAGGCCCGTCTCCCATGTCGCTTTAGAATATCTCGAACAGTCCGGCTGCGCCCATGCCGCCGCCGACGCACATGGTGACGACGCCATATTTGGCACCGCGGCGCTTGCCTTCGATCAGGGCGTGGCCGGTGCAGCGTGCGCCGGTCATGCCATAAGGGTGGCCGATGGAGATCGAGCCGCCATTGACGTTCAGCAGTTCACCCGGAATGCCCAGCTTGTCGCGGCAATAGAGCACTTGCACGGCGAAGGCTTCGTTCAGTTCCCAGATGCCGATATCGTCCATCTTCAGACCAAAACGCTGCAGCAGTTTCGGAATGGCGAAGACAGGGCCGATGCCCATTTCGTCGGGCTCGGTTCCGGCGACGGCCATGCCGACATAGCGGCCCAGCGGATTGAGGCCCTTCTTTTCGGCAACCTTGGCTTCCATCAGCACGCTGGCCGATGATCCGTCGGACAATTGGCTGGCGTTACCGGCGGTGATGGTCATGTCGGGGCCAAGCACCGGCTGGAGCGCCTGAAGACCGGCCAGCTGGGTGTCGGCGCGGTTGCCTTCGTCCTTGGCGATGGTGACTTCCTTCTGGCTGACTTCGCCGGTTTCCTTGTTGGTCACATTCATGGTGGTGGTGACGGGCACGATTTCGGCGTCGAAATAACCGGCAGCCTGCGCCGCGGCGGTGCGCTGCTGCGACTGGAGGGCATATTCGTCCATCGCGTCGCGGCTGATATTATAGCGCTTGGCAACTACTTCGGCGGTTTGCAGCATCGGCATATAGACATTCTGGTGCATCGCGATCAGGTCGCGGTCGGGGGCAACGCGCATTTCCTTGGTCTGCACGAGGCTGATCGATTCCTGGCCACCGGCGGCCATGATGTCGACATTGTCGACGATGATCTGCTTGGCGGCAGTGGCGATCGACATCAGGCCCGACGAGCATTGGCGGTCCATGGTCATGCCCGATACCGTGATCGGCAGGCCGGCGCGCAGAACGACCTGACGCGCGAGGTTACCCGCCTGCGTGCCCTGCTGCAGCGCGGAGCCCCAGAGGACGTCGTCGATTTCGCCGCCTTCAATACCGGCGCGCTCGACGGCGGCTGCCAATGAATAACTGCCCAGCGTCGGGCCGGATGTGGCGTTAAATCCGCCGCGATAGGCTTTACCGATGGCGGTACGGGCGGTCGAAACAATTACTGCATCACGCATGGGGGTGGTTCCTTGTTTTAGAGATTATACGAAAAACTGGCTGATCCATTCGGCCTGAAGGGCGGGCTTGTCCTCGCCTTCAATCTCGACGGTGAATTCAAGCGTCTGCTGCCATTGGCCGGGACGCTTTTCGACAAGCTCAAGCAGCTTGAAATGGCCGCGCACCCGCTTGCCGGAGCGGACAGGTGCGAGGAAACGGGTTTTGTTGCCGCCATAGTTGACGCCCATTTTCACGCCTTCGATCCGCGGGCTGTCCGACTTTGCGGACATGACGGGGAAAAGCGACAGCGTCAAAAAGCCATGGGCAATGGTCCCGCCAAAGGGGGTCATTTTGGCCATTTCCTCGTTAATGTGGATGAACTGGTGGTCGCCGGTGGCATCAGCGAATTTGTTGATCATGTCCTGGTCGACCAGGATCCATTCGGATGTACCGATTTGTTCGCCCACTTTGGTGGCGAGTTCGGCGGGGGTTATGGTGGTCATGGGCATTCCTCCTAAAGTCAATTTTGCCCTATCGTGGCCCGATTGCCGGCGTATTACAACCCCTGCGCTTTTGCCGCTACGGCATGCTTGGCTGTGGCGATGGCGGGTCGAGGGATGGCGGATGGGGGTGGGGTGATTCTCGGAAAATATGTCGGTTGATGGGGACAGTCCCTAAGGGGACAGTCCCCGAAAAGCACAACGTTGGGGACTGTCCCTTCAGGGACTGTCCCCTTTTCCGCCCGTCACGCCTTCGCCCGCGCCTTGGGCGCAGCAGCCGCTGCCGGAGCATAAGGCATAACCAGCGTGCCGTCCGGGGCAGCCGTAAAAGTCGTCTGGGTGGGGTAGGCAAATTCGATGCCGTCGCGCGCGAAGCGTTTGACAATGGCAATGCCGATGGCGTGCCGTGCCTTGAACATTTCCTCGACATCATCGCTGTTCACATCGAACACCAGCTGGAAATCAAGCGAGCTGGGGCCGAAGGTCGAAAAGCCTGCGCGGATGAATTCCGAGCCATGGGCCTCGACAATTTCCTTGAGCAAATCCGGCACCCCTGCGGCCACGGCGGGCGGGGTCTGGTAGACGAGGTTGATCGGGAAGACGACGCGGCGATAAACAGTCAGCGTGTTGTTGGTGATTTCCTTTTCCAGCAGTTTGCTGTTGGCAATGATCTTCTCTTCACCCGTCAACGCGCGCAGGCGGGTGCTCTTCATGCCGATCTTTTCGACCCGCGCGGTGGTCGTGTCATAGGTGACCGTGTCGCCCCGGCGGAAAGGCTTGTCGAAGATGATCGAGATGGCCGCGAACAGGTCGGAAAAAATGCCCTGTGCGGCAAGGCCGATGGCGATACCGCCGACGCCAAGACCTGCAATCAGGCCCGTGACGTTCACGCCCAGATTGTCGAGGATGACGATGGCGGCGATGGCAAACAGCGCGAAGCTGACCGACAGGCGGATCAGCACCATCGCACTCGCCAGCGTATCGCGCTCATGCTGGCCTTCGTTCACCCGCCGTTCGATCAGGCCGAGTATGATCTCGCGCAGCCACACCGCGATCTGGATGGTGACCGCGATGGTGAACAGAATATCGACCATATGGGTAAGCATTTCCGGTGCACCTGCGGAGCGGTTCACCACCTCGACCGCCACCATGATCCGGAAAAATTTGCTCGTTCTTGCCAGCGTGCGTGCGATAATCGATTTCAGTTCGGCGCGATGTTCGCTTTCACGAGCGATTTTGGCCGCAACGCGCTTGAGCCAGCTGAGCAGCAGGAACACACATATGGCGGCCACGATGGCGAATAGGAGTTCGACGGCATTGCCCTGAACCCAGTTGACGAGCGAGGTCCAATAGGATTCGAGGCGGAGGATCACGGATTGCGCGTCGATGCGGGGGGAGGGTGTCGGCGTCGGTTTGGTCATGCTTCGGCTTTAAGGAGGTTCGTCGCCGCACACAATGCGCCTCGTCGGGCTTTGTTCCCGTGGCGCTGCTTAAGGGGACAGTCCCCAAGGGGACAGTCCCCAAGGGGACAGTCCCCGGTCGTCGCGTTATAAGGGGACTGTCCCTTTAGGGACTGTCCCCAACGTCTTAAGTTTGCAATGTCCCTTTAGGGACTGTCCCCAACGTCCTTAAAGGCCGCCATGCTGCCTCGCTCCGGCGGCGGGCGAGGTAGGTGTCGAAACTGATCTGCAACGCGATCAGCATGTAGAAAAAGGTCTGGAACGCGATTCCCACAAAGAGCGAGCCCACCAGATAGACGATCTGGCTGTTCTGCAGGGCCGTGGCGAGCGGGGCGACCCAGGCTTCGTCGGGGCGGTTGCGTTTGCGGTAGAGGCGGCTGATGACTTCCATCCGCCACACGCCGCCAAGGTGGATGATGAGCCACATCAGCAGGCCCGGAAAGCCCTGTTCGCCGAGCATCTCGAAATAGCTGGAATGGAAGGCGCGGCCCTCGTCGACGATCTCGCGCACCGCGGGCGCATCATAGTCCGCCGGTTGGGCAGGGTTGCTTTTCTGCTCCATATCGTAGCGGATGCGGTTCTGCCGATAGACGTCAAAGCCGCCGCCTAGCGGGTGTTCCTTCACATATTCCCACGTCCACGCCCAGACGGCGAGGCGGGTGGAGGCGGATTCGTCGGCTTTGTAATTCTTGATGGTGTCGGCCCGCGTCGTGAAACTCGACGGCAGGAACGGCACCGCCGCCAGCCCCATAAGCGCGACTGCGCCCAGATACAGCATCCGGTGCCGGACATAGCGCAACAGTAAGATGCCGAGCACGGCAATGCACACAATGCCGGTGCGCGCTTGCGTGCCGACAGGGATCAGCAGGCAGGCGAAGATCAGACAAGCGGCATAGACGCGCACTTTCCAGTCGGGTTTGAATATCGTCCCGTGCTTGGCAAGCCAGAGGATGAGCGGGATGATGGTGATCGCAACGCAGGACACGATGCTGCCTTCGAACAGGCCGCTATTGTCGTCGATCAGGATGACGAGCGAGCCATAGCCCCCGCCGCCCGTTGCGGTCTTGATACCGCCGGTCACGATTAGGGCGGAGGCGCACAGCACCATCGTCAATATGGTCGCCTCCATCCGCAGCTTCGTGCGCAATGTGAGGGGCAGGAAGGCGGCAAAGACGAGCGCTTTCCAGACCCAGTTCCATTTGTCGAGCGCGGCCACAGGCTCCACCGCGACGGACGTTGTATAGCCGCAATAGCCGAGCAGCAGGATCAGCAGGAACCAGCGCGGCGAAACCCGCACATCCTTTTTATCATCGCCCAGCACAAAGCCTGCAAAGGCGAGCGCAAAGAGGATCAGCGACAGCGGTATCGAGTTCAGCAGGAAATAGCTGAGCCGTTGCGGCGACACGATGTCGACATAGGCATAGACCAGCGTGAACAGGAACGGCCGCTTGAACGCCATCAGCATGATGAGCGCGATATAACCGACAAAGATCAGGTCACGCATCGGGCGTTCCCCTGGGCACAGGACGCCGGGGCTTTGCGAATCCCGTCGGCGCTTCGTCTGGTTCCGGCGGGTCCTCGACGTCGAGGTCGGGCCGGTTCATGAGATGCCACAGCGCAAAAGCGAGCAGGGCGTGACTCAGCAATATCGAAAAATTGTCGATCACCGGGAATGCGCCCCTTTTGGCCGATATGCGCCTGTCATAACTTGCCTATATCCGCGCCGGGTTGACGCGACGTTAATCCTTTTCTGGCAGGGATTTGGCCCATGTCGCGCATTCTTCATGTTCTTGATCACAGCCTTCCGCTGCACAGCGGATACACATTTCGCACCCGCGCCATCATGAAGGCGCAGGCCGCTGCCGGGTGGGATGTCGCCGGAATTACCGGCGTGCGCCAATATCAGCATGGCCAAATAGCCGATAGTCTGGATGAAACCGTTGAGGGCCTCCATTTCCACCGCACTTTAGATGCAGTTTCGGGGCCATCGCCGCTTCGCGAGTGGCGGGAAATTGCGGTGTTGGCGCAATCCATCATTGCCCTTCATACCAGATGGCCGTTTGACCTTTTGCACGCCCATTCCCCGGCGCTGAACGGGCTGGCGGCGGTCCGCGCCGCACGCCATTTGGGCCTGCCGATGCTCTATGAGATTCGTGCATTTTGGGAAGATGCTGCCGTTGGTAATGGCACCGGAACCGAAGGATCGGCAAAATATCGGCTGACCCGGGCGCTTGAAAATTATGTGATAAGTCAATCCGATGCGGTTGCGGTCATTTGCGAAGGGTTGAAGACCGATCTCGTCAGCCGCGGAGTGGCACAGGAGAAAATCACCATCTCGCCCAATGGCGTCGACCTTGAACTGTTCGGATCGCCGCCGCCGGCCGACGCTGCGCTCGCCGCGCAGCTTGGCCTGACGGGCAAGGATGTGATTGGCTATATTGGCAGCTTTTACGATTATGAAGGTCTGGATGACCTGATCGCCGCGATCCCGCTGATGAAAAATGACGCGCATTTGCTGTTGGTCGGCGGCGGACCGATGGAGCAGGCGTTGCGCGCGCAATCGCTGGCGTCGCCCTGCGCCGACCGGATTCATTTCGTCGGTCGCGTGTCGCATGAAGAGGTGGAGCAATATTACAGTCTGGTCGACATTCTGGCCTATCCACGCAAACGGATGCGCCTGACCGATCTGGTAACGCCGCTCAAACCGCTGGAAGCGATGGCGCAGGGGCGTCTGGTTGCGGCTTCGGATGTAGGGGGGCATAAAGAACTGATCCAGCATAACCGGACCGGCACATTATTTGCTGCCGATAATGCACCCGATCTGGCCCTTTCGATCGACGGGCTTTTCGAAAATCGCGCCAATTGGGATAGTATCAGGGCGACCGCTCGCCAGTTCGTGGACGAAGAACGCAGTTGGCAGAAGAATATTTATCGTTACGATCCTGTTTACCATTTGCTGATAGGGGATAAGGCAAATGTTCGCGCTGCGTAAATGTGCGGGTGACTTAACAGGATGAATACATGACCAAAACAGTCTCCAATAGCCAGATGAGAGCCATGATGCTGGCGATGGCCGGGGCGATCATCGTGGCTGTTACGATCATGTTTGTTCCCGTTGGATTGTTGGAAAACGCAGCCGGATCTTCGGGTCTGTCGGAACTGATTCCTGCCGCGCGCGCACCGTTGGGCGACACCGCCCGCGCGATTATCGCATTTGGTACAAGCGCGCTTACGCTCGCGGTGCTGGCCTATACCCTTCTTGCCTTTGGTACATCATCTGGAAACCGTTTTGCGCTTGCGGAATCCGCCCCCGATTGGGCCAGCGAACCGGAGGCCGCGAACAGCGCATCGCGCTTGGCGCGTTTGAAAATGCCCAGCCTGTCGATGCCAAAAATGCCATGGGTTCACGATGAAGGCGATATAACCGAGCTTTCGGACCTGCCCATTTTGCGGAACGGGGATACCCATCCCGACGCCCCGCCGCGCCGCCCCTTATTCGCCAATCAGGATTTGCCGGTCATCGATTTGGCCGAAATCGCAACAGACATGGCTCTGGATGCAGGGGATGATCCGCACACTGCCGAAGTGGCGCCCGTTCCTGCCGATCCGGCTATCCCGCCGCTTGAGACCGTAAAACCTGAAATCGAGCCTACATTGGCCGAAATGGTTGCCCAACTGGAGGCGGCCGTTGCTGAACGTCAAAAGCAGCTCACCGAACTGGAAACCGTCGCCGCGCAACTCGCATCGCGCGCGGTCGCGCAGCCCGTGCACGATGATATCGAAGGCGTCGAGGAGATAGCGGAGGCCGATGTGACGTTCGAACCGACCCGCGATGGCCGTCCGTCGCTGGAGATTGTACCTGATGTCGTGGCCAAGGATGATGACATGGATTCCGCCCTTGCCGCCGCCCTTGCAACCCTGAACCGCATGAACGGGACGTCGCGTTAAGGGATTCGTCAGAAGGAATAAGGGAATAAGGAAGAAGGGGGTTGCTGCCGTTCGGTTCCGGAGGTCTTTAATCTGAACCCTGATTTGAATGAAGGCTTCGCCTTCGCATTTTTCACATCGAGATCTTCATCGAAGGTGAAACAAATTGTGCACAGCACGCCTTCGGCTCCAGGGTGACGGGGTTGGGCACCCCCCTTCTTCCTTATTCCCTTCTTCCTTCTGACGAAAAATATCCCACCCTATCCTTCCAGAACCAACAACACGACCACCAATCCCCCATCAGCACGCTCGACCGCGATGTCGGCCACGATCTGGCCGGGCAGGCTGAATTCATGCGCCTCCAATATCGCCGCAACTTCTTGCGCCCCGCGCACATGGGCCGATGTGTAACCAAGGGTTAACTGCACCCCGGAAAAGGTCAGGCTGAACCAAGGCCGCTCCTGCTTCACGTGCCATTGTCCATGCGGTATAGCCCGCTGCAGTTCGCGCAGCAGTCTTGGCAGATTTGTCCGGCAGTTCATGCAGCGTTGTTCCTGCCGGTTTGCGCGTCGGAAGAATAGGCTGCGATATACCGGCGCAATTTTAACTCCATTTCGGGCCTAACTTCCCGGCCCATGCGCATATCGAGTACAAGCCTCGGGTCATGCGCCGCCAACCGGCCAAATTTGGTGGGGGGCAGGTTCTTTTCACGCAGAAAGCGTTCAACCAGTCGGTTTATGTGCATGACTTCTCCTCCGAGTGCGACCGGGTTTTTCTTGCCCGAATCAAATAGAACAAATAAAGAACAAATGTGATAGGAGAAATCCTACAAGTCTAGGAAATTTCCTTCCGGTTTGGAGCAAAAATGGTGGATGACGACCCGCGTGCATTTCTGGATCGGCTAATCGTTCAAAGCGGTGACGATTATGCGGGTCTTTCTAAATTGGTCGGACGAAATGCGGCCTATATTCAGCAATATATCAAGCGGGGGACGCCCAAGCGCCTGCCGGAAATCGAACGTGGCATATTGGCGCGCTATTTCGGGGTGGACGAACGGCTGTTGGGCGGTGTCGCGTCGGCGGCGTCAAAACCCGAGATGCGGTTGATTCCCAAACTTGCCGTGGGTGCATCGGCGGGGCCGGGGGCGTTGAACGATGCCGAAACGCTGGCCGGAAAAATCGGCTTCGACGAAAAATGGTTACGCAAGCAGGGGTTGGAGCCTGCGAACCTCTCGCTCATTCGCGTCGACGGCGATTCGATGGCCCCAACGCTCAGCCATGGCGATGATATCATGGTCGACCGCAGCGCGGCGGCCGCAGGGTTTCGCGATGGCATTTATGTTATCCGGCTGGATGATGTGTTGATGGTCAAGCGGCTGGCAAAGGGCCCGGCGGGCCGGTTGTCCATATTGTCCGACAATCCGTCCTATCCGGACTGGCCCGACATCGCCGGTGCGTCAGTCTCCATCGTGGGAAGGGTGGTATGGGCCGGACGACGGCTATGACGGCCAGTCTGGTAAAGGCCAGTCTGGTAAAAGGTTGCAAGCGGTGCACCGCTTCGCCACATAGGGCATCATGGCAAACGTAACATCCTCTGGTAGCAAACAACCCCCGTTGAAAGCCGTGATCATTCCGGTCACGCCGCTGCAGCAAAATTGCACTTTGTTCTGGTGTACTGAAACCAACAAGGCCGCTCTGGTCGACCCGGGCGGCGATCTCGACAAGTTGAAGGCGGCGGTGGCGCAAACCGGCGTGGAACTGGAAAAGCTATTGGTGACACACGGGCATTTGGACCATTGCGGACAGACCGGAATGCTGGCCAAGGAACTGGGTCTCCCGATCGAAGGGCCGCAGGAGGAAGACCGTTTCTGGATCGCCCAGCTGGATGAAGACGGACCGCGCTGGGGGATGGAGGCGCACACGTTCGAGCCCGACCGGTGGCTTGAGGATGGCGACACCGTCACCGTTGGCAATCTGACGCTGGATGTTATCCATTGCCCCGGTCACACGCCCGGCCATGTGATATTCTACCACGCGCCCAGCCGTCTTGCGATTGTGGGCGATGTATTGTTCCAGGGCTCGATCGGCCGCACCGATTTCCCGCGTGGCAACCATGCCGACCTCATCAACGCCATCACCCAGAAGCTATGGCCTTTGGGCGATGATGTAACCTTCATTCCGGGGCATGGCGCGACCAGCCAGTTCGGCTATGAACGCAAGACCAATATGTTCGTCGCCGACGACATATTGGCCGCGCGCTGATTTAGGCCCTGACCCTAATTTAGAGGACGGTCGCGTAGACCGCCCACAGGGCCCAGCCGGCAAGGCCGAGCAGGGTCAGCATGGTGATCAGCGTTCCGACCATCCGTCCCTTGCCCATTGCGCCACCGTCCATGCCAAGGCCATGCGCCAGACGCCCGACGATATACAGGATACCGACACCCCATAGCCAGTTGCTGGTGCCCGCCGTCGCTTCCAGTGCCGCGAGCAGGATCAGGACAAAGGGCGCGCTTTCGACGAAATTCGCGTGCGCGCGCATCCGCCGGATGACAAATTCATTGCCGCCATCGCCCACCGAAACACTTTCTTTGGTGCGGGCCTGACCACAGCGGATCATGAGCCAAAGGTTTACGAGCGCGGCGCCGGCTGCGATGGTCAGTGTTACGGGTAAACTCAACATATATACTCTCCCTATTTGGTGTATCCGCTTAACTGCTATCTCTCGGCTTGCAAAGCGCAGAAAAAGCGGTATATCGCGCCGCTCACACGGACATGTGCGGTGAACTAAGGCTGATTCTGGCGATTGCTTGCTTCGACCAGCCTTTTGACCTATCATGGCTCAGAACTTATTGATTTGAAATGGAACAGGTGCCGAGATGGCTGTCCCCAAAAGAAAAACTTCACCTTCAAAGCGCGGCATGCGTCGTAGCCACGATTCGCTTAAAGTTGCTGCCTATCAGGAATGTGCAAATTGCGGCGAATTGAAACGCCCGCATCATATGTGTGACGCATGTGGCCATTATAACGGCCGCGAAGTGATGGCGGTCGCCTAATCCTTCTCGTTAAGGAGAAATGCTGGTGTCGATGAAACCGCGTATCGCAATAGACGCGATGGGCGGCGACGAAGGCATTCCGGTAATGTTGGCAGGTGCGGCCCTGGCGCGGCATCGGCACGACAGTTTCGAATTTCTGCTGGTCGGGGATGAACCCCGGATCAAGACTGCTCTCGACAAGCATCCCAATCTGCGTGCGGCGTCGGAAATCCTGCATGCCGATGATATCGTCACCGGCGATGAAAAGGTTAGCCAGGCCATCCGCAAGGCGAAGACCAGCTCGATGGGCCTTGCCATTAACGCCGTCAAAGAAGGCCATGCCAGCGCCGCGGTGAGCGCAGGTAACACCGGCGCGTTGATGGGCATGGCGAAATTGGCCTTGCGGACAATGCCCGGAATTGACCGCCCCGCGCTCGCCGCCCTGTTGCCGACCTTGAAAGATACCGACGTTGTCGTGCTCGATCTGGGCGCCAACACCGAATGTGATGCGCGAAATCTGGCCCAGTTTGCGGTCATGGGTGCCGCCTATTCGCGGATCATCTTCGGCTTTGAACAGCCCAAGGTACGGTTGCTGAATATCGGCACCGAAGAAATGAAGGGCACTGACGAACTGCGCGATGCAGCGCAATATCTGCGCGACGCCAGCGGTCTGCACATGGATTTCCAAGGCTTTATCGAGGCTGACAAGATCAACCGCGGCGAATGCGATGTCGTCGTATGCGACGGATTTACAGGCAACATCGCGTTAAAGGCGATTGAGGGGTCTGCCCGATTCGTCACGGATTTGCTGCGCCGCGCCTTTACCAGCTCGCTGCGGTCCAAATTCGGCTTTCTGGTATCGCGTCCCGCGACCGAATTGCTGCGTCACCATCTCGACCCCAACAACCATAATGGCGCGGTTTTCATGGGGTTGAACGGGGTCGTCGTCAAAAGCCACGGCAGCGCAACAAGTAACGGTGTTGCAAATGCAGTCCAGGTCGCCGCGCGGCTGGTCGAAGAAGACATCACCGCGCGCATCGCGCAGGATCTGGCGCGGGTGCAGATAGGATGACGTCCACCGCTCTTCGCGCCGTCATCAAGGGCACCGGTTCCGCCCTTCCCCGAAACCGCGTTTC
>NZ_JBJXFW010000065.1:0-10778 GCF_046154385.1 Sphingorhabdus sp. | reverse complement strand
CAAAGTAGATTTTATGCGCTTATCAAAACTCCAGAGCCAATGTCCGCTAAGTTAGCGGGAACAGACTCTTGGTGTGGGCGCCTGGAACGTCAGCTTTCTGTCCTTTTGCCCTGAAACCGGACTGTCAGGACACGACAACATTGCGGACATTGTCAAAGATGTCATAGTGTTTGAATGAGAAGACTAATTTGCATCGCTCTGTTGGTCCTAGGCTATAATTCGCCAGCCCATGCGGAGCCCGAAAGTTCCCAAGCTATGAATGCGCCATCCGCACAGGAATCCTCCCCGCCAAGTGCAGAGAAGTTGGCTCTGATCCATAGGTTTATGAAGTCATCTGGCCTTCAAAGCAGGATCGACACAGGGATTTTTTTAGAAAGATACGCGTTCATTCCTGAGTTGGGGTGGCGGCAAGGCACCGAAAATGCTCCTGAGAAGAACACGCTTATCGGTGAATGGAAAGGTCCCATTGACGCTCTAAAAGGGGTCTACGAGAAGTATCGCCCGCAATATCAGGAAGCATATGAGGGTCATATAAACTGGGAATTTTCCGAGGAAGAATTACGGGGAATCGTGAGTTTTCTGGAGTCACCTCTCGGCAAACACTATCTCGATGGGTCATGGCGGATGGAGGCTTATACAGGCACTAATATGGAAGAAACTGAGGAAATGATCGTGAGGGAGGCGGTTCAGCTCTATCAGGCCCGATAAGACAATTCGTCCGCTTACCACAACAAATTCGCCAAAGCGGACCGTCTGGACACGACAACAAAGCGGACACCAAAGGGAACTTGCCAAGCACTCCAAAAGCGGAAGTCACCCTTGATTATTTGCTAGGGCAATCAATCATGCTACACCTTTTATGGGAGGGGGCATTCATCATGACCGGACTCGAAAACAATGTTATTCTGATCAGCGGCGCGGCGATCCCCGTGCAGGGCGGCCAGCATTCGCGGCTGTATTGAACATTGCCGAGAGGAGGCCGCAAGCCATGACCATCCAGCATTTCAGCATCACCCCGGCCACCGATCCCAAAGTCGCGCGCGCGGCGGTGTTTGCGGCGGCGCGGGCGGGCAGCGTCGCGATCAATGACGATAATGGCGTGCCCTATGCGCTCGACAACGCGCAGGTTAAGGCTTTGCTGCTAGACAAGCGGCTGGTCGGCGGCGGGCGGGCGGTGTTCGAAATGCAGGACATTCCGCCGGGGCGCTTTCCCGACTGGTATCTCAACATCATGTTCACCACCGAAGGGCCGCAGCACAGCCGGATGCGGCGGCTCGTGGGCAAGGCCTTTACCCCGCGCGCGATTGATGGGCTGCGCGATGTGGCGGCGGGGCTGGTGACGGAGCGGCTTGACCTTATCCGCGCCAATGGCTCGGGCGATCTGATGGCGGCGCTCAGCGATGTGCCGACCGCTGTGATGTGTGCATTGCTTGGCGTGCCGGGGGCCGACGTCCCGCGCTTTATCGCGTGGATCGATGCGCTTGGGCCGATCTTTAACTTTATGACCCCCGACCAGATTACCGCCGCCGCAGGTGCCATTGAATCCTTGCTCGACTATACGCTCGAACTCCATGACCGGCGGAAGGACGCCCCCGCCGACGACCTGATTTCGGCGTTGATCGCGGCGGAAGAGGATGGTGACCAGCTGACCCGCGAAGAAACCGCTGCTATGGTTGCCAATCTGCTCGTCGCCGGGCACGATACGACATCAAGCCAGATTGGCTGCACATTGCTGACGCTGCTCAACCACCCGCAAGCGATGGTCGACGTGCGCGATGACCCTGCGATAATCGAAGCGATGGTGACCGAGACGATCCGCTACGAACCCAGCGTGTCGGCGACCTTCAGGTCGGTTGTAGAGCCGCTAGCGCTGGGCGGCGTCGACTGCCCCACGGGATCGCTGATCTTCCTCTCCACTTGGACCGCCAACCGCGATCCTGCCGTCTGGCCCGATGCCGACAGCTTCAAGCCACGCCGCTTTCTCGACCCCGATGCACCGCGGATGCTGAGCTTTGGCGGTGGGCCGCATTTCTGCCTCGGCGCTTGGTTGGCGCGGATGACGCTGGAGGAAGTGGTGCGCGGCGTTGCGGCGCTTGATCCCCGGCTGAGCGTCCAACCAGAGACAATCGCTTGGGTGCGGGTGCTGGGGGAGAATCCCGGGCAATTGCCGGTGTTGGTAAAAGGAGAAGGCGCATGAAATATGAAGGACGCACGCTACTGATCACCGGCAGCAATCGCGGCATTGGCAAGGGGCTGGTCGAGGGGCTGCTGAAACGCGGGGTTGCGCGCATTTATGCAACTGCACGCAACATCGCCTCGCTGCCCGATTTCGGCGATGTCCGCGTCATCCCGCTCGCGCTTGATGTGACCGATCAGGCGCAGGTGGATGCGGCGGCGGCATTGGCGACCGACGTTGACCTGCTCATCAACAACGCCGGTGTGATTGCTTATTCGACCACGCTCGACGGATCGATGGAGGAATTTCGCCATGTGATGGAGATCAATCATTGGGGCACGCTGCGGATGATGCGCGCCTTTGTTCCGATCCTGGAGGGCAAGCCGGGGGCCGCGCTGGTCAATATTGCGTCGATCACCTCGCTGCAGGCCGGGCCGTTCCATTCGGGCTATAGCGCGTCAAAAGCCGCCGTTTACTCGATCACCCAGTCGGTGCGAATCGAACTCGCCAAACGCGGCATCGCGGTGCACGCGGTGATGCCCGGCCCAATCGACACCGACATGGCCAAGGAACTGCCCTTTGATGTGGCCGACCTGGGTACCACAATCGAGGAGATATTGGACCAGCTGGCCGATGATGCGCTCGAAGTGTTGCCCGATGATTTCAGCCGCCAGATGTTTGCGATGTGGCGCGAAGATCATTGGAAGCTCAACGCGGTGGTATATGACGCCTTCCACGGCGCGGGTTGAAGCGACAATAACGTTCAGAGGGAAGAAAATATGACCAGTTTCAAGGCCGGAATCCGAGCCGCATTGGCCGTGGGCACGATACTCGCTGCCACCACCGCATTCGCCCAGCAAGGCCCCGCCAGCCCCGCTGAGACCGACCCCGTCAAAATGGGCTGGATGCAGGGCAGCCCGCCGCCGCCCGACAAACGCATCACCTTTGATGGCGGCCCTGCACGGGATTGGCCGCAGATACGCTGGTCGTTCGCCCATTACCGAGAACTGACTGCCACGGCGCGGGTGTCGCGCGGCTCTGGCCCGGTCGCGAAACTGCCCGTCGCCATGCGCACCGATCTGGACGCGGTCACCTTCATCCCGCTTGGCAAGACCGAGCCGATGCGCTGGGATGCGGCGATTGAGGCGGTTTATGGCGATGCAGTGCTGGTGCTGCATCGCGGACGAATCGTTTATGAACGCTATTTTGGCGTGATGAATGCTGACCAGCCGCATGTCGCGATGTCGGTGACCAAAAGCTATGTTGGTACGCTCACCGAAATGCTGATCGCCGAGGGCAAGATTGATGAATCTGCACCCGTGTCGCGCTACATTCCCGAATTGGCGAGTAGCGGGTTTGGCGACGCAACGGTGCGGCAGTTGCTCGATATGACCACCGGCATTTCCTCTTCGGAGGATTATACCGACCCCAATGCCGGCGTCGCTAAATATGGCGTCGCAGCGGGCATGCGCCCCGCGCCGCCGGGCTATGCGGGGCCGCGCGCGATTTATGATTATCTGCCGACCGTCGCCAAGCAAGGCGCGCATGGGGCGCAGTTCACCTACAAGACGGTCAACACCGAAGTGCTCAGCTGGATCATCGCGCGCGTCACCGGCAAGCGCCCGCATGTTGTGCTGAGCGAGCGCGTCTGGTCAAAGCTCGGGACCGAGCATGACGCCGATGTCGTCGTCGACAGCGCTGGTTCGCCCGCGATGGGCGGCGGGCTTAATCCGACGCTGCGCGACATGGCGCGGTTTGGCGAGGCGATGCGGCTGAACGGGCGCTTCAACGGTCAGCAGATTGTGCCCGCATCAGTCGTCGCGCGCATCCGGGCTGGCGCGAACAAGGAGGATTTCGCCAAAGCGGGCTACAAAACCCTCCCCGGCTGGAGCTATAAAAGCCAATGGTGGGTCAGCCACAATGCCCACGGCGCGTACATGGCGCGCGGCATCCATGGGCAGGGCATCTATATCGATCCCAAGGCCGAAATGGTCATCGTCCGCTTTGCGTCAAACCCCAAGGCGGGCAACAGCAATTTCGACGATATCTCGCTCCCGGCCTATCAAGCGATTGCCGAACGGTTGATGGGGAAATGACTCTCGAAGACATCAACTATATCGCCCAAACGGCTGGCGTCGTCGCTATTCTTGGGACATTCGTGGCGGTACTGTTCCAGATGCGGCAGAATGATTGGACTAACGGAAGGCCAATCGCGAAGTGTCCACATCGGGTTGAGGCCAAATGACTTAGTGGTAGACAGCTCTAATACGACCTCGGACGAGCTGGCAGTTTCGATATTTTCGTTCCTCAAATGCAAGTCCCCCCGAAGGGCTGAAGCACATCAGTGTTGGGCCTCGTTCCCCAATTTGAGTGTCTGCTTTCCTCAATCCTACCCCGTTAGCCGCCGTTCCGCTCCCCACAACTTTTCGACCGTTGGGTTTCCATTTAGGTTCTCCCAAAAGCCGCCATTTCAATCCGGTCGGTTATCTTGAAACCAATGTATTCATCTCGCCGATACGCATGGCGCAATTCACTGCATCCGTTTGATCGGTAATATACGTTCCAATAGCTTGCCACCCGGCGCTTGGTCGTGTTCCAGAAGCCTTCATTTTGTAAGATAAACGTAGCAAGGGTCTGTGTATTTTCATCCGTCAGCGCGGCGGAAATGTCGTTCAAAATCTCTACGATATACTCTCCGATAAGTGCCACAATGAAGGGTGCGGCCCAAGGCCTTAAATCTGCTAGCAAATCGCGGACTGCACGTTGACGCTCAAACCCGTCATTGCTGCGCGTCTGCAGAGCGCGAGCGAAAAGCCATGCTTCATCGCTGATAGATAGAGGCAACCGCTCAGAAGCAAAGTGCAGCCGCACCGGGATGAGGACACATTGCCCTTGAGCGTTGACGGCAAATCGTTCTGTCCACTGCCGTGATGCCAGCAGGCGAGCCGTAGCATTCCCAGCCGACACGGCCGCTAGATGATGTTCCAGCGAAAATGCTTCCGCCAACATTTGCCCATCGATTTTGGTCAGCATCTCTCGGTTGTTCATTGAGGCAACATACGTTGCCGCTGAACTTCTGCAATCAGCTTTTCTCGTGGTAAATCAGACGTCTGCCATCCAAAACATTCCGGCCGTTCAGGCACCAATACTAGATTCCTATTTCCAGCCATAGTTTCAGAAGGTGCGCCGAAGGTCTGCTAATCGGAGTATTCAATCGAAGAGGACATTCACGTTGCCCAGATAAATCTTACCAGTCCCATAATGAACGCGAATACGAAGGCGTATCCAAATTTATCTATGTGAACCAAGTCCTGACCCTTTTTCTGTCTAAGCTTACCAACCAACATCATCATAAGCCCTAAGATTGTCGGCGTCG
Organism: Sphingorhabdus sp.; assembly: GCF_046154385.1. Taxonomy (GTDB): domain Bacteria; phylum Pseudomonadota; class Alphaproteobacteria; order Sphingomonadales; family Sphingomonadaceae; genus Sphingorhabdus_B. The sequence goes on along the minus strand of NZ_JBJXFW010000065.1, from coordinate 5,226 downwards.
CAAAGAGGTTGATCGTGCGGAACATTGGGTCCTGAATTGGGGAATGCGGCAATATCAAGAGACTGACGCCGCCTGCAACTGCACCAACGATTATGAATCCAATAGTCGACAACACTGGGTTGCGAGGTCGACGCAGCGTGTCAGCAACACTTCGATAACCGAGTTCGACCAGCATTTCCGCCAACGCTTGTAGCAATACCTCAACAACAAACTGAAAAATGAATTCAAAAATGGCTTCCATCACCAACCCGATAGAACAATTCGAAAGTTGTGAAAACCGAGTAGGATCCAAAAGCTGACTGTCTCAAGACGACCCAGAAACGGAAGCTGAACGAATGGCGGGCTTTAACAGACGCCCAGATCCTAAATCATGGCAGCGTGTGCACACAACGCTTGCGAAATAGGGCGCGGGCGAACAGATACATGCTGGCATGGATTTGATCGTTCCCACTGCGGCGATGCTCGCAACCTTTATGGCCATTTTGCTGGGCGCGTTCTTGCTGCTCTTGCCCTCGGCTATCCGGCTCGCGAACTCGTTGCTTGCGCTGTTCCTGTTTACCACGGCTGTAGATATCAGCGCCTGGTTTCTAGGCGATTGGTGGGCAGCGCATCCCATGATCAGCAGTTTTCGTCCGGTTGCCGCGATGCTCCAAATGCCATTTTTCACCGGCTTCATTTGGTTCAGCTGTTTCCAGCGGAGATCCTTGCGCGCTCTTGATGCACTGCACCTTCTGCCTGCGGTCTTAGTCTTAGCTTTCGTTGTAGCAAAGGCAGATATCCCTTACCTGAGCGCCGTGTTTGAAGTGCAATATGCAATCTATATGGCCGCCGCCATTTATGCTCTTTGGCGGGTTCGTCAGGAGATGAAAGCGCGCTTTGTCGGGAAATCGGCGAGCTGGCGCTGGCTCGCCTTGCTCGTCGCATCCTCACTCATTGCACATGGTCTGTTTGTAGTTCGGACTGCCTTTGCGGCCTCCCTTTCCGCAGATATTCTGACGACGCTGCAAATGATTGCGGCGCTCCTTGTCCTTGCGATCACTGTGGCGATTGCCTTTCAAGCCTTGCTGTCGCCGCAGGTCTTTCGCGCAGTGGACAAGTTGCTCGTGTCAGCGGCGAAGGAAATCGATGCCTCCGATGGCGACAAGGCTTGCGGTGATCAGCAGCATTTGGCGGCATTTATGGATCAGCAGCGTCCCTATCTCGATCCCGACATGTCGCTATCGCGGCTGGCCCGGCGCAGCGGGATTGCGGCCAAAGATCTGTCTGCATTGATCAATCAGCGGCATGGTTTGCACTTTTTCGACTTTTTAAACCGCCACCGCATCAAGCATGCGCAAGAATTGCTGACAGACAGTACCCAGAGCGTGACTGAGATCCTCTATGAATCGGGTTTCAACGCAAAGTCGTCCTTCAACACCGCGTTTAGGAAACATGTGGGCATGACACCGTCGGCTTATCGCAAAAAACACCGCAGAAAATAGGTTCGACTTCGCGTATTCGGACGCATGGCTAGGGTTTTATAGGCATTTCGGTAGTCCCGAACCGAAGAACCATAAGAGCCCACTAACATGATCCGACTTCTCGCCTTCATCTCCAACCTTCTTAGCGCGCTCCTCGGCATGCTCGCCGCCGGATTGCTGGCCGCGTCGCCAGCTCAGGCCAATGAAGCTGATTGGGCAGCGCTTGACCGCTTGGTTGATAGTCACCAAGCGCCCGGTGAACCGGGCGTCAGCATCGCGGTCTCCGTCGGGGGACGGCTGGTCTATGAACGCTGGGCGGGTCAGGCGGACCTTGAGCGCGCCGTACCCATTGGTGCGGACACGCGGTTCCACATCGGCTCGATCAGTAAGCAATTCACGGCCTTTGCGATTGTGCTGCTTGCCGAAGAAGGGAAGCTCTCGCTTGATCAGGATGTACGCGACTTTATCCCTGAATTGGAAGCCCGCCCCACGCCCGTAACGATCCGGCATTTACTGAACCACACCAGCGGCCTGCGCGAAGAGAGCGGCCTACTCTTGCTCACCGGGCAGACTCAGGCATCGCCTGTCACGGCGGACCAAGCGCTCGACCTAATCTTCCGCCAACGCAGCGGCAATTTTACCGCCGGAGAGCGTCAGGAGTATAGCAACACCGGATATCAATTGCTCGCTGAAGTGACTGCACGAGTGTCAGGCCAGCCCTTCGCTGAGTTCATGCAAAATCGCGTTTTTGGCCCGCTCGGCATGACGCAGAGCTTCGTGCTTACTGATCCCAACCGGATCATAGAAAACATCGCAGCGAGCTATGACCCAGCCGACGCTGGCTTTGCTAAAGCGCATCTTTTGTCTGCCACATATGGCTCGACCGGCATCGTTACACATCCGCGCGATCTGTTGCTCTGGGCCCAGGCTCTGAATTCTGGCGAGATTGGCGGGACCAACGTGAGCGGCGTAGTCGCTGCCATGGCGGCGCGCTTTACTCTGCCCAATGGCCGCCGATTGATCGCCACCAACGGCCAAGAATATCGCAATTTTCGCGGGCTTGATACTTGGTCGCATGGCGGGAGTACCGGGGGTTTCAGAAGCTTCCTTCTGCGTGTGACAGATGACCAACCGGGCAAGCAGGTTGCCATCGCGGTGATCGGAAATCGCAGCGATTTCCTAAAAGCTGCTTTTGCTTTCGATGTGGCGGAGATCGTTCTCGCGGATCAGCTTGAAGCAGAAGAGATAGCGGAATTTGTGCCAGAGGCCGGGGAGCAGCTCGACCGATATACTGGAGATTATCGCCTATTCGCAGGGGTTGAGTTCTCCCTGCGCCGCGACGGAGATGCGCTCACCTTTGCGACATTTGGCGAAAAGGGTGTGCCTCTGCCGCAAATCGGCAAAGGCGTGTTTATGCTTAACCCGTCGCGGGAATTGCGGCTGGAGTTTCACGATTTTGAGGAGGGGCCGTTGGGAGCCGAGCGCGCGACTGAAATGCGCTGGCAAGTCAGCAAAGATGGCTACATCCCCGCACCGCGCGCCGCTATGCAGCCAGTGCCTCAAACACCGCTGGACACCGATGAACTAATCGGCACCTATTACAGCGACACTCTACAACAAACGCTCATACTATACGCTCAGGGCGGACAACTCTGGCTGCGCACCGGCGATGCCAAACACGTCCCATTTGCCCGCTATCAACCTGATACGTTCCGGCCTGAAGCGGAAACGGGGTTTCAGCGTTTGGAGTTTACGCGGGATGGGGGCGGGTCAGTCAAGGGTCTGCTTGTGTCAGCACCTTTGGCCAACGATATTGAGTATCGGAGAATCGACGGGAGCAATGTTAACAGACCGTGAAGCCACAAAACGTCGATTGGTGTTGCAAATTGACCGGGCCTCGCCCCTGCTGCGGCATGGCAATGTCAGAGCAAATGCACCTGATTTTTGATTGAGGCAGTGCAAGGATCGCACCGCCAATCGGCAGCGTCTCAATTTCCGAATGATTGGTCTGCAAAATGTCCGCTTCCCACAACAAATACGACGAAAGCGGACTGTCCGGACACGACAACATAGCGGACTTTTCTGTTTCTATCGTCTGGCCCCTAGGATGGGATGTGTTCCCCGTTTTGATTAAACGAGCACCGCTCCCTTTCCTGCGTGTGGCGGGTCTGCGCCAGCATATGAACGAATAACTTTGACATGAACGCGTAAGTCATGCCTTCTCCTTGAAAGGGGGATAGTCCATGGGATCTGATACTCGACCACCAAGGGTGGTTGGACCACTGGGCGCCACGTTAATGAGCGTCAACGGCATGGTCGGCGCGGGTATCTTTGCCCTTCCAGCTCTGCTTTATTCCGAGGTCGGAAATTTTGCGCCCTGGATGTTCCTGATATTTGGCTTGCTATTCAGTGCCGGTATTTTCATTTCGGCACGGCTTTCTAGCATGTTCCGCGATTCTGGTGGACCGCAGCTATGGTGTCAGGCGGCATTCGGTCCGCCTGTAGGGTTCCTGGTAGGATGGGTCCTGGTTATCGCCATGGCTTCAGGGCGCGCGGCGACGCTGTATGTGCTTGTCTCCTATCTGGCGGTCATATTTCCCGTTTTCGATGAAGTCGTGGCACGGGGCATCGCGCTTGCATTCTTGCTCGCAGCGCTAACCGGGATCAACCTCTCCGGAATGAAGAACAGCGTCGGCGCGCTCGCTATCGGAACAGTGCTCAAAGTCAGTCCGATCCTCCTCTTATGTGCGGTCGCTTTCGCCTCCGGCGGCATTGCGACCGAGTTCGACATTCCCCGCTTCGGCGGCTTCGAAAGCGTCGCGCTACTAGTATATTTTGCGTTTTCCGGTGCTGCGAGTTCATCCCTTGCAGCAGGCGAACTCAAAAATCCGCGCCGTGATCTGCCACTCACAATGCTGGGTTCGTTGGGCATGATCATTTTATTCTACATGGCGGTTCAGTGGGCTTACATCGCCGCCGGTGCGCCGCAAGGCGAAGGCGATTTAACACCACTGGCATCTGCTGCAGCTGAAGTCTTGGGAGAAAACGGCGCGCTTCTACTCAGCCTCGCGGCTATATTCTCAATAGCTACAAATGCGCTAAGCTATTTCATCGTTGGACCTCGCGTTGTATTCGCTATGGCCGATTGTGGTTTGTTACCTCCGACATTTGCGCATGTCTCCCCCGAGTTGAAGACACCAGACCGCGCTACCTTGTTATTTGCTGCGATTGTAGCAGTGATGCTTGCCAGCGGCGCATTCACGTTTCTGGCAACCATGACTTCCCTTGGCGCGCAACTCGTCTGGCTGGTCGTGGCCGCAGCGTTCGTCGTTCTGATGCGCCGGGCTGACGAGCGGCACGATGGGCATCTGGCGGCTTACTGGTGGCCGGTAATCGCGGTGTCAGTTGGCTTTGGCTTGTTTACGATAGTTCAGGCACCAGCGAGCGCATTTGCTCTTCTGGTTGGACTGTTGGTGGTCGGCGCCGGGCTTTATTTCATAGCGCGGCGGGGAACGGTTACAGCTCCTGAACCAGAGTTCGATTGATCGTGCAAATATTGGTGCTTCCGCTTTCCACAACAAATTCGCCAAAGCGGACTAACCGGACACGACAACAAAGCTGCCGCTCGCTTAGAGTAACTTGTCCGTCGTCAGATAATTTGAGACATATGCCAGCTTAAAACAGGTGAGTGTTTGGGTCCATTGGTTGGTTGATATTATGCGGCGAGCTTGCGGTGATGCAAGCGCCGATGTTCGATTGTTTTTCG
>NZ_JBJXFW010000063.1:0-10701 GCF_046154385.1 Sphingorhabdus sp. | reverse complement strand
GCAAAACGATCGAACAAAGGCGCTTGCATCACCGCAAGATCGCCGCATAATATCAACCAACCGGATGAGCCCAAACACTCACCTATTTTAAGCCGACATATGTCTCAAATTATCTGACGACGGACAGTAAAGCCGACATTCGTCTATCACGACGCAAAAGCAGTGTTCGAACCATTGAAGACAATGCCCTATTGATCTGGTGGCTCCAAACGCAACGTTCTGAACGACCGAAGTGGGCTAAGAGCGGAAATACTGGTTTGAAGGATTTGGACAAGGAGAATGCACGGCGGCGGCGTGCGATCTCGGATCTGACGCTGGACAGGCATATGAATTCGTCGATGTTCGCAATCATGATGATCGCAAGAATGCGGAACTTGCGATCATTGATGAGGCGAGCCGGGAATATCTTGCCCTTTTTGTTGCAAGTAAGATCAAAAGTGTGGACGTGCAGGCGATCTTGGCCGAGTTGTTCGTAATTCATCGACCCCCGGCACATATTAGGCCCGACAATGGCCCCCAGTTCATCGCTATCACCTTGAAAGAATGGTTGACTCCGGTCGGGGTGCAGATCTTCCAAAATCTGGCTGAAACCCAAATCCTGATTGAGGCATGGCGACGACATTAAAACACTGTCAGACCACACAGCTTGCTTGGTTTTAGCCTACCGGCACCAGAGGCCGTTCCTTGGCCGGTGCCATCCTACGGTTCCGCTTCGCTCTACCTGCGGTCAGCACTGGCTAAGGAGGCGATCATGCACCAACGATCAAGCCCGATCGCTAAACGTGGACCGGTCATTGTACCTTGCTCGCCTGTCATCAATTCAAAGTTAGTCCACAACACCCATGCTTTGCGTTCGACATCTCAATTCCATTCATTTTGTTATTGTCCTGCATCAATTGCAGCTTCTTCGGCGCGGCGTATGTCACGGCCTATCTTGCTGAAAATAAAGGTTGCGCGGTTGCCGAAGACCAGCTTGTTAATGATTAGCGACACTGCAACCGACGTCACCAGTACAATAACCATCACGTCGATATAATGGAGCCATGGGAGTCCCCAATGCTGGTAATAGGTTTGTCCATCGAAACCTTCATTGGGTACGTACAAAATGAAATTATGGATGGCATAGCTACCTAATCCCCAGATCAGTCCGCCAATAGCGGCACGCGCATCGACATTGCGGAACAGCAGGCCGGCGATGAATGCGGACAGGATTGGCATTGAGAACAAACCGTTCAATTGCTGAAGCAAGTTGATGATGCTCGATGCATTCTGAAAAACGGGAACCATCAGGATCGAAGTGATTGTAAGCACGACTGAAGCAATCGCAGCAATTTTCCAGGGCTTTGCAATTGGCGCGATGAATTTCTCATGGAAGTCCATCGAATAAAGCGCGACCGAGCTGTTGAGAATAGCGCTGGTATGCGCGATCACAGCGGCAGCCATCATGGCAGCAAAAGCGCCAGACATCCAGCCCGGCAATACCTGCGCTACTAGCTTGCCATAAGCTGCATCGTTGACATCACCGAACAATTTGAATGCCACCACGCCCGGAATCACGACTATCGCGGGAATAACGAGTACGCGCACCGCTGCTGCGGCAAACACACCCTTTTGCGCTTCTTTCACATTGGGTGCGGCCATAGCTTTTTGCGTGATATTCTGGTTTGTCGACCAATAGAATATCTGAATGAAAATCATCCCGGTGAATAATGTGTGAAACGGAATGGGCGAGTCAATCGCGCCAATCATGCTGGTGCGAAATTCTGGGACGCCTGTAAATATATCGAAATTCACAGCCGCCAAAGCAAGGAACACCACAAGCAACGCAATGGCAAGCAAACCAATACCTGAATAGGTATCCATCACCGCCACTGCTCGCAGTCCGCCTGTAATAGTATATGCTGCAGCAATAATCGTCATTGGTGCGGCATAAACGAGCAGCGAAAATTCGGTGCCGAATAATGACTGTAGAAACAGGCTGCCGCTATACAATGCAGCAGGCAAATAAATCAGGATATTACCGGCCAGGAACATCGCTGAAATTACGGTCCGAATGCTGCCTCCCTTATATCGGCGCTCTAGCAGTTCAGTGACTGTCGTGCATTTGTTGCGGTAATAAATAGGCACAAAGATGAACGCCAGTATCATCAACCCCACAAAGCCTGACAACTCCCACCATGCCAGAAGCAGCATCTGGTTGCCATTCATGCCAACAAGCTGCTCTGTCGATAAGTTGGTTAAGGTAATGGATCCGGCCACAAATAGCCAACTCAGTCCACCGCCAGCCAGAAATACTTCTTTGGAGCTGCTGTCACGGCCAGCGCCTTTGCCATGGACTTTCAAATAGGTCATCAAAGCGATTAACGCGGTAAGCCCAAAAAATATTGCAATCTGTAATGCGGAACCGCCTTCTTGAAACATTGCATGCTCCCCATTTCATTTCATTTTGCGAGCACAACGTCTCGAGCCTAATTTGTTAGATTTAAGGCTACTTTCCTTTTCGCAAATAACAAGGGTTGAATTGGAACATCAAATTTCTTCTAGATTGCACAGCAATTGTAAGGAGGATATTCGCTGTTGCGCGTACATGTTGTATAATGGGAGACACGGATATTGTTTTATGTTCATGTGGAGCAGGCCGCATATTATAGCCTAAGCGGTGACAATGAATGGCGGGGTGAGATATGGTCAACGCAATTAATGAACGCCAAAAGGCGATTTTGGAATTGGCGAAAAATCAAGGGTTTGTTGCGACCGAGCAACTCGCCGATCTGTTAAATGTTACCCCCCAAACAATCAGGCGCGATATAAATACGTTGTGTGGTCAAGGATTTATGCAGCGGTTCCACGGAGGAGCCGGCCAAGCAAATAGTGTCGAAAACGAGGCTTATCATCATAGGCTTCATGCGTTTGTGGATGCGAAGCGGCGGATTGCGGCTAATGTCGCAAAGCACGTGCCAAATGGCAGTTCTTTGTTTCTGAATATCGGCACCACAACAGAGTTGGTCGCTAAAGCTCTGGTTAACCATAAGAACTTGAAAGTCGTGACAAACAATTTGCATGTAGCGACGATATTGTCGAACAATGACGATTGTGAAGTATTGATAGCAGGCGGGCTGCTACGTCAACGCGACGGTGGCATAATTGGACCAGCAACAACAGAATTTATTGAAAGATTTCGTCTGGATTTTGGCATTATTGGTGTGAGTGGTATAGATAGCGACGGGTCGTTGCTGGATTTTGACTATCAAGAAACTTTGAATGCCAAAGCGATCATTGGCAGTTCCCGTGAAACAATTTTGGTTGCCGACCACAGTAAGTTTGGTCGTCGTGCGATGTCGCGTTTTGGGCATCTTTCACAAATCGACTGGCTCTTTACAGATATGGATTTACCTGATGATTTTCTGAACCTTGCCTCTGCTGGCGGCGTCGGTGTAAAAATCTGTTGCGGCGCCGAATAGGACATAACTGGCTACTTAAGGATTTTTCGATTGCGAACATTTTTCATTCGTTTTAACACTTACGGTACTCACGTGGCCTAATTACAAATGCACAAACGAAGGCAAATTCGGATTACTAAGTGATCCATTCGCCCAGCGTTTGTTTATGGGATGCATGAGCTAAAAGAAAAATATAAACTACTGGGAGATGTTGTGATGAAGATGAAAGCACATTTATTATTGGGCATTGCATTCGGGTTGTCGTTATCAACCGCTGGTTATGCTCAGGATGCGCCAGACGCCGCTGCGAACGAGGATGGCGGTGAAGAAATCATCGTAACGGGCATCAGAGGTAGTTTAAGCAACTCTGCAGCTATCAAGCGCGACTCAAATTCAATCGTAGACGCTATCAGTACGGAAGATCTAGGGAAGTTCCCGGATTCTAACGTTGCTGAATCTTTGCAGCGTATTCCTGGGGTGGCAATTGACCGTAGCAACGGCGAAGGTCGCTTCGTCACGGTTCGCGGCTTTGGTCCAGCGTTCAACACCGTTCTTGTAAATGGCCGTACTTTCGCAAGCGACAATCAGGGGCGCGAGTTCAGCTTCGATCTTTTGGCGGCTGAGCTTATCAGCGGTGCAGAGGTTTATAAAAGCTCGCAAGCGCAACTGCAAGATGGCGGTATTGGTGCGACGCTTAACGTAAAAACCCCCAGGCCACTCGATCTTGGTGGCTTTAAGGCCGTATTCTCTGCAAAAGGGCTTTATGAGCGAAATAGCAAAAACATTACGCCTCAACTTTTCGGTCTTGTTAGCACGACCTTCGCCGATGATACGATCGGCATTCTGGCAGCCGTATCCTACCAAAAGCGGGATTCTGAGGTTCGCTTCACCCAGAACCGTGGTTATTTGCCCGGAACGACAGTAGGACCAACAGCGACACCATTGTTTACCAACGTATTTGCGCCGCGAAATCAGGATGCGGGCCAAGATACGCAATCGCGTGAGCGGCTCGGAATCAATGCAACTGCACAATTCAAGCCTGCGGATCAGCTCACTTTTACCGTCGATGGCCTGTACAACAAGTTTGACGTGGATTCACGGGTAGAATCGCTTGGAAGCTGGTTTGAGCCATCAAGCTATGTCGCTGCTGCGATAGATAGTAACCGGACTATAACATCACTGACTACTAATGGTGTCGGAGATCTTATTCAAACTTCCAATAACCGCTTTGTGAAAACACGGGGCTTAGGCGGTAATTTGGAATGGGAAGTTAATGGCAACCTGACCGTTAAGCTTGACGCATCCTGGTCGAAAGCGAATGATGACGCTGGCGGCAAGAACTATTTTACAGTCATCGGCATTCCGAGCCAATACTCCTTCCAGGAGGCAACGGGCAGCGGTTTCCCCTCAACAACGAACTACACCGGTGACCTCACAAATGCCGCCCTGGGTCGCACCCATATCGCCCTTCGCACCGGAAATGATGAGGCAGAAAGGGTTTTGGAGTATAAGTTGGACACTGAGTGGAAGTCGGACGGCGGCGTTTTGGATGCTGTGCGTTTCGGCTTGGTGAATACTAATCGGAAGAAGAGCAGTCAGACAATTGCGACCAATCCGAATACATTATGCCTCTATTGCGGTTACAATGAACTTTCATCGCCATCACTGCTAAGTCCTCTGAATCTTGGTCGGTTCCTTGGCGGCAACGGTTCCGTTCCTACAGTTTTCCAACGATATGATGCGAATGCCTATTTTGCATTCCTGGAGAGTCCTGCTCAGGCCGCGGCTCGTGATGTAGCACGTGGTCTGGCGCCAGGGACGACTGCAGCTTTGCTAGCTGCCACAAATGGCTTCGATGCTGCAGTTCAGCCAAATTCCTTTTCCATTAATGAAAAGGTCTATGCAGGATATCTTGATACCGATTTCAAGGGAACGCTTGGATCTATGCCGTGGGTCGTCAATATCGGTGCCCGGTATATGCACACCGAACTGACGGCAAATGGCCAGCAGCAACAGCTACTTGACCTCCTGCCAGTGCTCAGTGACCCTACCATTTATCAGGGCGTGTTTGCCAACGGCGGTGTACCGCAAGCAACGAGCCAGAAATCGAGCTATGATTTCTTCTTGCCCAGCATGAATATCAAAATAAATCTGACAGATGATATCGTAGCACGGCTATCTGGCTCGCGGACTGTAACCAGGCCGCAAGTGAGAGACTTGGCTCCTCGGACTAATTTTGATGTGTTGCGTCCGGCCAGCCTCGATGCGAGCGGAGGCAATCCAGACCTTAAGCCCTATACTTCTAATAACTTTGACTTGTCTTTTGAATGGTATCCTTCGACGACCACAACACTGTCGGCCGCAATTTACTACAAGAACATCAAGGATTTCATTGTCCAGACACGCTCGGCAGAGGTCTTCACTATTGCAAATGCTGGAGGCTTGCCGATCGGAAATGGAATAACCGGTCCAAATTCCGCAACCTTCAATGTGCGTCGGCCGCGTAATGCAGAGACTGCAAATGTTCGCGGTCTCGAGCTAAATGCTGTCCATAGCTTCACCTATTTGCCATCACCGCTTGATGGCTTCGGCGTGGCGCTGAATGCAACATTTGTAAAAAGCAATGCGAACTTTGACCAAGGCACGACAGCCACTTCGTTCGCAGTTGAGGGCCTTGGAAACAGTTATAATGCGACTGCTTTCTACGAAAAGGGCGGTTTTTCTGCCCGTGTTGCGTGGAACCGTCGCGGCCGTTTCCTCGAAGCCTTGGTCACACCCGGGCAAGGCGGAGATCCGGTTTTCCGCCGGGCTTTCGAGCAGGTTGATATGCGTGCAAGCTATGATATTTTTGAATTTGCACAGATATTCGTCGAAGGTACCAATGTGTTCAATGCTCGAAACATAACGACCGGACGGTTCGATAATCAGGTCCTTGATTATGTCGATACCGGAGCACGTTACGCTGCTGGCGTGCGCGTTACCTTCTAAATTACAACGTATAAGTGATTTCGCCCTTCTTTGGATTTGATCCGAAGAAGGGCTTTTTTTCTGTCTGCCGGACTACGGAGTGAATCATCTAATGACGAAAATAAAATATGTCGTGGTGGCATTGTTCGCTTTGATTTCCGGTTCGGTTTTGTCTGAGCCCGCTGAACAACTGCCTTATGCCATTCCACCTATGGATGCGCCGCTGCTCGCAGCGGTTGGTCCAGACGAAGTTGGCATGCAAACCGGCGAACTCGTTTTACCACCTGTAGTGACTTTGACAACAACAGGCGTGATGCGTGCAAAGCGAACGATTAAATTTCGCATCTGGTATCCCGCAAAGCCCGCTTCGGGATCTGCCCGGACGAGTTTCACGCATGTTTTGCCAAGGCCAGACGGGAAAAGGCTTCAGTTCACTTTCCCTAGTCTCGCGGTCGAGAACGCAGAGGTCGCCGGAAACCAGCGCCTCCCGCTGGTGGTAGTATCTCACGGTTATAATGGCTGGGACAGCTTTATGACGTGGCTGACCGAAAATCTGGCGACCAAGGGTTATGTAGTCGTCGCAATCGACCATATGGATCAACGTGCAACCGGCGGAGCGGAGCTGGCCGTTTCCTTTGGTAACGTCTTGATAAATCGCGCAGCAGATCAGCGCGCGGTGATTGAGTATTTTGCCTCTCGCGCGGCGAACGACAGGGACCATCTGGGTAGGGTTATTGATGTCAATAACATCGGCATCATTGGCTATTCAATGGGGGGTTTCGGTGCATTGGCCACTGCAGGAATGAACTACGACCCCGCAAGCAGTGTTTTCGAGCAATTACCAGTCGAAGCACGAGCGGCCATTTTTGACAGTCAGGCCAAAGGCGCGCCTGTTGCGGCTAAGATCAAAGCGGTTGTTGCGCTTGCGCCTTTCGGCGGTCGCCCCGAAAGCCGTGCGTGGACGTCCGCGTCGCTCGCGAAGTCAACAAAGCCGATATTGGTAATCGGGGGTAGCGATGATGATATTGTCGACACCAGGCAGGGTGTCTCATGGATATTCGAACAGATGGTGGTCAAACCCAGACACTTCCTGCTGTTCCTCAACGCCCGACACAATGTCGGCGGCAATCCGCCGCCACCCGAAGCAAATGATGATTTCTCCACGCGGGAGTATTTTGCTGAGCCAGTGTGGCGCGCCGAACGTATCAACGCAATCAACCAGCATTTTATCACGGCGTTTCTAGATCTTCACCTTAAAGGCGATGTTACAAAGGCGGCATTTATGAATGTGCCGACCACAAAGAGCAGCGATGCGGTTTGGCCATTGGCGCCGATGCAGAACGTTGGCGGAAAAACAGCCACCGAAAAAGAGAGCGGATTCTGGCCCGGATTTCAAAGGCGGTGGGCGCTTGGATTGGAAATGCGTTACAGCAGCCAGGATTAGAACCAAAACAGTCCAGTCGTTATTGAGAAGTCATCTCGGTTGTCAATCGTACGATTTTGCGATCAAAATGAATATGAGATAACTGTTGAATCCGGTTCATCTGGCCCAATGAATTCATGATTATGTGGATTTTGTCCAAAAAGCCCCTTCGGTACATATCGAGAATATCGGTGTCTTCAAGAGCCGATAATCTAAGCGGACTGATGGAATATAACCCCTCAATCAGCTCACTTTCTCCGTCGGTAAATTCCAGCGTCACGTGGATCGGACGAAGCAAATTCAGATCTACAAGCGCCGTCGTAAAATCATTGGCGGAATCAACGTCGCTGCGCAAATATTCGAACATAGAACGGATCCGCAGCAGCTCTGCGGTTTCGTTACCGCCGCCGGTATAGAGCGCTGATCCAGTATCGGTGGACACGAGATCGCTTCCCTCATCAATACACAATAATTGATCGGGACCACCTAAATGGAAAGGCCATCCTACAACTGCCAGCGGCAAATATGTTGCTTGCCACTGATCGTTGATCAGGAAACAATTAGAACCGGGCTGCAGGCCGAACAGCCCAACAAGCCGGAAGGCGCCGCTATCGACATCTTTCATAAACACCAAAGGGTAGTCGGATGCCGCAACACCTGTCTCACTCAAACCGATTTGAACGTGATTCAGCCGACTCCCCAATGCTATGTCAGGTCCGGGCATGATGCGGACGTCGCGATGACGGTCGGCATTGAAAAGGCTTAGCGATGTTAGATTTTTCAAACCGCTTGCAATCCATATTGATTAATTTTGTTCAGCAGGTCCCGGTGCATTGGCATTTCGGCAACCGTCCTATGTCGTGATTGTGCGACAGCAGCAAAACAGCGCTTCGCAAATTGTTCGTCGTGTCCTGAGCTTGAGCGAGCCGTATAATTCGCCTCGAAACCCATGCCGTGCATGACATATTGATAGCTTGGCCACGAGAATATCTCTTTGTGATAAGAAAAATCCTGTGCACTTGGCGGATGGTACCGCCATAGCTCAAGGCGCTCTTTCAGTCCTTCCGGAATCGAACTTGGTCTAACGTTATCACGCCAAAATGCCGTGTCATTGCGTTTTGTAAGCACATAATGAAGCTTCAGGAATTCGATAATGCGCTCCCAATGATGTGTAAAAGCGGCGTTGAACTGTTTTGACAATATCATCATGGCTTCGCGATTCTCAGGCAATCGATCAGCAACGAAATCTACCGCCGTTTCAATTAGCATCAGTGCCGAAGCTTCGAGGGGTTCCAGAAAGCCATTTGACAGTCCGACAGCCACACAATTTTTCACCCAGAAAGTTTCGCGGTGACCTGCGCGGATTTTGATCCGACGTGTTGATCCTTCTGCACCGACGGCCCCCACATAACGCCTCAGTGTTGCTTCGGCTGCATCGTGGCTGGTGTGATTGCTCGAATAGACATAGCCGGTGCCACGGCGGGTCGGTAGACCGATATCCCATATCCAGCCTGCATCCTGGGCCGTCGATATGGTATGCGTTGCGACAGGTGCATCCTCTCGCTCATAAGGGACCTGCAACGCCAACGCATGGTCGGCGAACAAAATGTCGTTGCAGGGAACAAACGGGACGCCATAAACGCCCTCGATCATAAGCGCCGCAAAGCCCGAGCAATCCAGAAACAAATCGCCTCCGATGGTGCCATGCAGCTTGGTTTCAATGCTTGCAATATAACCATCTTCGGATTGATTGACGGCTGTAATGTCATCGACAATATGGTGCACACCAAGCTTCTCTACACAGAAATCGCGTAATAGTTTGGCGAATTTGACCGCATCAAGATGATAGGCATAGTTAGCCATCCCGCCATATTCAGGGGTTGTGATCGCTTTCGGCGCGCGTCCTGCTTCACACAATGCCGCCTGAAAATCGACGGCATCAGCGAAATCCAAACTGTTCTGATTCTTGGCACGCATCCAATGGCTGGAGAGGTCAATTTGCGTCGCAGCATGTGGCGGGTTTAGCGGGTGATAATAGCCGTCTTGCGGCGTGCCATCGGTCCATCCGACAAATTTCGCGCCCTGTTTGAATGCACCATCGCATTGACGGATGAATTCGGTTTCGGAGATACCGATCTTTTTGAGGGTATTACGCATCGTTGGCCAAGTGCCTTCGCCAACACCGATCGTACCGATAGCTGCAGATTCTACAAGTGTAACACTTACACTGTCTGGATCGTCTGTGCAGTTTTTCGCGGCAATACGTGCAGCCGCAATCCAACCAGCACTGCCGCCACCGACGATTAGGATATGCTTTATCCGATTATTCATTACATCCTCCACACGCTACCGCGACTATGCAGCGAAATTCATCCGTTCGCCATCATTTTCAACGCAGCGCTCGCCCTGTGATATACGTTTAAAATACTGTTGTCAGACTTCTGATCGGCTTTGAATTTTATTTTTCCGTTATTCCTGCAGGGCGAAATGCAGCGCCTGCCGCGAGGATCACGCGAATGCCGATCGCCATTCCAGACCCGCAGGCTCCCAGAACTTACAATCGTCTTGCGACGCTGAATAATTGGAAATTTTTGGGTGCCTATATTGCGAACCGTCAACGTCCGAATTGTTAGCGGCAACTGCCGGGCGTTCTGGATGGCCTAAACAGCAGCTATTCCGATCCACACACAGAAGCCGACTGTCTGCTCCCGGCCCACAACCTGCCATCGCGCCTGAAATTTTCTGCGGACAGATTTGAAGTTCGTGCCAAACCATAACCCCAAAGCACCACCCACGGCAGACCCATGCAACTACCCACGTTATGGCCTTCCCGTAGGAAGCCGGTTCACTAAAAGGGTTAAGCTATGGTGC